>CAZJOM010000099.1:0-11072 GCA_964547645.1 uncultured Flavobacteriaceae bacterium
CAAAACAAAAGGGCGCCCCTTTCGGAGGCGCCCTTCCCCACCGCTTCTCTCGCGTGGCGCGGAGAAACTGGTTGCTTGGCCTTTAGCGCTTCGAGAACTGGAAGCTGCGGCGGGCTTTGGCTTTGCCGTATTTCTTGCGTTCGACCATGCGGCTGTCGCGGGTCATGAAGCCCTTTTGCTTCAAGAGCGGCTTCAGCTCCGGCTCGTAGTTCACGAGCGCGCGGCTGAGACCGTGGCGCACGGCGCCGGCTTGCCCGGAGAGACCGCCGCCCTTCACCGTGACGGTCACGTCGAACTGCGTCTCGCGGTTCGTGACGACCAGCGGCTGGCGAAGGATCATGCGCAGCACGGGGCGTGCGAAGTAGACCTTCTCTTCCCTGCCGTTGACGGTGACCTTGCCGGAACCCGGCTTCACCCACACGCGGGCGACCGCGTTCTTGCGGCGGCCGGTCGCGTAAGAGCGGCCCTGCGCGTCGCGCTTCTTCGTGGCTTCGGCTTGCGGCTTCGCGTCGGCTGCCGGGCGCTTGATCAGCGTCGACTTCACGTCGCTGAATGAACGGACTTCATCGGCCATGGGTTAGCGCCTCGTGTTCTTCGGATTCATGGATTTGACGTCGAGCGGCTTGGGCTGCTGCGCGGCTTGCTTGTGCTCTTTGCCGGCATAGACGAAGAGGTTCGACAGCTGCTTGCGGCCGAGGACGCCACCGGGGAGCATGCGCTCCACGGCCTTCTCGAGCACTTGTTGCGGACGCTTGCCGGTGAGGAGCTTGCCCACCACACGGTCCTTGATCCCGCCCGGATAGCCGGTGTGATAGTGAAAGATCTTGTCTTTCATCTTGTTGCCGGTCAGCACGACCTTTTCCGCATTGATGACGACGATGTTGTCACCGCAATCCATGTGGGGCGTGTAGCTGGGCTTGTGCTTGCCGCGCAGGCGGGTCGCGATCACCGAAGCCAGGCGGCCGATGACGAGCCCTTCGGCGTCGATCAGCACCCAGTCCTTTTTGATCTCCGACGCCTTGGCCGAATAAGTCGACATGAGGTTTCCGAGGTTCCTAGAGGTCCAAATTCGAAGGCGCGGTGGATACGGGGGCCCTGCACGCTTGTCAATGCACAGCGCCCGGAATGCGGCGAAAAAGCGCGAAAAATTTAATGTGGTAAGATGATACCATTCACCCCCCCTTCCACCATAGCCTTCCGCGACGGCCCTCCCCACCCCGCAAGCGGGTGAGGGGGACCGTCCGGTGTAGCGTAGCTAAGGCGGATGGCAGAGGGGGGACGTGGCGGTTAGAGTCAGGGCGAAATCCGCTGAGCCCCCCATGCCCGACAAGCCCGCCGACGACGCCCTGCTGTTGACCGCGCGAAGCAACGCTGTCCTCACGCTCACGATGAACCGCCCACAACAACGCAACGCGTTGTCGGAAGGTCTCATGGCAGCCTTGCAAGCGGCTTTGGATGCGGCGGGGCATGATCCCACAGTGCGGGTCGTGATCATTGCGGCGGCGGGACCGGCGTTTTCGGCGGGCCACGATTTGAAAGAGATGACGCAGCATTGGCAGGACGGCGATCGCGGGCGGCAGTATTTTGATAAGCTGCTGAAGCAGTGCGCCAAGCTCATGCAGACCATCGTGCGGCTGCCGAAACCCGTGATCGCGCAAGTGCATGGGATTGCGACCGCCGCCGGCTGTCAACTCGTCGCCAGCTGCGATCTCGCCGTTGCCGCCGAAGAGGCGCGGTTCGCGACGCCGGGCGTAAACATCGGTCTCTTCTGCTCGACGCCCATGGTGGCGCTGTCGCGTAACGTCGCGCGCAAGGAAGCGATGGAAATGCTGCTCACCGGGGACATGATTCCGGCGGCACGTGCGCGCGAAATCGGGCTTATCAATCGCGTCGTGCCGTCCGCGGCGCTGAGCGCCGAGACGATGAAATTGGCGCAGCACATCGCCACAAAATCCGGCGTCTCGATCCGTATTGGCAAAGAGGCATTTTATCGCCAGCTCGAACTCGGCCTCTCCGACGCCTACGCGTTTGCGAGCGAGGTGATGACGCAGAACATGCTCGAAGCCGACGCCGAGGAAGGCATCTGCGCCTTCATCGACAAGCGCGAACCGAAGTGGGAGAGCTAAGATGACCGACAAACCACTACCCGAAGGTTTCGGCTTCACGCAGATGGACCCCGAATATCACGAGCATCGCGAGGAACGGCTCACGGCCGTCCGCGAGCAGTGCCCGGTGAAGCGCGACGCGATGTTCGGCGCCTTCTTCGTCTCGCGCTACGACGATGCGCGCGGCGTGCTGACCGACCGGACGATGTGGCGAACGGCGGCCCGATCCGAGGAAGAGGCGGCGATCCTTCGGCTGCGTGAGATCAACGAGCCGCAGGAGCTGCGCCAAGAAGGCGGCATCCGCAACATCATCTTCCTTGAGGGCGAAGAGCACGCGCGCGTGCGCCCGCCGCTTCAGAAGGCGCTCTACGCCCGCGTTGCGAAGTGCAAAGGCGACGTCGAAGATATCGTCGCTCGTATCCTCGACGACCTGGCCACACGCAAAGGGCCGGTCGATTTGATGGAAGAGCTTTGCATGCCGGTGCCGGTGAAAGTCATCGCCCGCGTGCTTGGCCTTGATGAGAGCCGCTTCCACCAATTTCGCGAATGGTCTGAGGGGCTCATCCTCAGCCTCAAAGCGATCCGCACGCCGGAAGAGACCGCACAGTATGTCAAAGGTACGCTCGCCCTGCGTGCCTTCTTCGACGAGCAAGTTGCGTTGCGCCGCAAAACCAAACACGATGACCTCATCAACGACATCCTTGAGGCGCAAGATCACGGCACGCAACTTAGCGACATGGAGATCCGCGACAACCTGATCGGCTTTCTTGTGGCCGGCAACCTCACGACGACGGATCTCATCGGCAATGGAATCTACAACTTACTGAAACACCCCGATCAGCTCGCCAAACTGAAAGCCGACCCGAAACTGATGAACCCGGCGATCGAAGAGATCTTGCGCTACGAAAGTCCGGTCGACATCACGGTTCGCGTCGCGTCACGCGAGATGGAGCCGCAAGGCTGCCCAATCAAACCCCACCAAGCTATTGTCACGTGGCTCCCGGCCGCAAACCGGGACCCCCGCGCCTATGCGAACGCTGACACGTTCGACATCACCCGCGAAGCGAAACCGCATGTCGCCTTTGGCGGCGGCACCCACATCTGCATCGGCGCCCCGCTCGCGCGGCTTGAGGCCCACGTCGTGTTTCAGATGCTGTTCGAACGCTTCCCGAAGATGCGCCTTGTGGCAGAGAAAGTGACATGGAAGCCAACCGTGTTCTTCCACGGCCTTCAGCACCTGCGGGTGCACTTGACGTAGGCGGTGAGCACGCCAACAGACTTCACTGCGACGCGACGGTAAGTGTGTAGTCGCCGCCGGCTGAGGTGAAGTGGTCAAAGATGCGAAAGTAAACGGGGCCCTTTGGAGTTTTGATCGAATAGTTCAGATCGCCGCCGGCGGTCGCATTGGCCGAACTGCCGATCTCGGACTTGCTCGCGTCGTACACGACAAGGTGCGGACGAAGCGTCGACGATGCATTGGCGATTGTCAACGTCAGCGTGCGCTCGCCGCTTGCGGCGCCAGCGATTGAAAACACATCGACGTCATGCGGATCCATAATCCCGGCTTTGATCGGCGCACCCTCCGAAATGCGACGAGCGGAGAGAATGTCGTCGTTCGGTTCGTGCGCGTCGTAAGCTTTCTTGGGCACAATGCGCAGCGCATAGACCCCACCGTTCGCCGCGAAGTGACTGCTCACACGCACGCTAAACTTGGCCGACGGCGGCGCCACGAAGTCGTAACTTGCGTCGCCGCCGGACGTCCCGTTCGATGTCGAACCGATCGCCGCTTTCGTTGCGTCGAACAATTCGAGCTGAGGATCGAGCGTCGTCGATAGGTTCTGCAGTTCTATATGCATCCAATCGCGATACGTGGCCGGCGTCGTAAACGTGTACACGTCGGCATCGGCTCTCGTTTCGATCGCTGCCTTCACTTGTTTAGATAACTCGACGAGGTTGGCGTTGAGGCCGTCGTCGTTTGGTTCGCGCTCCGTCGCGTCGACAGTCAAGTGAGCCGAGGGTGCGGCTTGCAGCGTCTTGAGTTGCTGTTCGGCGGCGACCTTGACCACATGCTGGTTGAAATCCTGTGAGACCGCTCGCGCAGCCTCCACCGCGGCGGCAAGTTGCGGCTGTGCCGGTGCGGCCGAAGCGCTACTCGCACCTGACGCGAGCGCCGCCTTGACAATCGCCACCACGTCGTCAATCCGCGCATCATAACTGCGCGCCTTCGACTTGCACGATAGGAATTGTTCCGGATCGATGCGACCCGCATCAAGCACCGTGCAACAGGTCTTGAGGTCGAGCGCCGTCATCTGTGCACGTTCGCTAAGGTCGGCCACCTTTTCGGGCCCGAGCTTCAACTCCCCCTCGGTCTTCAGGAACTTGATCTTCGTCGAGAGCCCGACCGTCGTCTGCTGAAAGATGCTCTCGCACGGGGACACTTTGCCCTTCGCCAAATCGTAGCCGAAATAGAGCACCGCAATGAACGACAGCGCGACGGTGATGCCGGTCAACGGCAAGAACAGCTTCCAAAGCCGGTTGACGGTTGTCTTGGCAGCTTCGCGCTCCGTAGGACCCTGTGACATGGCACCTCCGTGACCGCCCCTGTGGCGCGGGCGATTCGCGCAGCTATTCTACCGCGCGGTGCCTCGCGCCGCTTATCGCTGGAACAAGCCGAACTGCCGGCCGGTCGGACCAAGGTCAAAGGGCCTTGTTCGGATTGACGGGAGTGCTCATCGCCACCTCTGTGCGCCGCTTTTCGCGAAGGTGAGACTGACGACGCTCTTGTCCTACGGCTTCACAAATCGCAACGCCATGCGGTCGCTTTCGCCCACCGCGTCATAGGGTGCGCGGTCGAACGCCGGATCGGCAGGTTGGCCCTGCGGCGCGGTCCGGCGCGTTGGCGGCAGCGTCCAGACGCCGAACGGATGGTCGCGATCGTCCTTCGGGTTCGCATAGAGATCGGATCGTGCAGCGAGCTTAAAACCCGCGCGTTCGGCAGCAGCGATAACGTACGCTTCTGTGACATAGCCGGTTGGCGCTTTAGGGTCCTGCGTAGCGCCGGGCGCGTTGCGGTGCTCCTCGATCGCAAGCACGCCGCCAGACTTCAGCACCGCGAAGCTCTCGCCCATTACTTTGTCCAGTGTACCTTGCGCCATCCAGTTGTGGATGTTGCGACCGTTTAGGACGAAGTCGACCGAGTTCGGTGCGCCGAGCCCCACGGACTTTGCACCGAAGTTCACGAGTTGAACCTCGCCATAGATCGCGCGATCGGCGAAGCGCTTCTCGAACGCCGACCGCCCGTCACGCGCCGCTTGTGGCAGTTCGGGATTGTCGAGGTCGGCCGCCGTGGTGATATAGCGGCCGTTCGTCATCCGCGCGTAGGGCGCCAATATCTCAGTCCACCAACCGCCGCCGGGCGAAAGCTCGAGCATGGTCATGCCGGGCTTCAAGCCCCAGAACGCGAGCGCCTCGACCGGTTTGCGCCACTGATCGCGTTCGACGTTGGCAGGCGTACGCCACGAGCCCGCAACGGTTGCTTTCAATGTGTCGTCTGGCTTCGCTTGCTCCGCCGCTGCGGCCGCCAGAACACTGGCCACGAAAACCACCGCGAGTGCCGCCGCACGTGCCATAAGCTTCATGTACTTCCCCCGTTTGACGCTGCCGTCACAGACAGTAGCTAGCGTCACACCTGCCCTCAGGCAAGGCATGCCCCGATCGATTTGAGAAACGCGGCCGGTTCCGCCATTCTCCGGCCGATGGTCCAACTCGACAAAACCCTTGCCAGTCAGGCGACAAGCGCGGCCCAGTCGGCCGCGGCACTTGCCGTTGTCGAGGCGCTTTACGCGTTTGCTGAGGAGCCCGCGCGCTGGGAAGACGTCATTCGAACGATCGATGCGTTGCCGGCAGCGCTCGACCCGGCACGTGACGCGGTTGCCGCATCGATCACGAACCATGCAGCGCGCGCAGCGGCGCTGGCCGACAAGCTGAATGCGGGCCGTCGCACGCGGCAGCCGACGGCTCCTGCGTGGGATGCGATTTTGATGTCCGGCGAGGCGCGTGTTCGCGCACTGACTGGCCGGGTTGCTGAACGTGTTGAACCCTTTCTTACGCGCGCTGTGACTGCCGGCGAGGAACTGGCGCTGAACGAGCTTTCGGCCGCTGCGCTGAAGAACGCGTTTGTGGCCGCCGGGAAAGCGCGCGGCGCGCCGACGCCGCTGACGCTTGCACGAGACGATGACACTGCCCGTGCGTTTGCGATCGTGCTGGCGCGCGAAGCGTTTCCCGAAGGACTGACGGCGGCATTCGGGCTCAAGCCGTTTTGGGCGGAGCCGCTGTTTGCGATCGTGTTGCTTTCGAGCCGCGATCTTGCGCAGACGCCCGGCATCGCCAGCCAGGGGCTTGGGCTGACGGCGGCAGAGGGACGGCTTGCCGCGAAACTTGCGCAGGGGCTGGCGCTGAACGATGCGGCGAGCGAACTCGGCGTTTCGTCTCATACGGCACGCACGCAGCTGAAGAGCATCTTTGGCAAAACGGGTGCGCGCCGGCAAAGCGAGTTGGTCGGCATGTTGACCGAGCTTGCCGCGATTGCGCCGGCGCAAGTGCCGACCGCGCGAGCGAGCGTCGATGCTCCGCCGCGGCGGTTCATCACACTCGGCGACGGCCGACGCTTGTTCTATCGGGAGTATGGCGTCGCGACCGGGCGGCCGACGCTCTATTTCCATGTCGGGTCTGCCGCCAGCCTCATAATGCCGGCGCTGGCGCGCGCGGCAGTGGAGGCGAAGCTCCGGCTCATCACGTTCGACCGGCCGGGTTTCGGTCAGTCGACGCCGAGCGAACCCTATACACTCACGTCCGTCGCAGGCGATGCGGAAGCGCTGCTCGATCAGCTGGCGATCCGTTCCGTCGCTCTGCTCGGCGACGGCACCGGCGGCGCGTTTGCGATTGAGGCCGCGTCCCGGCTACGCGAGCGTGTGCGCTGCATCGCGCTTCGCGCGCCGCGTCTGCGCCGCGCGCCGGCGGGAGCACCGGGCACACTACCGTCTGTGCTCTCTACCCTGTCGCGCCAGCCTTGGGCCATCAAGGGCGTCGCAGAGCTTTTGCACCGCTCCATTCACACGTCGTTCCTACGTAGCGTCTTGCGACGCCAGGTCGCCCTGTCAGCGACTGATGCGAGTTACGCGACCCAAGACGACATTGTCACCGGATTTGAGGCCACGGTGATCGACGCGTTCGAAATTACGGGCGCGGGGCTTGCCGCGGAACTCAATCTATTCGCCAGCGGCGTCTTTGCGGACCCCGCCGGCGTAGATTGCCCGATCGCCGTTTGGCATGGCGCCGAGCACAGTGGCGTGCCGGTATCAGAGACCGTCGCCGCGTTCGAGGGGCACCCTCGCGCCATCGTGCACATCGTTCCGGCGACAGGGCTTTATCTGCCGCCGGAGATCTTGGGCGAGATGGGCCGCTTTCTCGCCGAGACCACGCGGCACGGGTGACCCAGATCTAGTCCGTGACGGTGTAGCGCGCCGTGCCGCCGGGTACGACCGACAGGCGCTGCATTGCATCGCCTACACCGATCGTGCCGGCGCCAACGTCCCAGCATCCCGCCGACACGGTGAACGAATAGGTCTGCCCAGAGGGCACGACCACGTCGTCGGGTAGCCGGTTCAAGCCGTAGCTGCCGACATCGCAACCCGAAATCAAAATCACGTCGAAGGAGCGCGAGGTCTCGTTGACGAACTGAATCGTGCCGGTCGGGGTGCCGGGCGTTATCAACGGACCGCCGGTTACAAGGTCCATGCAGCCGCTCAGCCCAAGGGCGGAAAGAACGAGCGCGGCACGCGCGAGGTAGCTCATCGACGATCTCCAGTTGAATCCGGCAATGGGCTACGGGGCGACTGCGCACGCCACCATACCGCAGTTGGGGTATGGACCGGCCGGGCCCGCCGACATTTGCTGCGCCCACCGGGTGAATCACGGAGAACTTCATGTTTGGTACCGTTCGGATGGCGGTTGCGGGCTTGGCACTCGCGGCGGGAGTCGCGCGCGCGGAGGGCTGGGTCGTGTTCCCCATCAGCGGTGGGGCCGTGGCCTACTACGACAGTTTGTTCGAAAACAAACAGGCGGGCACGGTCTCCGTGACGGTGGGGAACTACACGCCGGACTATCGCCGGGATAGCTTGAGTGGAGACTACTACTTTGCGTTCGAGAGCTGGCACGTCAACTGCAAGACCGTCATGATGAAGCCCGAGAAGGTGGTGCGCTATGTGTCCATCGCACTTCCCCCGGTGATCGATCGCGAATTCCTCGCCACGCAAGCTTGGACGAGCCCGGGCGACGACGGCTGGGCTCGGCTCGTCGTCCAGCTCGCCTGCACCAGCGCGCAAGCGCCGAGCGCTCAGACCGCGCCCAACCAGCCCGCCGCCATGGATCTCATGGCAAAACTTGGAGCGAAACCGTGAAACTCCTTCCCTTTGTGATTGCGGCGATAGTCGCGGCCGCGGCGCCAGCGTCCGCCGAGGCGTGGCTTGTCGTGAAAGACGGCAATGATGCTTGGGCGTATGAAAAGAGCGGAACCGCAAAGAACGAGACGACGGGCTTCTTGCACGTGCGCATTGCGCGCTACCTCGCGGAGCCGTTGACGGACGGCGATGTCAGCTATCAGTTCGACATTCGCCGCTACGAACTTGATTGCGCTAAGGGTCAGGTCCAGCAGATTTCGAACGAACGAATGACAAAGACGGGCAGGAGCGTCCCCGCCGCACCGCTGGTCGCGGGCAATCCGTGGGTGCCCACGTCGTTCGGTTGGCCGCTCAAAGCCCGGCAGTTCGCATGCGACGGAACGGGGCTCGACGGCGCGGTCACGTCGCCAAGCAAAGCTGCGGCGATGGTGGCGATGATGGGGCTCGGTCCAAAACTGAGCGAACCGACGCCGTCCGCTGCGCCCGCGACCGCGAAGCCCGCGGCGGTTGTCCCCGCAACGACGACCTCTGCGGTACCGCAAGACAAGTTCTGCCAAACGATCCGCAAAGTGCTAGGCGACGGGCAGAAGGAAACGCCGGCGTTCAAGTCGTTCTATCTGAACGAGGCGGAGCGGCAGAAATATGCAGGGCTCGGCTCGACGCCGATCGAGGGATTCGGCACGTGCAAGATTCAGCAGAGCATGACGCCGCCTGGCCGCCTCGGTCCCGTTTTCGCAAGCTACTATTGCACGCGCCCCGCAGCGGCGGAGAGCGACAGCGCAGCGTTCGCTGCGTCAGCGTCGAAGAACGTCGCGGCGTGCCTGCAGAGTTCGTACTTCTTCGAAAGCAGCGAGACTGCCGTCAAAAGCTACACCTACGAGATGGTGCTGCAGGGCTATCCCCGCGTGCGCATCGTCCACGAAAGGAACCACAGCGTCGTAATCTACCTTGACGCCAAGTAAGCGCCCGCGAGGGTGAGACCGATATCCTAAGACGCGAGGAAGCCTGGAATCTTAGCGGCTTGCCTGATCCATTTCTCAAGTTGTTTCTCGTCGATCGCGTCGCCTTTGCGGCCCGCGGGTAACTCGCAAGACGCACACTATCGACCGACGCGCGGCGGCGCGAGCGCCATGCGGTCGCTTTCGCCGACGGCCGCGTACCCCACGGAGCGCTGGTCTTGCGGAGCCGGGTGCCGCTATATGGCGGTTTCATCGCGGGCAGATGAGGTGTGAGTTTGATGCGCGCTATCGTTTCGACACCGGATGGTCCTGTTCTGCAAGACGTGCCGCGGCCGGTGCCGAAACCTGATGAGGTTTTGGTCCGGGTTCGGGCGAGTGCGCTGAACCGTGCGGACCTTGCGATGTTGAAGGGCGCCGCGCATGGCAGTGTCGGCGGTGCGGGCACGCCGCTTGGTCTCGAATGGGCGGGCGAGATCGTAGAGGTTGGCGCGGCGGCGACAGCGTGGCGCGTGGGCGACCGGGTGATGGCCGCGGGTGGCAACGCTTTCGCCGAGTTCGCGACCGGTCATGCGCGGCGCATCTATCCCGTGCCAGAGGGACTGTCGTTCGAGGCGGCGGCAGGCCTGCCGGTTGCCTTGCAGACCATGCACGACGCGATCGCGACGCATGGTGCGCTCGCGCCCGGCCAATCGGTTTTGATTCAGGGCGCGAGTTCGGGTGTCGGGTTGATGGGGTTGCAGGTCGCGAGACTTCTGGGCGCGGGGTTGGTGATTGGGTCGTCAACGTCCGCCGATCGGCGGGCGAAGTTGGCGGCGTTCGGCGCCGACCACGCGATCGACACGCGCGCGGCGGATTGGGTGGCGCAGGTTCTGGGCGCGACGGGCGGCAAGGGCGTCGATCTGATCGTCGATATGCTGGCGGGGCCGCTCATGAACGAGAACCTCAAGGCGACGCGCATCGGCGGGCGCATCGTCAATGTCGGACGTCTTGCCGGACTGACAGGCGAGGTGGACTTCAATCTGCATGCGCTGCGCCGCATCACCTATGTGGGCGTCACCTTCCGCACGCGCAGCGGCGCCGAGGTCGAAGAGATCGTCGCGAAGACCACGCGAGCGCTGATGCCGGCGCTGGCGAACGGCGGTCTGCGGCTGCCGGTCGACAAGGTCTATCCGCTTGAGGCCGCGAGCGAGGCCTTTGCGCACATGACTCGAAACGCGCACTTCGGAAAGATCGTGCTCGCGACCGGTTAGTTCTGTTGCTTACTCCGAATCTGAGGGGCCGGTGGATGGTACCGGCACGCAGGCCAGGAGTTCGGCTTTGGTGGGCGTTGCGCTCAGTTGCTGTGCGACGACCACTTTGCCATTGCGGCGCAGTTCGAGCGTGGTGGCGCCGCCGAGTTTGCCGAGCGCGTCTGCATTCAGGTTGAGACCGAACATCGCGTAGCCTTCGCCACGCGTTACCCAGCCCTTCGTCGTTACGCGGCGCTTGGCATCATGGTCGAAACGGAGCTCGACCTTGATACGATCGACCTCAGACCAGGTTTTGAAGGC
>CAZJOM010000099.1:11172-12259 GCA_964547645.1 uncultured Flavobacteriaceae bacterium
GCAGCGTGTCGAAGATCGCGTACCCGCCACTTGCGCGCATCGGCGCGGCCGCATCGATCGTTCCATCGAGTATTTCCAGCGCCATCTCATGTCCCCTAATCTTGCTCGAGACTAAAGAGCGAACCTCTCGCTCGCAACGCGCGCGGACACACTTGCGCGAAGCTGGCGCCTTAAGCCTCTGAAATCGCTGCACTTCCCGCCATTCATGTGGGGTTCAGGCGGTGGCCGCTTGAATGGCCGTGGATGTGGGTTCCGGTTCTGCGGTTGTCCGTCCGCTTTGTCAGTGGGCCGGTCCCTGGGAGATGATGTCAGATGAAGAAGTTGGCTTTGTCCGCGCTGGCGGCGGGCGCGATGACGGTGGCGGCGGTGCCAGCGTCGGCGGGTCAGATCTACGGCAATTACGGTCAGTACAACGCGCCGCCGACGTATGCCGCGCCGGCATATGGGCCGGGTTATGCGCAGCCCTATCGCGGCGCGCCGGCCTACGGTTATGCGCGGAGCGACTATCGCAGCTGTGAAGGCGACCGCGTTGCGGGCACGATCATCGGCGGCGTACTCGGCGGGATCATCGGCAACAACATCGGCCGCGGGCATGGTCATGGCCACTGGGGTCATCATCGCCACCACGGCAACGGCGGTGCGACGGTGGCGGGCGTGCTGTTCGGCGGCCTCGCGGGCAATGCGATCGCCAGCAGCGCTTGCCACGATCGCGTCTACGCGCCGCAAGCCTACGGCGCGCCGTACTACGGCAACGCCTATGCGGCGCCAGCCTACGGTCCGCAGTACGACGAAGGTTACGGCCCTCAATACGATGAAGGCTACGACGAGGGCTACGATCCCGACGCACCCTACAACGCGCCGCAGTACGGCCCGTACGGTCGCTGAATCGCCTTTGGACTGAACGACGGCCGCGCTCTTGCGAAGGAGCGCGGCCGTTCTGCGTTTAGGAGCCGTCGCGGCCAAACGCTGCGTGGAGCGCAGGCAAAAACGTCGCCAAGTGCTGCATCTCTTGGGCGCAGTGGCTGAGGAGGTTGCGGGCGTCGCGGTCGGTGAAGCGGTTGAAGGTCTTGGCGAGTTGCGCGGACAG
>CAZJOM010000100.1:0-3300 GCA_964547645.1 uncultured Flavobacteriaceae bacterium
GCCGACATCGACGCTTGGCGCCGCGACGGGGTCACGCTGATCCGCGACTTCTTCAACGCGGAAGAGGTTGCGGCCGTGCGGGCGGATTTCGAGCAGGTTTTCGCGCGCGATGCGGGCGGCGAGGAGCCGTTGGACAAGAAGCGCGCAGACGAGATTGGACGCTTCCACCGTTTGCAGTTCGCGACGCTTGACGCCATCCCGTTTTCGGGCGCGCCGGCGCTGAACATGATCGGGGTGCATCCGGCGCTGATCGCTTTCGCGAAGGCGGCACTCAAGACCGAGGCGGTGCATCTCTATCAGTGCCAGGCCTGGGCGAAGTTCACCGGCGATGCAGACTATGACCAGCCATTCCACTGCGACTTCTCGAACCACACGCTGACCGTGCCCTCGGAAGACGCGGTGAAGAACTCGGTCACGATCTTCAGCTATTTCACCGACGTTACCGAAGCCCACGGCGCGATGAATTACGTCACACGGCCCGACAGCGCCAAGGTCGCGGGACCTGAGGCCTCGCTGAACCAAGACCCGGCGGCGCAGGCGGCCTTGCAGAAAGGCCTGAAGCGGTATGAGCGCTCCAGCGCGTCGCCAGCGGGCACCGCGATCCCTTACACGATTGACGTCTATCACCGCGCCACGAACCTGACCGCGCCGCACGCGCGCCGGTTTGCCGTAATGGCCTGCTTCAAGAAAGCGGGCGACGAAAGCATCGGCTTCCACGCGTGGCAGTTCCATCACACGCGGCCCTGGCGCGAGATATTCGAGCGCGCGACGCCGGAACAGCTCGCGTGTTTCGGCGTGCAGCGCCCCGGCGATCCGTTCTGGACCGAGACGACAGTCGCCCGCGCGCAGTCGCGCTATCCCGGCTGGGACATGACGCCTTATCGTGAAGCGCTCCGGCGGTCGTGAGCGCGCTTCCGCCCCTTGCAAACGGCGACGACGTGATCGGCCCCGACTACATGCCGGCGCCGGAATGTCTGCCGCAACCCGGCGTCCCCTTGGGCAAGACCCATGCCTTCGTGATGCGATCAGGGGACAGCAAAATTTATCCCGGCATCAAGCGCCTGGAGAACGAGACTACGAAGCGACGGGATGCTTTCGGCAATCGCATCGCGGCTGAGGCACACGAGCAGTCGGTTGCGGCGCCTTACAGCCGCACGGTCTGGGTCTACGTGCCCGTGCAGTATGTCCCTGGAACACCAGCGCCGTTCATCGTGGTGCAAGACGGTCACCTCTATCTGAACACGCTGCCGCCGGTACTCGACAGCCTGATCGCCGCCAGGCGCGTGCCCGCGATGATCGCCATCCTCGTCGACAGTGGCGGCGGCGATGCGCAGGGGTCGGAGCGCGGCTTGGAATACGACACGCTCTCCGGCCGCTACAGCGACTTCATCGAAACGGAAGTACTGCCGCGCGTGGTGCAAGAAACCGGCGTCACGCTGACCGGCGATCCGGAGGGCCGCGCCACGATGGGTGTGAGCTCTGGCGCCGCCTGCGCCTTCACGATGGCCTGGTTTCACCCGGAGCGTTACCGCCGCGTGCTCTCGTATTCCGGGACCTATGTGAACCAGCAATCGCCGCCGGATCCGGCGAGCCCGCGCGGCGCCTGGGAATATCACGCGACGCTGATCCCCGCGAGCGCGCGCAAGCCACTGCGCGTTTGGCTTGAGGTCGGTGAGCGCGATCTCCACGCCGACGACCCGGAAGACACGTGGCACAACTGGCCGCTCGCGAACCGCCGCATGGCGCAAGCTCTGGCCGCCAAGGGCTATCCATATCGGTTTACGCTGTCTCTCGGCGGCCGCCACGCCGACCCGCGTGTTCTGGAGCAAACGCTGCCGGCCGCGCTTGAGTGGCTTTGGCAGGACTACCCAAGGTGACGGAGAGGCGCGCTGCTCTATCCGGTTAATCCGAAGTAGAGCGAGAGGACAACCGCGATCATTGCTTCGCCGGCGATGAAGCCTGAGGCGAGCGGGATCATGTAGACGCTGGCGGAGCGCTTGGCGACCAACATCCAGATTGCACCGATGACGGCGCCGATGAAGATGGTGGCCACCGCCGAGAAGGGGAGCAACACGCCCAGACCGAGACCGGTTGGCGAGGGGGCGGCCCAGCGCCATTTTTCGTCTTGCTCCGCGAGCGCGAAGAGGATGCCGAGGACGGCGGCGATCGCCATCGCGATCAGGGCGGATTCAGGAATCTTGTCGATGCCGCCGCTCAAGATTTCGGCGAAGCCGGCGGCGCGGCGGGCGCTGGGAGCAGCGAGCTGCGCTGTGTCGCCAACGATGCCGTAGGTCTTCACGAGCAGGGGGTAGCTCCAGGCGAGTGCGGCAGCGCCGATCGGTGTGCCGATGAGCTGTGCGATCGTCATGGCGCGCGGGCTGGAGCCGATGATGTGGCCGGCTTTGTAGTCCTGCATGAGCGCCTCGGACGTCGAGGCGATGGTGCCGGTGGTGCCGTTGCCGAGGATGTTGGCGTTGACGTTGCCGGGCGCGATAACGGCGAAGAGGCCTTGCATCAGGTTTGAGAGCGAGGAGATCGGGCCCCAATTGGTTTCGCCGAGTGCGCGCAGGCCCACCAACATAAGCGGGACTGAGGCGAGGGTGGCGATCAGGGTCATCCACACCGGGATGCCAAAGTAGAGTTCCTGGAGGTAGCAGAGCGCGGCTGTCAGCCCAACGATACCGACGATTACGATGCTCAAGGGGAACTCGTCGCTGCCGCTGCCCGCGGCGGCGAGTCCGCGGAAGGCTTCCATGAGCAGCCGCCACCGTGTCACCAAGATCGTCATACCGGCCGCCATCACCATGCCGATGCCGGGCCACATGACCCAGAAGAGAACGTTCGTGCGGGTAGGGTGGTCGGGCAGGATGCCGCTTTGCACCAGCTCGTAGGGGAGCAGAAGCCACCCGATCAGACAGCCGACCATCAGCCAAAGCGAGATGCGCAGTCCGATGATGAAGCCGCTGCCGATACTCAATAGGCTGTAAGAGACGCCGACACCGAGCGCGGCGAGGACGAAGGATGCGCCTGCCGTGCCCCAAGCAAGGTCACCGGGAGTCCAGCTTTCGGGGATGAGTTTGGAGATCTGCGCGTCTTCGCGGAAGAGCATCAACACGGCCGAGAGGGTCATGCCGACGAAGAGTACGGCGGCGGCGCGGCGGGCTTGATCGTAGGCGACATCGCCCTTGGCCGCGCCTCGGGGCGGATCGAGGACTTTCAGCGTTTCGGCGGCGGCCATGCCGTCGGGGAACGGGAGCTTCTCGTCGACGATGAAATGGCGGCGCATGGGGACGGCGAGCA
>CAZJOM010000100.1:3400-8830 GCA_964547645.1 uncultured Flavobacteriaceae bacterium
ACCATGTAGGGATAGGTGACGCCCATGACGCCGGCCACGATCACGGCGGCGAAGATGGACTGCACCGTCAGTTCGCGGCCGCGCACGTGGGCGCCTTCGTTCGTTTCCGGCTCGGCCATGACGTTCCCCCTGGGATTTCTGTAGTTTGTTGCGGGGACACTAGCGAACGGGGCTCGGCGGGGGCAACATCGGCGTTCGCCTTCACAGCGAGGTTCCTACCCGTGAACAAAGTAAAGAGTACGCCCCGTGCCCGGAAGGCATCACTGCCGCAGGTGACCGCGCACTGTTTGTGCGGTGCGGTGGAGATGGAGATCGCCTTCCCGGCGTTCTGGGCCTGGCACGATCATTCAGCGGCGAGTCGCCGAGCGCACGGTGCCGCGTATGCGACCTATGTTGGTGTATGGAAGAGCCGTTTTCGGATCAAGAAGGGCGAAACGCTCGTGACGCGCTATGAGGACAAGGCGGCGGGGCGCGTGCGGTACTTCTGTTCGCGCTGCGGGTCACCGCTGAGCTACGAGCGTGCGCATTCGCCGAAGATGATCAACATCCCGCGCGCGCTGTTCGACGGTCGCACGGGGCGCGAGCCGCTTTATCACATTGCGATCGAGGAACTGCAGGAGTGGACGTATACCGGCGAGAAACTCGGGCCGTTGAAGGGCTATCCGGGCGTGGTGTGGGCGCGGAGGAAGGGACGGAAGAAGGTTGAGCTTGAGATTCCTGGGCTAAACGTTAGCGAAGCGTAAAAATGCGCGCGGTTAATCGGATCGCTAGAGCGGGTGCAGCATAATCGGGCCGACATCTATTGCGGGTCCGGGAACTCATGTCTCACTACAATCTCATCGTCGTCGGTTCTGGTCCTGCGGGGCGGCGGGCGGCTATTCAGGCGGCGAAGCTGAAGAAGTCGGTGCTCGTCGTGGAGAAGGGGCATCGCGTCGGCGGTGTTTGCGTGCATACGGGCACGATCCCGTCGAAAACCCTGCGCGAGACTGTGCTGAACCTTTCGGGGTGGCGGGAACGCGGATTTTACGGGCGCGCGTATCGCGTGAAGCAGGACATTTCGGCTGAGGATTTGCGGCGGCGGCTGTCGATCACGCTCGATCATGAGGTCGAGATTCTCGAGCATCAGTTTGCCCGCAACAAGGTGGACAAGATTGCAGGCACAGCGCGGTTCTTGGATGCGCATCGGATTTCGGTCGCTGGCGACCCGCCTTCGCCAGGGCCTCGGCGGGCAGGACGCGGCGAGGCGAGCGAGGGTGGTCCCGTTACTGAGTTCACCGCCGATCGCGTGATTTTGGCGGTCGGCACCGTTCCCTTCCGGCCTGCGGACGTCCCGTTCGATGGCGAGACGGTATTGGATCCCGACGATGTGTTGGAACTGAAGTCGTTGCCGCGGACGTTGGCGGTGATTGGTGCGGGCGTCATCGGCATCGAGTACGCGACGATTTTCTCTGCGCTCGACGTGAAAGTCACGTTGATTGATCCCGCGGCGAGGGTTCTGCCGTTTGTGGATCAAGAGCTGGTCGATGAGTTCATTCACGATCTGCGCGATCGCGGTGTCACGCTGCGGCTGAAGGCGAAGGTTTCGCGCGTGGAGCGGTTGAGCGAGGGCGCGGTTGTTCATCTCGAGGACGGGCGCCAGGTGCGCGCGGACATGGTACTTTATGCGGCGGGGCGACAGGGCGCGACGGCGGCGCTCGATTTGGCCGCTGCCGGATTGACGGCGGATGCGCGTGGTCGGCTTTCAGTCGATAAGGCGACGTTTCAGACGGCGGTGCCGCACATTTATGCGGTCGGCGACATTATCGGGTTTCCGAGTCTCGCTTCGACATCGATGGAGCAGGGGCGGATCGCCGCCTGCCACGCGTTCGGCGAGGTTGCGCATGCGGCGCCGGAGTTCTTTCCCTACGGCATCTACTCCGTTCCTGAAATGTCGACGATCGGCATGACGGAGGAGCAGGTGCGCGAGCGCAAGATCCCGTACGAGTGCGGGATCGCGCGGTTCCGCGAGACCTCGCGCGGGCACATCATGGGGCTCTCGACCGGCTTCATGAAGATGATCTTCGCGCTCGAGACGCGGCGGCTGCTCGGCGTGCATATTGTGGGTGAGGGCGCGACGGAGCTCATTCACATCGGGCAGGCGGTGCTGAACCTGGGCGGTACGCTCGACTACTTCGTCGAGAATACGTTCAACTATCCGACGCTGGCAGAGGCGTACAAGATTGCCGCGCTGGACGCGTGGAACCGCATGCCGCGGGCGCAACCGAGCGTGGCTGCGATCCACGATCTGCAGAAGCGCGCCGCGGGGGCTTAGAGAGCGAGCTTACTTCTTTACGAGCTCTACACGCCGGTTCTTTGCTTTGCCCTCATCGGTGCGGTTGTCGGCGATGGGTGTCGACTGGCCCAGGCCCTTGGAGGCGAGACGGGATTTGTCGATGCCGGCTTTGACGACGGCGTCCACCACCGCCTTGGCGCGGGCTTCGGAGAGCTTCAGATTGGCGGCCGGCGTACCGACGTTGTCGGTGTGGCCCTCGATGCTGAGTTTTAGCGTCGGCGAGGCCTTCAAGAGGGCCACGATTTCCTTCACCGTTGCTTCGCCGTCGGTTTTCAGGTCGGACTTGTTGGTATCGAAGTTGATGTAGAGGGCGATGAAGCCGTCCTTGTTCAGCGCGTCAAGCATCGCGTTGGCGCTCACGACCTGCGCCATCGCTTCGACTTCGACGATTGATAGCTTGTAGCTCTGCGTCGGGGCGCTCCAGATGTCGGGCTCGACCTTGATCCAGACGTCCTTACCATTGGTGTTGACCTTCAGCGTGGTTTCGCCACCGTCGCCTTCCTTCGGTAGGCGTTCGAACACGACTTCACCCTTGATCGCCTTGATTGCATTTTGATAGTTGCGAATTACCTGCAGCGGTGAGGGCTGCGTTTCCGGACTGTCGTAGTAGTAGCGAAATAGTGTCGCTTGACCTTCGATCGCTTTTTCTTCCGGCTTGCCGTCGGCGGTCTTGCCGACGGCGAACGTCACGCTGTTGAAGTTCTTCTCGTACTCCGTGATGAAGCTGTCGGGGTAGCGCGTCAGCAACGGATGATCCTTCGATCCCTTCACGTCGTCGCCCGCCTGCGCGGCGCAGGCGATTGCGAGGAGAGAAAGGGCGGCGAGGGCGCGTTTCATCGAAGAGCTCCTTTGTAGATGGCGGTGAAAATGGCCGCCGGCGCACGGCGACGCAATTGATGGCGGCTACAGAGATGCTCGTTCCCTGGGCAGCGGGCAAGCGCTGCGCTTGGGTTGAGCAGCGATGTGCACATTCGGGCAGCGCACTGCATGCGCTCCAGGCACAGCTGTGCTGTTGCTGCATCAGCGAAATGGTCAAAGTTTGGAATGCGATTTCTTCAGGCTTTTCCTAATCAATCTTTCAGTTAGCGTTTGCAGCACAAAAGCACTTGATGGGCATGGGGATGGACACGATTTCGCGGGCGACAGAGCCCTTCTGGCAGACACCGATGGCGGTGCTGGATGTATTGGGGAGCGCAAAAGCGGGCACGCTTCTCTTCTCACTCTTTCTGTTTATCGCCGCGTTGGAGCTCCTGCGAGCGAGTTCCGGGGTTGTTGCGGCGCTCGCGCGGATCATAGCGGTGGTTGCGGTCGCAATGGCGAGTGCGACCGCAGTTTACGGCGATTATCTGGCGCCACCGGCGACGGCAATGCTGACGCGGATCGGGTTGCAAGAGCGGCATCAAGACCAAGCGCTCGTCGCAGTGCTGGGCGTCGCAGCGATGGGGGTTGCCTACGGGGCGGGACGATTTGAGGCGGGCCCCCAGCAGATCTTGAAGTTCAAGCGAGGCGGCTCGTTTGGGTGGCAGCGCGCGCTGCAAGCGGGGGCGCCGCCGGTTCAATCGGTGAGCGAGCGGCTGCAATCGCGACTGGCGACACACAATCCCAAGCGTCCGGTTCAGCGGACCTATCGGGGACCGCGGCCACTGCGCGGATAAGGTTTTGCAACGTTGGGGGAAGGCAATGTTTGGACTAGGAAAATATCGAGTTGGTGCCGCGGCGCTGGCGTCAATCGTGGCGGCCGGGATGGCAATGGCGCAAGCGCCTGCTGTTCCGCCCGACGCGGCTGCAGCTGCCGCGGCGCCTGAAGCCGCGGCTGCGGTTGCGCCGGCGTTGCCGGCCCTGCCGCCGCATCTGGCTTATCTCAATCTGAATAGCGGCGACACTTCGTGGATGCTGATATCGACGGCGTTGGTCCTGTTGATGACGATCCCGGGTTTAGCGCTCTTCTATGCCGGCATGGTGCGCAAGAAAAACATTCTTGCGACTGCGGCACAGAGTTTCGCAATTACAGCGATTATCACCGTGCTGTGGGCGGTCATCGGCTACTCGCTGGCGTTCACCAACGGCGGCGTGAACCAGCCGTACGTCGGCGGGCTTGATCGCCTTGTCCTGAACGGGATGACGAACGGGGTGGCGCACGCGTTGGCACCATCGATCCCGGAGTCGGTGTTCATGACCTTCCAGATGACGTTTGCGATCATTACGCCTGCGCTCATTTGCGGCGCGTTTGCCGACCGTATGAAGTTTTCGGCGCTGATCGCGTTCATGACGCTGTGGCTGATCCTGGTCTATGCGCCGATCGCGCATTGGGTGTGGGGCGGCGGCTTCTTGGGAACGATGGGCGTGCTCGACTTTGCAGGGGGCACGGTAGTCCATTTCAACGCGGGCATCGCTGGACTTGTTTGCACGCTCGTGCTCGGTCCGCGCACCGGCTATGGTTCGGAAGAGATGTCGCCGCACAACTTGCTCTATGCGTTGACGGGTGCGTCGCTGCTGTGGGTCGGTTGGTTCGGATTCAATGCCGGTTCGGCCGTTGCCGCAAACGAACTTGCCGGTACCGCGATGGCCAATACGCAGATTGCGGCTGCGGCTGCTACGGCCGGTTGGATGCTGGTCGAGTGGTTGGTCGCGCGTAAGCCCAGCGTACTCGGATTGCTCTCGGGTGCGGTTGCGGGCTTGGTCGCGATCACACCCGCGGCGGGTTTCGTGGCGCCGAGCGGTGCGCTTCTGATCGGCGGTGCCGCTGGGATCATCTGTTATTTCGGCGCGGTGTGGTTGAAGCGGATGTTCGGGTACGACGACTCGCTCGACGCGTTCGGCATCCACGGTATCGGCGGTGCGGTTGGCGCGGTCTTGACGGGGGTGTTTGCGCTTTCGAGCGTGAACAGCCTTGGCAAGGGGCTGATCGACGGCAATCCGGATCAAGTCACGACGCAGCTCATCGGTCTCGGCTATGCGGGCGCTTATTGTGCGGTGGTGACGTACGTCATCCTGATGGTGGTGAGCGTGACGCTTGGTCTCCGCGTTTCGGCTGAGGAGGAAATGGAAGGTCTCGACCTCTCGCAGCACGGCGAGCAGGTGCAGTGATGTTTGAACGT
>CAZJOM010000100.1:8930-12175 GCA_964547645.1 uncultured Flavobacteriaceae bacterium
GACTTCAACGACGTGCCGGAAACGTACTATGAAGTCGATTTCTATGGCGGTTTCACCGGGGCGCTTTCGGAAACCACGACCGGCACGATTAAGGCAATCTACTATGCCTATCCGGGTGCAAACTATCCGCCCGGTGCGAACGAGAACGACTATTTCGAATTGATTGGCTCGCTCAGCCACGATTTTGGCGGCGCCACGGGCTCTCTCGAAGTCGCGTGGAGCCCGGACTACTTCCTCGAGTCGGGCTCGTCGGTGGAAGTGGCCGGCGGCTTGAGCGTTCCGATCACCGACAAGTTCCTGTTCTTTGATGGTGGGCTTAGCGCATCAGGAAAGCTTGGTTATCAGTGGATCGACGAGAACCTCACCTTCGGCACGCCGGACTACTTTTTCTACGACATCGGCTTGTCGGCGAAGGTCGGCAAGGCGACGTTGGACGTACGCTGGATTGATACGGACCTTAGCGAGGCGGAATGCTTCGGCGGCACGAACCTTTGTGAGGGCACGGTCGTTGCGACCTTGACGTTCGTGTTCCCGTGAGGCGAGACCGCTATTCGGCGGCGTCGCGCTCGTTCGATTGCCAGAGAATGGGCGTGCCGTCGGGGTTGAGGAAGTGCGCGCGGGTGTCGTCCGACGGCGGGGCTTCGCCGGTGCGCTGCTTGTAGAGGGCCAGGCACTGCTCGAGAATATGGCCGAGATGCCAGAACTCGAGCTGGCCTCGGTCGGAAAAGAATTCATTCGTCCGCGAGCCGCTGGGCGGGTGGATCGAGATCAATAAGCCGTAGTCGGCGTTGAAGGCGTGGCGGCTGCCGGCGAGGTCGCGGATCTCGGCGGTGGCGGGGCCGGCTTCGGTGCCGTGCTGGCAGTGGACGACGGCGCTGCCTTCCTTGCCGTTGGCGAAGATGTCGACGCCGTAGTCTTGCGCGCGTTGGTTCAGCTTCACCATCCATCCCCAAGCGGTGAAGAGCTTGCCGACTTCCTGTGCGAAGGCGTCGCTTGGGCGCATACCCTTTTCGCTGGCGATGCGGCGGATGTCGTGAATCCAGAACGCTGTCGTTGTGCGGCGACGTTGATCTTCAAGCCACTTGCGATCCGCGGCTTGGAACTCCATACGGCGGTCGGTGGCGGTGAGAAGGCGGTGGTGCAGTTCCCTGGCGGCCGAGTATTGGCGCGTCTGCGCGTAAGCAGCGATCGCCGCCAGCAGCAGTGAGGCGCCCAGATAGGCGACCCATTCGAATTGCGGCAGGTGCTGCAGGTCAAACTTCGGAATGCCAACCAAAACGTAGTAGGCGACGCCGACGACGCTCAACGGCACGATGAAGGCGGAGAGGAGGCGGGCCCAATAGTCGCGCATTTCGCGCCTCGAGTGCACCCGCGCCTCGTCGAGTTTGACGTCATCGAAGTCGTCCGCCGTCAGGCCATGCGCGGCTGCGGTCGGGCGCGGCGTGCTCCACGGGTTTGGTCCCATGGCGTCCGCGCCGGACAGCAGCAGCCGTCCTTTCGTGACGTCATTCTCCGACGGAAAGTTAGCCCCCTCGGCCACTGTCTGACGCGCCCCCACGCGATGACGAAGTCCCCAGACCAGCAGGCTCGCATTTCGCCCGGGGCGTGTGCAGTGCGTAAAGGACACGCCTGAAAGGTAATTTCGGGGCGGGCCGTCTGGAAAAAGGGTTAAAACGTCTGGGATTTGACTGGAAGCCCGTTTGCGCCCACTTCAGGGCCGCCATGCTCGCCGCCGCCCCTCTTTTCGCCAAAGCCAAGCCCCAGAGGGCCGCGCCGTTTCTGCCTATGAGCCGAGCGGAGATGGAGCGGCTGGGCTGGGATCAGTGCGACGTCATTGTTGTGACGGGCGACGCCTATATCGATCATCCGAGCTTCGGGATGGCGATTATCGGGCGGCTGCTGGAGGCGCAGGGCTTTCGCGTTGGCATCATCGCGCAGCCGGATTGGCAGAGTGCCGAGCCGTTCAAGGTGCTCGGACGGCCGCGCCTGTTCTTCGGTGTGACCGGCGGCAACATGGACTCGATGGTGAACCGCTACACCTCGGATCGCAGGCTTCGGCACAATGACAATTATTCGCCGGGCGGCGAGGGCGGCAAGCGGCCGGACCGATGCTCCGTCGTCTACGCGCAGCGCTGTCGCGAGGCGTTCAAAGATGTACCGATCGTGCTCGGCGGGATCGAGGCGTCGCTTCGGCGGATCGCTCACTATGACTATTGGTCGGACAAGGTGCGGCGCTCGATCCTGGCCGATGCGAAGGCGGACATTCTGCTTTACGGCAACGCGGAGCGCGCGGTCGTCGAGGTCGCGCAACGGATAGCCGCGGGTGCGAAGCCGTCGGAGCTTGATGACGTGCGCGGCGTGGCGCTGTTCAAGTCGCGCGTGCCGGACGGTTGGAACGAGGCGCATGCCGACGATATCGAGAGCGCGGATGAAGGCGCGCGGCAGAGCCATGTGCGGACGGTCGTGCGCTTACCGTCGTGCGAACAGGTCATTGCAGATAAAGAAGCTTACGCGCGAGCCTCGCGGGTTTTGCATCGCGAAAGCAACCCCGGCAACGCACGCGCATTGGTGCAACGCCATGCGGATCGCGAGTTGTGGCTGACGCCACCGCCGATCCCACTGACGATGGCGGAGATGGATGGCGTCTACGATCTGCCTTACGCGCGGGCGCCGCATCCGTCCTATGGCGACGCGAAGATTCCAGCGTGGGAGATGATCCGTTTCTCCGTGACGATCATGCGCGGTTGCTTCGGCGGTTGCACGTTCTGTTCGATTACGGAGCACGAAGGGCGGATCATTCAGAGTCGGTCGGAAGGGTCGGTGCTGAAAGAGATCGGCAATATCCGCGACAAGACCGCGGGCTTCACCGGCGTGATCTCCGACATCGGCGGGCCGACGGCGAACATGTACCGGATGGCGTGCAAGGACCCCGCAATCGAAAGCGCGTGCCGGCGGCCGTCTTGCGTCTATCCCGGCATCTGCCCGAACTTGAACACGAGCCACGAGGCGCTGATCGGGCTTTATCGCAAAGCGCGCGCGGTGCCGGGTGTGAAGAAGGTGATGGTCGCGTCGGGCGTGCGCTACGACCTCGCGGTCGAGAGCCCCGAATACGTTGAGGAGCTCGTTACACATCACGTCGGCGGCTACCTTAAGATCGCGCCGGAGCATACGGAAGACGGGCCGCTCGCGAAAATGATGAAGCCCGGCATCGGCACCTACGATCGCTTCAAGGAAATGTTCGACGC
>CAZJOM010000101.1:0-12094 GCA_964547645.1 uncultured Flavobacteriaceae bacterium
CCAGGTCTCGCTTGAGAGCCGTGGAAGACCACCACGTCGATAGGCGGCATGTGTACGCGCAGCAATGCGCTCAGCTAAGCCGTACTAATCGCTCGATCGGCTTGATCGCCTCAACTCTTCAATCTTATCCATGCCTAGTGACGGCATCAGTTGCAGGGATCAGTAATCAGGGATCAGGGATCAGAATGGTGCACGGCATCGACGCCGCGCCCCATTCTGATACCTGATGACTGATCCCTGTCTGTCGTCAGCCGGTCTGGTGGCTCAAGTGCGGAGTGCCTACACCCGATCCCATCCCGAACTCGGCCGTGAAACGCTCCAGCGCCCATGATACTCAGGCTTAAGCCTCGGGAAAGTAGGCCGCCGCCAGACCTGCTAACGACAGACAAAAACATAAGTGCCAGTGCGAACAAATCCTCTTCATGACCAAACAAAAAACGCCCCGACCTCACGGCCGGGGCGTTTTTTGTTGCCATCAATCGTTATCATGTCCCTGAAATAGGGCTCAGAGGCTCGGGATTAGCGCAGCCTGGGAGCGCGGGCTTCCAGCCCGCTCTTTCTGAAGCTCCATCGCCGCAAGAGCGGACAAGAATGTCCGCGCTCCCAGGTGAAGCAAACCACAAGAGCTTGTCACGTATCACCGGATTCATATTTCACGAGTTCCGTTGGTCGGCGTTCCCTGATGGAAAACCAGCTGCCAGCGCTCGCCGGCCTTCCGCCAAATCGAACTGCGCAACGCGCTGCCGTTATGTGACCTCGTGGCATAGGTCACAAGCACAACGCCTTCGGCGATCCGCCGAAAAACAAAATCGCTGGCTTCGATCGCGACGCCATCCGGCTCCGCGCCGACGGCCTCAAGTATCTGCGCCTTGTCGTAGACGCGCCCCGAGCGTCCAATCTCGACAAATTCGTCGGAGAGATACGACGCCATCAAATCGGCCCGCCGTCGAACTTCCGCGCGATGTAGAGATCTCTCAAGCTCTTCCAAGGCGTCCGCTTCTAGAGCATCACTTCGCATCGAACTGCTCGCTTCAAGTAAGATCCAGGAGGGTAGGCGAAATCAAAATAGGGCGCCCCCTTCACACAATCGCCTCCCCAAACATCAGCGCCCGCGCATACCGCATCGGCGGCGAGCCATAGCTCAGCACCTTGTCGTGATAGGCCTTGAGCTTGAACCCTGGGCGCTTCTCCGCCGCCGCGCGTGTCTCCACATGTTCCGCGTAGCCGACGAAATACGTCGACAGCTGCGTCACCGACAGTTGCGCGCGGCGCCATTTGCCGGCGGCTTCGCGTTCTTCCTGGAACGCGCCTTCGGTGAGGAACTTCATCATCTCCGCTTGCGTCATGCCGTCGACATGGATCGCCTGATCGATGATCGCGTTGCTGATCGAGCGCAAAAGCATCTTCAGCTGCTGGAGTTTGTACAGAGGATCGCCAGCCTCAAACCCTTCCGCGACCATCATCTCCTGCGCGTAGACCGCCCAGCCCTCGACGAACGAGCCCGACGACAGAATGGCGCGCAACACCGACGGGTATGAGTTCGAATGGAAAATCTGCACGTAATGGCCCGGCATCGCCTCGTGCACGCCCAGGTCGATAATGCCGCGCGTGTTGTACTCGCGCAGGAACGACGTCGTTTGCTCGTCCGTCCACTCGGTCGGGATCGGCGATACCGCGTAGAACGTGTCCAAGTTTTTGTCGAGCGGCCCGGGTGAGTCGCAATAGGCGACCGAGAACCCGCGCTGAAACTCCGGCATCAGGATCACTTTCACCGGCCCCGCGGGCAGGGTGATGAGGTCTCGCTCTTGGACGAACTTCCGCGCGTGCTCCACCGCGTCCGTCGCAACCTCCACCAGCTTGTCGCGTGGCGGGCGCTCAGACGCCGAAAGCTCGAGCGCGGCCTTGATGGCCTTCTGCTGCTGCTCCGGCGACGGACTATCCGGCGTTTCCGGTGCGCCCGCGCGCCCGGCCAACGCCAGGCGAGCCACCGCGTACATGTCCGCGCGGCACTTCGCCATCGCGGCCTCGGCCTTTGCACGAATATCACCGCGCGTCAGGGTTGATTGCAGCGTGAACGCCAGCTGCGTGTCGAACCGCTCCGCGCCGGCCCGATAGTCCGCCTGCGCGGCCGGCACCAACGTGCCGTCGATCCATGCCTGATGCTCGTCGCACGCGGCATTGTAAACCGCGATCGCAGCGTCAAGCCGCGTACGCGCCGCGCCCGTAAGCTTGTCTTTGTGCGGGTCGATCATCTCCCCGATGATGCTCTTCAGACCCTTGTGCTGTGCCGAGTACGTTGCGGCATGCGGCACCGGCACGCGCGACGGCACGAGCTCATCTCGCGTCTGCTTCAGAAATGCGGGAATGAGTTCCATCCGCTGCGTCGCAGCGGCGAGCCGCTTCTCGATCGGCGCAAACTCGCGCGCCATTAGCGTGTAAATCGCGCCACCGGCAATGCCCTGATAACCGAGCGGGTTCCACGCCCAATCCTGCACGCTTTCCGTCGTCCAAATCTGCGACTTCAGCGCGTTGGCGAGCAGTGCCGCATCGACCTGATTGGCGCGCGATAACTGCTTGCGGTCGATCGCCTCGAGCGAAGTCAGCGTTTGCTTGGCGAAGGCGAGCCCGGCGTTGCGGCCGCCCGCGCTCACATCGTCGAGCAGCGCATCGAACCGGTGATCGCCGACCTGCGTGGCCGACACGGGCGAGAACTTCATCGATTGATCGAGCCAGCGTGCGGCCAATTTCGCGAACGCCTTGTCGGCGGCACTTTGCTTGGCGCCGTAGGCCGCGCCGGCAACCACCGGCACCAACATCGTCGACCCAAGTGCCGCAATCGCGCGGCGGCGCGTCAATTCCATGTTCGTATCCCCTCGGTGTTGGCGTCTCTGCACAATTGTTGGCTCGGCCGCACCGCGCGTCAAACCCTCAATCGCGCCCGGCGCAGATAGTCCACACCGGCGGCGAGCACGGTCAGCATCGTGTAGCCGAAGAGCGAAAGCTGCGCGAAGCCTTCGGGCGAGGCGGGGTGTTCGTTGAAGAACGTGTTCTGCACCTGCAACGCCGCCATCGCGAACCCCAGTCCCCAAAGCGCGATCGTGCCGGCGCGCGTCGGCGACGGCGCGGCACGGTCGTAGAGCCAAATCCCGCCGAACAAGAGCGCGATCTCCAGCGGCACACTAAGATAAGGATAGAACCACAACCCCAATCCCACCTTCATCTCGTCGAAGATCAGCGGCAGGTCCGGCCGATGCACCACCAGGTCGAGCAGCCAGTGGCTGAACGACGTCGCGGCAACCACAGCGATCACCGCCACGCGGTTGCCGCCGAGCCCCGCCGCCGCAAGCCCGCCGATCGCCAGCGCCAACAGCACTGCGCTTGGCAGACCGTGGCTGAACGGCATGTAGTAGAGGTCGAGCGGCGAAACCCCGAAAAAGTTTGCGATAATCCGAATCTTCTCGACCCCGAAGATCACAAAGCCCGCCCAGAGGAAGTCGACCCACTGCGCGGCCACGAACAGCACCCACAGCGGCACGCTTATCGCGACGGCCTTGGCCGCAAACGCTGGGCCATAATGACCTATAAACATTGCACCCCTTCTTGGCCGTGGACACCACCCGCCAACTGCCGTAAGACACGCCCACTGTGAGCGCCCATTGCGGGCCGGTCACGTCGCTAGGATGACGCAGGGTGGAGCAGCCCGGTAGCTCGTCAGGCTCATAACCTGAAGGTCATAGGTTCAAATCCTATCCCTGCACCCATCCTCTCATGAAGCCGCAATCGCTCTCCCTTGACCAAGCCCGTCGGATTGCTCTTCACGCGCAGGGCTTCACCGGCGCGCGTGAATGCGGCCCGGCGCGCGGCGCCATGCTGCGCACGATCAAACAGATCGGCCTCCTCCAACTCGACAGCGTCAACGTTCTCGTCCGTTCGCATTATTTGCCACTGTTCTCGCGGTTGGGGTCCTACGACGTCGCTGCCCTCGACGCGCTTTCGCAACGCAAGCCGCGCGCCTTGTTTGAGTATTGGGGACACGAAGCGTCGCTGATCCCGGTCGAACGCCACCCGCTCTTCCGCTGGCGCATGGAAGACGCGCGCGCCCACAGCGGCAGCTGGAAGAGCATCACCCGCTTCGCTCGCGAGCGCCCCGATTTCATCAAAGCGGTTACGAACGAAATCGCCGAGCGCGGCCCCTTGGGCGCGGGTGAGTTGAGCGCCGGCGGCAAGTCGACCGGCAACTGGTGGGGCTGGAGCGACGGCAAGCGCGCGCTCGAATATCTCTTTTGGGCAGGCCTCCTGACCGCCGCCGGCCGCCGCGGCTTCGAGCGGCTCTACGATCTGCCCGAACGCGTCATACCCGAAAAAATCTTGCAGGCACCGACGCCCGCGCCGGAAGATGCGCAACGCACGCTCGTCGAGATCGCGGCACAAGCCTGCGGTGTCGCGACCGAGCAAGACCTCCGCGACTATTTCCGTCTATCGGTCGCGAGCACGAAGGCCCGCATCCAGGAACTCATCGAAGCCGGAACATTGCGCGCCGTCACTGTCGAGGGCTGGAAGCACCAAGCCTATCTCCATCGCGCGGCCAAGGCGGCGGCCATCGACACAAACGCGCTGATCGCCCCCTTCGACTCACTAATCTGGGCCCGGCCGCGCACGGAGCGCCTGTTCGGCTTCCACTACCGCCTCGCGTTCTACACGCCCAAGCACAAGCGCACACAGGGCTACTACGTCATGCCGTTCTTGCACGGCGATCGCCTGGTCGCGCGCGTCGACTTGAAATCTGATCGCAAAGAAAGCCGCCTGCTCGTCCTCGGCGGTCACGCCGAACCCGGCGCGCCGCTCAACGACGTCGCGCCCGCACTCAAAGCCGAACTAACAAAGCTCGCAACCTGGCTGGGCCTCAACCGCGTAACGATCAAAGCCCGCACCGAACTCGCAAGCGCGCTCCGCCGGGCTTAGAGGAAATTCGGCTTGGACGGTTCCGTGGTGAGTCAGCGTTTTCACCACCAAGGCAGCAATCCATTCCGGTGCAGGCAAACCCGCTAATGCGCCAGCAGCCCTTGCGTCAGCGCCTTTTCGTTGAAGCGGAACACGATCGCCGGATCGACTTTCAGAAGCTTCTCGTCCTTGCCTTTGTAGTCGAAGTTGCCAAGCAAGTGCCGGATCACGTTCAACCGCGCGACCTTCTTCTTGTTCGCGTGCACGACATGCCACGGCGCTGCGTCGTGGCTCGTTTGCATGAACATCGCATCGCGTGCCTCGGAATAGGCGTCCCACTTCTTGATCGCGGCCGCATCGATCGGGCTGATCTTCCATTGTTTGAGCGGGTTTGACCGCCGGTCGGCAAGCCGCTCTTTCTGCTCGTCCTTCGAAATGTCGAGATAGTACTTGATCAGCTTGATGCCCGAGCGCGTGAGCATCGCCTCGAACGGCGGCGCCTCGTGCAGGAAGCTCTTGTATTGCTCCTCGTCGCAGAAACCCATCACCCGCTCGACGCCGGCGCGGTTGTACCACGACCGGTTGAAGAGCACGAACTCCCCGCCGGCCGGCAGATGTGCCGCATAGCGTTGAAAGTACCACGACGTCCGGTCGCGATCGGTGGGTTTGCTGAGCGCTACAACGCGCGTGTCGCGCGGGCTTAGGTGCTCGATGATCCGCTTGATCGTGCCGTCCTTGCCAGCCCCATCGCGCCCTTCGATGACGACCGCGATCTTCAAGCCGCGCTCGATCACATCGCGCTGAAACTTCACCAGCTGAACGTGCAGTCCGTAGAGTTGCTCCTCGTATTCCTTGTCCGAGAGCTTGTCGTCGTTGTTGCTGTTCTTCGAACTCGCCTTGGCCATGGGCACTCCTGAAACGCGGGGACAGCCGACTTGAGCGGATTTCGCGGCAAAGAAAAAGGGGCCGCGAGCCCGCGACCCCTGAAATAGAACTCTTTTAGGCTCAGCCTTAGGCGCGAACCAGCAGCGCCTCGGCGATCTTCCCATGGACAAAGCCAATCACGCGCGCCAGGTGCAGCGTGAACAGGATCCCGATCATCCCAACGACCACAAGCAGGACCAAGCCCGGCGGTGAGTTGAGAAGCGCGTCGAGCTCCGGATAGTTGTCGAGCCGCACGACATTCTTGCCCGTGCCGAGCTCATAGAACCCGCCGGCAATGAACGATCCCGACACCGCGCCCAAACACACCGCGACCGTGAAGTAGATGATGCCCAAAGGCAGTTGCAGCAACATGTAGATCATGGAGCCCCAAGTACGCCCGTCGGCCAGCGCGCGCTTGATGCGCTGCCAAACTGTCCCGCCTTCTTCCTGGTTCGGCAGCCGCCGCGGCATGCGCACGCCAAGCAGCGCCTCCACCACGCGCCCCTCGACCCAGCTGATCACGCGCACCGAATACATAAAGAGCAGCGCGAAAGGGATTCCGATGATGAGGATCGCAAGGCCCAGTGTCAGGCTCAACCCCGTCACCACCCAGGTGAAATAAAAGATGCCGGTCGCCAGCGACAGCAGCATATAGATCAGCGCGCCGTAGGCTTGCGGATCGACCAACACGCCAAAGAGCCCAGGCCCGCTTCGTTCGGGCGCGCTCTCTTCGGCACGAGCGGGGAATGGTCCCATTGTCTGTTCCATGGCGATGTACTCCTGTGCCACTTCCTGTGGCGTTCCATAGGTTTCGATAACGCGCGCCAGCACTTGCGCTTCCGACTCTTCGCCGGCCTGCGCGTGTTCTGCGCGCAGATATTCCTCGGCATCCGCCAGCGCGTCTTGGATGAGCGCGGGCGGCTGGCCCTTCAAACAAACCTTGAGCGTATCGAGATAGGCCTTGATGCTGCCCGGTGCGTCAGCCATTCGCGCCTCCCGGGCCAACAAGCCCGTCCACGAACTCGCGCAAGTCGGACCACACGCCGCGCCAAGCTTCCAACGCTTCACGCCCGTCCTTTGAAATGGCGTAGTAGCGCCGCGGCGGACCGGACATCGAAACCTCGACCCGGCTTTCAAGCAGCCCGCCTGCATGGAGCGAGCGCAGCACCGGATAGATGGCGCCTTGCTTCAAGAACGAAGCGCCGCCGGCTTTCGCGCCGATCTCTTTGGCGATCTGGTAGCCGTACATTTCCTCCCCCGTGCGCTCGAGCAGCGCCAAAAGCACCATCGCGGCGATGCCGCTATGTAGTTCCTTGCGGAACTTCTTCAGGTGCACTTCGGCCGAACTCACTGCGCCCTCCCACGCGATCGCCGCGGCGACGCAAACCCTGGAGACATTGTTTTCTCGCTATCATGTAGAGACATATAGTGCGAAGATCATACTAGTCAAGCAATGACAGGACGTTAATCCGCAGAAACGGGCCAAGTCACGAAATCGTGGCGCCTTAGCCACCGAAGCGGAGATTTGCCTGGGGATCAGGCCTTGGCGTTGACCAAGTCCCCCGGCCAGCTAGCCTGAGGACTAGGTCCGCGATCTGGGGGGATAAGCGTGCGCCGTCGTAAGAACTTGGCTGCGGCCGGGGTGACTGCTGTCTGCCTGCTGCTCGGCACCAACACCGCCGTGGCGCAGGGATTGCCGGGCCAAGCACCCAAGCCGCCGGCGGCCGTCGCCGGCCCCGCAGCCCCCACGCCAACCATCAGCAATACGAACGTCTATCGCGTCTTGCGCGACACCTGGACCGACGCGGACGAGCGCGGCTACGCGGAGTTCGTCGCCGCCCTCGGCAACGCGAAATGCCACACGATCGATCAGTGCCTGAAGAACGTCGCCAATCCATTCCGCAAGACCGATCGTGCGGACGTCACCTTCCGCGCCGACTGCGCCGACCTGCCGTACTTTCTCCGCGCCTATTACGCATGGAAGCGCGGCCTGCCGTTTTCTTACATCTCGGCGGTAAGCCCGAAAGGCAGCACACGCGACATACGCTACACCTCGCGCGGCAACGACATTGCAAATCGTCGCGACATCCTCACCGGCTCGACGAACGGTCTCGACCTGCTTGTAAATTTAAGGGACACGATTTCATCCGCGATGTACCGCTTGCATCCGGATATGGAGGACACGGACCTCTACCCGATCCGCATAGACCGCAAGTCGCTGCGCGCCGGTTCGGTCCTTTACGACCCGAACGGCCACCTCGCCGTCGTCTACAAGATCGAAGACGACGGCCGCATCCTCTACATGGACTCGCACCCCGACAACTCGCTGACGCGCGGGACCTACGGCCGCAAGTTCGTGCGTTCGTCGCCCGGCATGGGCGCGGGCTTCAAGAACTGGCGCCCGGCGCGCCTCGTCGGCGCCGCCAAGACGCCGGACGGAACTTACGTCGGTGGCAAAGTTGCCTTCGCCAAGAACGCCGAACTCCCCGATTACTCGACCGAGCAATTCTTCGGCAACGGCGAGCGCCCCGCGGATCGGGAATGGGCGAGCGGCGCCTTCATGCTCGAGGGTCAACCGGTCGACTACTACGATTACCTGCGCGCCAAGTTGGGCGGCGGCTCGCTCCAATTCGAACCGATCCAAGAAGTGCGCAACATGATGCGCGCGAACTGCGAGGACATCCGCTACCGCGCCGAGGCCGTAGACCTCGCAATCGCGGCCGGCGTCAATCGGAAGGGTCAGCCCGGCCGCCTGCCTCCCAACATCTACGGCACGGAGGGCGAATGGGAAGAATACTCCTCACCCTCGCGCGACGCCCGCCTCAAGACCTCGTTCAAGGAACTGCGCGACCAGGTCCAGCGCTTCGTCGAATGGCACGCCGCCGCCGACAAGCGGATTCACTATCAGGGGGCCGACCTGTTGAACGATCTGATTTTGGCCTACGACCAAGAAGCGGCTGCCTGCGTCGTGACGTATCAGCGCACGAACGGAACGCCGATCCCGCTTGGCTATGAAGAGATCCGCCGGCGCATGTTCCTGCTCTCGTTCGATCCCTATCACTGCATCGAACGCCGCTGGGGCGCGACGCTCCCCGCCGAAGTCGCTAGCTGCCGCGACGACGCGACTAAGGCCGAGTGGTATGCGGCCGAGCAATACCTGCGCAATCAGATCGATCGCACCTACGACGCCCGCATGGACTTCTCGCTCGCCGAACTGAAACAGGGTCCGGGCCCCGGCAAAGGCGTCGCGACCCCGCCCGACATCGACGTCCGAGCCTACCTCGTCGCCCTCATCAACCAACGCAACGCCGCCCGCCAACTCCCACGCCCAGCGACGGCAACGAGGTGAGCCGTCGCCAGACGTGAGGCGCTGATGTGCGTGTTGACGCTTGAAAATCTCACGCGAAGCCGCGAAGACGCAAAGAAGGAATAGAAACACGAATTGCACTTCGCGTAGCGCGCGCTGATGGCGCTTCGCGCCGAACCGCCGAGTTCAGTTTGGTGCTTCGGGTATTCGTGCTTTTCGGGGTTCAATTTTCTTCTTGCTTCGCAGCTTCGCAGCTTCGCAGCTTCGCGGCTTCGCGTGAGACACTTCCAACGCCGCTACGCTCGCTATTGGTGCCGATCGCGCAGAGCATCTTGGCGATCTTGGCGTTTCAAAATTGCGGAGCAGCCACAGATCTCAGCGCTTCAACGCGCCCAGGAACTTGTACGCCGCGCCGCCGCCATAGACGGTGAGCGTCCACTGATCGAAGTCGGAAGACGACGTGCAGCTATTGCCGCGCCCGTGCAGGATCAGTGTCGCGTACGGCGCACCGCGTGTGCGCAGAATGCCGCTCAGCTTTGGCCGGCCGCTCAAGCGCCATTCCTTATAGAGCGTCGGCCCGTTGCCGCCGGTCGCTTCCGTCTCTGCGCGCGGATCGACCTCGAACCGCGTGATGCGGGCCGGGAGCGCGAAGTCGATCTTGCCGCTCCGCCCGTCTTTGTCGGTCAACTCAAAGCTGATCCGCTTGGGCCCGATACCGCCGCTGACGCGATAGGCATCGCCGGACGGATTGGCGATGCCGCGAAGGTCGTCGGGAAAGCCGGGACTCTGAAACAGCATCGCCGTCTCGGCAACGTGCACGCCGTCCAATTCGCCGCGCTCGAACGTGCCGATCGCCACGCTCTCGACAAAGCGCTGCCCGGGGTCGGTGCAACACGCACACGCGTTCGCGCTCTCAACCGAAACCAACATCGACAAAGCAAACAGCGCCGCCGCGCCGGCCGTCCGAGCGCGCATCACCGGGCGTTCGCGCCGTAGGGATTGTAGCCCTCGCTCTGCGCCACCGGCACATCCGGCTGGATCGGTGTCTTGTACTGATCGAACTCCGGCACCTGATCGAGCGTCACGAAGCGATAGCCTTCCGCCACCAGCGTCGGCAGCATCGCGTTCACCATCCAAAGCGACCGTTGGCGAATGTCGTGCATCAACACGACGCCGCCCTTCTTGCGATGGATCTCGCGCATATAGCCTTGAGCGCATTGATCGGCGGTCAAATCTTGCGACCAGCAATCCCAATCCGCCGCCGCACGCAGACCGCCGTCGTCGTCATAGGAAATGTCGCCACCGATATCCCAATAGACAGGGCCGACATAGTGCTTCAGCTCCGGATCTTGATTCAGAAAATCCGCATGCACCTTGCGCCAAACGCCATAGGGCGCGCGGAAATAGAGACCCTGTCCCGGACGAACATACGGCGCGATCGCCGCGTTCGTATTGCCGATCTCGGTGATCAAGAGCTCCGGCGTCGCCGCGTAGCGCCGGCCGAGCCGCGCATGCGTGAACGAGTGGTTCGCGATCACATGCCCTTCGCGCATCATGCGGTCCATGATCGCCGGGTGATGGCGTACGCGCGAGCCCACGACGAAGAACGTCGCCTTGACGTTGTTGCGGGCCAGCGTATCCAGAAGCTCGTTGGTGAACGCCGACGGCCCATCGTCGAACGTCAACGCCAGCGTCTTCGTCCCCTGCAAGCCGGAGCGATAGATATTCGTCTGCTGAAAATAGGCATTTGCCGGGTCGATCTGCGACGCGGGGAGTGTCATGAAAAGCAGCGCCAGCGCGGCCGTAGCGATGCCCGCGGCGACAAGCGACAGAACGCGCACGAGCATTCCAACCCCCGAGAAGCGACGTGTTACGACACTTCGCCAGAATGCGCCGCCACAAACAAGGGGCGTCAGGTTTGTTGCAGATGCACAACTGCGGACGGTGTGTCGCAGCGTGCACTTTGATTTTCGGCCGAAAACTGCGATGGTGAATCCGTTCATTCGCCCCACGCGGGAATCCAAGGGAACGCAGCATGAAGACCGAAGGCCGCCGCCAAAGTGAAAATGTGGAAGATCGCCGTGGCCAATCGGGCGGCCGCATGCCGATGGGCCGCGCCGGCGGAATTGGTGGCCTAGGTCTCATCGTGGTTGTGATCTTGGCGCTCGTCTTCGGCGTTGACCCGCGGCAGCTACTGGGCGGCATCGATGCGGGTGGCGGCGGCCAAGTCGCGGAAGGTCCGGCTGAGCCCTATCAGGAAACGGCCGAAGAAGCCGCGCGCAGCGCCTTCGTCAAAGTCGTTCTCGCCGACACGGAAGACACCTGGAACGGCATTTTTCAAGCCGCCGGCAAACAGTACCCGGCACCAACACTCGTGCTGTTCCGTGGCGCCGTTGAATCAGCCTGCGGCTTCGCGCAAAGCGCGGCCGGTCCCTTCTATTGCCCGGGCGATCAGAAGGTCTATCTCGACCTCTCGTTCTACGACGAGATGGCGGGCAAGCTCGGCGCCAAGGGCGACTTCGCGTTCGCCTATGTCGTCGCCCACGAAGTCGGCCACCACATCCAAACCGTCTTAGGGACGTCCGGCAAAGTCAACGCCGCCCGCCAACGCGCCAGCGAAGAGGAGAGCAACGCACTCTCCGTCCGCCTCGAACTCCAAGCCGACTGCTACGCCGGCGTCTGGGCCAACCGCACCGAGAAACAGAAGAAGGTGCTCGAACCCGGCGACATCGAAGAAGCGATGAACGCAGCTGCCGCCGTCGGCGACGACCGCTTGCAGAAAGCGGCACAAGGCTACGTCGTCCCCGAATCCTTCACCCACGGCACCGCCGCCCAACGCGCCAAATGGTTCAACGCCGGCTTCACCAGCGGCGACGTCAACAGCTGCGACACGTTCAGCGGAACACCGTAGCGAACGGCGAA
>CAZJOM010000102.1:0-12023 GCA_964547645.1 uncultured Flavobacteriaceae bacterium
CTTCTTCGAACATCACTTGCGTGCCGTTGCCGTGGTGGACGTCGAAGTCGACGACTGCGATGCGCTTAAGCCCGTGGCGCGCGCGGGCGTGCAGCGCGCCGATTGCGACGTTGTTGAACATGCAAAAGCCCATCGCGCGCGTGGGCTCCGCGTGGTGTCCGGGCGGGCGCACGGCGCAGAACGCGTTTTGTACCTTGCCCGACATCACGCGATCGACGGCGGCGACGACGGCACCGGCCGCGCGCAGCATCGCCTCGCCCGAGCCCGGCGAGAGATGCGTGTCGGGGTCGAGCGAACCGTAACCGCGCTCCGGTACCGCGCCCATCACCGCATCGACATAGAACGACGGGTGGACGCGGGAGATTTCCTCGCGCGCGGCGGGCGGGGCTTCCTCGCGGGCCAGATACTGGAACGCCTCATCCTCCAGCGCGTGCAGCACGGCGCGCAGGCGGTCGGACGACTCCGGGTGGCCCGGCGGCGTTTCGTGATAGAGGCAGGCGGAATGGGTGAAGAGCGCGGTTGTCATGCGCGGAGTTTCGGGCAAAGGCGTTCGGAGGGCAAGGGATTGGGGAATGGGAAATGGGTAATGGGTGATGGGTGATCGGGATTCGGGGTTCGGTGATCGGTGGCGGCAACCGAATCCCGATAACCGAATCCCCATTCCCTATTCCCAATCACCTATTCCCCTCGCAGCGCGCGGATCAGACCCTCGGCGGCTTTGCCGTCGAGGTACTCGCGCAACGCCGTCACCTTGCCGCCGCTCACATCGGCGACGACGCAGACTTGCAGGTCGAGCGAGCTGCCGTCGGGGAGCGTGCCGCGCACGGCGTGTTCCTCGACGAAGCCGGTTGCGGTGGCGGAGCGGATTGAGTTCTCATACCTGAAGTCGCGGACGGCCTTGTGAACCGCCGCGTTGAAGCCGAGCAGCGTGTCCAGGTCGAGCACCGGGCCGCCGTTCTGGCGGGCGCGGAAGCCGGGCGCGCAGAGTTTGCGCACCGCGTCGTCGTTGCAGGTTGCGAGCGCTGCGAACAACGACTCTGAAATCTTTGCCCCGTCCACGTGCCGCTTCCCCCATCACCGTTGGTTTGGATCATCTAGAGCGAAAGCACCGTCGAGGCAATGCGCCCGGCGCAAGCTTGCGTGGACGAGCGGAACCGTGCCTATTGCCGCGGACTTTCGCCGAGGAGAGAACTGCCGATGAAGAGTTTGAAGAACAAAGTCATCATCGTGACCGGGGCAAGTTCCGGCCTTGGCGCGGCGACGGCGCGACGCCTGGCGGCGGACGGTGCGAAGGTGGTTCTCGCCGCGCGGCGCCGCGACAAGGGCGAAGCGATCTTAAGCGAGATCAAAGCCGCGGGCGGCGACGGCATGTTCGTGCAGACGGACGTGACGAAGACCGCCGACATCAAGGCCCTGGTCGCCGCCGCGACGGAGCGTTTCGGCGGTCTCGACGGCGCCTTCAACAATGCCGGGATCACGGGGCCGACATTGACGCCGATCGCCGACATCGACGAGGCGGGCTGGGACGCGGCCATCAACACGAACCTGCGCGCGGTGTTCGTGTGCATGAAGTATCAAATACCGGCGCTTCTGGCGCGGGGCGGCGGCTCCATCGTCAACATGTCGTCGATGTACGGCCTCGTCCCCAGCGACCTGGGTCACGCCGCCTACTGCGCCAGCAAGTTCGGTGTCGTCGGCCTGACGAAGACCGCCGCGATCGACTACGGCGACAAGAACCTGCGCGTGAACGCGGTTTGTCCTGGCCACACGCACTCCGAAATGGTCGATCCTTACATCGAGTCCGCGCCCGACCTGATACGCCGCACGATTAGCCGGCACTCCGCGATGAACCGCGTGGGCGAATCCGAAGAAGTCGCCGACGCGGTCGCCTTTTTACTGTCGGGCGAATCCAGTTTCATCAACGGCACGACGCTGCTCATCGGCGGCGGCGACGCGACGCGGCTCTACTGATGATCCCGGCCAACCTTCATTCCTTCGCGCAAGGCTATGCGAAAGCGTGGTGCAGCGACGATGCGAAGCGGGTCGCCTCGTTCTTCTCGCCTGCCGGATCGCTCCAGGTGAACGACGGCGCGCCCGCCGTCGGCCGCGCGGCGATCGCCGAGGTGGCGCAGGGGTTCATAACCGCGTTTCCGGATATGCTGGTTTTCTTCGACCGGCTGGAGCGTAAGGGTGAGCGTGTGCACTTTCATTGGACGCTGACCGGCACGAACACCGGCCCCTCGGGCACGGGAAGGTTCGTGCGCGTTTCCGGCTATGAAGACTGGCGTTTCGGGGCGGACGGGTTGGTGGTGGAATCGCTCGGTCACTTCGACGCCGCCGAATACGACCGCCAGCTGCAACACGGCGCCGCATAGAGGACGGGCGATGGAGCACGAGGTTCAGGATCGCGAGGCCGACGGCTTGATCGTGGGGCTCTTGCTCGACGGCAAGGGTGGCGCGCGGGCGGTGGAGTGGCCGGAGATCCGCGCTTGGACGCCGGAGGCGGGCGTGCTGTGGCTGCACCTCAACCGCACGAAGGAGGATGCCGAGCACTACATCCGGCATGAGGCGGGGTTGGACGACGTGGTGGTCGATGCGCTGCTCGCGCCCGATACGCGGCCGCGCGTGGCGCCGCAGGGGCCGGGGCTGATCGTGAACTTGCGCGGGGTCAACTTCAATCCGGGCGCCGATCCGGAGGACATGATCTCGCTCCGGCTTTGGATTCAAAAGCGGCGGATCATCACGACGCGCGCGCGGCGCTTGATGGCGACGCGGGATGTCGAGGAGCGGCTCACGCGCGGCGTGGGGCCGAAGGACGAGGTCGACTGTCTGTTCGAGCTGGCGCAGGCGTTGCTGGCGCGCGTCGGACATGTGGTCGAGGAGTTGTCGGACGCAGTGGACGGGCTTGAAGATCAGGTCGTGTCCGGCGACGTCGATACGGTGCGCGAGAATTTGGGCGAGGCACGCAAGCGCGCGATCGCGATCCGCCGGCATCTGGCGCCGCAGCGCGAGGCGCTGGCCAGGCTGACCGGCGAGAAGCACGAGATGCTGGATGCGATCGACGCGGTGCACTTTCGCGAACTTGCCGACGAGACGACGCGCTACATCGAAGAACTGGACAGCGTGCGCGAACGGGCGAGCGTGGTGCAGGACGAGGTCTTGAACCGTCTGACCGAGCGGCAGAACCGGAACTCCTACGTGCTGACCATCGTGGCGGCGATCATGCTGCCGTTGAGCTTTATCACGTCGCTCTTCGGGGTGAGCGTAAGCGGCATCCCCTTCGCCAGCGACCCGAACGCGTTCTGGGTGCTGCTCGGGATTCTGGCGGTGCTGGTGGCGCTGGAGGTCGCGGTGTTCAAGTGGACGAAGTGGTTTTAGTTTTTTACTTCCTGGGACCGCGGGCATCCCTGCCCGCTCTTCTTCTCTTTCAACGCCGCAAGTAAGAGCGGGCAAGGATGCCCGCGGTCCCAGGAAGTAAGAAAGGCCTAACTTCTGAATCCGATCCTTGCATGCGTGCCGTCGCAGAACGGCTTCGTGCTTGAGCCGCCGCAGCGGCAGAGTCTGGCGTTTTGGGCGCGGGTTATCGTGCGGCCGGTGCCGGCGCAGATTTCTATGTTGCCGATCAGTTGGAGCGGGCCATCGGGGAGTGGGTCGATGGTGAGTGGGCCGGCGCGGAATTCCAGCGGGTCGCTGGCGATCGTCGCGGGCTCGCCGGTGGCGGCGAAGCCCGCTTTGATGTGGGAGTTGTCGCAGTACGGTTTGTTCCTCGACTGGCCGCAGCGGCACAGCGTGGCGCGCGTGAATTGTGCGTCGCCCATCGCGACCGCGGCGTTGACAGCGTAGGGGCCGTTCTCGCGCACGCGTACCACGTTGACGTCGGGGGCGCGCTCCCCTGCCCCGCCGTCGTGGCGTTCGTACGTGATCGCGCCTGAGGGGCAATTATGCACGACGTGAGCGATGTGTTCGAGGCTCGCCGCCTCCGGATGGATCCAGGTGCCCGGTGTGTTGGCGCGGAAGACCTTCGGCGCCTCCAGCACGCAATGGCGCGAGTGAATGCAGCGTTTGGTGTCGAAGCGGACGGTGATGTCTTTTGTTGTTGCGACGTTCGGGTCGCCGGGTGTGTCGACGATCGGCGGCTTCGGCTTCGCGCGCGCGGTTTGCTCGACGGTGAGGGCGATGTGTTCCTCATACGTGTCGTGCAGTTCGTCGAAGCGCTTGGCGAGTTTGGCGAGGCGCGGGGCGACGCCGCCGAGGTTGACGTGGTTTTCAAGCGCCGCGGCGGCGTCGGCGAGTTCTTGCGTGCGCTCGCTCAAGATTTGGCTGGCGCAGCTTTGTACGAGTTGGCCGGCGGAGCGCGGCAGCGAGAACGTGAGGCCTGCGGTGAACGCGCCGCCCGCGGGGATGCGCGTCGCCGCTTCACCCACCGTTTGCAGCGCGTACATGAGTTCGGTGGAGCCGACCGCCATACCGACACGCAGCTCGGCGGGGAGTGGTGCCGGCGAGAACACTTGGGCCAGCGTGCGCATCATCAGCGCGTAGATGGCGTTGCCGAGGTCGACGGTCTTCGCCGCCGCGGGGTCGGCGATCGGCGTGCGGTCGGGGCCTTCCGCCGTGTCGCTCAAGGTCGGGTTCGCGGCGGCATTGCGCGCAGGTTCGAACGCGGGGCGCGCGGCGTTTCGCGCCGCGAGTTCGTTCTTGATCTGCGCGAAACGGGCGTAGTGCGAGGTCTCGCTGTGGGCGGGCGCGCCTTCGCCTTGGATAACGATTTCCTCGATCGCGCGGCGGGCGGAGGCGAGGTCCGTCACCTTGAAGAGGCCGGGCAAGCCGAACTCCGCGCCACCGACTTGGGATTGGGCGTGGCCAACGAAGACTTTCTTTTCGCCGACTTGCTCGACGAGGCGGATGAGGCCGTTCAGAATGCCGTGATAGAGGTGGCCTTGGCTGACGTAGTCCTGCGCGGCCGGCGACAGCAGGTCGGCGCGCGCGGCGCGGTGGTATTGCGCGTGCTCGAAGCCCTTACCGTCTTCGAGCGCGATGCCTTCGGGGCGTTCGATATAGAGGAAGTGGTCGAGTGCCGCGGCCGAGAACGGCATCAATTTCATCACGACGTCGGCGGGGAAGCGGCCAGGGCGAACGGGCAGTTCCGGCTTCCACAGATGCGGCGCGGACCCCAAGGCCGCCAGCAAATTGTTCACGAGGCAGAGGTGCAGCATCTCCTCCCGCGCGACTAGGCGGAGCGATGCGCGCCAGCGTTCGATCGCGGCGAGCTCGTCGCGCGTGACGCCTTCGCCCTCCTCGCGCTTCAGCGACCACATGGCATAGAGATAGGTGCACATCACCGCGTGCTCGAACTCGGCCGCCTCGCAGAGGAGGTAGGTGAGTTCTTCGCGGTCTTGGATGATGATGTCGGCGGTCATGATGGTGGTCTACCTTCATCGTGGCTGTGACGTAAAGCGAACTTCCTGGGACCGCGGGCATCTTGCCCGACCTTGCGGCATCTGAAACTCTCAAAGAGCGGGCGGGACGCCCGCGGTCCCAGGAAGAAAGATCTCTTATGAGTCTGTCGCAGTTTCCGCGCATTTCACTCGGCCATTTGCCGACGCCATTGGAGCGGATGGAGCGGCTGCGGGCGGCTTTGGGCGATGGGTGCCCTACCCTGCTGGTGAAGCGGGACGATTGCACGGGGCTTGCGACCGGCGGGAACAAGACGCGTAAACTCGAGTTTCTGATGGGCGAGGCGCTCGAGAAAGGTGCCGGGGCGATCGTCACATTCGGTGCAGTGCAGTCGAACCACGCGCGGCAAACGGCGGCGGCGGCGGCGAAGCTTGGGCTGCCATGCGATCTTATTCTGATCGGGATGGTACCGCGCGATAGCGAGGCGTACCGGTCTTCGGGCAACGTGCTCTACGACCGGTTGTTGGGCGCGCGGGTTCACTTTGTGAAGGACGAGAAAGAGTCCACGGCGGTCTTTCAAAGTGTCACGGCGGCGCATTCGGCGGCCGGGCGCGGGGTTTATGTCGTGCCGATCGGCGGGTCGAATGCGGTGGGCTCTCTCGGCTATGTCGCTGCATTCGATGAGATCGCGGACCAAGCGGCGGCGATGGGGATCACCATCGATGCGATCGTGCATGGCTCATCGAGCGGCGGGACGCAGGCGGGCTTGATCGCGGGCGCGACGCTCGCCGACAGTGCGACGCGGATCTTGGGCGTCAACGTCTACAAGAAGCACGGTGGAGATATCGCCAGCACCGTTCATGCGCTGGCGCTTGAGACGCTGCATCACGCCGGCGTGCCGTTGCTCGACGTGTCGTCGCGAGTGCAGGTGATTGACGGCTATCAGGGCCCGGCCTACGGCATTCCAACGGATGCGATGCGCGAGGCGGTCGAGCTCACCGCGCGGACGGAGGGGCTGCTGCTCGATCCGGTCTATGCGGGCAAAGCGATGGCGGCGCTGATCGGCGAAGTACGCAAAAGTGCGTTCAAGCGAGAGCAGACGGTGGTGTTCCTGCACACCGGCGGCACGGCGGCGCTGAGCGCGTATGTGGATGCGTTTTCGGACTGAAAATCGCGCGGCAGTTGTGTCGTCACATATGTTTAATTGAGCCACTCTCTAAGTCCCCTTTGACTGTTGCATGTCTTCAGGCGCCAGATTGGTCCCGAGTATTGGGGGCGGGGGCTTCAATGAACAAGTTGCCGGTGTTTCGGACAGCCGGGCGTGCGATCGGATTTACGCTCTGGAACTCGGTTACGATTTTCCGATTGGCGTGGCTGCCGATCACTCTGTTGCTCGCCGCGCAAATCGGGTTGAGCGTTTACATCTTGAGATTGGAGGGCGAAACGCTACGCACACTCCCTAATCCTTTGACCGTCGGAACGATCCTTGAGAAAGTTCTGGCGTTCAACCTCGTCTTTCTCGTTTTGCAAACCATCGCGTTTGCGGCGGTGGCGGTTTCGATTCACCGCGTGATCTTGTTCGGCGACCGTAGGCCCGGCCAGTATTTCAATTTCGCGTTCGGCAAGACCGAGTTTCTCTACATCATCATGGGATTGCTGACTGCGCTGATTGTTCTGACGGTGCTTGCCGCCATTTTCACTCCGTTTGTCTTGATCGTATCCGGCGGCGATCCGATTGGCATGTTTAGGAAATTCGCCGACGATCCAACGTCTCTCACTCAGATGATGCAACACGGGATGCGGAGCGGATGGATGGGTGCGTTCTGGGCTGTGTATTTTGTTGCGTATGTTTCAATCATCTATGTCAGCTTGCGCCTGACGGTTTGGCCGCCCTCAGTCGTGGCGACGAACCGGCTGTCGCCGAGCGACGCTTGGCAACTGACCCGCGGCAACGTGTGGCGCTTTATCGGCGCCTTCATCCTGACGTTCGGCTGGATCTATCTGATCATCATTGTTCCGGCCACCGTTGGAGCCTATTGGTACTACACAAACAAGATGGTGCCGCCGCAGGACGTGCCGGCGATCACCGCTCCGGCGACACCCGACGCAGCTCAACCGAGCCACGAGGCGCCGCCGCCAGTCGTGCCAGAGGGACCGTCCGCGACCAGCGGCGCCGCACCAGCGACCAGCTCAACCGAGCCTTCGATGTCGGCGCAGCACGAGCCTGAGGCTGCCTCCCCGTCGGCGCCGCGTGCAGCACCCGAAGCGCCAACTCCCAATGTCATCGTGATGAATGTCGAAAAGCCGGACCCCGAAATGGTGCGGCGGCGGCTTGATGAGACCTTTGGAGCGTTCGCGCCAGTAATGTGGGTCGTCTTCCTTCTGATGTACATCTACTTTCCGGCGCTCGCGGTCTCGCTGATGAGCTTCTCGTACAAGGCGCTGAAGGGTTACGAGCCGCACGAGCCGATCGCCGACGCGTGAGGCGCTTGCCGGGGTGCCGGCGCCCCGGAATTAGCGCGCGGCCTTGAGGCTGACCGGCGGCTTCGAGCTGTCGGGGACGAAGAAGTCGGGCATCAGGTCTTTTGTGGGGTCGACGCGGTAGTGGTCGAAGTCGCGGACGCCTGCTTCCCAGAGCAGCGTGTCGTCGATGCAGAAGTTGCCGGTGAAGTCGCGCGACGGCTTGGTCAGGATCACGTGGGCGGCGTCGGCCATGATTTCGGGGGTGCGGCACATCTTCATGCCTTCGTCGCCGGCGAGGGCGTTGCGGATCGCGGCGGTCGCAATGCCGGTGCGGGGCCAGAGCGCGTTCACCGCGATGCCGTCGGCGCGGAACTCGCCCGCCATACCGAGCACGCACATGCTCATGCCGTATTTCGCCATCGTGTAGGCGACGTGGTTCGAAAACCACTTCTCGCTCATATCGAGCGGCGGGGAGAGGTTCAGGATGTGTGGGTTCGATGCCTTCTTCAGATGCGGCACGCAGTACTTCGAGACCATGAACGTGCCGCGCGTGTTGATCTGATGCATCAGATCGTAGCGCTTCATGTCGGTCATTGCGGTCGGCGTGAGCTGGATCGCGCTGGCGTTGTTCACGCAGATGTCGATGCCGCCGAACTTCGCCACGGTTTGCTCGATCGCTTCGGCGACGTTGGCTTCGTCGCGCACGTCGACGACCAGGGGGAGCGCCCTTCCCCCCGCAGCCTCGATCTCTTTCGCTGCCGAATAGATTGTGCCCGGAAGTTTCGGGTGCGGGTCTGCGGTCTTCGCGGCGATGGCGATGTTTGCGCCGTCGCGCGCGGCGCGCAGCGCGATCGCGAGACCGATGCCGCGGCTCGCGCCGGTGATGAAGAGCGTTTTGGCTTTGAGGGACATGGGCGGCTCCAATGTTGCAACCGCCCGACATTGTCATGGTCCGCGAAGGCGAACCATCCATGACTTCGCGGCGTTCGACGGGCTCACACGATGACACGATGAGCGCGACCAGTGCGCGCCCATGCATCATTGATCGTGCCTTCGTGTGAGCGGACTATGACGGGATGGGGATAAGTGCATATATTCTTTCGACGTTCTCCATGCTATCCGCGCCGCGCGTCGGTTCCGTCGGCGTCTTTTGGAGCTTAAACAGTGCGAACGATTTCGCGGGCAAAGGTACCCCGAACACATGCGTACCCTATTGGAGCCGAGAGTCTGGCGCGGGCGCTGGGACCGAACGCGGCAGCGTCGGCGGTTCGCTTCGAGTGTTATCCGGTCGGGCTCCAGTCTCAAGGCTTCGGCTATCGCGTTATCTCTCTCGAATGCGGTACGCCGGAGGTGCCGTTCGGCGCATCTGCGGTGGCAATCGCGCGTGGCGATTTCGCGCCGCGCTGCGAAATCACGATCTGCGCGGTGAAGCGCACGTTGAAAGCGAAAGTGCGGCACCTTCTTCTCGAAGTGGCGGTCGAGCACTACCGGCAATTCCTGATCGCGCGTCCCGACGCCGCGCAAGGCCGCTATCAACGCATCGAATTTCACTTCAACGAAGCGGACATGCAGATCTTTGGGCCAAATCCGCCGCGTGCAGGCGTGCGTCCGTCACCTGGGCCGCGCCCAACCGCCGATCACAGTGCGTCGTCTTGATAAATCTGATGGCAGCGTGGCGACAACAAGCGATCGCGACGTTCTTGGCGCGGTCGCTGTCGTAAATCCGATATCAGTAAGCTAGGACGCTGCGTACCAGTCCACGCCTTCCGCGTCGCGGGTGCGGTTGATCTTGCCTCTGGCGATGAGGCAGTTCAGGTGGGCTAGGCTTTCGCCGGTGGCCATGCCGAAGTTGCCGGCGGTGATGCGGGTACGGAAGAGCGCCGGGAAGACGTCGACGGCGCGCTTTGGCGTGGCGCAGAGGTCGAGGAGCTTCGTCATGCCGTCTTCGTGGTCGTCGATCAGCTGCTTCATGCGCGTCTTCACGCCTAAGAACGGTTCGTTGTGCGCGGGCAGGATCAGCGTGTCGTCGGGGATCAGCTTTTGCAGCATGTGGCAGCTGTCGAGCCACTCTTGCAGCGGGTTCGCGTCGGGTTCGGTCGGGAAGACGCTGACGTTCGAGGAAATGCGCGGCAGAATTTGATCGCCGGAGATCATGAGCTTGCGTTCCGGGCACCAGAGGCAGGCATGTTCCGGCGCATGGCCGCGGCCGACGACGACGCGCCATGTGTTCTTGCCGATCTTGATCTCTTGCCCGTCGACGAGGCGATGGAACGATTGCGGCAGGCTGTGCACGCCCATGCCAAATCCGCCGAAGCGCTTCCGGTAGTCTTCGAGCGCCGCCTCATGAAAGCCGGCGGCCTTGTAGAACTCGACACCCTCTTCCGGTGCGGGTTGGCCGGTGTCCATGACAAGCGTGCGGCAGAGCAGATAGTCGGTACGCGACATGTGCAACGGCGTGCCAAATTTCTTGGCGAACCAACCGGCGAGGCCGACGTGATCGGGATGCAGGTGGGTGACGATCACTCGCGTGGGCTTCGCGTTCTTTTCCGCCAGGACCTGGCGCCAGCAGTCCTTTGCGGTGCTCGAGGCGACGCCGGTGTCGACGACGGTCCAGCCATCGCCGTCTTCCAGCAGCCAGACATTGATGTGGTTCAGTTGGAACGGCAGCGGCAGACGGATCCAGTGGACGCCCGCTGCCACTTCGATCGTCTGGCCCGGTTCGGGCTTGGCGTCGAAGGGATATTTCAGGCCATCGCGTTCGCGCATCGGCGCTTCGCGTCCATCCAAGGTGATCGTCATCTCAGGCTCTATTCCGAATGTTTTGTTGGGGTTAGGCTATGCTGCAGTGCGAAATAGCGCAAATCGGCGCGATAAGGCCTTGGTTTCCTAGCGCAATTCGCCGATAGCGTTTGTCCATCAACCACGCGAATTGGGGAGACAAGACGATGTGGCTCAGACGGATCGGGATTGCGATTCTGGTGCTCGTGGCCGTGGCGGCCGGTGCCTATTGGTATTACGTCGCCGACGGCGCGGTGCCTTCCACGGCGGCCTACAAAACCGATATCGCCGGTTGGCGCGCGCTGATCGCCGCGGACACTGTGCCACCACCAACAGAGATCCGGGTCGAGATCGTGGGGCGCGATACGGTGCCGCTTGGCGCGATGCAGGCAGGCGCTCCGTTCGAGCAATACAAGCGCGTGCGCGCGGCGTTCCAACTGAACGGACCCACGGGCAGCGTCATCATCGACACTGCGATGGATAAGGAGATCGCGCTTAAGGCGCAGCAAGGGCCCGCCGCTTCATTCGACGAGGCGGCTTACGGGCGTGTGATCGCCGCGATGGGTAACGCCGCACAGGTGGCAGTCACGCACGAGCATCCCGATCACATCGGCGGGGTGGCGCGATTTCCCGCGCCGGAGCGGCTCGCCGAGCGCCTGATCTTGACGATTGAACAGTACAACGCCCTGCCGTCAGCCAGCGTGGGCGGCAAAGTCCCGTCTATTTATAATCCGTTGTATATGCGGGTTCTCAACCTGACGGCGCCGGAACGCATCGCGCCGGGCGTCGTCATGATCCCGGCTGCCGGGCACACGCCGGGCAGTGTGATGTTCTTCGTGAAGCTCGCCGACGGGCGCGAGGTGCTGTTCATCGGCGACATCGCGTGGGTGCTGTCGAACGTGACGGACCTGAAGACGCGGCCGCGCTTCGTGCAGCAGTTCTATATGGCCTCCAGCGAGGACCGCGCGGCGGTGGCCGACCAGATTCGTGCGTTACACGATCTGAACGCGAGCGAGCCGGCGTTGACGATCATCCCGGCGCACGATGCGCGGGTGATCGAGGGACTCGTCGCCTCCGGCCTGCTGAAGGCGCAGTTCACCGTCGAAGCGCCGTAGAGGAGACCGCATGAACAAGGGACGGGTCGAGGCGTTCAGCGACGGGGTGATCGCCGTCATCATCACGATCATGGTTTTGGAGATGAAGCCGCCGCACGGAATCGAGCTCGAAGCGCTCTTGCCGATTTGGCCGGTGTTCGTGAGTTACGTGCTCAGCTTCATCTATGTCGGCATCTATTGGAGCAACCACCACCACCTGTTCCACGCCGTGCACAAGATCAACGGGCCGGCGATGCTGGCGAACCTGCATCTGCTCTTCTGGCTGTCGCTGTT
>CAZJOM010000103.1:0-12020 GCA_964547645.1 uncultured Flavobacteriaceae bacterium
AGCCGCTCAAACCGTATCCTTCTGGTCCTCGTGCGCCTTGGCCAGTGTCTCCATCTGCTGCTCGCTGGAGTTCGCCCACAGGATGAGCACTTGCACCATCGCCGCAAAGCCGAGCGCGAAGTAGAGATACCCCTTCGGGATCGGTGTGCCGAGCGCCTCGGCGAGCAGGATGAAGCCCACCAGCAACAGGAAGCTCAAGGCGACGATCTTGATCTCTTTGTGTTTGTCGATAAAAGCCGAGATCGGGTTGATCGCCACCATCATCACGAAGACGGAGATGATGATCGCTGCCGCCATGACCTCGATATCTTTCGCAATGCCGACAGCGGTGATGACGGAGTCGATCGAGAACACGATGTCGATGATCGCGATTTGAATGATGATCCAGGCGAACGCTGCTCTCGGCCGGTTGCTGACCTTCTCCTTGCGCACGTGCTTATGCGGCCTGACCTCGACGTTCATCTCGACGATGGACTTCCAGATCAGAAACAATCCGCCCGCACCCAAGACCACGTCGCGCCACGACAACTCGTGACCGAACAGGAAGAAGCCGGTCTTGCCTTCCAAGTGGGAGAGATAGAACAGCGTCACCAGCAGCGCGAGCCGCGTCGCCAGTGCGACCGACAGGCCGATCTGCCGCGCCGCGGAGCGATCCTCCGCCGGCAGCCGTCCGGCGAGGATGGCGATGAAGACGATGTTGTCGACACCCAGAACGATCTCGAGCGCCGTCAGTGTGAAGAAGGCGAACCAAACTTGGGGGTCGAACAGAAAATCCATCGGGCGCGCGTCAACCTACTCAGATGATATGGTGGCGCAGCCCGCGCCTCGCTAGAGAATGGTGGGCGCTGCTGGGATTGAACCAGCGACCCCTACCGTGTGAAGGTAGTGCTCTCCCGCTGAGCTAAGCGCCCGTTTCCGGAACGCAAGGCTATAGGGGCGCGCCACCCGCCAAGTCAAGCGCGGCCAAGGCCGCTAAGTGCTTGTTCGAGCGCGTCGAAATGGTCGATCACCACATCGGCACCCAGTTCGCGTGGCGGGATTTCCGTGTAGCCGAAGCTGACGACCACGACAGGCACATTCGCCGCCCGCGCCGTCTTCACGTCCGTTTCGCTGTCGCCGATCAACACTGCGCTGCTCGGATCGCCGCCAAGCGCCGCGATCGTGTCGAACAGATGCCGCGGATCGGGCTTGCGATAAGGCCGGCTGTCGGCGCCCAGAATCACCGGGAACAATGACCGCAGGCCAAGCTCGCTCATCAGCTTCAGCGACAGAGCCTCCGGCTTGTTTGTGCAAATGCCGAGCTTGTGTCCACGCCCCCGCAGGCGCTCCGCCACCTCGACGACCCGCTCGAAGGGTCGGCTGGTCGCCGAGATATTGGCGTCATAGTGGATGAGAAAATCCCGAAACATGTCGTCGGTTTGCTTGAGGCTGGCAGGCGCACCCGTGGCCTCCATAGCCCGCTCGATCAGGTGCCGTGCTCCGCGCCCCACCATGTGCCGCACATCGTCGAGCGGCACCGGCCGCCGACCTTGGGCGACCATGACCGCGTTCAGCGCGGCGGTCAGGTCGGGCGCCGTGTCCACAAGCGTCCCGTCCAGGTCGAAAACCACGGTCTCTGGAAAAGCTGGCAAGGTATAATGCTCTCAATGGGTTAGAGACCGCCTCGTGCCACGGTCGCGGCAAGAAAGCGAAACATTTCTTTATTTCGCCCTGTCATAACGCCATGTAACGGTCCCGCGTGCCGAAACGCCGGAAGTCCCCCATTTTTTGCACGGTTCAGGTTTGAGCAAACGCCCCCTCGCAGCAGTCGTCCTCGCCGCCGGCAAAGGCACGCGCATGAAGTCCGCGCTGCCCAAAGTCCTTCACCCGGTCGCCGGCATGCCGATTCTCGGCCACATCCTTGTGGCTCTGCAATCGCTGGGCGCAGCCAAACTCGCGGTCGTCGTCGGCGCCGGTCAGCAAGACATCGCCGCCTACGCGAAAAGCCACGGCGCGACCACCGCGATCCAAGACCCGCCGCTAGGCACCGGCGACGCCGCCCGCAGCGCGCTTTCCGCCCTCGCGGAGTTCCAGGGCGACGTCGTCGTTCTTTACGGTGACAACCCCCTGCTGACGCAATCGACGCTGCAGAAACTGTTGGCCGCACGAGTCGCAGGCGCCGACCTCGCCCTAATGGGCTTCAAGCCCGCAGACCCCGCGCCGTACGGCCGCCTGATCTTGCTTGGCAACGGCGACCTGGACGGCATCGTCGAAGCGCGCGACGCAACGGCGGCGCAGAAGAAGATCGATTTCTGTAACGCCGGCGGCTTCCTGCTCGATGTCGCGTTGTTGCGCGAGCTACTCGGCGAACTGAAGAACGATAACGCGCAAAAGGAATTCTACCTCACCGACATCGTCGCCGGCGCTCGACGCCGCAACAAGCGCTGCGTCGCAGTGGAAGTCCCCGCCGAAGACGTGCTCGGCATCAATTCCCGCGTCGAACTCGCGCTCGTCGAAAGCATCATGCAGCGCCGCCTGCGCGAGCGCGCGATGCTCGACGGCGCAACGATGATCGACCCGCAAACCGTCTGGCTCAGCCACGATACGAAGCTGGGCCGCGACGTGACGATCGGCCCGAATGTCTTCTTCGGCCCAAAGGTCACGATCGCCGACAACGTCCGCATCAACGGATTCTGCCACTTTGAAGGCTGCACGGTGGGGGAGGGCGCGATCCTTGGGCCCTTCGCCAGATTGCGCCCCGGCGCCGAACTCGGCCGCGACGTCCACATCGGCAACTTCGTTGAGATCAAGAAGGCCATGATCGAAGACGGCGCGAAGGCGAACCACCTGTCCTATATCGGCGACGCCCGCGTCGGCGCGCGCGCCAACATCGGCGCCGGCACCATCACTTGCAACTACGACGGTTTCGACAAGCATTTGACCGACATCGGCGCCGACGCGTTCATCGGCTCGAACACCGCGCTCGTGGCACCCGTGAAGATCGGCGACGGCGCGAATGTCGGCGCCGGCAGCGTGATCACCAAAGCTGTCGAGAAGGACGCGCTCGCCGTCGAGCGCAGCGAGCAACGTCAAGTGCCTGGTTGGGCGGCAAAGTTTCGTGCCAAGAAGCGCGCCGAAAAGGCCGCGAAGGCGAAAAAGGAGTAAGCTTCATGTGCGGCATCGTTGGCATCGTCGGCAACCCCGACGCAGCACCGATCATCTTGGACTCGCTGAAGCGCCTCGAATATCGCGGCTATGACTCCGCCGGCATAGCAACGCTCGTAGACGGTCGGATCGAGCGGCGCCGCGCACCCGGCAAACTCTCCGGTCTCGATCGCGTGTTGCATGAAAAACCGCTCCCCGGCTCGACCGGCATCGGCCATACCCGCTGGGCGACGCATGGCGTCCCGAACGAGACGAACGCCCACCCGCACGTCTCCGATCGCGTGGCTGTCGTACACAACGGCATCATCGAAAACTTCCGCGAACTGCGCGAGGAGCTGGAGAAAAAGGGTCACAAGTTCCACACCGAAACCGACACCGAAGTGTCGGTGCACCTGATCACCGAGTATCTGAGCCAGGGCATGGATCCGGTGAAGGCGGCCTCGACCGCGATCAAGCGCCTGCGCGGCGCCTTCGCGCTCGGCATCATCTTCAAGGATCACGAAGGCCTGATGATCGGTGCCCGCTCGGGCCCGCCGCTCGCCGTGGGTTATGGCACGAAGGAGATGTATCTGGGCTCCGACGCTTTCGCCTTGGCGCCGCTCACGAACAAGATTTCCTACCTCGAAGACGGCGACATCGCGATCGTGAAGACCGACGGCGTTTCGATCCTCGATCAGAACGACCGCCCCGTGAACCGCGAAGTGACGATCACATCGGTCTCGGCCAGCCTCGTTGACAAGGGTTCGCACCGCCACTTCATGGCGAAGGAAATCTTCGAACAGCCGGAAGTCATTGGTCACACGCTGAACAGCGTCATCAATCCGGTGACGAACGCCGTCAGCCTGCCGAAATTGCCGTTCGACTTTGCGACGTTGCCGAAGCTCACGCTGGTCGCCTGCGGCACCGCCCACTACGCCACGCTGGTCGCGAAATACTGGTTCGAACGCCTGGCCCGCATGACCGTCGAAATCGACGTCGCATCGGAGTTCCGCTACCGCGAAGCACCGATGCCCCGCGGTGGCCTGGCACTCTTCGTCTCGCAGTCGGGTGAAACCGCCGACACGCTGGCTGCACTCCGCTACTGCAAGGAGCAGGGCCAACACATCGCCTCCGTCGTCAACGTACCGTCGAGCACGATCGCGCGCGAATCCGAAGTCATCTTCCCGACCCACGCCGGCCCCGAACTCGGCGTCGCCTCGACGAAGGCCTTCACCTGCCAGCTCGCGGTCTTAGGCGCCCTCGCGATCGCCGCCGGCCGTGCCCGGGGCCACCTCACGCGCGAGGATGAAACGCGCCTAACACAGACCTTGTTGGAAGTGCCGCGCCACATCGTGACGCTGCTCGCGCAGGACCCGATCTACCAAAGCCTCGCACACGAAATCGCCAAGGCGCGCGACGTCCTCTATCTCGGCCGCGGCCTCTCATTCCCGATCGCGATGGAAGGCGCGCTGAAGCTGAAGGAAATCTCCTACATCCACGCCGAAGGCTATGCCGCCGGCGAGATGAAGCACGGCCCCATCGCCCTGATCGACGAAGACGTCCCCGTCGTCGTCATTGCCCCGCACGATCACCTGTTCGAAAAGACGATCTCGAACATGCAAGAGTCGATGGCGCGCAAGGGCAAGGTGATCCTGATCTCGGACAAGCGCGGCCTGGAACTCGGCGGCAGCAAAGTCTGGGCCCGCATCGAAGTCCCCGAAGTGGACTCCTTCGCCACGCCGCTGCTCTACACGATCCCGGTCCAACTCCTCGCCTACCACACAGCCGTCGTGAAAGGCACCGACGTGGACCAGCCACGTAACCTGGCGAAGTCGGTGACCGTCGAGTAGCGCGGAGCAGTTTCGAGTCAGCCTCACACAAAGTCACGAACGTTCGAAGGCACCACAAAGAAGAGCCTTCGGCGCGCTTCGCGCCAATTTCTCCTTCGTGCGTTCTTAGAATCTTCGTGGCTTTGTGTGAGGCTGAATCTCAGCGCCTCAGGTGTCTACATCGTCCCGGCAATCGCCACTTCGTTGAACACGGCGATGTAGTGGCAGGCCGCAGCCGTCAGCACCAGCCAATGCCAGATCGCGTTCTGGTACGGCAGCTTCTCCCACAGATGGAAGACGACGCCGATGCTGTAGATCACGCCGCCGACGGCGATCAGCACCAGGCTCTGCATCGAAACGGCTTCGATCAAAGGGTTGACCGCGGCCAAGATCGACCAGCCGAGGCCGAGATAGAGCGCCAGCGTGATCGATTCCCACCGGCGCGGGAAGACGAGCTTCATCGCAGCGCCAAGCAGCGCAACCACCCACACAAACCCAAGCAGCCCCACCCCCCACTCGCCGCCGACGCGGTTGAGCAGCAGGGGCGTATAGGTACCGGCGATCATCAGAAAGATGGCGGCATGGTCGAAGCGGCGCAGCAGCTCCTTCGTCGGCGACGGCGGCCAAAGGTTGTAGGCGGCCGAACATGTCAGCATCGAAATGAGCCCAAGCCCGTAGAGGCTGGCGCCAAGAATGAGAAGGAAGTGATCGTGTTGTGAAGCGGTGATGACGAGAGCGATGGTTGCGACCAGACCAAACAAAACGCCGAGCACATGCGCGGCCGCGTCGGCCATGACCTCGCCCCGTGAGTAGACGGGGTAAGTGAACTCTGTTCTGTCGTCGCTCTCTACGCTCATGTCGACCACTTTGATCCTGGCCCGAGGCTAAAACGTGGCAGAAGTTTCAGCACACGTGCTTGTGACACATTGCCATGAATTGGTTCAGGATCGGTCAATGCACATCGACTTGCTGTGACGGTGTTCACACCAGCTTAACCAACAAATCCGGCGCACGGCGCGACCAGAACCTCGTCACACGCATTCCGCACCGCAGCGAGCATTCCGTGTACGACAACACTGAAACAATCAGTGTCCGAACAAAGTGCCGAACCGCGAAGTCGAGTGCGTGTTACGAGCATCACATTTGAACCCACACCCGTCCACCATCAAGGTATCGTTGCGATAGCCAAATTGCAGGGCTTTTGGCCGCAGTCGCAAATGACTCACAGATTTCAAAGACGATCCTTTGCACGCGAGGGTAAGTCGCTTCTATAGTGGCGCCATGGCGAACAACATGACGATCGACGATCAAAAGCGTGCCGCGGCCGAAGCCGCTCTCGAATATGTGAAGCCCGGCATGCGCTTGGGGTTGGGCACCGGCTCCACGGCGGAGCACTTCGTGCGCGCCCTCGCGCCGCGCGTAAAAGCGGGCCTCAAGCTCACAACCGTCGCAACATCCGAACGGACGGCCACGCTCGCCCGAGAACTTGGGATTGCGGTCGGCGACCTGAACACGGTTCGCCATCTCGACCTGACCGTCGACGGCGCTGACGAAGTTGGCCCAAACCTCGTCTTGATCAAAGGCGGCGGCGGCGCGTTGCTGCGGGAGAAAATCGTCGCCGCAGCCTCAAATCGCATGTTGGTCATCGCCGACGCCGCAAAGGTCGTCGACGTCCTCGGCCGCTTTCCGTTGCCGGTCGAAATTGTCCCCTTCGCCCACACGGTCACGATGGAGCGCATCGCCGAAGCGGCGGCCCGCGCCGGCTGTTCGCAGAATCTCATGCGCCTGCGCGGCGGTGAGGCCCACCCCTTCAAAACCGACAGCGGCAACTTGATCGCCGACTGCTCCGCCGAATCTATTCCTGACCCCGAACGCCTGGCCCACGCCCTGGAGCAGATTCCGGGCGTCGTCGATCATGGTCTGTTTATCTCCCTCGCCAGCATTGCGTTGATCGGCACGCCGGGTGGCGTAACCACAATCGAACCGCCGCACCATTAGGTTGAACGCCATTGGGCCGCGGGGCGTTAGGGATACCTGCTAAAAACGTCCGTTGCGCTTTAGCGTGACGAAAGGGCCTGGTCGCCGATGATGGCGAGACAAAGCCAATTCCAGGGTCCATGCACCACCGTTTTCGTTTCACCGCGTCCCGGTTCGCCGCAACCGATCGCCAAGCTCTCATCGCGCGGCTGCGCGAGGGGCTCATGGACGCCGTCCCCGAAGCCGACATCGGCGAAGAGACGCCGGACAGTCGCGGCTTCTGGCTCGACTTTGCCGGCGATCGGTATTGGATCTACGTGAGCCACACGCTGGGTGCCGAATTCATCGCCGGCATCGAGGCGCGTCAGCCGACTTTTTCCTGGACGCACTCCAACCGCCGCCAAGACCGCGCCGACAGCCTGATCGCATCGCTACGCCAAGTGATCCTGAGCGACAGCGCCAATTCGCTACAGTCCGAGGACGATGATTAACCGCGCGACGCTGTGAAACTGGCAATGGGGGAGCTCAGGCGCTATCTAACGCCTGAAAGGCGAAAACCCCATGAATTGGAACCCCGGCAGCTGGCGCACGCGCCCCGTCGCGCAGATCCCGAACTACGCGGACCCGGACGCTCAAACGCGCGTCGAGACGCGCCTGAAGTCGTTTCCGCCGCTCGTGTTTGCCGGCGAAGCGCGCAACCTGAAGCGCGCGCTGGCCGACGTCGCCGAAGGCCGTGCGTTCCTGCTCCAAGGCGGTGATTGCGCCGAGTCCTTCGCCGAGTTCCACCCCGACAACATCCGCGACACGTTCCGCGTCCTGCTGCAGATGGCGGTAGTGTTGACGTTCGCTGGCGCCATGCCGGTCGTCAAGGTCGGCCGCATCGCGGGTCAGTTCGCCAAGCCCCGGTCGTCCGATATGGAAGCGATCGACGGCGTCGAGTTGCCCTCCTACCGCGGCGACATCGTCAATGCGGCGCCATTCGATAAGATCTCGCGTGAGCCCGACGCGGAGCGCATGATCCAGGCCTATGCGCAAGCCGCCTCGACGTTGAACCTGCTCCGCGCCTTCGCATCGGGCGGCTACGCAGATCTGCACAACGTGCACCGGTGGAATCTGGGCTTCATCGCGGGCTCGCCCTCGGGTGAACGCTACCGCGCGCTCGCCGATCGAATCTCCGAGACGTTGGAGTTCATGGAAGCTTGCGGCATCACGCCGGACTCCGCGCCGCAACTGCGCACGACCGAGTTCTACACCAGCCACGAAGCGCTGCTGCTGGGTTACGAGCAGGCGATGACGCGCATCGATTCCACGACCGGCGACTGGTACGACACCTCCGCGCACTTGCTCTGGATTGGCGACCGCACGCGCAACCTCGACGGCGCGCATCTGGAATACGCGCGCGGCATCAACAACCCGCTAGCGGTCAAGTGCGGTCCCTCGCTCACGAACGACGAGCTGATACGCATCTGCGATATTCTGAACCCGGCAAACGAGCCCGGCCGCTTGACGCTGATCGCCCGCTTTGGCTCCGACAAGGTCGAGGAGCACCTCCCGCGCCTCGTCCGCACGATCAAGCGTGAAGGCCGCAAGGTCATTTGGTCCTGCGATCCGATGCACGGCAACACGATCAAGTCGACGACGGGCTTCAAGACCCGCCCGTTCGATCGCGTGCTGAAGGAAGTGCAAACCTTCTTCGCGGTCCATCGCGCCGAAGGCACGCACGCCGGCGGTGTTCACCTGGAGCTCACGGGGCAGAACGTCACCGAGTGCACCGGCGGCGCCACCGCGATCACCGACGCCGACCTCTCGAGCCGCTACCACACGCACTGCGACCCGCGCCTGAACGCCAACCAGTCGCTGGAGCTTGCTTTCCTGGTTGCCGAAGGCATCCGCGCCGAACGTGTCAAAGCGCAGAAAGCCGTCGCGGCGCAGTGACGCTTTTGCGTGGCGGCTAAACGCGGCTAGCCTGTCCCAGGGTGTTGGGGACAGGCGATGCGGGCATTGCTCATCTGGTGTGCGCTGGGCGTGGGGCTGATCGGGCTCAAAGCGCATCTCGATCGGACTGCCGCGAAGTATCCGGACGTTGCCGTCCGCGCCGGCAGCGAAACCTACTTCATCCCGCGTCAGTTCGTTCGCAACGACGGCTGGCGCGCCGACGCGCAACGCCTTGCCGGCTGTTGGGATGCGCGAGAGGCGGGCCTCGTCCCCGTTGCCGCCTCCGTCGCCGCTTGCGGCGAAAGGCCGTTGGACCTGCACATCCCAGCAAACCTTCTCGGTCTCGCTGCCGCGGAAGCTCTGCGCGGCCACCCGCTCGCCGCCACGTTCTGGCCGGCGTATGCTCCGCCCACGGAGCATCTGACGCAAGCGGCCGAGGCCTGGCGAGGGCAGGGTGCTTGGGCCAACCGCAGCGTTGCCGCGCGCACCGATTGGCAGCTCGTCCAAATCGCATCGCCTGCATCGCCCTGGATTTATCTCCTGACGGCGGAGCCCGCCACGGGCGATCTCGCCAAGGTCTACGCGGGCCGCTGCTACCGGCCAGAACCGTTGAGCGACGTCGGCATGACCTGCGAGCTTGTGCTGCGTATCGGCAACCGCGCCGCGATCGAATACGCGCTCGGCCCCGACGAGGTCATGCAGTTTTCCGTTTTGCGGGAGAGCCTTTTAGCGCAAGCGAGCATCTGGCGAAGAACCTGAAGCCCTGCCGCCTCATCCCACATGCACCAGGCGCCTCCCGAAGCTGTCGCCGGTAAAAAGCCCGATGAACGCCGCCGGCGCCTGCTCGATCCCTTCGATGATCTCTTCGCGATAGCTGAGCCTGCCCTCGCGCACCCATTCCGCCATCTGCGCCCGCGCCTCCGCGAACTGCACGCCGTAATCGTAGACGACAAGCCCTTCCATCTTCAGCCGCTGCGTGATGAAGGGCAGTGTGTGGCGAATGCCGCGCGGTTGCACCGCGTTGTACTCCGCGATTTGCCCCGACACGACAATGCGCCCGCCTTTGCGCATGTTGAGAATGGCGGCATCCAGCGTCTCGCCACCCACATTGTCGAAATAGATGTCGATCCCCTTCGGCGCCGCCGCCTTGAAAGCGGCGGTCAGATCGCCCGCGGTCTTGTAGTTGATGACAACGTCGAAGCCGATCTCCTTCAGATAAGCGCACTTCGCATCCGACCCCGCGAGCCCGATCGTCGTGCAGCCCAAGATCTTCGCGATCTGCCCGGCGGTCGCGCCGACGGTCCCGGCCGCCGACGAAATCACGACGACATTGCCCTCCTTTGGCTTGCCGATTTCGAACAAGCCGAAGAACGCGGTCAGCCCAGGAATCCCGAACACCCCGATCGCTGCCGTGGGCCCGATCGTGCCCTTGTAAATCTCAGGGTCGAGCGCCTGAACCCCGCGCCCGTCGCTCAAGAAATGCGTCTGCCAGCCGAAGCCGCCCCAAACGTCCGCGCCTTCTTTCAGCTTCGCATTGCGCGAGGCGATCACTTTGCCCACGCCCGCGCTCTCGATTGGCGCGCCGAGCGGCAGGGCAGGGGCGTAGGAGTCGCCCGACAACCGCGACCGCATGCCCGGATCGACGGAGATATGGGACACCCGGATCAGCGCCTGGCCCTCCGCCACCTCCGGCAAGCTCGCCTGCTCCAGCGCAAAGTCGTCCGCGGAGGGCACGCCCTCCGGCCGCTTTGCCAACACCCAACGACGGTAGGTGGTCATTGTCCCGCCCTTCGACCTCGAATCAACCGTGCATCATTTGGTGATGCACGGCCAGTTGTTGGCAAGCGCGGGGCGAACCTAAACCGCCTTATCCGGCCCGATCTTGACCAGCGCCTTGCCGAAGTTTTCGCCCTTGAAGAGGCCCAGAAACGCTTTCGGTGCGTTCTGTAATCCTTCGACGACCGTCTCGTGCCACTTCATTTTGCCTTCACCGATCAGCTTGCCCATCTCCTGATGGAACTTCGGCAGCAGATCGAAGTGGTTCGACACGACGAAGCCTTCGATGCGCAGGCTCTTCGGGATCGTCATAATGATGTTCCACGGTCCGGGTGCCGGCGCCGTGTTGTTGTACTGCTCGATCATCCCGCACACGGCGATGCGCCCGAACACCTTCATGTGGTTGAGCGCGGCTTCCAAATGCTTGCCGCCGACATTCTCGAAATAGACGTCGATCCCCTTCGGGAACGCCGCCCCGACCGCCTTGTCGAGATCGGCCGTGGTCTTGTAGTTGATCGCCTTGTCGATCTTGGCCTCTTTCAGCAGCCATTGGCACTTCTCGTCCGACCCGGCCGAGCCCACGACATAGGCGCCATGCGCCTTCGCGAGCTGGCAGACGATCGAACCGACCGCGCCCGACGCCGCCGACACGAACACCGTCTCGCTCGGCTTGAACGCGGCGACCTTGAACAGCCCCGCATAAGCGGTCAGCCCCGGCATGCCGAGCGCACCCAAGAAACTCTGCACCGGCGCCAACTTCGGATCGACCTTCTGCGGCATCGCCATCGGTCCCACGACCGCATACTCGCGCCAACCCAACATGTGGTTCAGATAATCGCCGACCGCGAAGTGCGCACCCTTGCCGGCGGCGATCACTTGCCCGATCGCGCCGCCTTGCAGCGGCTGGCCGATCTGAAACGGCGGCACATAGCTCTCGCGATCGATCATCCGCCCGCGCATATAAGGATCGACCGACATCCACACATTGCGCACCAAAACCTCGCCATCTTTAGGCTCGGCAACGGCAGACTCCACGTACTCGAAATTCTCGTCAGCCGGCATCCCGACCGGACGGCTCTTCAGCCGGATCTCATGACCCTTCAAATTGCGCATGGACGAACTCCTGTTGAGAAAAAGCGGATGGGGCGACCTTAGCCCCCGCGGCCATCCAGGGCTAGCACGCTGTACTTGTCGACGTTTGCGGAGCCCGCCTTCGCTCCCATAAGTCGCCGCAAGTCGCAACGTCGCGCGGCCATCGCAGCCGCGCTCCTGCAGATAGCAGCGTCGCTGAAAACCAAAGAGCGGATCGGAAACCTGCGCGTTCTGGGGGTGATCCGCGACGCAGCAGTGGCTTGGGAAAATGGCGCGCCCTAGGGGAGT
>CAZJOM010000104.1:0-11375 GCA_964547645.1 uncultured Flavobacteriaceae bacterium
CGACCGACGCGTCGGTGTCGAGGTGATCCTTGAGCCAGGAGAGGGTGAATTTCATCGGCTGAGTCCTCCCGCGAGCGAGGGCACATCCAGCGCGGAGAAGCCGTAGTGTTTCAGCCAGCGCAGGTCGGCGTCGAAGAAGGCGCGCAGGTCGGGGGCGCCGTATTTCAGCATGGCCAGGCGGTCGAGGCCCATGCCCCAGGCGAAGCCTTGGTACTTCGCCGGATCGTGGCCGCACATTTCGATGACCTTCGGATGGACCATGCCGCAACCCAGGATCTCAAGCCAATCGTTGCCTTGGCCGAGTTTGACCTCGCCGCCGGAACGATCGCAGCGGATATCGACTTCGGCGGAGGGTTCGGTGAACGGGAAATGCGAGGGGCGGAAGCGCATTTCGACCTTCGGCACTTCGAAGAGCGCGCGGCAGAATTCTTCCAATATCCACTTCAGGTGGCCCATGTGCGAGCTCTCGTCGATCACGAGGCCTTCGATCTGGTGGAACATCGGCGTGTGGGTCTGGTCGCTGTCGAGGCGATAGACGCGGCCGGGGACGATGATGCGGATCGGCGGCTTCGAGTTCAGCATCGTGCGGACCTGAACCGGCGACGTATGCGTGCGCAGGAGGTGGCGCGTGCCGTCGGGCTTGGCCTTTAGATAGAACGTGTCGTGCATCTGCCGCGCCGGGTGCTCGGGCGGGATGTTCAGCTTGGTGAAGTTGTAGTCGTCGAGCTCGATATCCGGGCCTTCGGCGATCGCGAAGCCCATGTCGGCGAAGATTGCGGTTGCCTCATCGAGAATTTGCGAGACCGGGTGGATGCGGCCCTGCATCTCAGGACGCACGGGAAGCGTGACGTCGATGCGCTCGGCCTTCAGCTTCGCTTCAAGCGCCACATCGCCGAGCGCGCTTTTGCGGGCGGCGAGTGCTGCGGTCACGCGGTCACGCATGCCGTTGATGATCGGGCCTTGTGCCTTACGTTCATCCGGGCTCATCGTGCCCAGCGTTTTCAAGGCTTCGCTGATCGAGCCCTTTTTGCCGAGCAGTTCGACGCGCGCCGCTTCGAGCGCCGCTTCATCGCCGCTGCCGGCGATGCGCGCGAGGGCTTCGCTTTCGAGTTTGGTCAGGTCCTGCATTTCAAAGTCTCCAACGAATCGCTTCGCGCCGCTTGGGCGCATGTTTACGCACTCCGGCCCGCTGGGTCAGAGGGTTCACGCGATTGAAGCGTTAGGAGATTGAAACGCTTACGCCTTCGCCGCGCTTACCGCCTGGTCGACCAGGGCCTTGAAGGCCTCGGGCTCGCGCACGGCGAGGTCTGCGAGGATCTTGCGGTCAACCGCAATACCCGCAATCCCGAGGCCGTTGATAAATCGGCCATAGGTCAGACCGTGCTCGCGGACGGCAGCGTTGATGCGCTGAATCCAAAGAGCCCGGAAATTGCGCTTGCGGTGCTTGCGGCCGATGTAGGCGTGTTGGCCCGACTTATCGACGGCCGCGTTCGCGGTCGTGATGTTGTTCTTGCGGCGGCCTTTGAAGCCTTTGGCCTGCTTAAAGACCTTTTTGCGGCGAGCGTGGCTCGGTACCGCGCGTGGTGCACGTGACATGTTTGATCAGTCCTTACCGGTTATAGGGCATCCAAAGCTTTACGCGCGGCGTGTCACTCTCAGAGAGAATGAAAGTGCCTCTGGCGTGCAGCTTGCGCTTGGAAGAGCGCCGGATCAGACGGTGGCGTTTCATCACGCCGCCATGCTTCACCTTACCGGTGGCCGTCATTCTGAAGCGCTTTTTAGCGCCCGATTTGGTCTTCAACTTGGGCATTTCGGTCTCCTTATGCTGGAACGCGTGTGAGCCCCAAAGGCTCGGAACAGCCTGGGCATGCCCCGCCCGGCCGTTCGTGAGGGGCGGGAAATAGCCCAATCCCTCCCGGAAATGCAAGGGTGTGGGCGGCCCCGCGTCAACTTGGGACCGCCCAACCTATTAAAGGGACCGACGGGAGAGGATTTCCCAGCGGGCAAGCATGCCTATGCCAGCGAAAAGCAGCCCGACCAAGAGGCCGGTCCACACGCCAAGACCCTCCAACCCCGCTCCTTTGCTCAGGCCCCACGCGAGCGGGAATCCAATGAGCCAGTAGCTGAGGCCGGCGATCCACATCGGCCACCGCGCGTCTTTGAGGCCCCGCAGGCTCGTCTGCGCCGTCACCTGGAGCGCGTCGAAGAGCTGGAACGCGGCGGCAACGTAGAGAAACGTCACCGCGAGCGGGATCACGCCTTCGTTCCGCGGATCGGCCGCGTTCAGATAGAGACCCGCCAGCGTTTCGGGGATCAACGCGATCACGACACCGCACAGCGCCATGAAACCGCAGCCGACCGCGATGGCCGTGTAGCCTGCGCGCCGTGCACCCATCGCGTTGCGCGCGCCGGTCATCAAGCCAACTCGCACCGTCGCCGCCATCCCGATCCCCAGCGGCACCATGAAGGTGAGCGAGGGAATGTTCAGCGCAACCTGGTGCGCCGCCACCGCCGCAGCGCCAAACGTGCCCATGATCAGCGTTGCCGAGTTGAACAGCATCGCCTCGAAGATCAACGACGAGCCCATCGGTATGCCGAGACGAAAGATCTCGGCGAACTTCTTCCAATCGGGACGGAAGAAGCGATGGAGCAGCCGATACTTCTTGAACGACGGCGCAAACAATGCCAGCGCCATCATCGCTGCGAACGCGAACACGTACGCGATCACGCTGGCCACGGCCGAACCCACGACGCCCATCGCCGGCGCGCCAAAGTGGCCGTAGATGAAGACGTAGTTCGCGGCGATGTTCACAAGCACAGTCACGATCGCGATGACCAGCACCGGACGCTGCCTGTCGATCGCGGTCGCGAGACCACGCAACAACGGCGTCGCCAGCCAGAATGGCAGGCCCAGACTCACAACCTGCACCCATGGCTCGGCCATCGCCGCGATTTGCGGATCTTGTCCCAGCAACAACAGCACCGGGCGCGTCCACAGAAAGAGCGCGAGCATTAGAACCGGCGACATGAATGCGATCGCCCAGAAGCCCATGCGAACCGTCGCCCGCACGCGGGCGCGGTCGTTCGGATGAGCGCCCAGGATCTGCGCCACGATCGGCGACACCGCCATGACGGGGCCGAAGCCGATCAGCCAGGCCAAATAGAAGATCACCGCGCCGATGCCGGTCGCTGCGAGCGCTTCCTTGCCAAGCTGGCCGACCATGATGATGTCGGCGGTGAGCGAGCCGATTTGAGCCAGCTGCATGACGATCAGCGGCGCGGCAAGCTTCATCAGTTCGCGCGTTTCATCGAGCCAGGGCTTCAGCATTGCGCGTCTCGCCTCCCGGTCGCTCGTTTCAAAATATGTGTTCATGGTCTTCAACATGGATCAGCTCGTTCGGTCCGCCCGGTCGTAAGTCCGCTCATTTCGATCGGGGTTTGACCAAGCAAACAAAAACCCCTCCGGAGCGTGCTCGGGAGGGGTGGCATCAGGTTCGGCCTGTTCGGCAGAGACGCTAATCCATGGCTCCCTCACGAGCCCAAAGAACCGCACAACGCGGCGCCGGGTATCCGGCGCAGCCCGCAGCGGTCATTATGAGTGTCGACGTGTTCATCAAATCGCCGGCTCGTGAGTGGTGCGCGCGAAGCCCCATGCCTCGCGCATGCGTCGGGTGGTACGTGGGGTGTGGGGTTAAGTCAAGGCATGGCAGGTATGCGGATGGCGCGATACTCGCACTGTTGCGGCGAAGCGACGAATGTTCTCCCCGTGCCACGGCTCATCTCCCGAACGTCGCGCTTCAAATGCTGTCTGCAGGTTTCCATTAGGGCTGCGCGTCGATAGTACGCCCGGATCGACGGCGTCCCCGTGCGGGCGGCATCAGGAGGCGCGGGAGCTGTGCGGCTCCCGCGCCTTATCTAACCCTTCACGCAGACGATTTGGCGGAGTGTGTGGACCACTTCCACCAAGTCGGCTTGCGCGGCCATGACCGCGTCGATGTCCTTGTAGGCCATCGGCGTTTCGTCGATGACGCCTGGGTCTTTGCGGCATTCGACGTGGGCGGTCGCTTGGATGTGGTCTTCGAGCGTGAAGCGTTCCTTTGCGGCTGTGCGTGACATGGCGCGGCCGGCGCCGTGCGAGCAGGACTCGAACGATTCCGGGTTGCCTAAGCCACGTACGATGAACGATTTTGCGCCCATCGAGCCCGGGATAATGCCGAGTTCGCCCTTGCGGGCACGCACCGCACCCTTGCGGGTCAGCCAGACGCGCTCGCCGAAGTGCTCTTCGCGTTCGACGTAGTTGTGGTGACAGTTCACCGCCACGTCGGCCGTTTCGAGATCCGGCCACGTTTCCTGCAACACGGCCAAGACCGCGCCCATCATCACGTCGCGGTTCGAGCGCGCGTAGTCTTGCGCCCAGCCCACGGCTTCGACGTAGTCGTTGAAGGCTTGGCTGCCCTCCCCGAACCACGCCAAGTCGCGATCCGCGAGTTTGAGGCCGGCCGCCTCGATCTCCTCCTTCGCTTTCGCGATGAAGTACTGACCGATGCGGTTGCCGATGCCACGCGAGCCGGAGTGCAGCATCACCCAGACGCGGTCCGCCTCGTCGAGGCAGATTTCGACGAAGTGGTTGCCGCCGCCGAGCGTGCCGATCTGCAACGCCGCCGACTTCTTCTCCGCGATCTTCGGGTGCTTGGCTTCGATCGCCTCGTAACCCGCCTTGTGGCGCTGGTACCAGGCGGCCTCGGCACGGCGCGGCGGTTGCTTGTGCGACGCCTGGCCCACCGGGATCACGGATTCGATGCCGGCGCGGATGTTCTTGAGCGAGTCCGGCAAGCGTGACGCGGTGATGTTCGTCATCACCGCCGCCATACCGCAGCCGATATCAACGCCGACCGCGGCCGGGATGATCGCGCCCTTCGTCGGGATGACGGAGCCAACCGTTGCGCCTTTGCCCAAGTGCACGTCGGGCATCACCGCGACGTGGCCGTGGATGAACGGGAGCTCGGCGATGTTCCTCAGCTGCTTGCGCGCTTCCGGTTCGACCGGGACGCCGTTCGTCCACGCCTTGATGGGGACGCCGTTGGAGTTGATTTCTTCGTACATGGTGGTTCAGCGATGCATGTTCGTGCTCGCTCCTTCTATCAAAGATTACAAGTCGTTGTTGCCCTTCTCCCGCAAATAGCGGGAGAAGGTGGATCGACGCCGAAGGCGGCGAGACGGATGAGGGGAAGTCGCGCTGTGCGTGCGTCCCCTCATCCGTCACGGCGCGCCTGATGGCGCGCCGCGACACCTTCTCCCACATGGTGGGAGAAGGGCTAGTTCTCGGTGGCAATGATCCAGTCGATCACGCTTTCGGAGAAGCCGTCGATGCGGGTCCAGTCGCCGGCGCCTACGCCGTTGCGGTGAGAGGCGACGTTGATCATATAGCCCTCGCCCTTCGGCGCGCCCACGGGGTCGTGCGACTGCTCGTCGGTGATGACGATCAGGCGCGCGCCTTTTTGATCAACTTCGCCGACCGCGCGGCCCAGATAGGTGCTCTGGTGCGGCTGGCTTTGCACGATCGCGTCGCGCAGAGCGAAGCCGCGCCGGGGCGGCACCTTCTTCACGTGGTCGGAGAACGTGAAGATCTCGACATCCTCGCAGATCTCGCGGGCGAGAACCGCGAGGCCGCAGGCGGCGTCGACGCGCAGCATCTCAGAACGCGCCGACATCGGCGCATCCATCGAACCCGATACGTCAACCAGGATGCGCGTCGTGCCTTCGAGTTTTGCATGGCCGTCGAGAGAGCGGAACATCGCCTTCTCGAGTTCCGGCTCGAAGTCCGGCGCATAGCGCGCCGCCGCGATGAAGCGATACGGCAACACGCGGTCGGTGCGCATGGCATCGAGTGCGCTCGCGATTGTCTTTTTCGCGACGCCCGCCGTCAGCATACCGCGAAGGTTACGCAAGAGCGCGAGTGCACCGAGCTTCTTCTCGGCGATCAAGCGTTCGAACGTTTCCTTCTTGCCGGCGCCTGAGGAGAGCTGAACCTCCCAGGTGTCCGGCGCGGCCAGCGTGCCGTCGACGAGCTGCTTCCAGACCTTTGCCTGATCCGCGTTCGCGGGTTTGGCGTGGGTCAAGAACAGCACGTCGCGCAGGCGCACCGGTCCGTCGCGGTCGTACTTCGCGAGCTGGTAGGCGTCGAACTTCTCGAACGCCTTGGCCAAACCCTTCTTCACTTGTGCGGGGACCGGACGCTTCTTGCGCTGCTGCATCGGGCCGATGACGTCGGACCAATAGAGTGCCAAGAACTCCGTTATTTCGTCCGGCCGCTGGATGACGCGGGAGAGCGTCGCCGCAACGAGCGGACGGTGCTGTTCGCTTGCCGCCATCGCGCGCACGAGGAGAAGCGGCGCGTGGCGCAGCTTCTGCCGTTCGCGTGCGTCGATGGCGATTTGCGCAACCGTCTCCGGCGCCACCTTGGGTACCAGCGCTTGGATGCGATCGGCGATCGCTTCGCCGTCTTCGTAGAACTGATCCTCCCAGAGCATGCAGTTCATGATGGAACGGCGGAGCTGCGCCTCGGGGCCGAACGTGCGGGCCGGTGCGCCTTCGTGCGTGCGCGCCTTTTTGAAGCGCTTGAAGATGTTGAGTTTGGCCATGACGGCGCGCTCCTTTGGTTTGAAGAAGATTGAACCACCAAGAACACGAAGGTCACCAAGATTCAGCAATGAACCTTGTGACGCTTGTGCCTTGTGGCTGCGTTAGAAAGGCGGGGAACAGGCGACACTGCTATGGGGTCTCCCCCGGTTGCTCTATCCGCTGAGCTATGGGTGCACAGGTTGCACCCAGCGGGATTCGAACCCGCGACCTACCCGTTATGAGCGAAGTAACAGATGTCTTCACCACCGCCAGCCGTCGCTTGCGCAGCATGCGCGGCCGCCACGCCGAAGCCAGTTCGGCGAAGGCGGGCGCGCTGTGCGCAAGCTATGGCTCGGCAGGCCGAGTGATCGGAATGCCGGCCATTCTGTTGTCTATTGATGGATGCTCTCGCCGTGGAGGGCGAGGTCTTGGCCTTCGCGTTCTTGGTCGGTGTCGAGGCGCAGGCCGATGAATGCTTTGATCGCGGCCAGGATGCCCCAGGTTCCGGCAACGCACCAGGCGATCGTCACGACGACGCCGACGGCTTGGATGCCGAGTTGGGCGGGGTTGCCGTCGATGAGGCCGCGCAGACCTTCCGGTGACGCCGCTGATGCGCTGACCGCGCCGGTCGCAAAGACGCCGGCTAGCAGTGTCCCCAAAATTCCACCGACGCCGTGTACGCCGAAGACGTCGAGCGTGTCGTCGTATCTGAGGCGCTGCTTCAAGCTGGTGCAGGCCCAGTAGCAGACCGCGCCCGCGATCGCACCGATGACGATGCCGTGCCAGGGCAAGATGAAGCCCGAGGCCGGCGTGATCGTGCCGAGGCCCGCGACTGCGCCCGAGATGATGCCGAGTACCGACGGCTTTTTGCGCTGCCACCATTCGAGCATCATCCACACGAATGCACCGGCGCAGGCCGCCAAGTGCGTGGCGACGATCGCCATCACGGCGCGCGAGCCGGCGCTTAAAGCAGAGCCGCCGTTGAAGCCGAACCAGCCGACCCAGAGAAGGCCCGTGCCGATGACGGCGAGCGAGAGGTCGAAGGGGGCGAGGTTCTCTTTGCCGAAACCGAGGCGGGGGCCGAGGAAATAGGCGGCGACGAGACCGGCGACGCCTGCGTTGATGTGCACGACGGTGCCGCCGGCGAAATCGAGGACGCCCATCGTTCCTAGGAACCCTCCACCCCACACCCAGTGTGCGCTCGGCACGTAGACGACGAAGAGCCAAAGGATGCAGAACGCCAAGAACGCGTCGAAGCGCAGGCGCTCCGCGACGCTGCCGGCGACGAGCGCCACGGTGATGACGGCAAACGTCATCTGATAAATCATGAACAGCGCCTCGGGGAGGTTGGTCGCGAGCGGGTTTGCGCTCTCCATCCCCATTCCGAGGAGTAAGAAACGATCCAGCGTGCCAATGACGCTTCCGCCGCCGACGAAGGCGAGCGAATAGCCCGCGACGACCCAGAGGATCGAGACCAGCGCGGTTGCCGCCGCCGACTGCGCCATGGTTGCGAGTACGTTCTTGCGCCGAACCATGCCGGCGTAGAACAGCGCCAATCCCGGCAAGGTCATCATGAGGACGAGCGCGGTGGCTCCGATCATCCACGCGGTGTCGGCAGCGTTGAAGGCGCTCTCGGTCATTGCAGGAACTCCAGGGAAACAGCGGTCAATGGCGGAGCCAATTTCCTACTGTGGGACCGGAGCTTATGTCCACATCTACCGAATTGGTATTTGTGGGCAGAGGGGCCCGCCTTCGCGCTTCGCGCTACGGCGTGGCAAGCTAGGGAACAGGCGAGACTGCGACTGCCCTTTCGGGCCTCCGATGCTCTACCACTGAGCTAGGCCAGACTTGCGCCTGACCGCGGGGATTTGAACCCCGCCACCCTCGGACTAGCGAAGTAACAGTTCTCTTCACCACTAGCTTTTCGTGCCGCGCGTTTGCGCGGTTGTAATTACAACGGGGAACGTTCGAGAACGGATGTAGCACCGCTGATCGTCCGTGGACGTAGGTTCAGGCGGATCGTAGGCCGAAGGGTCGCTTGGACGCTTGCGGACCAATGCCGGACTCGAAGTCACCTCGCTTAAGGAGGCCAAGCTCTGGTTCTGCGATCCTGCGGGACTGGCGGTCCCGCTTTCGACGTTGACGAAGTATCCGATCTCTTCACCTCCGTTGATCAGGCTTCCAAGGGAACAGTCGAACTCGGATAGCCCCACATGGTGGAGCGGCTCGATTTCCAACGAAGTATCCGGGGTCTTCACCACCTGGAAGTTCAAATTCAGTGTCGAATTTCAACCAAGACCGTCATGGCCGGCCATGACGAATAATTTGGGAAGTTTAGCGAACTTGTCGCGGCGCTCAGATGAAATGGCACGCCGCCAAGTGAGCCGATATTACTCACTCTGCTATCGGTGGACCGCGAGTGATCGCGCCGTTCCCTCCAGCAGGCCCCGCGCTTTGGGATCCGGGTCTCCCTGGCCGCTTGCGGCGGCCCTGCAAAGTTCGATGGAGGGGCAAAGAAAAACCCCTCCGAAGCTCGCGCTCGGGAGGGGTCCAAAGTCGAGGACCGGACAGCCTTCCGTCAGAAGGCCCCTCCGAGAGCGGCGCGCGCGCAGACGCTTGGCGCGTTGCGGCCAAGGTCAAAGGCGCTCAGTCGATTTTTCGATCTTCCGTACATGCGTCGCTCAAGATTCTCGTGGTGCGCGGGGCGAACCCAGCGGCTTAAGGGACGCGGCTTCTACGCTTGTCGATTCTTCTAGTCAAGCGCGTACAGCTAAGAATTTTGGTCGCGGATTTCGATCAGCATGGTTCTGAAGTCGAACGTGACCGAGTAAGGGCGCAGGAAACCATGCGAGACGATGCCGCCGATCCGAGTCCCCAACGCCATCTCGAGTTGTTGCGGAAACGCGCCGAAGAGACCACTCAGGCGCTCGCGGCGCAGCGCGCCGAGCGACAACGCTGCGACGTCGAACGGTGCGATCGCCGCGGTGCCAACGCCGCCGTTCATGTCGCCCGATGGTGGGGGTGGCGCGATGTTCGCCGCTTTGAGCGTCGACTCCGGTGCGGTGAAAGCGGCACCGGCCAGACCCGTATCAACGAAGAACATCTGCGGCTCGCCGTCGTTCAATCGGCCGGACGCCAGGAGAAAGTGATCGCCGACTTGCCAGAACGGAATCGCGGCGAGTGGGGGCGGCAGCTTGGCGCCTTCGCCCGCCTCGAGTGCAAGGACACCCTTGCGGTAGTCAATCGTGGCACGAAAGCGCGAGAGCAGGCCCGTGCCGATGACGCCGGCGACGGACTTGCCATTGGCTGCGGGAGCGAACTTCGCTGTGCTGACGAGCGCTACCGGCAGATCGGCGAGCGTCATGCCTCCGATGGCGAACCGCGAGAGGCGGCCGTACGCGACCTCGGCGGTTTTGCCGCCGGCGAAGGTTCCCTGCTCGGCGCCCGCAACCGGCACAGCAATCGACTTTGCGAATTCGGGATCGAGGATGGTTTCGGCGGCGCCGGTGTCAATGATGAACAGTCCCTCCTTTCCGTTCGCGATGGCGCGAACGGCAGGAAGGGGATCGGTGTGCTCGAACGACACTGTCGCTTTCAGACCGCGTGACATGATGCGGTACGGGCGATCCGCACCGAACATCGCAAAGCCAGCGGCGCGCGACTCACGTCCCGCCACGGTCAGCCAGCGGGCGGCCTCAGCGAAGTTACCGCGCCGGCTCTCGAGTTCGGCCATCGTGGAGGCGGCCTTCTTGTCGGCGGTATCGCGGGTCAATGCCACCTTCAACGCCTTCTCGGCTTCGGGCCAGCGGTTGGCCATGAGATGGATCGTTCCCTGGCGGCGCAAGGCGGCGGCGTAAGCGGCGTCCTGCTCCGGTACGGCCTGATAGGCGGCTAGCGCTTCGGCGAACTTGCCTTGCGCGAACAGCGTGTCCGCGTCGGCGGCCCGCGCAGCGGTAGCCCCGACCAGCGACGCGGCTATTGCTACCGTCAGCAACGAACTGCGAATGCGCATTCCCATCTCCATCGTTCTTGCATTGTTTAATATTTTGTCTATTATTAAATGATTGAGCACCGAGAGTCCATGGCGCGGCGAACCGCTAACAGTCTTGTGATCCGTGGGCGTGGGCCATTGCGGGCGCTGAGCGCGCCGCAGAGGGTGCGCATTCTTGAGCGTTTGCTCGCCTTGGCACCGCAATCGATCCGGGAGGTGGCGGCGGCGCTCAAGCGGCCGCCGGCGGCGCTCTATCACCATTTCGCGTTGCTGGAGCGGGCGGGTTTGATTGCGCACGCGGGGGTGCGCGGCGAAGGGCGGACGGCGGAGCGGGTTTACGCGCCGGTGGCGCGAGCGCTGCATGCCGCAAAGCCGCGCACGAAGGCCGAGCGCGATGAGCTGGCGCGCGCGGGCGAGACGCAGGCGCGTTATGCGCTACGCCGCTTTTCGCGCGCGATGCGATCCGGTGATGCGAAGATGCATGGCGCGGAGCGCACGACCGCCGCGCGCCATCTGACGCTGCACGTGACGCCGGATCAGCTTGCGGCGCTGAACCGCGACATTGATGCGCTGACCGCAAAGTGGGCGCAGGCGACACCCGCGCGCGACGGCCTGCAGTTGTCGCTGCTTGTCTTGCTCGCGCCTGAGGGCACCTAAGACTGCGCCTGCAGTTTCCGAGACTCGAGTGCGCGGTGCAGGGGGGAAGGAATGGTTATCGGGCCCGTTTCGCCGATCGTCACTTGCGTCGTGTCGCAGATGCCGA
>CAZJOM010000105.1:0-11019 GCA_964547645.1 uncultured Flavobacteriaceae bacterium
AGACGAAGCGCAAGCGCATCGGCGCCGCCTTCATCGAGGTGTTCGACGCGGAGGCGCACAAGGTGGGCGGCGTCGAATTCCTGGCGCAGGGCACGCTCTATCCCGACGTGATCGAAAGCGTGTCGTTCACCGGCGGGCCTTCGGTCACGATCAAGTCGCACCACAATGTCGGCGGCTTGCCGGAGCGGATGAAGCTGAAGCTCGTCGAACCGCTCCGCGAACTCTTCAAGGACGAGGTGCGCGCGCTCGGCCGCGAGCTCGGCCTGCCTGCGTCGTTCGTCGGGCGGCATCCGTTCCCGGGGCCGGGCCTTGCGATCCGCATCCCCGGCGAGATCACGCGCGAAAAACTCGACATCCTGCGCCAAGCCGACGTCGTCTATCTGGACGAGATCCGCAAGGCCGGGCTCTACGACAAGATCTGGCAGGCGTTCGCCGTGCTGCTCCCCGTGCGCACCGTCGGCGTGATGGGCGACGGGCGCACCTACGACCACGTCTGCGCGCTGCGCGCCGTGACGAGCACGGACGGCATGACGGCCGACAGCTACCCGTTCGAGCACGCGTTCCTGAGTAAGGTCGCGACGCGGATCATCAACGAGGTGAAGGGGATCAACCGCGTGGTCTACGACGTGACGAGCAAGCCGCCGGGGACGATTGAGTGGGAATGAAACTGCATCATCAACGGCGTTTCGCCGACGATCGGAATTCCCACTCAAGCCTCTGAAATCGCAAAACTTTTTCCTCTCGACGTTTCGCCCTCTATCGCGGCCAAGCGCGATCGTTCGTCGGTATATCTGACGGTGCGCTCCTTGTTGCGATTTCGCTTGCGCGCCGATACCGTTGCCTTCGGATCGTCGCTCTGACGGTCTTTTCTCCGACCTAAGACATTGAGACGCAACGATTATTCGACCTGGGAAGGGTCGATTTTCGCTGACGGTATTGTGGTCGGAGGCCAAGCAAATCCAATGCTCACGGACGTAGCGCTCAAGCGCCTGAAACCTAAGGAAAAAGACTACAAAGTGACCGATCGCGACGGGATGTACGTGATCGTCAAGTCGACCGGTGTGCTGTCGTTTCGCTACGACTACCGCCTTCATGGGCGGCGGGAGACGCTCACAATCGGGCGCTACGGTCTCGACGGCATCTCGCTGGCCGAGGCGCGCGAAGAGTGCCTGGCGGCTCGCCGGTTGGTGGCTAAGAACACATCGCCCGCCCACGAGAAGCAACGCGAGAAGCGGCGCCTCAAGGAAGAGCACAGCTTCGGGGCATTCGGGCGGCGGTGGCTTCTGGACGCGCGCATGGCCGACAGCACGCGGGCCATGCGCCGTTCGATTTTCGAACGGGACATAGAACCTATTTGGAAAAACCGCTTGCTCACGGAGATCAGCGCCGATGATCTCCGCACGCTCTGCGGCAAGGTCAAAGACCGCGGCGCACCCGCCACCGCCGTCCACGTCCGCGACATCGTCAAGCAAGTCTATGTTTTCGCCATCCTTCATGGCGAACGGGTGCCGAACCCGGCCGACGAGGTTGGGCCGGCGTCGATCGCCACGTTCGTTCCAAAGGACCGCGCGCTATCACCGACCGAAATTCGCGTGTTCCTGCAGGAGCTCGAGAACGTCCCGACGATACCGACAATCCGGCTCGGGCTTCGGCTCGTGCTGCTGACGCTGGTGCGCAAGAGCGAGCTCCTCGACGCCGTGTGGGACGAAGTCGATTTTGCAAACGCCGTTTGGTCCATCCCGAAGGAGCGGATGAAACGACGCAAGCCGCACAACGTCTATCTCTGCCAGCAAGCGCTCGACATCATGATCGCGTTGAAAACCTGTGCAGCCAATTCGAGGTATGTGCTTCCCTCGCGCTATGACGCCGACGAGCCCATGTCGCGCGCCACCTTCAACCGCATCACCATGGCCATCGCGGCGCGCGCGAAGGCAAAGAGTCTGCCTCTTGCACCCTTTACCGTCCACGATCTGCGTCGCACCGGGTCGACGCTGCTCAATGAACTCGGCTTCAATCGCGACTGGATCGAAAAGTGCCTGGCGCATGCGGATGGGCATTCGTCTCGCGGCGTTTACAACAAGGCGGAATACGAGCAGCAGCGGCGGCACATGCTGCAGGAATGGGCCCATCTCGTCGATGCCTGGGTCGAGGGTCGAACGCGACAGCCGGTGTTGTTCCCGCCGTCGATGCAGCTGCTCGCGTCTTAGGTGGTTTTCACCGGCCGGGTCTTGCGGCGCCGGACATCAGGCAATTTGGCCCTTGCCAGAAGCTCGTGTGACATGGCCCGTCGGGCTTCGATCCACGCTTGCACCTCGCCCAGGTCCCACACGACGCAGCGCGAGGTGAGGTAGAAGCGTCGCGGAAATTCGCAGCGCTGTTCCATTTCGTAGATCGTCGTGTCGGAGAGGGGCACGATTTTTCGCAGGTGTTCTCGTCGAACGAGGGATCTGTTTCGCTCCATGAGGTTTTTCGTCGAGAGAACATTCATGTCCGACATGGGTTCGTGTGCGTTGGGTGCCCTGTCGATGTGAGACTAGCGCCTCATCCGAGAACTGCTTGTAGCGTTTATCTACGCTCAACTTCGCCGCTACGATCGCTCGACGGTCTGTCGTGCATTGGCACGCTCGCTGAAGGCATTGCGGTCATGGAGTGGGCGTCAAGCGAGCGACCGCGACCTCCGCAGAAACCTAGGCCGGGCGCTTGGCTCGGCGCCAGCATGGTCCACCAGGCGGATCAAACGCAAAGTCAAAAATCAAGGAACGCGTTGCTCGCTGAGAATTCAGAGATAAGAAAGCGTCGCCTGTACAGAGCGCATCGTCAGACGCGGAGCGGTCCTTAGCATTTCAGAACCGTTGCGCCGGCTTTCAATTTATAGCGGCAACCATGCTAACCGGCAGTTTGTTTTGGCCTCTGCGAGGATATTTGCCCGCACTGATTGTTTATCCACTATCATTTTCCAACAAACGGGTCTCCAAGCGTGTGCGAAACCTTTAACATAGCGAATTCAACTCGTGGTCCGTTTATGAGCGTGCCCATAACAGCAGCCCTGCTTTACGATTTGGTTGCGTGCCCTCATCGGGTGAGCTTGGACCTCTTCGCCGATGCGCGGGAGCGCGATCCGCCGAACCCGTTCGTCGAACTCCTGTGGGAGCGAGGCTCCCTCTACGAGCGCGAAGTCATCTCCAAGCTCGAGGCGCCGTTTCTTGATCTGTCGCGCTTTGGTGGCGAGGAGAAAGAGCGGCGAACGTGGGAGGCGATGCAGCGCGGTGAGCCCCTGATTTACAGCGCACGACTACAAGTTGGCGACCTGCTCGGCCATCCGGATCTGCTCCGCCGGGAGGGCACCGGGTATCTCGCTGGCGATATTAAGTCAGGATCCGGAGAAGAAGGACCCGAGGAGAGCTCCAAGCCCAAAGTGCACTACGCGGTGCAGCTCGCGCTGTATACAGACATTCTTGAGCAAAAGCGCGCGTCCGCGGGGCGGCGTGCGTTTGTTTGGGACGTGCACGGTCGAGAGGTGGTCTACGACTTTCAGGCACCCTATGGGAAACGCAGTACACGAACGTTATGGCAAATCTATGAAGACGCCTTAAGCGAAGCAAGGGGGATCGTCGAGAGAACGACCACGACGACGCCGGCTTTTAGTGCAGCTTGCAAGCTCTGTCACTGGTACACGAAATGCGTCGCGCAATTGAAGGAGGCTGACGACTTAACGACGATCCCGGAACTCGGCCGCTCGAAGCGCGATGTCATGCGCTTGCGGGTTCAAACCGTTGCCGCGTTAGCGTCGGCCAATCTGGATGCCTTCGTCAGCGGCCAGAAGAGCGTGTTCCCAGGTATTGGACCTGACACGCTAAGAAAATTCCAAGAACGCGCAAAACTCTTGGCCGATGGAAATGCGAAGCCGTACTTGCGCGCACCCATCACCCTTCCGAACAACGCTCGCGAGCTTTTTTTCGACGTTGAAGTCGATCCCATGCGGGGCATTTGCTACTTGCATGGGTTCGTCGAACGCCAATGCCGCAACAACAGCACTGAGAAGTTTGTGGCAGCGTTCGTCGAAAGCGCATCACCGGAAGCGGAGAAGTTGGCGTTCGCTGAGGCCTGGCAGAACATCAAGGCACGTCGACCCTGCACGATCTACTACTACTCCAAGTACGAACGCACGATTTACCGCGCATTGCAGGAAAAGTATCCGGACATTTGCCACTCGGAAGAGGTTGAGGAGTTGTTCGACGCGGCGCACGCCATCGATTTGTATGGCGACGTGGTCCGCGAAGCGACCGAGTGGCCAACATGGGATTACTCGGTAAAGACACTGGCGACCTATCTCGGCTTTGCCTGGCGCGACAAGCATCCTTCCGGAGCCGCTTCGATTGAATGGTTTCACCGCTGGATCGAAACGTCCGATCCGGCAATTCGACAGCGAATTCTGGAATACAACGAAGACGATTGTCGTGCGACGCGCGTCTTGCGCGACGCCGTTGAGAAATTGCCGGTCCGGCCAGAGGGGGCATTGTGACCAAGGTCCTTCCGCATGACGCGCAGAAGACGCTGAGCGACCTCCGCGAGCATTTGGCGCGGCACGATAAGCCGATCGCTTTTCTCTTCGGCGCAGGTACGTCCTGCTCCGTGATTGTGCCGGACGCCAACGGTGGATCAAAGCCGCTGATACCAGCCGTGCCCGGATTGACGGCCGAATGTAAGAAGGATGCAGAAGCGCTAGGCGAGAAGTATGCAAAGGCCTGGGGTTTGATCGAGGACCAATGCAAGGACGCAAAGCAGCCAGCGCATGTCGAGAGCATCTTGACGCGCCTTCGTATGATGCTGTCGGCCATCGGCAAGGGCGACACGCTTGTCGGACTGACGATGGCCGAGCTGCGCGGGCTCGAGGAATCCGTGCGGGGAACGATTGCCCGCCTCGTGACGCCCGATCTTTCAAAGCTCCCCGGAGACTACCCGCACGGAAGGTTCGCACGCTGGCTTGCAAGAACGTCGCGACGCAGTCCCGTCGAGATATTCACCGTGAACTACGACGTACTCATCGAGCACGCCATCGAAAGCGCTCGAATTCCTTTGTTTGACGGTTTTGTCGGCGCCTATCAGCCGTTCTTTCACGCCGACAGCCTCAGACGACCAGAAGCCGCGCCGGGCGCGACCTGGTGCAGGCTCTGGAAGATGCATGGGTCTGTGACATGGCGGCGCATCGAACGAGAAGGACGCGTACGCATCGTGCGCGGCGATGTCGATAGCAGTGGCGAGATGATACTTCCTTCCTTTCAGAAGTACGACGAATCTCGCCAACAACCGTATGTAGCCTTCACGGACCGCTTGGCGCGGTTTCTTGAACAAGACGACGCGCTCCTGATCGCCGCGGGTTTCAGCTTCACGGATGAGCACATCAACGATCTGATCTTTGCGGCCTTGGAGAATAGACCCCGGACTCATGTCTACGCTCTGCAATTCGATGAACCGTCCGACGAGAGCGCGCTCGTTGGTCGCGCCCGACAGCGCTCCAATCTGATCGTGATCGCCCCGAAGTCGGGTGTCATCGGAGCTCATCGCGCGAAATGGGCGCCGGCAGAGGGTTCTGCGCTTTTGGACAGCATATTCGAAGTCGAGGAGGCCGGCGGCGCCAAGACGGGGGTCGTGAGGATCGGCGATTTCGCACGCCTTTGTCGCTTTCTCGAATCAATGACGGCGAGCTGACTCGTGCCCCTAACGGATCCAACATACGTCGGCCAAGTAGCGTCGGTGACCGGCGCGGTCATTCGTGTTCGGTTGCGTGAGGACATGCCGACCACGCTCGTGATGATTGGCGGTGAATCCTATCGCGTCGGGCAGATCGGGGGCTTCTTTCGGCTACCCTTAGGGTACACCAATCTCTATGCCGTCTGCACGCAAGTCGGCGCTGATGCAGCCCCTCCAAGCAACTCGGAGGTCACCTTCGGGGGTGCTCTCGAGGAAGACCCTCGGCTTCGCCTATCGGGCTATCGCTGGATGACGGTCGTGCTGTTTGGAGAGGCACTCGGCAGCCAATTCGATCGTGGCATCGGACAATACCCCACGGTTGGCGACGAAGTGCACTTAGTTACTAACGACGACCTCAGAGTCATCTACGGCTGGGCGAAGGGGACCAAAGGCACAGTCTCCGTCGGCCGCATTGCGGCGACGTCAGGCATATCAGCCGATATCAGCGTGTCAGGCCTTGTAACGCGACATAGCGCGATCGTTGGCTCCACGGGCGCAGGGAAATCGAACTTAGTCGCAGTTCTGCTCGAAACCATCTCTGACGGCAGCCTACCAAATGCGCGCGCCATTGTGATTGACCCACACGGCGAGTACGCCAGCGCATTGGGTGACAAAGCGCGTGTATTCCGCGTACGGCCGAACGAGGCCGCAGGCGAGCGACATCTGTGGGTTCCTTTCTGGGCGCTTCCTTTCCACGAGCTTCAGCATCTCACGCTCGGCGGTCTGCAGCCCAACCACGAGGCGAGCATTCGCGATGAGGTGCTCGACATGAAGACGGCGGCGGCTACTCGTCTTGCTGTTCCGCCGCCGCCCGAAACATTGACGGCCGATTCCCCGGTACCGTTCAGCATCAAGAAGTTGTGGTATGACCTCGACAGATTCGAGAGAGTGACGTTTCCGCTCGCTCAGGGCCAGACAGCGGACAACGAAAATACTCCAGACCATGTGGGCGATGCGAACCAACTCCGATCGGACCGCTACCCCCCAGCCAGTCCCTACAATCAGGCGCCCTACAAGAATCAGCGCAAGCGCAACATAGAGCGGCCCCTCGATCTGATGCGCTCTCGGCTCAAGGATGGCCGCTACTCGTTTCTCTTTTCTCCCGGTGGTGGATACGAACCCGATCTCAACGGCGCGGTGCAAAACGATCTCGACACGTTGGTGAGGGATTGGGTCGGCCATGATCGGCCGATAACGGTATTTGATGTGTCGGGCCTTCCGTCGGAAATTCTTCCGACAGTAGTGGGGACGATGCTGCGCGTTGTTTACGACGTCCTCTTCTGGGCACAGGACTTGCCCATTGGTGGGCGGCAGCAGCCGCTTCTCATTGTCATTGACGAGGCTCATCGCTTCGTTCCGGAGGGCGCTGACACATCGGCGCACCGCATATTGTCGATTGTCGCAAAAGAGGGTCGCAAATATGGAGCGGGATTGCTCTTGGTGACGCAGCGACCGTCCGAAATTGATAGCGCGATTTTGAGCCAGTGCGGCTCCATGATCGCGCTTCGCGTCACAAATACAGCAGATAGGGCGAAAGTGTCCGGCGCCGTACCAGACGACCTTGGCGGGCTCGTCGAGCAGCTGCCGGCTTTGAGGACGGGTGAGGGAATCTTTCTCGGAGAGATTATCCCAATCCCTTCGCGTGTACGCATACGGAAAGCGAAACAAAAGCCCGTCGGCGACGACCCAGACGTACTTAAAGCGTGGCAAGAGGTTCGGACACCGGATGCAGGGCTCTATCGGCGCGCGCTAATGAATTGGCGCGCCCAATCGACTCTAGCAACCGTTGACACAGATGAAGGGGAGACGGAAGGCGGTGCCTGAGATGATCTTTGTGGACTCGTCCAGCGTCGAGGCGATCGGTTACGACGCAGCGACGTTGGAACTTCACATCCGGTATCTGAGATCGGGAGAGACCTACGTGTATCACGCCGTCGAAGAATGGCGCTTCCAGGAATTGATGAGATCAGACTCGAAGGGAACCTACATCAACGCGAACATTAAACCTCACTACCAATACGCAAAACTGTAGGATTCTAGTAGACACGCGCAGGAACGTGTGGCCGGTGGTGTCTGCTTACCGCTTCTAGGATGGTTGTGGACCAGCGCACTTGCAGACGCCAACGCGTTGAAGCGCAAGCGTTTTATTCGCTGTCGAAGCTCCGTCGGGTGTTGTTGCTGGGGACGGTAGGCGAGACGAGGCGCGTCAATTTCACTCACGGTCACGATCGATCACGATACCTTTGTGTGGAGAATGACATGTCATCAGGTTCTGGCGTTCCCACACCTCGAGCTCACGTCGTGGATACAGCACAGACTTTCCAATCTTCAGGAAAGACGGCCCCATTCGCATCGATCGCCAATTTCGCAGGGTGCCAACGGACAGCATGCCTCGATAGCGGTCCGCGACCTCCTCAGGAGTCAGGAATTCCTTTTCCAAGGCAAGCTGCCTGATGTTACGTCGTTATTGTGCTGACACTCGTTCGATCAGCCAATAACGCTCACCTACGCTAGTCATCGCCGCAACTTTCCGCTTCAGGCAGCCGGCGGCCAAGAGGCGACTACATTCAGCCGGGCGCGGCTTCACGTTCCGCGTGCTCTCAGTGTGCAGCAAGAGGGCGCAGGTCACACAAACTGAGCGTGTGCAGCGGTTTCGGTTCAAGAGTCGGATTTCGCGGAATCGCTACGAGAAGACGCCCCCGATCGTTCCGATGATGGATTTCTGCGATTGTCCAAACACTTCAGCTACTTGCGATGCGCTGCGTGCTGATCGTGTGCGGGGCGACAGCAGAGCAGGGCGACGTTGGTCGAATTTCGTCGCGTGACTGCGAATGATCGGCCTCGAATTCCGTAATGTGTTCGCCGGCGCGGCTTCGTTCACGCGGTTTTGGCCTGAAAATATTCCGGCCGTCCCGGCGGCCAGGGGTCGCCCCAGAGTTGTCCGCCGCCGTCCACCGTCAGCACTTCACCGGTGATGAACTTGGCGCTGGCGGCCGAGAGATAGGCGACTGCTTCGGCGATATCGTGTGCGTCGCCCACGCGCAGCATCGGGTTTGACTCGAGATAGGTCTTCAATCCTTCGGGCGGATAATGCACGAAGCCGCTGGTTTCGTGGACGCCGGGCGCAACGCAGTTGACTCGGATGTGGTGGGGCGCCCATTCCACGGCGACGGACTTCGAGAGGTAGGTCACGCCCGCCCGCGCCGCGCAGGTGTGCGCCATGCCGGGCATGCCGCGCCAAAAATCGGCGACGATGTTTACAATCGTGCCCGGCGCCTTGCGTTCGACCCAGCGCCGAGCGGCGCTCTGCATCATGTACCAGGTGCCGTTGAGGTTGGTGTCGATGACGGCGTTCCAGCCTTTTGTCTTGAAGTCGAGCGCGAGTTGCGGGAATTGGCCGCCGGCGTTGTTCACCAAAACGTCGAGCGCGCCGAAACGTTGCCACACGGCTTCGACGAATTTGTCGACCTGTTCGGGATCGCGGATCGTCATGGGCCGGCTGAAGATCGTCGCGCCGGTGCCTTGCAGAAACGCCGTTGCCGCGGCGAGCTTTTCCTCGTTGCGCCCGCAGATCGCGACGTTCGCGCCGAGCCGCGCGAAGAGGCAGGCGATTGCCTTGCCCAGGCCGCTGCCGGCGCCCGACACGACAACCGTTTTGCCGGCAAAGAGGCCGGCGCGGTAGACCGTGGGCAGGGTTTTGAGTTCGTCGTCGCAAAAACCGTACTGCGTCTTCTGGATGTTCATATGGCGTCAACTCCGTTGCACATTCCTCCGCTCAATCGAGCAGTTCGACTTCCGCGCGTCGCGCTTGTTCCTTCTGGCCGATGCCGTCAAAGAGCATCAGGCACATGTGGTCGGCCATGGTTTGGATCGACTTGCCGCCGGGCCGGTACCATTCGACGGACCAATTGAGCGCGCCCAACAACAGCATGCGGACGAGGCCAAGATCGACATCGTCGCGCAACGCGCCCGCCTTCTGGGCTTTGGTGAGCAGCCGGCGCCAGAGCGCGGCATAGGCGTCGCGCAGTCGAAGGTGGCGTCTGCGAACGTCGTCAGGTGCTTGGCCGAAGATGCGGATGTTGGCCGAAGTATAGTCGCCGTGCTTGAGCAGGGTTTCGAAGTGGGCCTCGATTGCCGCGCGCAGGCGTTCGCGGTGCGGGGCGTCCCCAGGCAGGCGTTGCTGGCTTTCCTCGACCGCCTCGTGGACCCGACGAATGCCGATGTCGAGTACTTCCTCGAGCAGCTCGTCCTTGGAAGCGAAATAGTAGAACAGACTGCCGGCCTGGAGATCTGCCGCCCTGGCGATGTCGTGGAGCGTGGTCCCGGCATAGCCCTTGCGGCGGAAGGATTGCGCCGCGGCATCCAAGATCCGCATTCGGCTGAGGTCGGATTTGCTGTGTTCGCCCGTCATCGATGGTTTCCACTTATGGCCGGCGGCGCGCCTGAAATTCTAATGTACATTAGAAAATGCTTGTGCGGCAGCCTAATTCTCGTTAGCCTTGAAAAAATGTCGGTTGGAGGCGCGCCCCATGCAGGGACTCGAAGGCAGACCCGTCATCGTCACCGGCGGGGCCAGCGGCATCGGCAACGCGATCGTGCTCAGGCTCGGTCAAGCCGGTTGCAAGGTCGGCATCTTCGATCTGAACGAAAAAGGCGGCGAGGCGACGGCCGAGGCGGTGCGCGCGGCGGGCGGCAAGGCTTGGTCTTATAAGGTCGACATCACGAATTATGCCGCCGTCGCGAAGGCTGTCGACGATTTCGAGAAAGCGGCGGGCTCCGTCTACGGCCTCGTCAACAACGCGGGTTGGGACGAGTCCAAGCCGTTCATCAAGACGGAACCCGATTTCTGGAAAAAGGTTGTCGACATCAATCTCTACGGACCGCTTAACCTGACCCACGTCGTCGCGCGGCGGTTGGCGGCAACCGGGGCGGGGCGCGTGGTGAGCATTTCCTCGGATGCGGGCCGCGTCGGTTCGTCGGGCGAAGCGGTCTATTCCGCGGCCAAGGGCGGCATTATCGCCTTTATGAAAACGATGGCGCGCGAGTTCGCCAAGGAAGGCATCACGTTCAATACGATTTGCCCGGGGCCGACCGATACGCCGCTACTGCATTCGGTCGACGCGGCCGGCGGCGGGCGGCTCGTGGAGGCACTCACCAAAGCCATTCCCATGCGGCGGCTGGCCCAACCCGAAGATTATCCCGGGCTGGTCGCCTTCTTTCTCAGCGACGATGCGCGCTTCATCACCGGCCAGACGATCAGCGTCTCGG
>CAZJOM010000106.1:0-10900 GCA_964547645.1 uncultured Flavobacteriaceae bacterium
GCCCATGTCTTAATCTCCGCAGGCTTATACCCCGTCGGCACTTTCTCCACCGTCCGCTGCAGCCGCAGATACACGAAATCGCTCGTCGGATCGGCGATCAGCGGATGCTTCTCGCTATCGACCAACACAACGGCAACGCCATACGCGCGCGCCAGCTCCACGAACTCGGGCACCGCGAAGGTCGCGTGCCGCGCCTCGACCGCATGCCTGAGCTTCACCCCGCCCGCCTCCTTCGGCAGCAGCTTGAAGAACGCCTCCACGTCCTTCGGGTCGAACTTCTTCGCCGGCATGAACTGCCAAAACAGGGGCCCCAAACGGTCCCCCATCGCCAGCACGCCGCTCGCGAAGAACTTCTCGATCTGGGGACCGGTCTCGGCGAGCACCCCACGCCCCACGATCGACATCGGCCCCTTGACGGAGAACACGAATCCGTCCGGCACCTCGCTCGCCCACTTCTTAAAGGTCGCCGCCGGCGGCGTCCGGTAGAACGTGCCGTTGATCTCGATCGAACTCAGCACGCGCGACGCGTAGTCAAGCTCCTTCGCCTGGGGATGCCCCTTCGGGTAGAAAGTTCCGCGCCATTCCGGGAAATTCCACCCGCCGATGCCCACCCTGATCATCCTGCCCTCGTCCCTTTATTTGGCGGAGAACCTTGCATAGAAGCCCCGAACGGACCACATGATTCCGCGCGTTTCTGGGAGGAACTCTGATGTCCGACGTCGTCATCCGCACGCCTATGCAGTATCTCGACCGCGCGCTCACCACGCTGCGCGACATGGGCATCGTGCCCGCCAAGGGCGAGGACGCCCCGATCAACGCCTTGCTGCAACAGATTTCCGACCTCGATCAGGAACGCATTGCCGTCATCGCGCGCACCCTGAACCAAGCCTCGAACTTCAACGAGATCGTGCGCGAGCACGTCGCGGCCATGCAAGTAGGCGACCGCTACCGCCAGATCACCGAAGGCTTCAACTCCATCCGCGACGACGCCAAAGCGATGGTCGACCAAATCGCCGACGGCAAGGTCAGTGTGTGGGAGCGCGCAACGAATTCGTGGATGAAGCTCACCCGCGGCGACGTCGCCGACCGCTTCGACAAGATTCGCAGCATCTACCTCGCCGTCACGAAGGAGACGAAGAACCAGATCCAGCGCGAAGTCGCGATTTTGGAGGCCTACCGCGACTTCCGCGGCGCCCTGAAACAGGCCGAAGTGATGGCGCTTGAAGTTCTGAAGAAGGGCGAGTGGAAGCTCGACGAAGCGAAGAAGAAGCTGAACGAAGCTGCAAACGCGGTCGCCACCTTTGCCGGCACCGAGCCCGCCGAACGCGCCAAGCTCGAACTCATCCGCGACGAGGTCCTGCGCCAAACCCAAGACGAAGATAAGCGCTATCAAATCGCGAAGGATCTGAGCGACAACCTGACCATCGGCTACAACACCTCCGAAGTCATCATGGCGCGCCTCATGCAAACGACGAGCGCGAAGGAACGCATCTACGCGCAAGCCGTCAGCTTCTTCTCGACGAACGACACGGTCCTGACCGCGCTCAAAGCCTCCTTCACCGGCATGTTCGGCCTGCACGAATCGACCGAGACCGTGAATGCGATGAAGGAAGGCGTCTCGAAGTCGATCGAAGTCCTCTCCGAGATTGGCGATAAAGTGCAAGAGGCGGCGGTGAAAGCCGGCTATGGCCCCACGATCCGCGCCGACGCCGTGAAAAAGCTCGTCGACAGCGTCGTTAACTTCCAGGAGAAGTCGCGCACCATCATCGAAGAAATGCGCAAACTCGCGACGCAAAACTCCGCCGAAATCCGCGACGCCGTCGAAGACGGCAAACGCCGCCTAGCCGCCCTCGTCGCCCAAGGCAAAGCGTTCAACCTGTAGAAAATGTTCCACGCCAAGACGCCAAGCCGCAACGAAGAATTCTCACACGATGACACGATGAAACGATGGGAGCCCGCTCCCGGCGCGCAGCGCCATTCAAACGATGAGCTGCGCCTGCGGCGCAGAAAGAATTCCTTCATCGTTCCATCGTGTCATCGTGTGAGAAATTCCTTTGCGGCTTGGCGTCTTGGCGTGAGCTTCTTGGAGAGCAGGTCGTAAATGTCCGGCGCCGTTGCCACGCCCGCCAAACCGCAAACGCTTGACGAGCTCATGCTCGCGATGGACGTCGTCGACACGATCCGTCATCGCGAACTTATCGTCGAACGCGAACTCGGCCAGGGCGAACGCGACGACGCACTCAGAAACCGCCTGCGCGAAATCTACAAAAGCCAAGGCATCGAAGTCACCGACGCCATCATCGACCAAGGCATCAAGGCGCTGCGCGAAAGCCGCTTCGTCTACACGCCCCCGGTGCCTGGCCTCGGCCGCACGCTGGCCTTGATGTGGGTCCGACGCGGCGCGATCGTCGGCTGGACAAGCGCACTCCTGATCGCAGCCGGCGCGCTCTGGGGCAGCTATCACTACGGCGTCGTCGCCCCCGCCGAGCGCGCCGCCGAAACCGCGCGCATCGAACTCGCCGAGACGCTGCCGAAGGCACTGGCCGGCGCCAACGCCGCCGTGATGGCCGAAGCCCGCGTGGACGCGGCCCGCACCCAAGCCGAAGCCCTGCTCCGCGACGGCCAAGCGGCGCTAGCCGCAAACAACCCGGAAGGCGCGCGCGCGGCCATCGCCAGCCTTGAAGCACTCCGCGCGAAGCTCGTGCAAACCTACCAACTCCGCATCGTCGCCGACGGCACCACCGGCTTCTACCGCATCCCCGACGTAAACCAGAGCGCGCGCAACTACTACATCGTCGTCGAAGCAATCGACCCCGCCGGCCGCGCGTTGACGCTTCCGATCGAGGACGAAGAAAAAGTCGGCCGGGCGAACACGAAGTCCGTCTTCGACGTTTCGACCTGGGGCGTGCGCGTGCCGCAAGAAACCTTCGATGCCGTCGCCCGCGATAAGCGCGATAACGGCATCATCGAAAATCGCATCCTGGGCGACAAGCAACGCGGCGAACTCGACCCGCGCTATCGCATGTCCGTGCTCGGCGGCGCCGTCACCTCGTGGGAGGAATGATGTACGTCGCCGGTCGTGATGCCCTCTCCGCAGTCGAAAACGCCATCAACGATGTGCGCTCGAACGAAAACCGCCTAGCCGACGTCCTGCGCTCCGCCGCGGGCGAAGCCGAACGCCTGCGCACGCAACTCGCCGAGAGCTTTCGCGCGCTCGCCCTCATCCGCCTTGACACGCTGATCCGCAACCAAGCTGTCGGCGAACTCGACGCCGCCGAACGCCGCGCGCTCGATCTCCTGCGCACCCACAAGGCAAAGGTCGACCAACTCCTGATCCGTCACGGCGGCGCGCAAAGCGCCGTCGTCGCCGCCGAAGCCGATCATCGCGCCAAGACCGCATCCGTCGAAGCCGCGGGCGAACCGATCAAAGCGCTGCAATACGAAGTCGAGAAGAAACTGGCCGCCGATCCCGGCTGGATCGCGCAGAAGGCGCGCCTTACCGACATCACCAAGATGGCCGAAGCCGCCGACGAAAAAGCCAAACAGGCCGAAGCCGATCGCGAGACGAAGGGCAAACCTTACGAAGCCGATCCGCTGTTCATGTATCTGTGGAAGCGCAAGTTCGCGACCGCCGACTACAAGGCGGGCAACTTCGTCCGCTTCTTCGATCGCCAAGTGGCGGCCCTCGTCGGCTACGATACCGCGCGCCCGAACTACATGTCGCTGAATGAAATCCCGCTCCGCCTGCGCGAACACGCCGGCGAACTCGTCAAGCGCGTCGAAGCTGAAGACCGCAAACTCGAACAGATCGAGCGCGCGGGGCTCATGGATGCCGGCATCCTGGCCTTCGAAACCCGGCTCGCCACCGCACAGGCCGAGCTGAAAGCTGCGACCGACACGCTGGCGAAGGCGCAAGCAACCTTGGCCGCACTCGACAAGGAACGCACGGCGCTTCTCGATCAAGGCGACCGCAAGGCGCACGACGAAGCGCTCGCCGTCTTGAGCCAGGCGATCGCGCGCGAAGACGTGCAGACCATGTACCGCGAAGCGCGCACCACGCCCACGCCCGACGACGACCGCATCGTGCAGCAGATCGAGACGAACCAAGGCGCGATCGCGAAGGCTGAAGCCGAGGTCGCCAAAATCCGTGACGAAGCGCGCGAGATCGCCCGCCGCCGCGGCGAACTCGAAGGCGTGCGCGACAAGGTTCGTGACCGCCGCTACGACGGCCCCTGGGGCCAATTCGAGTTCGATCGCAACGACGCACTCGGCGATTTGATCGGCGGCATCGTCAGAGGCGCCATCCAAGGCGCCGTCCTCTGGAATACGTTCGAACGCGGCTATCGCAAACGCCGCGACTGGGATGACGATGACGACGACGATCGCGACGGCGGTGAACGCGGCAGCTGGGGAGGAAGCCGCCCCCGCTTCCGCCTCCCCTCCTCAAGCTTCCCCAAAGTCGGCGGCTTCAAAATCGGCGGCGGCGGTGGACGGAGCGGCGGCGGATTCAGAACGGGTGGAAAATTCTAGAGCGTGTCTGCCTGGGACGGAATTGGTTGTGTCGATGCAGCTTTTTCACCACCAAGACACCAAAAAAGCACCAAGTTTCACCAAGACGTTTGTGACACTTTATGTGCGTTGGTTCGGCGCGAAGCGCCATTGTTGCGCGCTACCCGCGCAGGCGCTTGACTGTTAGCCAAGGTTACTTGGTGGAACTTGGTGCTTTTTTGGTCTCTTGGTGGTGAAAAAGTGAGTCTCCATCGATTCCGTCCACGACGAACTCGCTCTAGGGACCCAATGAACTGAAGCTACGGCAGCAGCAAGACCCGTCCGACCGCCTGGCGGCTTTCGATATAGGCATGCGCGGCCGCAGCATCTTTCAGCGCGAACGTCTTGTCGATTACGACCTTGAACTTGCCCTTGGCCGCGTCGTCGATATGCCGCTGGATCATGTCGTGCACCCGGTCGCTGACGATCTCCGCGCCCAGGAACACGCCGGCCAGCGAACGGTTGCCAGCCATTAGGCTCGACACGTCGAGCTTCTGTGTCTCCCGTCCGGCATTGCCCACCATCGACACCCGCCCGCGATGCCCGAGCGAGAGCAAACTCTTCTGCAGCGTCGAGCCGCCGACCGGATCGACCACCAGATCGACCCCCTTGTTGTCGGTCAGCTTCAGAACTTCTTGCACGATGTCCTGCGTCGCATAGTTGATGCCGTGATCCATGCCGAGCGGCTTCAGCTTCTCAAGCCGCTCGTCGCTGGACGCCGTCGCGAACACGCGCGCGCCCGCACGCTTGGCCAGCTGAATGGCCGCGATCCCGACGGCGCCCGCCCCCGCCTGCACCAGCACGGTCTCGCCCGCCTTCAGCCGGCCAAACTCAAACAGGCAGTCGTCCGCCGTCCCGAACGGCACCGGGATCGCCGATGCTTGCTTGACGTCGAACCCGTCCGGAATCGGCCACGCGGCGCGCGCCGGCACGGAGCGCAGTTCGGCATGACTGCCGAACGCATTCACCGTCACAACCTTCTGACCGACCTTAAGATCCGTGACTTCCTTGCCGACTTGCACGATCGTGCCCGCCGCCTGATAGCCCACGATGTGCGGCAGCGTGATCAGCGGCCCGCCCGCGCGGTTCAGCGTGTCGCCACCCTCGATCGAAACCGCTTCGACCTTGATGACGATGCTGGGCGCATAGCAATGCGGATCCTCGACATCCTCGTACTTGAACACCGACGGCGGCCCGTTCTCGTAATAGACGGCAGCTTTCATGACACCCTCATTTCTTCGTTGCGGATAGGATTTCGTGCACCGTCTCCGGCGGCCGGCAGAGCCGCGCACCGCGCGCCGTCACCACAATCGGCCGGTTGAGCAAAATCGGATGCTCCATCATCGCATCGACGATCTTCGCGTCGCTCACTTTCGGATCGTCGAGCCCAAGCTCGGCCGCCAAGGGTTCCTTCGCGCGCAGCAACGTGCGCGCCGAGCCGCCCGATTGCTTGATCAGCCCCGTCAACACAGTCCGCGTCGGTGGCGTCTTCAGATACTCGACGATCTCCGGTTCGATCCCCGCCTCACGAATAAGCGCCAGCGTCGTGCGCGACGTTCCGCACTTCGGATTGTGATAGATCGTGACCTTCGCACTCATGGGCAGACCTCAACGTTTCGGCATCGCCTTCACGCGCGCGATGAACTCCTCGCGCGAATTTTCCGACGGATAAGGCGCGTCCGGCACCGGAACGCCTAGGAACTTGCACAGCGGCTCCCAACCCTGCCCTGCCTCGTAAATCAGCAACCGCTCCGGCGCGATCGTTCGCTTCACCTCTTCCGTATGCCGGCGGAAGTAATCGGTCATGTACGCGCGGTCATGCACATGCGCGCTGAAGTCCTTCATGAAACTCTGAAAGAACGGCGTCATCGGCCCGTCCGTCGTCGTGGGTGAACCCGGCGCGAAGATCGTCGCTTGGGTAGACTCGAACCACTTGTCCGGATCGCGCACCGTGTGCAGCACCTTCGCGTGTCGGTAGTGCGCCGCCAGCTCGCGCCAATAATGCGCGCCCGGATAATCGACCATCGAATTGTAGTCGGCGAAAATCTTGTCCCAGTCGGGACGCCCCGCCCCAGCCTCGATCCAAAGCGGCACGCTCTCCGGATGCGCGAACACCTCGACCATATGATGGCACGGCCCGAACCCCAGCATATTCAAAGCCGTCTGCAGCGACTTCGTCCCCGTCCGCCCCAACCCCGACCCGACAATCTTCAACGCCATCGTTTTCTCCTGCCGACCGAATCTGCGCGACTTGTCCGCCGAAGCCTTGGCGAAGGCGGAAGGCGGACCACCCACGACTAGCATTTCCCTGGTAGCCAGGGCAAAGTTCTGCACCTCAAGTACAAGCGTGGAACCATCGATGAGAACGTTCGCCCGCCTCGCCCTCGCCGCGATCATCGCCGCCGCCGTCCCGTTCGCGGCCGTGAAGATCACCGCACTCGCGGAGCAAACCACCCCGCCACCGCGCTCCGAAGGCGAGGACCTCTACCGCCGCGGCAACTACCCGGAAGCGCTCGCCTGGTGGACCGAGCGCGCCGCGCAAGGCGACATTGAATCCGCCCGCCGGCTCGGCATCGAATACATGGACGGCAAGCGCGGCGTGGTCGAACGCGACTTCGAGAAGGCACGCCGCTACCACCTGCAAGCCGCGATGGGTGGCGAGCGGCGCTCGATGATGGACTTAGGCACAATCCACGAGAACGGCTATGGCGTGCCCGAAAGCCTGACCGAAGCTGCACGCTGGTACGAATGGTCCGCGAAATACGGCTTCGGCCCCGGCCAATACAATTTCGCGCTCATGCTCGAAACCGGCGAAGGCGGCCGCAAGGACGAGGTCGAGGCCTACATGTACTACGTGTTGGCGGCCCTCGACAGCTTCGCCAAGCTTCCCGAAACCAAATACAACCTGAACAACCCGCCGGCCGACTCCGCGATCGGCCAACTCCACAGCCGCCTCACCCCAGCCCAACGCGCCGAAGCCCGCGCCCGCGCGAAGACGTTCAAGCCACTGAGCGGCCCGTTGCCGGCATCGGAGAATCACTAGGGCGAGGCATCCGGTGGAAGTTCATGTCACAAAGGATAAGTTACCTAAGGGTCTGAGCTACCCGCTGAAGACTGGCGCCTTGGTAACGGCACTTGAGCACGCGAACATAACGCTCGATTGTTCGCTTAGCTATCAGGCTCGTCCTGGCGTGCTTACAGCACACTTCTGGCCACCGAATCCTAACGTGCCGTATGAGCGCCTTTATCTCACCGTTGGCGCGGTGACATCGCTAACCGCCGAGGGCGAACGAGAACATATGATGGATCGGGCGCTTCCGGCCCTCGTCTCCTGGATCAAGTCGATTCTCGCCGAGCCGGTGCATTCGCCAGTCCGTAGAGAGGCGCAGCTGTTTTCTGCGCCGTCAGCTGGCGCGAGCTGACGCTTGCGCCCTCAGGGTCGCTTCCCAGTTTTCTGCCATCCACACGCGGGAGTTGACAAAATGTTCTCCTCGGTGTTTTACTGAACAAAATAGGAACTTCGTTCAACCTTTGAGGCTGACCCGTGCCAAACCCGTTGGCGGCGGAGGGGATCGCTTCCCTCAAACAGACGATCGCAGCGATCGAAGCCGCGTGCCTGCGCAAGGGCCCGCACAGCGCCCGGTCGCACGTCGAAACCGGCGTGCCCGCGATCGATGAGACGCTGGGCGGCGGCCTGATGCGCGGCGCCGTGCATGAGGTCTTGCCGAAGACGGCGGGCGATTTGGCCGCCGCTGCGGGCTTCGCCTTCGGCCTCGCCACACGCGCGGAAACGAAGACCGCGCACACGCTCTACATCCAGCACGACTTCACGCAAACCGAATACGGCCGCCCCTATCTGTCCGGCCTGAAACTCTCCGGCGTCGACACCGCGTCGCTGATCTACCTCCACGTCCCCCGCGCGGAAGATGTCGTCTGGGCGATGGGCGAAGCGTTGAAGTGCCGCGGCTTCTCCGCCGTGATCGCGGAGTTCCCGGCGAACGTACGCGTGCTCGACCTCACCATGACGCGCAGGCTCGCGCTCGCGGCACAGGAAAGTCTGGGCCTCGGCCTCATCCTGCGCCACGCCGGCGGCATCGAGCCCAACGCTGCGACCACGCGCTGGCTCGTCTCCTCGGCGCCGAGCCGCAGCGACGCCTTCGGCGGCCTCGGCCGTCCCGCCTTTCATCTTGATCTTGTGAAAAATCGCTTTGGCCAATCCGGCCAATGGCGCGTCGAGTGGCAGTCTCATGAGCGCACGTTCGCAATCCCATCGCTACCTCGCAGTCTGGCTCGCCCATTTGCCGACCGATCGGATCGAACGCGCGCTCTCGCCCAGACCGCGTGAACCGCGCGTCATCGTCACCGACATCAAAAGCACGCTCCGCCTCACCGCGATGAACGCCGCCGCCGTCGATCTCGGCCTGAAGGCCGGCATGCCGCTAGCCGACGCCCGCGCGATGTACCCGGCCCTCGCCGTCGATCACGCCGACCCGAACGCCGACCGATGCTTGGGCGAAGCGATCTGCGACTGGCTCGGCCGCTACACGCCACTCGTCGGCTTGAGCGAGAACGACGGCATGATGCTCGACATCTCCGGCTGCGCTCACCTCTTCGGCGGCGAGACGGCGATGCGCAAAGACATCGTCCGCCGCTTGACCGCGCAAGGCTTCACCGCCCGCACAGGCGTCGCCGGCACCGTCGGCGCCGCCTGGGCGCTCGCCAGATTTGCCGCCAAACGCGACATCGAAGACGACACGCAAATCGGAACCGCACTCAAGCCCTTGCCGCTCGCCGCCCTGCGCCTCGACGCCGGCAAAGTCGACGCCCTCGCCCGCGTGGGCTTGAAGACAATCGGCGACATCATGGATCGCCCGCGCGCACCGCTCGCCGCCCGCTTCGGCGCCGGACTGTTGCGCCGCCTCGACCAAGCAATGGGCACGCTCGAAGAACCGATCAGCCCGCGCCTGCCGCTGCCGCCCTATATCGCCGAGCGCTGCTTCGCCGAACCCGTCACGCACGAAGCCTACATCTTGGAGATCGTCGAGCACCTCGCCGTCGAGCTCGCCCGCCGCATGGAAGAACGCGGCGAAGGTGCCCGCGCGCTGCAAGTCACGCTCTACCGCGTCGACGGCGCCGTCCGCCGCCTCTCGGTCGCGACCAGCAAACCGTTGCGCGATCCGCGCGCCCTCGCCCGCCTGTTCAGAGAGCGCTTCGCCACCCTCGCCGACGAACTCGACCCCGGCTTCGGTTTCGACGTCGTGCGCCTCTCCGTCGTTACCGCCGAGCCAACCACGGCGCCGCAGACAGATATCGTCCAAAGCGCCGACGGCAGCGACGACATCGCCCTCCTCATCGACCGCCTCGGCGTCCGCTTCGGCACCCAGCGCGTGAAACGCTTAGGCTTCGCCGAAAGCCACATCCCGGAATATGCGGTCGTCTCTATTAGAGACGACCCATCCGCCGTAGCTTTAGCGAAAGCGGACGCCGCGCCTCAACAAGACACCCTTTCCCCCGCCCGCCCCTTGCGCCTCTTTGAACGTCCGGAAGAAATCGAAGCCATCGCCGAAGTCCCCGACGGCCCGCCCGCCCGCTTCACCTGGCGCCGCGTCACGCACGAAGTCTCGGCCACCGAAGGTCCCGAACGCATCGCCATGGAATGGTGGCGCGACGACACCGGCCGCGCCCTCACCCGCGACTACTTCCGCGTCGAAGACCGCGAAGGCCGAAGATTCTGGCTCTACCGCGAAGGCCTCTACAACCGCGAAACCACCCGGCCAAAATGGTTCGTACACGGACTGTTTGCGTAACGCCCAATGCCCTACATCGAATTCGCCACCACCACGAACTACGCCTTCCTGCGCGGCGCGTCACACCCGAAGGAACTCGTCACCAAGGCCCACGAGCTCGGCCACGCGGCGATCGGGATCGCCGACCGCAACTCGCTCGCCGGCGTCGTGCGCGCCTATGCCCAAGCGCGCGAGCTGGGCTTTCGCCTGCACGTCGGCACGCGGCTCGTCTTCACCGACGGCACCCCGGATATCCTGGCCTACCCGCAAGATCGCGCCGCCTACGGCCGCCTGAGCCGCCTGCTCACCGTCGGCAACCGCCGCGCCGAGAAAGGCGACTGCCTCCTCACCCTCAACGATCTGATCGAACACGCAGAAGGCCTGCAACTCATCCTCATCCCCCCACGTCCCAACATCGAACAAGCATCCGCCACGCTTGACCGCTTGAAAGCACTTGAAAGAATCACGCGGAGACGCGGAGACGCGGAGCATTTACCCTTCTCCGCGCCCTCCGCGGCTCCGCGTGAGATTGATTATCAAAACCGCCTCTGGCTCGCCGCCACGCT
>CAZJOM010000107.1:0-10777 GCA_964547645.1 uncultured Flavobacteriaceae bacterium
CATCTGAAGAAGCTCGAGAAAGAGCATCAGATGAGCGAAGACGAGCACAAGAAGCAGCACGATCTGGTGCAGAAGGCGACCGACCAGCACATCAAGGAAATCGACGACTCGCTGGCGGCCAAGGAAAAGGAAATCATGCAGGTGTAGTTCGCACCGCTGGTTTGGTTTCGATGTCGCCCAGTGCCAAAGGAGAGCTCGAGCAAGCGCCGCCGCGCCATGTAGCCATCATTATGGACGGCAACGGGCGGTGGGCGAAGGCGCGACTGTTGCCGCGGGCGCTCGGGCACCGGGCTGGCGTTGCGGCGGTGCGCGCGACGGTGCGCGCGGCGGCCGATCTGGGGATCGAGTACCTGACGCTCTACGGGTTCTCGTCGGAGAATTGGAAACGTCCGCGCACGGAAGTGAACGACCTCATGGGGTTGTTGCGAATGTACATCCGCGACGATCTGGAGGAACTGCACAAGAGCAATGTTCAGGTCCGCGTGATCGGCGCGAAGACTCGGCTCGAAGGCGACATCGTCGAGCTTATCGAGCAGGCGCAGACGCGAACGCGCGACAACACCAAACTCAAACTCATCATCGCGTTCAACTACGGCGGTCAGGATGAAATCGTCGAGGCGGCGCGGCGAATCGCGGAGGACGTGGCGGCCGGCAAGCGAACGCCTGGCGAGATCGACCGCGAGGTGTTCGCGTCCTATCTTGCGACTGCAGGGATTCCCGATCCCGAACTGATCATTCGTACGTCCGGCGAGCAGCGCTTGAGCAACTTTCTGATTTGGCAAACCGCGTACTCGGAGTTCGTTTTCTTGGACGCGCTTTGGCCGGACTTCACGAAGGAGCATCTCGTCGCCGCGATCCGCGAGTACCAGGGTCGAGAGCGCCGGCTTGGCGGGCTGGCGGCAGTGGCAGGCGGACTGCCGTGAACCTACACGCGCCGCGGTCCAGCTTTTGGCCTCGAGTTCTGGCAGCTGCGGTTTTGGTTCCGGCAGCCCTGGCGGCGGTCTATGTCGACGGTTGGGTGCTGGCGGCTTGGACCACAGCGGCCGGGTTGGCGATGTCGCGCGAGTGGGTGCGGATTGTGCATCGCGAGACCCTGTTCGATTGGCACTTTGGATTGCATGTGGCCGCGCTCGCCGCGTCGCAAGGATTGTTGGCGCTCGGACACCAGGACTGGGCGTTAGCGAGTATTCTCGCGGTGGCCATGGTGGGCAACGTGGCTGCCAGGGCGCGAGACGAACGCGGCATATGGGTGGTCGTGGGGATCGTTTTCATCGCCATACCGTGCTTCGCGCTGGTTTGGCTGCGCGAGCAGCCATCGTTCGGATTCGAAACGGCACTGTGGCTTCTGCTGGTTGTTTGGGCGACCGACAGCGCCGCCTACTTGGCTGGATCGGTGTTCGGCGGGCCAAAGCTTGCTCCAGCCATCTCGCCCAGCAAAACGTGGGCCGGCGCTGTCGGGGGACTCGCGGCAGGGGCCGCGGCCACAATCGGGCTGGCGCAGGTGTTCGGGTTGGTGCCGACGGTTGCGTTCTTGGCTGCGGGTTTCGGGCTGGCGTTCCTGACCCAATGCGGCGACTTGGCGGAGTCGTTCATGAAGCGCACGTTTGGCGTGAAGGACGCTTCCGACCTCATTCCGGGACACGGTGGCGCGCTCGACAGGTTGGATGGGATGATATTCGCCACGTTGGGTCTGGCGGCGTATGTTGCCTGGGCGGGGCATTCGCCCATCGCCTGGACCATCCCGTGACCCACGCCCAAGGCCGCAGCGTTACCATTTTGGGCTCGACCGGTTCGGTCGGGGTGAACACGATTGATCTAATCGAGCGCCACAACGCTATCGCGCCAGGTACCTATCGCGTCGTGGCGCTTACGGCGAATTCGAACGTGAAGGATTTGGCGGCGCAAGCGCGAACGCTGAAGCCAGCGTTTGCCGCGATCGGCGATGCTGCGCGCTACGGCGAACTGAAGGACGAACTTGCCGGAACCGGTATTGAGATCGCGGCGGGCGCCGCGGCGCTCGAGGAAGCGGCGTCGCGAGCGTCGGACTGGGTGATGGCTAGCATCGTTGGCGCCGCCGGGTTGCGCCCAACACTGGCAGCCGTGCGACGCGGTGCTACCGTGGCGCTTGCGAACAAGGAATGCCTGGTGTGCGCCGGCGACTTGTTCATGAGCGAAGTGCGCCGCAGTGGAAGCAAGTTGTTACCGGTGGACTCCGAGCACAACGCCGTCTTTCAAGTATTCGAGGCGGAGCACCCGGAGACGATTGAGCAAATCACGCTGACGGCGTCTGGCGGTCCCTTCAGGACGTGGGCATCGGAGCAGATGCGGGCGGCAACACCGGCGCAGGCTTGCAAGCATCCGAACTGGGCGATGGGCGCGAAGATTTCCGTCGACTCGGCAACGCTGATGAACAAGGGGTTGGAGCTGATCGAGGCGCATCATCTTTTCCGCGTGGCGCCGGAACGTCTCTCGGTTGTCGTTCATCCGCAGTCCGTCGTGCACAGCTTGGTGGCTTATGTGGATGGTTCGGTCCTGGCGCAGTTGGGTAGCCCCGACATGCGCACGCCCATCGCGTATGCGCTCGGCTATCCGGCTCGAATCGCTGCGCCGACACGGCGGCTAGACCTCGCCGATTTGGGTCAGTTGACGTTCGAGAAGCCGGACACTGTCAGATTTCCCTGTCTCGCGCTGGCACAAGATGCCTTGCGGCAGCTGGGTAGCACTCCTACGATCCTTAATGCGGCCAACGAAGTCGCAGTGGAGGCGTTTTTGGCGCGCAAAATTGGCTTTTCCGACATTCCCCGGATCGTCGAATCGACCATGCGCGCGCTTGGAACGTCAGGCCCAGCACCTGCATCTGTGGAGGCGGCGCTCGCGCTAGACGCGGACGCTCGCGCGTGCACGGACAGGCTGTTGGCGAACTAGAAGACCAACAAATCTTTCGGGACGGAAACGACCATGGAACATCCGACGACACTTTTGGGTTGGGCCGGCTTCATCGGCCTTGGAGGTCTTGGGTTCCTCTTTACGATTACGCTGGTCGTGTTCGTACACGAACTCGGGCACTTCCTAACGGGCCGGTATTTCGGGGTCAGGGTGGAAAGCTTTTCGATCGGGTTCGGGCGCTCCATCGCCGGTTTCAAGGACAAGTACGGCACGCATTGGAAGATCGGCTGGCTCCCGCTAGGCGGCTACGTGAAGTTTTGGGGCGATGAGGGTGTTTCCAGCGCGCCGGACCACGAGAAGCTCGACCAGGCGTCAAGCGAAGAGCGTGCGCGATTGTTCTATTTCAAGCCGCTTTGGCAGAAGGCGATCATCGCGGTCGGTGGGCCGGTTGCCAACTTTTTGCTGGCACTCGTTATCCTCACCTCGCTCTACATGTTCTATGGCGTTGGCGTCGTGATGCCGCTGATCGGACGCGTGGCAGCCGATTCTCCTGCCGAGCGCGCGGGGCTCAAGGTCGGGGACACGATTGTCAGGATCAATAACAGCGAGATCAAAGAGTTCGACGACATCGTGCAGATCGTCAGCGTGCAGCGCGGGAATCCGCTGCCGATAACGGTCCGCCGTGACGGCCAGTTGGTGAGCCTTACGGTGACGCCGCAGCCGATCGAAAAGACCGACCCTTTGGGCAACAAGGCGATGGATCCGGGGATCGGCATCGGTAACGTCATGCCGGGGGAGGTGAAATCCGTTGCGCCTGGGTCCCCCGCAGCTGCGGCGGGACTGCAGGCGGGTGACATCATTTTTGAGGTAAACGGGAAGCGGCTGCACACGCTTGCGGATGTATCGGACGCGATCGTGGCGAACCCATCCGGGCCAATTGCGTTGCAGGTCGCGCGCTTGAAGGACAAAGCGGGCGAAGAGCTGACATTGCGAGTCGTGCCGGCGCCGATCGCAAACCCAAGTCTGGGCGTCGATGAACTCGTCTCGGCGTCGTTGGGATTCGAAGTGACCGTGCGAGGCGGTCCGAATCCTGTCGCAATTGTAAGATTCGGGCCGGTCGAAGCGGCCTACCGCGCATTCCGTCAGGTGCGATTTATCGTAGTTAAAACCCTCGACTTCATCGTCCAGCTATTGACCGGCCACGGCGACTATCAGCAGTTGTCCGGACCGATCGGAATCGCGCAGGTTTCCGGCCAAGTTCTCGTGTTTTTCGGTGTGGTTGCGCTCATCAACCTGGCGGCGGTGTTGTCCGTGAGCATCGGTTTACTTAATCTTTTTCCCATCCCTATGCTCGACGGGGGACATCTCCTGTACTATGGCATAGAAGCTGTACGTGGGCGTCCTTTGGGGGAACGCGCGCAAGAGCTTGGGTTTCGGATTGGCCTCCTGATGGTCGTCAGTCTGATGCTCTTTGCGACTTGGAATGACCTGACGAAGTTGTTCTGACTTTGACGGGGCGAATCTGTTGTAAGTGCTTGCAGTATCAGTCTCAGGCGGCCACGGGGCGTTGCACGAATGACGAGAGTACTTGGAACGGCGTTGGCGCTCTTTGCAGCCCTATTGTTCGCCGTCGCGCCTGCGTCTGCACAGCAATCGGATGGTCCGATCGTTCAGCGGATCAACGTCGATGGCAACCAACGGATCGAAGAGTCGACCGTGCTGTCGTACATGGTCATTCGCGAAGGTCAGGCATACTCGCAGTCGCAGGTTGATCAGTCGTTAAAGACGCTCTACGGGACCGGCCTGTTCGCAGACGTGCAAATTCAGCAGGCGAACGGCGTTGTGACCGTGAAGGTGGTCGAGAACCCGATCATCAACCGGATCGCATTCGAGGGAAATTCCAAGGTCTCCGAAAAGACGCTCACGGACGAAGTGCAGCTGAAGCCGCGAATGGTGTTTACGCGCTCGAAGGTGCAATCCGACGTCCAACGCATCATCGAGATTTATCGCCGCGGCGGACGCTTCGCCGCCGAGGTCGAACCCAAGACAGTGCAACTCGGCCAGAACCGCGTCGACTTGGTTTTCGAGATCAACGAAGGCCCGACAACCGGCGTAAGCCGCATCATTTTCATCGGCAACAAGGCGTTCAGCGATTCCACGCTGCGCGACAAGATCGCGACGGGCGAGTCCGTTTGGTGGAACTTCCTGCAAGCGAACGACAACTACGATCCGGATCGCTTGACGTTCGACCGCGAGCAGTTGCGCCGTTACTATTTGAGCCAGGGTTACGCGGACTTCCGCGTCGTGTCTGCCGTGGCAGAACTCGCGCCGGATCGCAGCGGGTTCTACATCACCTTCACGATCGAAGAAGGCGAGAAGTACGATTTCGGCAAGGTCGAGATCGATACGAAGCTTAAGGACATCCCGCTTGGCGAATTGCAAGAGCTCATCCGCTTCGAAGGTGGCGACCAGTACAACGCCGAAATGATCGACAAGAGCGTCGACGCCTTGACGCTGGCGGCGGGCACGAAGGGTTACGCGTTCGTCGACATTCGTCCGCGCGTGCGCCGGAACAAAGAGCAGCGCACCGTCGATGTCGTGTTCAAGATGGAAGAAGGTCCGCGCGTTTACGTCGAGCGGATCAATATCGTCGGCAACACACGCACGCTCGACAAGGTTATCCGCCGTGAAATCCGGTTGGTGGAAGGCGATGCGTTCAACCGCGTGCTCGTCAACCGTTCGCGCTCACGCATTCGCGGTCTAGGATTTTTCAAGAAGGTCGAGATCAACGAAGAGCCCGGAACGTCAGGCGATCGCACCGTCTTGAACGTGGAAGTCGAAGAGCAATCCACCGGTGAGTTCTCGGTCAGCGCCGGGTTCTCGTCGGCCGACAACGTCGTCGGCGCGGTGAGCTTGACGGAAAAGAACCTGCTGGGCCGCGGTCAGTTCCTGCGTCTGCAGGTGTCGATCTCAAGCATTCGCCAGCAAATCGACTTGCGCTTCACCGAGCCGTATTTCCTTGATCGGAACATGTCGGCGGGCTTCGACCTCTACAACACCCATTCGGTCTACCAAGAGTCCAACTACGAAGCGGACATCCGCGGTCTTGGCTTGCGGTTGGGCTTCCCGCTGTCGGAGTACGGGCGCCTTGGGTTGCGCTACACGCTGCGGCAGGACGATATTCAGGCGACGAACTCCGCGTATCAATCGCTCGGCGTAACGACGCTGTCGTTGTTGGGCTTTACCTACGCCTACGACGATAAGGATGATCCGGTCGAGCCGAAGAACGGTTTCGACTTCACGCTCAGCGGCGACGTGTCGGGTCTCGGCGGCGACAAGAAGTATTTGCGTACGGAAGTGAACAGCAACTGGTACAAGCGGTTGTGGTTCGACGATCTCGTTCTGAACGTCGCGGCCAGCGCAGGCTACATCATGGCGTACGGCGATGAGGTGCTTGAACTGAACGATCGGTTCTTCAAGGGTGGCGGCTCGTTCCGTGGGTTCAAGACTTCGGGCATCGGTCCGCGCGACGTCGCGCCAGAGAACGATGGCGGTACTCCGCCGGCGATCGGCGGCGAGATGTATGCGATCGGTACGGTCGAACTGCGGTTCCCGAACTTCTTGCCGGACGAGTTGGGCATCAAGACCAGCCTCTTTACCGACTTTGGTACGGTGGGAATGGTTCAGGATAAGCCCACTTGCGTCGACAACGTTCTGCCCGCGCCGCCCACGATCAATGACATTTGCATCAAGGACGATATGTCGCTCCGCGCATCTGCGGGCGTTAGCGTCTATTGGAATTCGCCTTTCGGACCTGTCCGCCTTGATTTCTCCCAAATTTTGAACAAAGAAGACTACGACCAAACGGAGTCCTTCCGCTTCAGCGCAGGTACGAAGTTTTAGTTCGCTCCAGGAGTTTGAATCACATGAAGACGACAAAGGCCCTCTGGGCCGTTGCCGCAATTGCGGCAGCGACACTCGCATTTAGTAACGTTACGGTATCGGCACAGCCGAAGCCTGCTGCGGCGCCCGCCGCGGCCGCGAAGCCGGCGGCAACCGGTCGTGCGCCTGCAGCCACGATCCTGTTCCTCGATCGCGGAACGGTTCTGCGCCAATCGTCGGTTGGCAAGGACATGTATACGCAGGTCGAAGCGCTGGCCAAGAAGATGGAGGCCGATTTCGCGCCGGAGAACAAGAAGCTCCAGGCCGACGTCCAGGACCTGCAGGCCAAGGCTGGCGTCATGACGCCGGAAGCCCGCAATGCCAAGGTGAAAGAGCTTGAGGGCCGCCGCCAAGCGTTCCAAAAAAAGGTTCAAGATCGCCAGGCCGCCATTCAAGCTGGCCTCGCGAATTCGCGGACTCAGGTCGAGAAGGCGCTCGGGCCGATCCTTGAGAAGATCATGGTTGAGCGCGGCGCCAACTTGTTGCTCGACCGCGGCTTGGTTGTGCTCGGTGCAACGGACCTCGACGTGACGGCTGCCGTTATCCAGCGGCTGAATACGTCGTTGCCGAAGGTTACCGTGACCCCGGTTGCGCCGAAGGCGACCGCCCCGGCGAAGCCTGCGGCGGCCAAGCCGGCCGGCTAACGCGTTACACTTGATATTCCGGCGATGAAGTCGGATAGAGGGCCGGACCCGCAAGGGTTCGGCCCTTTTCGTTTGGACTCTCATGGCTGATCCGCGCTTCTACGACAATGCCGGACCACTGACGCTCACGCGAATTGCGGAGATAGCCGGTGGACGCGCGCCCACGGCTGACGGCGGCCATATGGTTTCAGATGTCGGCTCGCTCGACACGGCCACGGTTGGTCAGCTTGCATTTTGCGAGGGCCCCAAGTTCAAGGTCGCACTCGAACGAACGAAAGCAACTGTCGTTTTGGTGACGGAAGCGCTTGCCGCGAACGTGCCTTCAGGATCCGTCGCGATCGTTTGCGCGCAGCCCGCACTTGGGTTCGCCAAGGTCTCGACGGCGCTGTACCCGGAAGCGGGCCTAATATGGCCGCTCGGGAGGCCGCCGGTGCATGCCATCGCACCGAGTGCACGCTTGGGTGAAGGTTGCGTTCTGGCCCCCGGTGTATTTTTGGGCGACGGCGCGGAGATCGGCGCAGGATCCTTCATCGGGCCGGGGGCTGTGATCGGGCGGGGGGTTCAGATCGGACGCAATGCGCGCATCGGCGCTAACGTCGTCATCAGCCACGCCCTTATCGGGGACCGCTGCATCGTGCTTTCGGGAACCTGCATCGGCCAAGACGGTTTCGGCTTTGTCGGCGGGGCAAAGTCGCACTTCAAGATCCCCCAGCTCGGGCGGGTCATCATTCAAGACGACGTGGAACTCGGCGCGAATTGCACTGTCGACCGGGGGGCGCTCGGCGACACGGTCATCGGCGAGGGCACGAAAATTGATAATATGGTCCATATCGGGCACAACACGCATATCGGGCGCTTGGCGACGATTGTGGCTCAGGTGGGAATCGCGGGGAGCTGCGAAATCGGCGACTACGTGCAGTTGGGCGGTCAGGTCGGCGTCGCTGATCATTTGACGGTCGGGGCCGGCGCGATTGTTGCGGCCAAGGGTGGTGTAACCGGCTCGCTGGACGGCGGTCAGGTCTATGGCGGCTTTCCGGCGCGGCCTATCGGTCAGTGGCGGCGCGAGATGGGGTCGCTCGCATTGTTGGTGAAAAACAGACGGAAGAGAAATGAGCGCGACGGAAGCAAAGACTGAGCTTCCCACCGTTGACGTCAAACGGTTGATGGAGCTGCTGCCGCATCGGCCGCCGATGCTGCTGATCGACAAAATGATCGAGATCGTGCCAAATCAGAGCGCGACCGGTGTGCGCGCCGTTTCGATCAGCGACCCGATGTTCTTGGGCCACTTCCCCGGGCACCCGGTCATGCCTGGCGTGATGATCGTGGAAGCGATGGCGCAAACGGCAGGCGCTCTCGTGATGTACTCGAACGCGGCAAAGGCGGACGACAAGCTTGTTTATTTCATGTCGATCGACAAGGCGCGTTTCCGCCACCCGGTGGTGCCGGGCGACATGTTAATGATCCCGGTGAAGCTGCTGCGGGCGCGGGCGCCGGTCTGGCGGTTTTCAGGCGAAGCCTACGTGAACGGAAAGCTTTGCGCCGAGGCCGAATACAGTGCGATGATTATGGACAAAACCGGAAAGCCGACAACCGTAGATGACTAAGATACATCCGACCGCGGTCGTGGACCGCAATGCGAAAGTTCACGAGAGCGTCGAGATCGGCCCGTTTTGCGTCGTCGGTCCCAAGGTCGTGCTGGGCGAAAACGTCCGTCTCATCAACCACGTCTGCGTCGACGGGCGCACGTCGATCGGCAAGGGCACGGTGGTTTATCCGTTTGCTTCACTCGGGCAACCGCCGCAGAGCCTTGCCTACCAAGGCGAAGAGACGGAACTCGTCATCGGCGAAAACAACATCATCCGGGAACACATGACGATGAACCCCGGCACCGCAAAGGGCGGCGGGGTAACGCGCGTCGGCAACAACTGCATGTTCATGGCCGACAGCCACGTTGCTCACGACTGCCAGGTCGGTAGCAACTGCGTATTCGCTAACAACGCGATGATCGGCGGACACGTTGTCGTCGACGACTTCGTGTGGCTGGGCGGCGGCGCGGCGGTGCATCAGTTCGGGCGCATCGGCAAGCACGCATTTGTCGGCGGCATGGCGGGGCTTGAGGGCGATCTAATCCCTTACGGGTCGGTGATGGGCAATCGCGCGTATCTGGCGGGGCTCAACCTCGTCGGTCTGAAGCGTCGCGGCTTCTCGCGCGATCAGATCCACGAGTTGCGCAACGCCTATCGTTTGTTGTTTGCGCAGGAAGGCACTTTCCAAGAGCGACTGGCGGACGTCGCGGAGTTGTTTGCGAACAACGCCGAGGTGATGGAGATCGTCAATTTCGTCCGCGCCGGCGGAAACAGACCGCTCTGCATGCCGAACCGCGAGAACCGTGTCGAGAGCGCGTGACGGCGGGTCTTCCTAAGCTTGGTATCATCGCAGGGGCCGGGGAACTGCCGTTGCAGATCGCACGGGCCTGCTCGTTTGCGTCGCGTCCTTTCCACGTTGTGGCGGTGGATGAGTTCGCCGGTGTCATGGCGGCGAACATCCCGCACACGCGTGTCCCGATCAGCAAGATTGGGGCGAGCATTGCCGCGTTGAAGAAGAACGGCTGCATGGACGTTGTGTTCGCGGGGAAGTTGGCCCGGCCGGACGGGAAGGGCGTGAAGCTTCGCCCCGATTTGGGCGGGCTGGAGTTTCTTGTCCGCTTGTTGGGCAAGCTCGGCGGCAGCGACGACAGTCTGCATCGCGCCATTTCGGGCATGTTCGGATCACGCGGCTTTCGCATCGTGTCGCCGTTGCAGGCGGCGCCGGAGCTCGCCGCTCCATCCGGCTGTCTGACGCACACGCGTCCAACCGAGCGACTGCAACAGACGTTTATCGACGCGCTTCGTCTGGCAAAGGCGCACGGGGCGACTCGACAGGGGCAAGCCGTCGTCGTCGAGAATGCTCAGGTCATCGCGCGGGAAGGGCGGGCAGGGACGGACGCCATGCTTCTTGAGTTGCCGGTGGCGGCACGCCCGAATGCGATGCTGGTGAAGGCGATGGCACCGAACCAGCTGCCGACGATTGACCCGCCGGCCATCGGTGAAAGCACGGTCGTGAATGCGGCGAAGGTCGGCCTTGCCGGCATTCTGATTGAGGCAGGACGAAGCGTTGTCGTCGATGTGGAGCGCGTGCGTGCGCGCGCGAACGAGCTTCGCATCTTTGTTTGCGCCGCGACGGTGAGCGATGACTGAAGCAAAGACAATCATGCTGGTTGCCGGCGAGCCGTCGGGCGATGCGCTGGGCGGGCAACTGATCGAGGG
>CAZJOM010000108.1:0-10670 GCA_964547645.1 uncultured Flavobacteriaceae bacterium
CCGGCGGCCACGATCGCGTCCGACGCGGCGCCTTTGATCGCGCGCCATTGGCCCACCTCGTTGCTCAGATCGCGCGGCCAGACATAGGTGAAGTAGAGGCTCGCGCCGTCGTGATAGGCGTGGCTGATATGGGCGAGCACGATGCCATGCGCGCCTTTCGTCGGCGTCTGCGCGCGCATCGTTTGGTCGAGCGCCTCGCGCACGGCGGTGTAGAGCTTGTCGATGTTCGACCACGTCGTGGCGGTCTCGAGCGTGTCGACGCCGAGACCCCGATCCATCATCGGATCGCGGGAGTAGGGTCCGTGAAAGCGCCCTTGATACCAGCGGTTGGCAGGTCCCCGCCCGACGGCCAAGCCCCCGCACGCGCGCACGATCCGCCGCGCGGCAGCGACGCCATAATCGACGCGGTCCTGATCGCCCTCAAATCCTAAGATCATCGCGCACGGCCGCTCGCCCATACCGCGCGCCGCGAGATAGCGTGCCTGCAGCTTGTCCTTGAACGTTGGCGGAGCGCCCGCTTTACCGAAGGCTTGAAAGAAATAAGTCTCGTCGGCATCCGAAAGCCGCATCGTCGCCGTCGGCACCTCGGCCTGCACCATCTGCCGGATCGCCTTCGCACCGCTGGCGAAGTCGGGAAACAGCACCGCCGAGTAATCGCTTGCCTCCGGGACAAGGTGAATGCGAACGGTCGCCTCCGTGATCACCCCGAACGCGCCTTCCGACCCGACAATCAGCGCCCGCAAATCCGGTCCGGCAGCAGAGGCGGGCAGGGCAGGCAACCGCCACAACCCCTTCGCCGTCGCCACCTCCGCGCCTGCAAACCAATCGCCCGCGCGGCCATACGCATTCGATTGCTGGCCGGCACCTGACGCCGCGATCCACCCGCCCAAGGTCGAGAATTCGAACGATTGCGGATGATGTCCGTGCTTGAAGCCTTGCGCGCCGAGCGCCGCCTCGAAGTCGACGCCATAGATGCCGGCCTCGGCCGTCGCTGTCAGCGAAACCTTGTCGACCGAAATGAACTTGTTCATCACCGTGATATCGAGCGCGATCACCGCCTCAAACCCGCCGGCCGACCCAGTCAACCCGCCGACGACGCTCGACCCGCCCGCAAACGGCACGACCGCAACACGCTCCGCCGCCGCCCACGCAAGCACACGCACGACCTCATCGCGCGACTTCGGATAGACCACAGCATCCGGCGCGTCCGACAAATCACCGGCACGCAGTTTCAACAAGTCGAAGTAACTCTTCCCGCGCGTATGCGCCGCGCGCTCATAGGCATCGTCGCGCACCTCAGCGATCGTCGCCAACGCCGCCCGCTTCGCGCCCAACCGCGGCGCGCGCAACGAACACTCTTCCAGCTTCTTCGCCGGCGTCACCGGCAACGCGCTGGTGCCAAGCGCCTCCGCCATCCACCCCCAAGCCGCCTCGCGCCCTTCCAGCGGATTGTGAGCCTTCACCCACCCCCACCCATTCCAACGCGTATCCTTGCGATCAATCGGCATTCAAGTGCTCCCAATTGCGCGCGTCAGCGCGCCATCGATTCAGCCTCACACAAAGCCACGAAGGAGAAAAGTCTGCACAAAGCCCTTTGTGCAACCTTTGTCCCTTCGTGGCTTTGTGTGAGGCTGAATCAAAACCGCGCTATCGCGCAAAGACTACGCCCGAAACTTCAACGCCTTGGGCAGAACTTCGAACATCGCGGGCAGCTGCCCCGGCAATTCGCCGTCCGCTTCGATCAAGACCGGCGCGCCCGCGGTCGCCTCGACCGGCGTCGCGATCACGGTCTTCGCGCGAAAAATCTTCACGTTCGGATTGTTCACATGCGCGCCGGTCTTGATGTCGCCCAGCGACTTCATCACGTCGCGCAACCGCCCGTCGCCCATCAGAATGACGTCGAGCAACCCATCGTCCGGCGAGGCATCGGGCGCCACGCGCATCCCGCCGCCAAAGAACTGACCGTTGCACACCGCGCAGGTCGACACCGACACGACCTCATCAAACACATTGTCGATCTTCAGCCGCACCGGCTTCGCCTTGTAGCGCAGCAGGCTGACCAGGCTCCCCCAGGTGTAGGCGAACTGTCCCATAAACCGCTTCGTTAACGTCGAGCGATTCACCCGGTCGACCACATCGCCGCTCATGCCGAAGCTCGCAATATTTGCAAAGTGGCGCGTGCCGGTCTTTCCGTCGTCGGTGACAAAGCTAAAGCGCCCGACATCGATCCGCCTGATCCGTCCCTCGGCGATCCGCTCCAGCGAGGCGTCGAACCCCGCATCGATATCGAACGTCTTTCTGAAGTCGCCGCCGGTGCCGAGGTTCAGCAGCGCGAACTCCGCTTCAGGATTGATCGCCTGTCCGTTCTGGAAAAAGCCGTTCACGACCTCGTTGATCGTGCCGTCGCCGCCGACCGCGACCACGCGCTCATAGCCATCGCGCAACGCATGCGAGGTCAGCCGTGACGCGTCCATCGGCGCATTGGTCAGCGCCACAGTAAGCGGTCCCGTCACCTCGGCAAGGCGCGTCGCAATCGACTGCGCGTCACGGCCTGTCTTACCGCCGCCCGATCGCGGATTGATGATGGCAAGCGTCTTCATGCGTGGCCCAACGCCTCGTAACGCCAGCTAACCGACGCCAATTGCCGCCGACGCTCCTCGTCGCTCCAGCCAAGCAAGCCGCCCATCAGCGCCGCCACATCCTCCGCAGCGCGCGGCTCCAACGGGCCCAGCGTGCCAAGCCCCGTGCGCCGAAACAGAACGTCGTCTAATGTCATCGCCATTTCGGATCGTACGGCGAACGCGACTTGCGCGGCAATATCCGGCAACCGCTGCGACACGACACGCAAAAGCGCCGGATCACCGCGACCCAGCGCCAAAACCTCACCCGCCCGCGCGCCATAGTTCCGCGCCAGGTTGGCCGCGATCGACGCTGCCGGCGCCTCCGGCGTCAAACGCTCGACAAACGCCTTGAACCGCCCGGGCGCACCGGGCAGCAGCACCTCGCCTGTCTCGCAGGACTTCGTGTTGCCAAGCTTGCGCGCAATCATGTCGACGCACTTCTCCGCGTTGTCGCGCGATGTCGTCCACTTGCCGCCGATCGCGGAGATTAGATTCGCAGGCCCACCTTCCGCACCGTGATCGACGAGCTCCGCCCGCCGGCTTGCGTTGTAACTGTCCTTCGACCCGTCATCGACCAGTGGTCGCAAGCCCGCATAGGCATAGAGCACGTTATCATGGGTCAGCTTCAACGCCGGCAGCGCGCTGTTCACATAAGCCAGATAGTCCGTCACCTCTCCAGTCGTCACCTTCAACGCATCCGGCTTCTCGCTATAGACGCTGTCGGTCGTGCCGATGATCGTATGATCGCGCCACGGCAGCACGAAGATGTGCCCGCCCTTGTGGCTGATCGCGAGCGCCCGCCCATTCGTGACCTTCGGCACCACGATGTGAATGCCCTTGGACCGCATCAGCTTGTGTGAAGCCTCGCCGCCCTCGATCAGCTCCAGCAACCGGTCGGCCCACGGCCCCGCTGCGTTGACGAAGAGCCGCGCCTTGATCGTCGCCTCCTCGCCGCCGATCGCATCGCGCACGCGTACGGAGGAAACGCCGCCGTCCCCGCGCTCGAACGAAACCGCCTCAGCATAGTTTGCGACCACCGCACCATGCGCCGCCGCGTCGAGCAAGCACTCAAGCCCCAACCGCTCCGGCGAATACATTTGACAATCATAGTAGAGCAGGGCGCCCGGCACCGCGCCAACCGCAGGCTCAAGCCGCTGCGCCTCCGCCCCCGAAATCGCGCGATGCCCCGCCATGTGCTGATCCGGATCGTCCAGCCGGTTGCGGTCGAACGCGAGCAGGTCGTAGACGGTCAAGCCTGCCCCCACGAACCACTTCTCCGTCCCGTTCTTCACCGGCAGGAGGAACTGCAACGGATAGACCATGTGTGGCGCGATCTTCTCCCACACGCGCCGCTCTTTCAGCGACTCGCGAATGAGCCCGAACTCGAACGTCTTCAGATAGCGAAGCCCGCCATGCACGAGCTTCGAGGAACCCGAACTGGTCCCGCAGGAAAAATCCCGTTTCTCGATCAGCGCAACGGAGAGCCCCCGCCGCGCCGCGTCTCGCGCAATACAAGCACCGGTAATCCCGCCCCCAATAATGGCGACATCGAACGAGGCGTTAAGCGCGCGAAATTGACGTTGCATGGACCGTGGAAGTGCCGTGACCGACATTCCTTATATGCAGCTCGCGCCGAAGTCACCCGCCTGCGTCTTTCCGCCCCCCATCGACCCTGTTAGTCTCTCACTACCGCCATTCACCATCCGGACGCGACCATGCCCCAAGTCAAAGCCAACGGCCTTTCCTTCGAGTACGAATCCTTCGGCAATGTGACCGATCCCGCGATCATGCTGATCATGGGTTTCTCGGCTCAAATGACGATGTGGCCGGTCGAGCTCTGCGAAAGCCTCGCCTCGCGTGGCTACCGCGTCATCCGCTTCGACAACCGCGACATCGGCTTCTCGCAAAAGCTGGACGGCGCACCGCCCGTCAACGTGATGGAGGCGTTCATGAAGGCGGCCTCGGGCCAACCGATCGACACCCCGTACAAGCTGAACGACATGGCCGCCGACGCGGCCGGCATTCTCGACGCGCTCGGCATCGCCAAAGCCCACATCGTCGGCGCCTCGATGGGCGGCATGATCGCACAGCTCGTGGCACTCAATCATCCGGGAAAGACGAAGAGCCTGACCTCGATCATGTCGTCGACCGGTCGCCCCGGCTTGCCACCCGCAAAGCCAGAAGCGATGGCCGTCTTGACCGAGGCGCCGCCCGCCGATCGCGAAGGCCGCATCGCGGCCGCCAAGCGGGTCTGGCGAATCATCGGCAGCCAACCGGTCTACGCCGCCGGCGACGACGAACTCCATGCGCAGGCCGTGCGCGAAGTCGACCGCACGCCGTATTACGCACCGGGTGTCGCCCGCCAAATGGTCGCGATCTTGGCTTCGCCGCCGCGCCACGAGCTGCTGAAGAACGTGAAGGCGCCGGCCCTCGTCATCCACGGCGAAGCCGACCCGCTGGTCTCCGTCGAAGCCGGCAAGGATACCGCAGCCTCCATCCCCGGCGCCCGCCTCAGACTCATCCCCGGCATGGGCCACGACTTCACGTCAAAACTCGTCCCCGTCTACCTCCGCGAAATCGCCGACTTTGCGGCGGAGGTGGACGCGCGGAACTAACCCCGCGCGCGTGAGCGCGCATCGGCACCGCCTCACACGAAGCCGCGAAGTACACGAAGCTACACCAAGGCCTTCGTGATCCCTTCGTGCACTTCGTGGCTTCGTGCGAGGCTGAATCAACATCGCGCTCCCGCGCGAAGGGCAAGAACGATGACAAACAAAATCAAAGCCAACGGCATCGACATCACCTACGAACTCTCAGGCCCGGCGTCCGGCCCGCCGCTTGTCATCGTCCAGGGCTACACCTCCCAGATGACATCCTGGCCCGACGAGTTCCACGAAGCGCTCGCCGCAGCCGGCATGCGCGTCATCCGCTTCGACAATCGCGACATCGGCCTCGGCCACAAGCACGACGGTGTCATCCCCGACCTGCGCGCTGTCGCCACCGCGATGAAGGACGGCACGAAGCCCCCGGTGCCCTACACGCTGAACGACATGGCCGACGATGTTGCGGCGTTGCTGGACGCGCTGGACATTCCCTCGGCCCACATAGCTGGTGCCTCGATGGGCGGCATGATCGCGCAGCTCGTCGCAATTCGTCATCCGCAGACGGCGCGCAGCCTCATCTCGCTGATGTCGACGACCAGCGATCCGTCGCTGCCGCGCTCCGACCCTGCCGCGCAAGAAGCACTCATGCAAAAGCCGCCGGGCGAAGACAAAGACAGCGTCGCCGACCACGCAACGAAGATGCGCCTCATCATCGGTAGCCCCGGCTTCCCCGAAGATCAGGCAAAAGTCCGCGCCCGCTTCGCCATGAACTACGACCGCAGCTACTACCCCGAAGGTGGTATCCGCCAGTGGGCCGCGATCATGGCGACACCCCCGCGCACCGAGCAACTGAAGCAGCTCAGAGTTCCCGCGCTCGTCATCCACGGCGACGCCGACATTCTGATCAAACCCGAAGCCGGCCGACACACGGCGGAGTGCATCAAAGGCGCCGAACTCAAAATCATCAAAGGCTGGGGCCACAACATGCCCATCGCCGCGGTTCCCACCATCACCGGCCCGATGATCGACTTCATCCGCCGCGTGGAGGCCGGCCAGCATGTCAAGGACCTTGGAATCCGACACTAGCAATAGATAGCAAAAACTGCTAAACTTGATGAAACTTCAGGATCGCAACATGAACTTCTCCATCCCGCCAGCCATGGAAACCTTCATCCGCAAACAGGTGAAAACCGGCCGCTACGGCAACGCGAGTGAGGTCGTGCGCGAAGGGCTGCGCCTGCTCATGCACGAAATGGAAACGCGCCAAAAGAAGCTAGTGGCCCTGCGTCGAGAGATTCAAAAGGGCATCGACAGCGGACCGTCGCGCCCCTTGGACATTGACGACATCATCGCCCGCGCCCGCCGCCACAAGGAACAACGCGCTCGCAAACGCGCATGACCGGAAACATCATCCGCACGCCGGCGGCAGACGACGATCTGTTCGACATCTGGCTGTTCGTTTCGCAAGATAATGAAGCGGCGGCAACGAAAGTTCTCACCAAGATCAAGAAAACACTAGAGCGGCTCGCGCGGCAGCCTCGAGGCGGGCGCGATCGTTCGGAGCTGATGCGAGGCTTGAGAAGCTTCGCGTGCCGCCCCTACGTCGTTTTCTACCGCGTCCTCGGCGACGACATAGAGCTCGTCCGCGTCATCCACGGCGCGCGCGACATCGAAGCGATATTCGACGAGTGACCTCTTCTACCCCGCAGCTCGCCTTAGCGGCGCGCGCGAGGCGAGCACCTTGTCGATGCGCCGGCCATCGAGGTCCAGCACCTCGAACCGCCAGCCACTCGCCTCCAGCGTCTCGCCGACCTGCGGAATGCGTCCGAACTTGTCGAGCAGGAATCCCGCAACCGTCTGATAGCTCCGGTCCGGCGCAAGCTTAAGGCCGAGTAGATCGTCGAGTTCGTCCGCCGGCATTGCGCCGGCGATCAGCCACGAACCGTCCGGCCGTTTCACGGCGTTGGGTTCGTCTTCGTCCTCATGACCGCGGAACGATCCCGCGATCGTCTCCAGCAAGTCTGCCGGCGTGACCAACCCCTGAAACGCGCCGTACTCGTCATGCACCAGCGCCATCGGAATCGCGGCGGCGCGCAAGCGTTCCAGCACGTCGAGCGCATCCGCCGAATCCGGAATGATCGTCGCCGGATGAACCCGCGTGCGAATGTTGAACGGCCGCCCGGCCAGCGCATCGGCAAGCAGTTCGCGCACCTGCACGACCCCCATCACCGCATCGATCGAGCCTTCGCCAACGGGCAGGCGCGAATGCGCAGTCTCGCTCAGCGCCGCCTTGATCTCTGCCTCGCTCAGCGAAAGATCGATCCAAGCGACATCCATTCGCGGCGTCATCACGCCGGTCACAGGCCGCGCACCAAGCCGCAACACGCCGGAGATCATTTGCTTCTCGCTTGCCTCAAGCGATCCGCTGCGCTCGGCCTCGGCGATCAAGGCCTTCACGTCCTCCGTCGACACGCTCTCGTCCGACTTTGCGCTCAGCCCAAAGAGCGCGAACGCCCCGTGTGAGGTCGCCTGCAGCAGCCACACCAGCGGCCAGGCGACTTGCGCCAAGAACGCCATCAACGGCGCTGTGTTGCACGCGATCCGCTCCGGATGCATGAGCGCCAACTGCTTCGGCAGCAACTCGCCGAAGACGATCGAAAGGAACGTCACCGCCGTAATGACAAGCCCGAAGCCGACGGTCTCCGCCGCCAGCTCGCCCATCCCCCACGTCATCAGCCAGGCAGTAAACCCTTTCGCGATCGTGGCCCCGGAAAACGCGCCAGCGATCACGCCGATCAGCGTAATTCCGATTTGCACGGTGGAAAGAAATCGCCCGGGTTCCGTCGCCAGCGCAAGCGCCCACTTCGCGCCACGCACGTTCGCGTCAGCAAAGGCGCGCAACCGCACCCGCCGCGACGACACGACCGAAAGCTCAGACATCGCAAACAACCCGTTCAGCGCAATCAGCGCCAACACGATCAAAATCTCAATCACTTAGGCCTCGAGGAATAGCGCGCGTGTGATAGCACACATGTGCGAAGGGGGCAGGGGCCTTCGGTCGACACGCAATCAACGACGTCAAAAGAGTAGGCGCACCCGCGCTCCCGGGTGTGCCAAGTTCTGCTGCGTCAAAATCAAAAATTAGCCGCGTCCAGCATCATCAGCCCGTCCGCCCCAGCCTTCACCCGCTCGGCGAGGCTGGCCGTGTCCGGCATCAGGCGTTCCATCCAGAACCGCGCGCTCACGAGTTTCGCCTCGTAGAACGCCGCGTTACCGCTCTTCGCGGCGAGCTTCGCCTGCGCGACCTTCGCCTGACGCGCCCAGAGCCAGCCCACCACCACGAGCCCGAACATGCGCAGATAATCGACACTGGCCGCACCCGCGTTGTCCGGGTTCTTGATGCCGTTCTGTGCCAGCCACATCGTGGCGTCCTGCAATCGCGCGAGGCCGGCCTTCACCGGTTCGACGAACGGCTTCATCTCTTCCGACGTTTCCGCCGAGAGGAAGGTGTTGATCTTGCCGAAAAGAGCAAACGGCGCGCGTCCGCCCGCGCGGCCGAGCTTGCGCCCGACGAGATCCAGCGCCTGCACGCCGTTCGCGCCTTCATAGGTCTGGTTGATGCGCGCATCGCGCACGAACTGTTCCATGCCGTGATCGCGGATGTAACCATGTCCCCCGAACACCTGCATCGCCGCGTTCGCCGCGTCGAAGCCCATGTCGGTGCAGAACGCCTTGATCACCGGTGTCAGCAGATCGCCGATATCGGCGGCCTCTTGTTTCTCCGCGTCGCTGCGCCCCGAACTCGCAATGCCGAGTTGCAGCGAAATATAGGTCGCAAGCGCGCGCCCGCCTTCCGCCGCGACCCGCGCGAACATCAGCATGCGCCGCACGTCCGGATGCACGATCAGCGGGTCGGCGGGCTTGTCCGGCGCCTTCGGTCCGGTCAGCGCCCGGCCGACGAGCCGCTCCTTCGCGTAAGTGACGGCATTCTGGTAGGCGACCTCGGCGATGGCGACACCTTGAATGCCGACGCCAAGACGCGCCGCGTTCATCATGCCGAACATGCCCTTCATGCCGGCCGATGACGATCCCTTCTCGCCGGCAGCCTTCGGTTGAGGCTTCGGCCCTAGCCGCCACGCCTTCGCTTCGTCGAAGTTCAGCACAGCGGTCGCGTTCGCCTTGATGCCCATCTTCTTTTCGATCGAGCCCGTGAACACGCCGTTGCGCGCACCCATCGTGCCGTCCTCGTTCACCAGGAACTTCGGCACCATGAAGAAGTTCACCGTCGAAAGGTCGTCGGCAGTCTTTCCGTTTTCATCCGGGATCTTCGCGATCACCATATGGATGATGTTGTCGGTCAAATCCTGGTCGCCGCCGGAGATGAAAATCTTCGTGCCCGAAAGCTTGTACGTGCCGTCCGGCTGTTCCACCGCCTTCGTCTTCATCAGGCGCAAATCGGTTCCGCAATGCGGCTCGGTCAAACACATGGTGCCGGCCCAGTCGCCGGCCACCATGCGCTTGACGATATGCTCGCGCATCCACGGCGCGCCGGTCGCGGCCAGCGCGGAGTAAGCCGCCGACGTCAACCCCGGATACATCGCAAACGCCTGGTTCGCTGAGAACGCCATCTCCGTCACCGCGAACGTCAACAGGATCGGCAACCCCGCGCCGCCATATTGCTCCGGCACGGCGAGCCGGTTCCAACCCGCCTCACGATAGGCGTTCCAGGCTTCCTTGAAGCCCTTCGGCGTGCGCACGACACCGTTCTCGAAGTGGCACCCTTCTTCGTCGCCCGATTGGTTGATCGGCTGCAGCACTTCCTCGACGAACTTGCCCGCGCCCTCCAGCACGTCATGCACGGTCGCCTTGTCGAGCTCCTTGTAGCCCGGCACATCGGCGTACTTGTCGATCTGGTGCACGTCGAAAAGCAGAAACTCGAAATCCGCAACCGGCGCTTTATAGGAGGGCATAGGTCTCGTCCGCGATTTGGGGTCTACGCGAGTGTTTGTATAGCTCGCGCCTTAAGAAATGAAGCCATCGTTTCGATAGTCGAACGTTACGGCACAGCGACCGCGCAGAGCAGCAACGAACTCTCCGGCCTTGGGAGATAGAGCTCTAGCCCCCGCTGGGCAAGAACGCGGCCGCCGAGCGTTAGCACGCCGGTCTTGAGCGCCGGCGCTAGCGTCACCTCGGCGCTGGGCGTCACCGGTGCGACGGCGCTCAGCCGGTACGTAGCGTCCGCGTTCAACCCCGGCCACTTCAGCACCGTCCCGCGCCCCAGTTCAGCCGACCCTGTCCGAATCACCAGCGCCAGCGCCTCCGACGCCGACGTCACGCAAACCCCTGCATGATCGACGCCCGGCGACAGCCGCCAGTAGCGGCCAGAATGCAGCAAGCCGCGAAAGCGCTTGTAGGTCGCAATGTGCTGCGCCAACCGCTGCGCCTC
>CAZJOM010000109.1:0-10615 GCA_964547645.1 uncultured Flavobacteriaceae bacterium
GGACGGTGGAGAAAGTGCCGACGGGGTATAAGCCTGCGGAGATTAAGACATGGGCGAGCCGTGCGCGGGCGTGGGAGGCGGGCGGTGTGCCGGACGATCTCGAGCTGCTCGGTAAGAAGCCCGCGAAGAAGAAGCGCGATGCGTTCGTCTATTTCATCTCCGGCGCGAAAGTGCGCGCGCCCGCGGCGGCGCAGTCGTTGATGAAGGAGGTGGGGTGAAGGGTCTTACCGTGTCGCTATTTCTTTCTTCCTCGGACCGCGGGCATCCTTGCCCGCTCTTTTCTTCTTCAACGTTGAGCGAAAGAGCGGGCAGGGAGAGGTTGCGAAGAAATCGCACGCGGAGCCGCGGAGTGCGCGGAGGAGGCTTTCGCGTCCGCCAACTCCGCGTTCTCCGTGGCTCCGCGTGCCAATTCCTTCACAGCCTCGGGATGCTCGTGGTCCTAGGAAGAAATACGCAGGGTTGGCTCTGCGTGATACTATCTCGGCTGGAGCTTGAGACATGTTCGCGAGTTCATCGAAATGATTGCGCTACTCCGCTTCGTGATCGTACTTGGTCTGGTTGCCGTTGGGTTTCTGACTTCCGGTTTTGCGCGCTACCAATGCGGGCGGTGTGCGGATCAGCGTACGACGTTTGATTTGTTTGGCGTTCCGATTGTGGAGATTGAGCCTCACTACGACGAGTACGGCATCGTCGGCGTTTGGGAGAAGGCGCACGGCACCCCTGCCGGAATTCCTGGCGTCTTGGTCCATTTGTACCTACGCGATCGGATAACCCTTTCTTTCCACCGCTGCATTTCAAAGCTGCAACTAACCGAGTTCCTGATGAGGCGGAGGCGATCATGCTGCAGGAATCGGCCGCGGATTTGAACAAGCAGGACGCGCTCGGGGCGCACGCCATTGCATTGGTTTGCGGCGCGGGTCGGCATTGGCGGACTTGAAGCGCAATTGAAGCGGCGTGGAGTGCGGCTCGACATCAAGGACGAGGATGGGCTTACGCCGCTCGATTGGGATTGGCGCGCGCGGTCGAAGTAATTGGTCCTCACCCGCTTTGAGCGGTGCAGAGTCAGCAAGGGCGGGCAGGATGCCCGCGCTCCCGGGTGTGCGAACTCTTAGATGTGAATCGCGTGGCCCAGTGCCTTCAACGCGCTTTCGTGGAAGGCTTCGCTGAGGGTTGGGTGGACGTGGATGGTGCCGGCGATGTCTTCGAGGACGGCGCCCATTTCCATGAGGGTGGCGAACTCAGCGCTGAGTTCGCTGACGTGGGCGCCGACGGCTTGGATGCCGAGGACGCGGTGGTCGGACTTGCGCGCTACCACTCTAACAAACCCGCCGTTGTCGGCGGCGTCCATCGAGAGGGCTCGGCCGTTGGCGGCGAAGGGGAATTGGCCGACGACGGTTTCTTCGCCGGCTTTCGCGGCTTCGGCGGGGGAGAGGCCGCAGCTTACGATTTCGGGTTCGGTGAAGCAGACGGCGGCGATCGCGGCGGGGGCGAATTTGCGTTTGTGGCCCGCGATGATTTCGGCGACCATTTCGCCTTGGGTTGCGGCTTTGTGTTCGAGCATCGGCTCGCCGACGAGGTCGCCCACCGCCCAGACGTTCTTCATCGACGTGCGGCACTGATCGTCGACCTTCACGAAGCGTCCGGCCATGTCGACGGCCATGTTTTCAAGACCCCAGCCTTGCGTGTTCGGCTTGCGGCCGACGGTGACGAGGATTTTGTCGGCGGGGAGGCTTTGGGTTTTGCCGTCTGCGGTTTCGACGATGAGGGATGTGCCGTTCTTGCCCGTCTCGACGGCTTTCGCCTTTGCGCCGAGGTGGAGCGTGACGTTGTTCTTGTCGAGCCAGCGCTTCACGGGGGCGGTCAGTTCGGCGTCGTAGAGGGGGAGGATGCTTTTCTCCGCTTCGACGATGGTGACTTGGCTTCCTAGTTTTGCGAAGGCGATGCCGAGTTCGAGGCCGATGTAACCGGCGCCCACAACGACGAGTTTTTCGGGGAGCTTGTCGAGGCTGAGCGCTTCGGTGGAGGAGATCACCGGGCCGCCGAACGGGATCGACGGGATCTGAACGGGGAGTGAGCCGGTTGCGAGCAGCACGTGCTCGGCGGTGATCGTCGTGTCGCCGACGGTGCAGGTTTTGGCGTCGGTGAAGGTCGCCCAGCCGTTCACGACCTTCACCTTCGCGCGCTTGAGCAGGCCGCTGACGCCGGTGTTGAGGCGGGTGACGATGCCTTCCTTCCATTTCACGGTTTCGACGAGGTCGAGCTTCGGCGCGGCGTTGAGCTTGATGCCGTGCAGGCCTTTCGCGCTCGCGTGGCGCATGGATTCGAATTCCCCGGCGGCGTGGATGATCGCTTTGGAGGGAATGCAGCCGCGGATCAGGCACGTGCCGCCGAGGCGGTCGGCCTCCACCAGCACGGTGTCGACGCCAAGCTGGCCGGCGCGGATCGCCGCGACGTAACCGCCGGGGCCGCCGCCGACGACGAGGAGTTTGGGGGTGAGGTGTTCGGTCATTGAGTCGGTCCTAAAGAAAGATGTCTCACGCGAAGCCGCGAAGGACGCGAAGAGAAGGCGCGAAATGGACGTCGAACTTTGTGCGAATTGAAACTTCTGCTGGCGCTTCGCGCCGGGATCGCTCAGCGCGTAGCGCCAGTTCTTCAATTCGCGTCTTTTCTTCGCGTCCTTCGCGGCTTCGCGTGAGATCTTATTCTATTCCATAAACATCATCGCCGGGTGTTCGAGCAGGGCTTTGACGCGCTGGATGAACATGGCGGCGTCGTAGCCGTCGACCACGCGGTGGTCGAAGCTGGAGGAGAGGTTCATCATCTTCCTCACGGCGATATGGCCGTTGTGGACGACGGGGCGTTCGATGATGGCGTTCGGGCCGATGATGGCGACTTCGGGGTGGTTGATCACCGGGGTTGTCACCACGCCGCCGATGGGGCCGAGGCTGGTGATGGTGATTGTGCTGCCGGTCAGCTCGTCCTTCGTCGCTTTGTTTTCTCGGGCGGCGGTCGAGACTCTCGCGACTTCGGCGGCCGCTTGCCAGAGGTCCATCGCTTCGGCGTGGTGCACGACGGGAACGATCAGGCCGTTTTGCGTTTGCGTCGCGATGCCGATGTGGACGGGTCTAAAGCGGTGCACGACGCCGGCGTCGTCGTCGAAGCGGGCGTTGATCTGCGGGAAGTCGGGCAGCACGCGGATCAACGCGCGCATCAGGAACGGGAGCAGCGTCAGCTTCGGCTGATCCGCTCGCTTCGTTGCGTTCATTTGCACGCGCAGCGCTTCGAGTTCCGTCATGTCGACTTCTTCGACATAGGCGAAGTGCGGGATGCGGCGCTTCGTGTCCTGCATCTTCTCCGCAATCTTGCGGCGCAGGCCGATGACCTTGATGTCGTCGGTGCCTTCGCGTTTCTCGAGCGCTGCGGAGGGGCGGCCAGTCGGCGCGCCTTTGGCGATGTAGGCGTCGAGGTCGGCGTGGCTGATGCGGCCCGCGGGGCCTGTGCCGTGGATGAACTGCAGGTGGACGCCGAGTTCGGTCGCGCGCTGGCGGACGGCGGGCGAGGCAAGCGGCTTGTCGCCGAACTTGCGCGGCGCCGATGGAGCAACGCTCGCGGGCTCCGGTCTCGCGGCGACGGGCACAGGTTTCGGCGCGGGTTTCTTTTCGTCAAGCTTCGGCGGTGGCGGCGGGGCGGCTTTCGCGGCGGCCGGTGCGGCGGCGCCGTTCTTCGCTTTGACCTGCGCTTCGTTGCCTTCGCCTTCGACTTCGAAGATCACGATCGGCGCGCCGACCGGGGCCATGGTGCCGGGCTCGCCGTGCAGCGAAATGACTTTGCCGGCGACGGGCGAGGTCATTTCCACTGTCGCCTTGTCGGTCATGACGTCGACGAGGTGTTGGTCTTCCTTGATCGTGTCGCCGACGGCGACGTGCCAGGCGACGATCTCGGCTTCGGCCGTGCCTTCGCCGACGTCGGGGAGTTTGAAGATAAAGCGACCCATGCGTTTAGCCCTCCATCGCGCGGCGCATCGCGGCGGCGACGCGGCCCGGGCCGGGGAAATACTGCCACTCGAAGGCGTGCGGGTAGGGCGTGTCCCAACCGGCGACGCGCTCGATCGGCGCTTCGAGGTGATAGAAGCAATGCTCTTGCACGAGCGCGGTGAGCTCGGCGCCGTAGCCGCTGGTGCGCGTCGCCTCGTGTACGATCACGCAGCGGCCGGTCTTTTCGACCGAGGCTTTGATCGTTTCGATGTCGACGGGGATGAGCGTGCGCAGGTCGAGGACCTCGGCGTCGATGCCGGTGTCTTCGGTGGCGGCGAGCGCTACGTGTACCATCGTGCCGTAGGCGAGGATGGTCAGATCATTGCCCTCGCGCGCGACGGCGGCTTTGCCGAGCGGGACGGTGTAATACCCGTCGGGCACTTCGCTGGCGCGGTGCTTCGACCAGGGTTGTACCGGGCGTTCGTGATGGCCATCGAACGGGCCGTTGTAGATGCGCTTCGGCTCGAAGAACATCACGGGGTCGTCGTCTTCGATGGCGCTGATCAGTAGGCCCTTCGCGTCATACGGGTTCGACGGGATCACCGTCTTGATGCCGCAAACGTGGGTGAAGAGCGCTTCCGGGCTTTGGCTGTGCGTTTGGCCGCCGAAGATGCCGCCGCCATAGGGCGAGCGCAGCGTGATCGGCGAAGTGAAGTCGCCGGCCGAGCGGTAGCGCAGGCGCGCTGCCGCCGAGACGATCTGGTCGTAGGCCGGGTAGATGTAGTCCGCGAATTGGATTTCGATCACGGGGCGCAAGCCGAACGCGCCCATGCCGATCGCGGTCGCGACGATGCCGCTTTCGCCGATCGGCGAGTCGAAGCAGCGTTGCACGCCGTGCTTCTTCTGCAGACCGTCGGTCGCGCGGAAGACGCCGCCGAAGTAGCCGACGTCCTCGCCGAAGATCAGAACGTCGGGGTCCTTGTTCAACATCACGTCCATGGCGGAGTTGAGCGCTTGGATCATGTTCATGGTGGCCATGACGGTTAGACCCCCATCTCTTGACGTTGGCGGCGGATGTGCCAGGGCATTTCTTTGTAGACGTCTTCGAACATCGTTTTGACGCTGGGCATCTTGCCGGAGCCGAGCGTACCGTAGGCCTCGGCTTCCTTCTGGATGGCGCGGACTTCTTCGGCGACGGCGGCTTCGAGGTCGGTGTGTTCCTTCTCCGACCATTTGCCGATGGCGATCAGGTGCTTTTTCAGGCGGTCGATCGGATCGCCGAAGGGCCAGGCCTTCGCTTCGTCGGCGGGGCGGTAGCGGCTGGGATCGTCGGAAGTCGAGTGGCCTTCGGCGCGGTAGGTGAAATGCTCGATCATCGTGGGGCCAAGGTTCGAGCGGGCGCGATCGGCAGCCCACTTCGTCACGGCGTAGACGGCCAGGAAGTCGTTGCCGTCGACGCGGAGCGCCGGGATGCCGTAACCGACGCCGCGCGCGGCGAACGTGGACTCATCACCGCCGGCGATGCCTTGGTAGCTTGAGATGGCCCATTGATTGTTGACGACGTTCAGGACGACGGGCGCTTTGTAGACGGCGGCGAAGGTGAGTGCGGTGTGGAAGTCGCCCTCTGCGGTCGAGCCATCGCCGATCCACGCGGAGCAGATGCGGTCGCCGCCCTTATAGGCGGACGCCATCGCCCAGCCGACGGCTTGGCTGTAGTGCATCGCGAGGTTACCGGCGATCGAGAAGAAGCCGTGCTTCTTTGACGAGTACATGATCGGAAGCTGGCGGCCCTTCAGCGGGTCGCGCTCGTTCGAATAGACCTGGCACATCATGTCGAGCAGCGGATAGCCGCGCGCGACAAGCAGGCCCTGCTGGCGGTAGGTCGGGAAGCACATGTCTTCGGGGTCGAGTGCGGCTGCCTGGCTGACCGCGATCGCCTCTTCGCCGGTGCACTTCATATAGAAGGAGGTCTTGCCCTGGCGCTGGGCCTGATACATGCGGGCGTCGTAGTTGCGCACCGTCACCATGTGCTTCAAGCCGCGCTTCAGCGTTTCGACGTCGACCTTCGGGTCCCAGGGGCCGTGCGCCTTGTTGTCGTCGCCCAGCACGCGGATCAGCGAGTAGGCGATGTCGAGCGTATCTTTCGCGGCGACGTTCGTGTCCGGCTTTCGGATCTCGCCCGCCTTCGGCACCTTGATATGGCTGAAGTCGGGCTTGTCGCCGGGGCGGTGTTTGGGCTCAGGGATGTGGAGCTTAAGCTGCGGTTTGTTCGGGCGGATCGGCGCGGTCGACATCGCGTTTTTGTGCTCGCGTGGAGGTTCAATTTCGCGGCAGTGGATAGGCGCGGGTGAGCGGGGCGTCAATGACCGGCCGGTGGCAGGGCTAAGGCTTTGTTGCCTGTTCCTAGAGTTGCTTTGCCCGTGCCGCTCGGGCGGTTTCGTTTCAATCGGTCTAAGCGGCGCGAAACTTTCGGAGGGGCGTTTGTGCGGTGCACCCAAGCGCCGAGCTGCCCCCCTCGGGTGCGCAGCGAAGCTGCTACACTCGAGGGGGGCACGCTGAGTCTTCTATTTGGCTTGGAGTTGCGCAGCGTAAGCGCTTACCAAATCTCGCGTCTCACCCGCGCCGAATCCATAGTGGCGAACTCAATCAGCAAACTTCGCGTGGAGCTCGGGGAGGATGCCGGCCAGGTGGTTCATCTCCTTCGCGCAGTGGCGGAGCAAGTTGAGGCCGCCCTCGTCGGGCAACAGTTTCAGCCGTCGCGTGCGGGTGTTTAGGAGCGGCGTAATCAGGCTGCCGAATATCGGAACTTGGGCTTCGATATCGCCGAGCCAAAAGCGGCTCAACATTTCCGCGCCCGCGTTGGTTCGACGGACAAGGTGGATCAAGCGACCGGTGTTCAACGGCGATCCGCGGAAACCGACACGGGCGCAGATGGCTGTGCCGAGCTTGTCGACTTTCGCTTCATCGAGGCCGAAGGAGGAGGGGCTGCGAAAGCTGATCGCAAGCTTCAAGACTTCGGGGCTGGCAATGCGCTCATCCACATACGACTCGACGCCGACGTACCGATCGCGAAGATTCGATCTGGTGCGACGGACTTCGGACACGCCGGACCAAACATGATCTTCGGGATGCCATAGTTTGTAGCGGTCCGCCGAGACGCTGTGCCAACCAAACCACCAATCCCACATCTCGGGCGTGTTGTCCGGCATGTCGGTGTGACAGCAGACGACCAACATTCCATCGCTGTTGCGCACGACGCCATCGGTTATGCCGTCGCCACCAGGTTCCAAGATTTTTGTGGCGTTGGCGAAAAGCAAGTCTGGGCCCTGTGCGACGCCGTGGGTGATCGCCGCTTCCACCCGCTCAGGGATCGGCTTCATAGGGCGGCGAAACGCACTGAGATCGAGTGTTTCGGTTATGCTGACTGCGCGCGGCATGCGTCAGCCTTGTAGCGCGGCTGTATAGGCCTTGGCGAGGTCTCCCACGTTGCCGGTGCCGAAGGTGTAGCGGTCGGGGCGGACTAGGATGGCGTCGGTGCCGTACGCATCGAGATGGGCGGTGAGTTTAGGTGCGAAGGATTTCAGCGTGGTGCCGTCGAGCGATTCGATGCGGGTGATGTTTGCGCTCTTGATGCCTGCGATATCGCTTGCTTTGCGGGCAATGAGCCAGGCGCCGGGGCCGAGAACGTCGTCGAGGTAGGTGCCGCCAATCCTCTCTTGCGGGAAGATCGTGCCGGCGCGTTTGTCGTTTGGCATGAAGGCGCCGGGACCTATTTGCGGGTCGGCGGGTGGCACCGGTTGTTGGCCGGCGGCTTTGGCGGCGAGCATGGCGGTGTCGCGCTGGGCTGCTGCTTCAGGGTCGGCGATGCAGACGACGCGGCCCATGGCGATGGCGGTTTCGGTGACGGCGCGGACGTGGGGTTCGCGTTCGGTCTGGTAGGTGTCGAGCAACGCTTCGTTTGCTTCGCCGCGCAGGACGTGAGCGAGCTTCCAGGCGAGGTTCACGGCGTCGCGGATGCCAGAGCACATGCCTTGGCCGGCGAAGGGCGGCGTTTGGTGCGCGGCATCGCCCGCGAGGATCACACGGCCGCGACGCCACTCGTTCGCGACGAGGCCGTGGAAGCGGTAGACAGCTTTGCGGTCGATCTCGACGTCGCCGTCGTCGACCCACGGCTTCAGGAGTTCGGCGATGCGGCGGTCGTCGAGGAAGCTCTGCGCGTCTTCGCCGGGGCGGATCATGAATTCCCAGCGGTGACGGCCGGGGCCCATCAGCACGCAGGTCGTGGGGCGGACGGGATCGCAGATCTGCAGATTGAGGTTCGGCATGCGCTCCGGGCGCTTTACCTGTGCGTCGATGACGAGCCAGGGTTCGTCGAAGCCGTAATCGAAGTGCGTAATGCCGAGCGCCTTGCGGACGGGGCTTGAGGCGCCGTCGCAGCCGACGACATAACGCGTCTGCACGGTTTCGGGTTTGCCCGATGCGTCGATGATTGTGGCGCGAATGGCGTCGGCGCCGATGTGCTCGAAGCCTTCGAAGCGAATCCCAAGACGGGTCTCGACCGTCGGGTACTCGGCGAGCTTTGCGCGGAGTGCACGTTCGAGGTCGGGTTGATTGAACATCCAGCTTGGCGCGAAGCCCGAAGCGACGATCACGTCGCCGAGGTCGTAGTGCAGCAGCGCTTCGCCCTTGGCGGTGCGGAATTCGTAGGCCGGTGCGCGGCGCGAGACCGCCATCACCTCTTTCAGAATGCCGAGGCCTTGCCAGATGCGCATGATCTCGGCGTCGAAGTGGGCGGCGCGGGGGAGGGGATAGACCGTCGTGTCCTTCTCCACTGCCAGCACGCGGAAGCCTTCGCGGCCGAGTAGGTTTGCCAGCGTGGCGCCGACGGGGCCGAGACCGACGATCAGGACATCGGTTTCGATCATGGTTCGGCCGCCACGGTCGCTTCGATGGCGCCGATCTTGTCAATTTCGATGCGGGTGACGTCGCCGGCTTTCAGGAATTGCGGCGGCTTCAGCGCGGCGCCGACGCCGCCGGGCGTACCGGTGAAGATGAGGTCGCCGGGTTCGAGCGTCATTGCTTGGCTGATGTGGGCGATCTGGTCGAAGACGTTGAAGACGAGATGCTTCGTGTTCGAGTCTTGGCGCTTCTCGCCATTGACGAAGGCGCGAATGCCGAGCGTGTGCGGATCGGCGATCTCATCGGCGGTTACGATCCACGGGCCGATCGGTGCGTGGGTGTCGAAGCTCTTGCCCAAGATCCATTGCGGGGTCTTGAACTGCCAGTCGCGGGCGGTGACGTCGTTGCCGACGGTGTAGCCGAAGATGACTTCGTGGGCCTTTTCCTTCGGGACGTGCTTGCAGCGTTTGCCGATCACGACGACGAGTTCGGCTTCGTAGTCGAGCAGCTGCGAGGCCTTCGGCAGTTGAACGCCGTCGAACGGTGCGTTGATCGAGTTCGGCATCTTGGCAAACCAGACCTGTTGTTCCGGCGTCTTCTGGCCGCTCTCGGCGATGTGGTCGGCATAGTTCAAACCGATCGCCATGATCTTGCCCGGGCGTTGTACGGGTGCTTCGAGCTTGACCGCGTTTTGCGCGATGTCGGCTTTGCGCGCTGCTGCGCGTTCGACCGTGCCGCGAACGGCCGGCCACTCAGAGATCAGGCCGATCATGTCGCGCGGGAGGTCGGCGTCGGCCTTCTTCAGGTCGACGATGCCGCCGGTAACGGCGAGGCCGATGCGGGTTGTGTTGGCTTCTGTGAAGGTTACGAGTTTCATCTTTCTCTCCCTCAACCCATGTTCGCGGGCATCTTCATGCCCCATTGCACGCCCATCAGATCTTGCGGGGTCGCTTCCCGGCTGCCCCAGCTAGCGGTCATCAGATCGCCGTCGGTCCAGTGTTCGAGGACGTGGCCCCACGGGTCTTTCCAGTAGTCGAAGATCTGACAACCGAGGATGTGGCGGCCGACGCCCCATTGGGCCTCGTAGCCCTTTTCCTTCAGCACATCGTGGCCGCTCATCAGGTCGTCCATGTCAACGACTTCGAAGGCGGCGTGATTGAATTTCGGCTGACCGGTGCCCAGCATGAACAGCGTGTGGTGGTCGGCGGGTTCTTCGCCGCGGTCGCAGCGCAGGAAGGCGCCGAGCGCGAATTCCGGCGACATTTTGATTTCGTCCGACGTGATGAAGCCGAAGTGCTGCTTGTACCAAGCTTCGCTGGCGCGGAAGTTCGAGACATTGAGCACGCAATGACCGAGTCGTTTGATGTGCGAGGCGCCTTGGGTGACCCGCTTCGGGGCATTGCGACGTGGCTGCACGCGCGCGTCGTTGACGAGGGGGGCGGGCGAGATCGCCGCCGCCGCTTGCGTTTGGCGATCGGCCACGACTTCGACGTTGAATCCGTCGGGGTCTGTGAGGCGCACAACTTTACCGCCACCCGGCCCGGTCAGTGCTTCGACTTTCGTATCGGTCGCTTTAGCGAGCTTGTCGAGGTCACCCGCGTTGCGGGCGCGGAACGCCAGGCCCTTGAACGCTGCCTCGCCCTTGTGCGTGACGTGGACGAACGGGTCGCCGCCGTGGCCGCGCATATAGAGCGTGTCGGCGTCGCGATGGGCGCGCGCAAGACCGAAGTCGGTTAAGAATG
>CAZJOM010000110.1:0-10431 GCA_964547645.1 uncultured Flavobacteriaceae bacterium
CACGCCTCGCCGCCGAAGCCGCGACGTTGCCGGTCTGGACAGACCTCGTGCCGCATTTTCGTCTGCAGCCCGCGCAATCTGAGTCTGCAATACCGAAAGACCCCACATGACCCTCGAAGAATTCTACTACGTCTCCCAGATCGCGGCATCGGTCGCGGTGTTGGCGTCATTGATCTATCTCGCGTTGCAGACACGTCAGACCGCTCGCAATCAGCAGGCACAGATGCACGCCACGCGGCTGCAATATGTCCGCGACGACGTTGCCAGATTGGCAGATCCGGCCTTCTCGAATGTCTTCCGCTTGGGCCTCACAGCGGACCCCAACCTCAAGGCGGAAGAGGGTTGGCAATTTGTGATGACCGCCTACGGGCTGCTCTTGAGTTTCCAAGAGCAATTCCATGAGTTTCACGAGGGCATGCTCAACAAGCGGCGCTGGGAGCCGAGCCGGTCCACCTTGAAGCGGCAATTGTCGTCTCCCGGGTTTCGCGCCGTGTTTCGTCTCTTTCGCCCCCAATTGGATGTCCAGTTCGCCGCCGTCGTCGACGAAATCATCGCGGAAGCAAAAGTGTCGCCCGTGGAGCAACTATCCTTCGCGAAATGGCAGCAACTGGCGGCGGAGGAGCGCGGCGCATGACCCTCGAAGAACTCTACTATGCCTCACAGATCGTCGCCGCGATCGCGATCGTGGCCTCGCTGATCTTTGTCGGCCTGCAGATGCGCGCCCAGAGGCGCGAGACGCACTACAGCACCATGAATCAGATTTTGACGGACTTCACTCACATGACCGTCGCGCTGTCGCTGGATCCGTCTGCAGCGCAGGATTTCTATACGGCGCACAGGGAGGGGTTTGCGGCCATCGCGCCCGAGCGTCGGGCAGCGCACGCGATGCTTCTGATAAACCTGTTGCACCTCTATGAGCGGGCCTACATTCAACGCGAGGCCGGCCGTTTGGGCGACGACGCATGGGAAGCGATCCGGCGAGGGAACGCTGTGAACATCATCGGAAACGCGGCGCAAGAAATCTGGCAGCGCCGAAAGGCATCCTTTGCAACCGACTTTGTCGCCTATCTGGACAACGAAATCGCCAGCGCGCCACAGATCAACTACACGCCGTGGTATGCGGCAGGCACCGCACCCGCACGACCCGCATCATCCGCCAGTCAAAGCGCACAGCCATGACCCTCGAAACCCTCTACTACGTCTCGCAGATCGTCGCCGTGATCGCGATCTTCGCCTCGCTGATCTTCGTTGGCGTCCAGGTGCGCCAGAACACGAAGGCACTCAAGGCGACGTCGCATCATGCCGTCACCGACAGCTTCAACGCGATCAACAACCTCATCGCCAGCGATCCAAAAGTCGCGCGCATTTGGCGGCTCGCCTTGGTGGGCTCCGAGGAGCTGGACGAAGATGAACGCATCTCCGCTGACTTCATGCGGCTGGCCTACATGCGCATCTTCGAGACGCTCTACTACCAGTACAAAAACGGCACCTTGGACAAGAAGCTGTTCGACGCGGAGCTGAAGACGCTGAAGTGGACCGTCAGCGAACACACGGGCTTTCCGGCCTGGTGGGCCGTCAACCCGATCTCGCTCAGCGACGAGTTCCGCGCCTTCATCGACGGCCTCATCCGCGACGCACACGCGAAAGCAAAACCCCACCCATGACCCTCGAAGAAATCTACTACGTCTCCCAAATCGTCGCGGTGATCGCGATCCTGGCGTCACTCGCCGCGGTCTATTGGCAGGTGCGGCAAGCCAACGTGATTGCGCGCGCGGAGCTAACGCACAGCACGTTTCTGCAGAGCGCCCAGATTCAGCCATCGCTGTATGACACGCCGGAGAAGGCGGATCTGATGTACCGGGCCTTGCGCGGTATGAGCCCGCTCAGCGACCCCGAAAGGGCCAGGGTTGAGGTGGCTTTGGCGGCTGTATTCGGCATGCATGAAGCCGCCTTCAGTTTGCGTCAGCGGAATCTGATCGAGGCTGGCGCGTACGCGGGACAGGAGGCGCTCGTGCGGCTGTTTTTGCGCAGCCCTTATGCGCAGGCCTATTGGGCGCGGCGTCACAACGAGGGCAAGGATCCGAAATACGTGGCACTTCTTGACGGCATCGTGGCGGCTGTCAAAGCAGAGAGAGCCGCCAAGGCATCGAGCGAGGACCCGCCTTCATGACCCTCGAAGAAATCTACTACATCAGCCAGGTGGTCGCGTCGGTCGCCGTGATCGCCTCTCTCGTCTACCTCGCGCTGCAGACGCGCCAAGCAGCGCGCAGTACCCGGGCCGCGATGCACGAGAACCGCGCCGCAACCGTCCTGCGCCACATCGACAAGGTCACGGAAGCGGACTTCCAACCGGTATGGAGCAAGGGGCTGAGTGCCTCGCTGGACATGTCTGACGCGGAGATCGAAAAATTCACCCTGCAGGCCGCGGGCTGGGTCGTCATGTGGGAAGAACGGTTCCGCGAGAAGAAGGAAGGCATGCTCGATGAGAACCGCTGGGCGTCTTCGGAAGCGACCATCAGTAGAATGATGCGGTCGCCCGGCTTCCGCGCCATGGTCGCCTTGATGCGTCCCCGGTTGGACCCCGACTTCGGCGCGCTCATGGACAAACACGCCGACCTCGGTCGCGCCGCACCGGCTCTAAGCCCAGCCGCGGCGTGGCGGGACGCTGCCGCGAAGGAACTCGCCGCGATGGAACAACCCAAAACCGGACCTGCGCAGCCATGACCCTCGAGGACATATCGCTTCTCAGCCAGATCGTTGGCGGCTTCGCCGTGATGGCCTCGCTCGTCTTTGTGGGACTGCAGATACGTGACAATTCGCGTGCCGTGCGGGCAGCAACCGCGCAAGCCGTGCACGACAACTACGCCGGCTGGTACACGGCGTTGCTCGGCAACGAAAGTGCGCTCGCGACATCGGCAAAAGGTTTCGTCGATCTCGGCGCGCTCACCCCGGCAGAGAAGGCGCAGTTCGTCTGCACGATGATGGCGTTTCTAGCGCACTCTCAGAACGCGTTCCATCAGTGGAAGGAAGGACATCTGTCGGACGGCCTCTGGCGCGGTTGGGAGGCTTTGATGATGAACCTCGTTAACACATCGGGCGGTGCGGCCTTCTGGGCCGAGCGGTCCTACGTCTTCGGTCACGAGTTTCAAGACCACGTTGCCGAAATCATGAAACGAAAGCCCGATCCGCGCGCACGCGCGTTCGGCGTGGTGCCGGTCACTTACTCGACCGTCAAAGAAGAAAAACAACTCGATAAGTGACCCGAACGTTGAACGTCGTGGCACAAGCTTCAGCGCTGCTTCTGCCTACGCTTTCATCCAGTCCCGAACGACGGTTTCGAGGACGGTCAGCGGCATGCCGCCTTGACGCAGAACAGCGTCATGGAAGGCCTTGAGGTCGAACCTTGCACCCATCGCCGCGCGCGCTTCGTCACGCAGTGCCGAGATCTTGATCTGACCGATTTTGTATGCGCACGCCTGTCCCGGACGAACACAGTATCGGTCGATCTCGCGCTGGGCTGCTCCGCGCGGGCGGCCGGTGTTTTCGATGAGGTAGTCGGTTGCCTTCTCGCGCGACCAGCGCCTTGCGTGGATACCGGTGTCCACGACCAGGCGGACGGCCCTGAACAAAAATGACTGTAGGTAGCCGAGGCGACCGAGCGGATCTCCGTCATAGAAGCCCATCTCGTCGGCCAAGCTTTCTGCGTAGAGTGCCCAGCCTTCGTTGTAGGCGGAGTTTCCCCCGACCCGACGATAGATCGGCAGAGCGGTATTGAGCTGTGCAATCTGTCCCTGCAACTGGTGACCGGGAAACGCTTCGTGGTAGGTTAGAGTCTTGAGGCTCCATTTCGGCCAATCCGCCGTGTCCTTGAGATTGATGTAGTAGGCGCCCGGCCGTTTGCCGTCGAGGCTGGGACGTTGAGCATAGCCATTCGAGGCGCCATCCTGGATGGATGGGGGGACGCGGCGAATCTCGAGGGGAGCGGTGGGGACCGTCGAGAATGCTTCCGGCAGGCGAGCGCGAATCTCGGCGGCTTTTTCATTCACGAAGGCCAGAAGAGCCGCGCGGCCATCGTCGGTGTTGGGAAATAGATTTTCGCCTTTGCTCAGGGCTTGGAAGCGTTCGACCAGCGATCCCTTCGTGAGTCCTTGCGCCGCTAGTACCGGTTCGATCTGCCCGGTCAGCTCTGCCACTTGCTGGAGACCCAACTCGTGAATTTGGTCGGGCGACATTTGGGTCGTGGTGCTGGCGGTCAGCGCGAGGCCGTACAGCTCCTCGCCGTGCGGCAATCGCCATACGCCGGCGTCGTGGGTTGCGTTGCGCCGGAGCTTCGTGAGCTCGTCCACTTGGCGCTGCACGGCGGGGCGGATGGCGCGCTCGAAAACTCCGGCTGCAGCGGTCGCATGAGCATCTCGAAGCTTGGCCTCGCTCGCGCGACGCTGCAGTGATTGCACCATCGGACTCTTGTCCGGCTGCACATCCTTTAGAGCATTAAGCTGTGCAATGGCGGCGTCGATCGCGAAGTCCGGCGCATAGACGCCCAGGCCTGCATCGTGTCGGAGGCGCTCGAGGTTCTGGTCGAGCGCCCGGGCAAAAGCGTTCATGCGGGCAACATAGGCAACCGCGTCGGCTTCCGTTGCTATCGTGTGCTGGTTGTCGAGGAAGTCCGGTACGCTTTGGTAGGCGCCCGTGAGTTGGCTCAGGACGTAAGGCTCTAGGTTGCCGCGCGCATCGCCGTAGTTGAACGTGCTGGCGTGGCGCTCTTCGATGCGGGCGCGGAAGAGCGCGCTGTCCAGGCTGATCTTCGAAATCGGCGAGAGTGGCAATTTCCGGAAGGCTTTGAGCCGGCGTGCCACCTCCCTTGCCTCGCGACGATCGCGGTGCCAGGCCTTGAGGGAACGGTCCGTCAGCTGGGATTTCGCGGCCGCGCGCGCGCCATTGTCCAGCCCCAGGGACGTCACCTGTTCTGGCGAACGATCGAGGCGGTGCTCGAACTCCTTGCGGAGATAGGCGTCGAGGGATGCGTCTGGACTAGAACGCCGCCTCGACGCGAATGCCTGCGATGCGAACGGCGCGAGCGCGATGGTTGCAGCGCCAGACGCCAGAAATGATCTGCGATCCATCATGCTTTTTCCCCATGCCTAACCGCATCCAAGCAAAGATGGCGATGGACGGCAAGCCGAGGCTCGCGCACTCGCGCGAGTTTAAATCGGAGAGGTAAGTGCGGCCTCCTCCCGCGTAGCCGCTTCGCGGCGCACGTACCTCTCGAGCAAGCTCGGGGGGGGCAGCTAGGGCAGCTAAACCGGGACCGTGATCTGTTTGCCGCCGAAGACGGCTTGCCAATTCTCGATTTCGCCGACGACGATGTCGTCGGCGGCGTGGGCGAGGTTGGCGACGGAGGCGTAGTCGAGTTTGCCGTCCGGCGCGCGGAGCAGGAGGCGGATGCGTTCGTGCACGGCGTCCAGCTTTTGCGCGGTGACCTCGGAGATGGCGGCAAAGCGTTCGAAGTCGCCGAAGTAGCGCACGCCCGCGATCGCACCGCCGAGTGTAGGCAGGGCGACGCCTAAGAAGGTGAAGATCTTGGTGCTGTCCTTGAGGGTGTGTTCGCCGATCCAGCCGGTCCACGCGCCGATCTGAATGACGAGGAACAGGGCGACGACGGCGACTGCGAGCTGGAACAGTCTCTCGGACAGGTGGTCCAGATTGTGATGCACATTGGTCAGGCGTTGCGCTTTGGTCTGGTGATAATCGCGTTGTTGAACGACGTGACGATCGAGCATCTCGCTCAAGCAGTGGCGCAGGTAATCGGCCGTAACGGTGCAGCGGGGAAGACCCACTTCGCGCAGCGTGTGCCGGGCGTACCATTCGGGCCAGGCGGCGTCGGCGCCGCGAGGCCAGCGGCCGGGTGCTCGTGCTGCACCGAGCGCAAGCAGAATAGGGGCGTGGCGTAGATATTCGGCGGCCCTGCGGGTTTCGAACCAGCGTCCGTGCCAGCGTTGGCTTTGGCCGCGATGGGTGATGACCAGGATTGCTGCGAGCAAGACAAGCTCAAACGCCGCAAACGTCCACTTCAACTCGGACCCGACGAGCGGCAAGTAGGCGAGGCCGCCGATGACCGCGAGCGCGGAGAGGATGAAGTTGATGATCATGCCGCTGCGATATTTGTCGGACAGGTAGGAGGCGATGCCGTCGGACCAGGCGAAGCGTGGCAGGACCAGACCGGCGACGCGGTCGGCGAACGCTCGATCCGCGCCGGGGGCTTGTTGCAAGGCATTGACGATCGGCGCGCCACCGCCGGTCGCGTAGGTGTCCGGCGGTTCGTAAATTTGTCGCAAACGGCGAAAGCGCGAAGCCGATGCGCCGCCGCCGAACAGCGTTTCGATGCGGCGGTAGGTGTGCCAGAACGACCTACTGCTGGCGCGCCAGTGGTCGGGCGAGAGTGCGGCAGCGAGTCCATTGTCGCCCTTGGGGGCGTGATGGCGCGACCTCGAGTGCGCTTGGATCGGACGGAGCGCGTCGCGAACGAGTTGGCGGAGTTGCTCTTGGCGCTCACCCTCCGGCGGCGGGGCCGAAGGATGGAGCAGCGCTTCTGGCGCGCGTAGGAAACGCCATTGCTCCGGATTTTCCGGATCGATCAGAACGACTGGCGCGCCCATGTCCAACGCGGCTTGAACCGTGTGGCCGGTGCCGCCGACGGAGCTCGTGCGAACGCCGTCCCAAATCGCGAGCACAATGTCGGACTGTTCCAGCACGATGCGCGCGGCGAGTGCCACGCGGGCGGAGATGCTCGCATCGAATGCGGAGCGGGCGCCGGCAGTATCGGAGGTCAGCGCGCCGACGAATAGGTTCTCGATCTCGCCGTCCGCGTCGCGTAATTCGAAAAGTTGCGTTTCGCCGTAGAGTTTGCGGATGGCGGCGGCGCGGCGCGCGGCGTCGCTGTCGGCGGGGTCTTTGCCGGCGAGAATCAGCCTCGCATCGGCCGGGCTTTCGGGTCTGGCGTTGATCGCGCAGTTCAAAGCGGCGCCGACGGGCAGGGGGGCCACAACCTCCCAGCTCCGCCGCAGTGCTTCGCAGGCGGCAAGCTGGTCGGCGCCGTCGGCGAGCAGCGTGTGAACGCGTGTGCGCGCGGCGGCGCCTGCGCCAAGTTCGGCGTCAACGGTTGTCTGAATGATGTCCAAGACTTGCGTGAAGGTCCGCACGATGGCGGTGATGTTGGCGCCATAACTTCGATGAATGGCGCGATGCCCGGCGATGCCGAGACAAAGGCGCACCTTCGGAAAGTCCGGGGCGATCGCCCTTTGTCGTGCGGCCATGGAACCTGCGTGGGTGATGAGGTGGGGCAGCATTACAGCAGTGTCGTGCGGTGGTCGATGGTTCTCCTTCGGCAGGTCGCAAATTATTGCTTGCACTCAAGTGCAACGAAGCGTACAAGGAATTTACTGCACGTGAGTGCAGCGAAAATTGCGAACGGGAGATGCGCCTGACATGACCGCCACCACCAACGCTGCCGAAGCCGGTCAAAGCCATTTTGTGCTCGGCGAGACTTTGCGCCCGCTGCTCACGAATGCGATGGGCTCTTCGATCGAGATCTTCGATACCGCAGGGCCGGCGAACGCGGGGCCTCCGCTTCATACCCACGCGTGGGAGGAGATCTACGTCGTGCTAAAGGGCGAACTTGATGTGACGGTGGCCGGCACGACAAAGCGGCTTGGCCCGGGCGGCTTTGCGCATGTGCCGGCAAACACGCCACACGGTTACCGCAACGTGACGGAGGCGCAGTTCCTCACCATCGTGACGAGGGGCAACGCCGCGAAGTTCTTCAAGCAAGTTGCCGCCGAGGTGGAGATGAGCCCGCCAAACATTCCGGAAATCAAACGCGTCGGCGCCAGCCACGGCATCACGTTCCTCGCGTGACCGAGACTCGCCGCTACGTCAGTCCAAAGCGCGAGGCGCAGGCACAGGCGACGCGCAAGGCGATCGTCGAGGCCTTCGCCGGACAGCTTTCCGAGCCAGGGCGCGATCATCTGTCACCCAGCGAGGCGGCGGTGCGCGCCGGCGTGTCGTTGCGCACGGTGCATTTTCACTTCCCGAACGAGGCGAGCCAGGTCGCGGCGCTCGGCGAATGGTTCGACGGCGTGCTCTATCCAAAGGGCGTCGTCTTGGTGCAAGGCCCGGACGACCTGGCGCGGTACTTCCGCGACATCCACGCGATGGCGTTGAAGCATCCGGTGAGCCGGGCGCTGGCCTCGGACCGCGGTGTGTGGCGCGAGATGCGCCAGCTCCGCCGTGCCAAGCGGCTTGAGGCGATCCGCCAAGCGGTGAAAGCGATCGGCGCGCCGCCACGCGCAACCGCCGAGGCGACCGCAATGCTCCTCAGCCTCTCCGGCGCGGACGCCTCGTGGCCGTTGCACGACCATGGCTTGCCGTTGGAGCGCATCCCCGACGTCATCGCCAACACGGTTGATCTGATCGTGAATCAACTGCGTGCGAAGGCGAAGAAGTAGTCCCAGACTACTCCTCCCCCTTCATCACCGCGTGTTCCTTTTCGAGCTGGCGCGCTTCTTTCACGAGGCCGAGGGCGCCTTTGAAGTAGGCGAACGGCGCGGCGGCTACCGTTGCCGCCCACACGATGGCGCCTAGCGCCTGGCCGAAGGCCCACAGGATCGCGATCAAAAGCCACTGCAACACGAGTGCGGCTGCGCCGGCGAACAGCGGCAGCAGCGCCGCTGTTATGATCCAACCGAATACGGTCCAGTCGTCACGGTCGTCGCCTGTTTGCTCCACGACGGCGATTGCGCCGATCGCGCCCACAGGCAACGTTGCCAGATAAATCACGCGGCCCATCCACCCGGACGTCTCCCACACGAGCAACGCCGTTTGCAGCAGCATCACGACGGGCCAAAACATCTTTGAGATGCCGCCGAGTCCGTAGCGTTCCATCTGCTGCCAGACGGAGGCGGCGGTATCGCAATTCGCTGTCACAGCGCCGTCGACGATCCCCGCGTTGCAGCCGATGAGGCTGTAGTAGTAGGCGCCGATCACGTTCAAAGGCGAAATCACCCGAAGGTCGGTCAGCAACTGCGCCGAAAGCTGCTTCAGCGGCTCCACGATTTCGATCGTCGAAAGCCAGTGCCCGAACGCGGCCACCGCTGCTGCCGCGACGAGATAAGGCCACTTCGGCAAGCGGCTCACCACGAACCGCCTCGTCAAAACCTTTGCCCCGCGTTCGGCGGCTTTCTTCAAGTCCATGAGTAACCGTCCTCCGCGGGATTCTACGGCGCCGGCTGGCTATGCGTCTGGAGGAACGGCAACACGATCGCGACCATCTCATCCGGTTTGCGCATCGGAAGGCCGTGCTCCTCGCCCTCGACCGGCACGAGCTTCACCTGCGGCACGCGCTTTACAAGCTCCGCCGAATGCGCGAAGGGCACGGTCGTGTCAGCCGTTCCCCAAATGGCGAGCACGGGCAGGGTGGAGCGACCGATCACATCATAGGAAGCAAGCCGGTTCTGTAAATCGTAGTTGCGGTAGGTGTTGAGCTGGCCCTCGGAGTAGCCGCGGTACTTCGCTTGTTCCGCCATCCAGTCGGCGAAACCCTCGATCTTTGCGCGGTCTCCCTGCGAGGCACCGCGTACGGTGACGGTTGGGCCGAGCACGCGCGCGAACCAGTCGCCGATAACCGGGGCAACGAGGAATTGCGCGCTCTGCGTGGTGGCGGCGGGAACCTGGCCGAGGCCCGCCGGTGCGACAAACGTGACCGAGCGGATGCGGGCTGTGTCCGCCGCGACGAAGTCGCTCGTGATTGCACCGCCCAGCGAAGTACCCACGATATGAATCGGTGCCGCTACGTTCAACTTTGTGAGTAACTCACCAAGCTGACCGGTGAAGAACGCTTGGTCGTGCGTCACCGTGGGACGGTCGGAATAGCCGAAACTGAGAAGGTCCGGAACGACTACGCGAAAGCCCGCGTCGGCCAGCGGCTTGATCCAACGTCGAAACACAAACCCGCCAGTGGCTGCGCCATGTACGAGAAGCACGACGGGACCATCCTCCGGCCCTCGCACGCGCACATGCATTACGCCGCCTGACAAGGACACGAACCGGTCGGCCTTGCCAGACTTTGTGAGCTCGGCGCGCGCCGCATCGTCCATCGGGACGCGCATCCAATCGGCGACCGGGTAAGCGATGGCCGCCGCCGCGAGTAGGAAGACGAATAAGCGCACGATCCATCGACCCATTATGACACCTCAATTTGCTTGGCCGAAGCATAGCTGCAACGCGTGTGGTTTGGCGAGTCGCTCGCAAACGGCCATACTGGACGTTGCTGGAGGAGAGGCGGCCACGCTCATCCTAAGACTGACGGAGCAAGCCTATGTCCAAGAAGAAATTCGTGCTTGCGATGATGATGCACGAGACGAATACGTTTTCGCC
>CAZJOM010000111.1:0-10417 GCA_964547645.1 uncultured Flavobacteriaceae bacterium
GGGGGTGATCCGCGACGCAGCAGTGGCTTGGGAAAATGGCGCGCCCTAGGGGAGTATAAAAAGCCAGGCGTTTCAAGGCCTTACGTTGGCAAACCTGCTTCTCCGACCACATTGAACCAAAAAGGCAATTTCGCGCGGTGGCAAACCTGCTTTCGCGAGACTGCGAACTATCGCGCTGCGGGGCGCAATCGGCCATGAGCGCGCCCGATCCCGACGCAACGGCGGTGCTCGAAGTTCCGATCGAAGTCATGGAAGAGCAATTCGCGCTTACGGTTGAAGCTGGCCGCTTTCGGCTCGCGCTGTTGTGGCGCCTGATGCTCATGCGTGAACGCGCCCTGAAGCTCACTCAAGCGGCCCTCGCGATGCCGGAAGCCGCGAGCCCCGCCAAAGCGCAGGCAAGCGACGCTCAGCGCAGCGCCATGCTCCAAGGCGCCGATCTTGTGATGGGTCTTTCAGACCAACTCGACCTTCATCATTCGGCGCTGCGCATGAGCGACGAGGAAGCGCACAAGGTGCTCTTGGTACTCGATCTCGGCACGGCCGATGCGTTTCGAGCCGCAGCCGAAATGGGATGGATTGGAAACGCTGAACTTGCTCAGGCATCGCGCAGCATTGCCGGTCAAGCCTCCGCCGTCACACGCGGTGAGAAGCGCGACAAGGTGCGTGCGGCCTATGCCGAATTGATGAAGGCGCATCCCGATCTCAAGCCGAAGGAAGCCGCGTTCGAGCTTCACAAGCTCTTCCCCGAACGAAGCCCGCTCGGGCTCGAAGCGACGATCCGGCGTTGGCGGGAGGCGAACTGATGCAGCTTTTTGGAAACGAACGCGTTCGTTTCGAATTTTCCGCAAGCCACCAATGAAAGGACGCTGACAAAAAGAAAGCGCCCCGTTTGAGGCGGGGCGCTGAATGGCATGCGTGGTCGGCACAGACGACAGCACGCAGGCAAGAGAGACCTACTGTGGGGCGGGATCACAGGTCAAGGGCAGTCCGAAAGGTTGAAGCCCGATCCCTCGCGGCAAAGAGACGACAGGCCGCGGAAAGTAGCAACCGACTGCACGCGCTTTCTCTTGGCGACGTGTGGGTCCGAAGGCGACGGGGCGGCTCCATACGGTGAGACCGGCACGGACGCAGAGGGCATGGGAACGGCTTCGGGCGAAAACCCCGGGGCTGTTCGTCCTATGCCCTTGGCTCAAGGGCTCACCACCGGTGAGCGACGAGAAGAACCGCAGCGCCGACGCTGCACAAACGTAGAAGGATAAAGCTCTTAGTGACGATGAGCGTTGTTCAGAAATTTGCGACCGCCGCGCGTTGCCGTTCGTCCGTGCGCTGACGATCACCGCGCCGATGACGAACGCTCGCACGCCCACATTCGAGAACGCCCCCGCACTGACAGTGCGTGAGGATGACCGCGAGTTGCGTGCGCTGATCCGCAAGACATTCAGCAAGCCGAAGCGGTCGAAGCCGCAGCCCGGCACGCCCGAGCATCGGCGTGCGTTGGCGTTGAAGCTCGCGACGATGCGAGAGAGGGGGCAACGGTGATCGGCTTCCGGAGCCTTCGTAGGCCGTTCTTGGGGGGCTGCACACGCGGTGGGGGGTCTTTCTCTCTCGCTGGGCACCCGGATTTCACACTCGTTTCGCTTCGCTCTCCCGGGATGGGAGGGCGTCCGGAGCCGCACGGTCCAATGACCAATTGCCAGCCGTGCGGCTCCACAATTCACCGGGTTGCGTGATGGCGACCCGCAAGCGGAAGACCGATCGAGCGAAAGAGACGGACGCGGCGAAAGCGTGCCGGTTTCTCGAAACGCTGCGCATCCCCGAGGGTCCGCTTGCCCGTCAGCGCTTGCGGCTCGCGCCGTTCCAGCGTGAGTTTGTCGAGGGTGCGATGGCGCCGGATATCGCAACCGCCGTTCTCAGTGTTGGACGCGGTAACGCGAAGTCGGCGCTATCTGCAGGCGTTGCGCTTGGTGCGTTGCTCGGTGAGTGGGACCGGCAACCCCGCCGCGATGTCATCATCGCCGCACGTACCCGCGATCAAGCTAGCGTCGCGTTCAACTTCGCGCAGGGTTTCGCACAATCGCTTCCCGACAAGGTGCAAGCGCAACTCAGCTTTCGCCGCTCGCCGCGACTTGAGATCGAATTCGAGGGCGACGGCGGCGCGCACCTGCTGCGGGCTATCGCGGCCGATGGAAAGAGCGCGCTCGGCAGCGGTCCGACTTTCGTGCTCATGGACGAGCGCGGGCACTGGCCCGCCGACAAGGGCGACGAACTTGAGAACGCTTTGCTCACCGGCCTGGGCAAGCGCGGTGGGCGCTCGTGGATCATCTCCACGTCGGCTTCGAGTGACGCACACACGTTTTCGAAGTGGATCGACACGCCACCGCCGAACACGTTCGTTCGCGAGTATCGACCGGCGCCGGGCTTGCCTGCCGACGATTTCGCGAGCCTCGCGCTTTCGAACCCCGGAGCCGAGCACGGGATCGGCGCAGGTCTCGATTGGCTCGCCGCGTCCGCGCGCCGTGCCATCGCACGCGGCGGCGCTGCGCTCGCGAACTTCAGACTGTTCCATCGCAACGAGCGCGTGAGTGCCGAACTTCGCGACGTGCTCTTGACCGTCGATCAGTGGATGGGCGCGGAAGTGCAGACGCTCCCGCAGCGCCAGGGGCCGGTGATTGTCGGGCTCGATCTCGGCGGCAGCGCGAGCATGAGCGCGGCGGCGTTCTATTGGCCTGAGACGGGCCGTCTCGAAACCTACGGGACGTTTCCGTCCGAGCCGAGCTTGCTCAATCGCGGCCTTGGGGACGGCGTAGGCGACCGCTATGCCCGCATGGCCGAACGCGGCGAGCTTACGACCATGGCCGGTCGAACGGTCCCTGTGGCGCCCTGGATGGGCGAAGTATGGCGCCGGATTGGAGGCCAGACCGTGGCCGTCATCGTGGCGGATCGGTACAAACAAAGCGAGCTTGGCGAAGCGTTTCAGCGCGCGGGCATCACGGCGCCGATCATCTGGCGCGGCATGGGCTTCAAAGACGGCAGCGAAGACATCGAACGCTTTCGCCGTGCCGTCTTCGATGGCGCCGTCGTGACGGGCGAAAGCCTGCTGATGCGGTCGGCGATTGCCGACACGGTTTGTCTTCGCGATCCGGCGAACAATGTGAAACTGGCAAAGGCGCGCTCAACCGGCCGTATCGATGCGGTCGCGGCTGCGATCTTGGCCGTGGCCGAAGGGATGCGCCGTCGCGCGCGCCCTGCGCTCAAAGCGCCCCGGATGGTTTGGACATGAGCCGGTTCAAACGCCATAGCGAAAGCATCATCCGGACGCAGCGATGGAAAGCGCTGCGGCTTCTCGCGCTGCGCCGCGACGGCTTCCGTTGCGCGAAATGTTCAGCCCACGGACGGCTGGAAGTCGATCACATCGTTTCCGTGCGCGACGCGCCGGAGCGCGCCTTCGATCTCGACAATCTGCAGGCCCTTTGCCCCCGGTGCCACGGCAGCAAGACCCGGCGAGAGCTGGGCTTCCCGGAAGTTTCACCCGAAAGGGCCGAATGGCGTCGCGCGGTTGCGGCGCTACTGCAACCGACCGAAAGGAAAAAGGATGTTGGATAGTGTGAAAATCTCGCGCCGTCAGAGTGAAATTCGCCAGCAATTGGCGGTTCTCGCGGCGAAGGAAAAGCCGAGCGAGGACGAGGTTCGCAGCCTCGACACGCTCGACCATGAGTATCAGACGAACGAAAAGCGCTTTCGTGCAGCGCTGATCGCCGAAGATACGGAGCGCCGGGACGCGGGCGCGAAGCTCGAAACGCGCGAGGCCAAAGAGTGGTCCGGCTTGGTCTCGAAATTCGAGGTGCGCCAAGTCGCGACGTTTTTCGATGAGCAGCGCGAGTTGAGCGGCGCAACGAAAGAAGTCGTGACCGAACTGCGCTCGAAGGGCTCTTATCGCGGGATCCCGCTTCCGCTCGAAGCGCTCGAAATGCGCGCTGGTGAAACCATCGCCAGCGGCGTGTTCGATCCGAAGGTAACGGCGCCCGTTATCGACCGCATTTTTGCGCAATCGGTCGCGGCACGCATGGGCGCGCAGATCGTCAACATTCAAAGCGGACTTTACGAATTTCCGGTCGTGACTTCGAGCGTGGCCGCCGGATGGGCCGCGACCGAAACGGGAAGCGTTGCAGGTCCGACCGTCTTCGCCACGGTCGACCGTCCGCTTGCGCCGAATAACACGCTCGGCATTCAAATGAAGATCACGCGCAAATCGCTCAAGCAGTCGGGCGAAGCGCTGGAGCAAGCGATCCGGCGCGACATGCTCGGTTGCATGACAGAGGCGATGGACCGGGCAACGTTTGTCGGCAGCGGTGCGAGCGGCGAACCGTCAGGCGTCATCACGCTGGCGGGTAGCGTCGGGATCACATCGACGAACATCAGCGCAGTGGCGAGCTACACGATCTTTCGCGACGCGGCGCGGCGAATGATGGATGCGAACGCGGCAGCACAGCCGAGCGATTTGCGGTGGTTGATCCGTCCGCTGACGTATTCGATCCTCGACGGGGCAGTGCTCACGGGCACATCAGATGCCGAGTTCGATCGGTTGGTGAAGCGGTTCGGCGAAGATGCCTTCACGATCTCGTCCAATGCCCTGCCGGCGAGCTTGGCCGAAGACGGAACCACCAAGGGCAAGCACACGATCCTCGCAACCGTGACGCCGGGCGGCATCGCGCCGATCTTCGTTGGCTTGTGGGGCGCGGTCGATCTCGTTCGCGATCCCTACAGCGACGCGGCGTCAGGCGGCTTGCGCTTGACCGGGCTTGCGACGATGGACGTGACCGTCTCGCGGGCGGCGCAAGTTCAAATCCTGACGAACGTGCAGGACCGTCCGTAATGGATTTGCTCTTTGGCAAGATCGGCGGCGTGCTCGAAGTGCGCGCCGCCAACGATGGAGGGATGCGGCTTTCGGGTCGCTTCCCTTACAACTCGCGTGCCGTCTTGAGTGACGGCGGCCGGAACGGTCGGCCGGAGAAAGAAGAATTTGCGGAGCACGCGTTCGAGTACCGCGTGAACGATCCGGCGGCGGACATTCATCTGCTCTCGGGTCATCGCTACGACCGCCCGCTTGCCTCGAAGCTTGCGGGAACGTTGTTGCTGCAGGACACGGCCGACGCGCTCACGTTCGATGCGTTGATTATAGCCGAGGTGGCGGCGACTTCGCATGCGCGTGACACGCTGGCGTTGCTGGTGGCAGGCCTCGCGACCGGCATCAGCCCCGGCTTTCGCATGCCGCCTGAGCGCGCCGTGCCGAAGCAAGAAGCCGAAGAATGGATCGATGAGGACTACGATCCCGAGCAGGATATGCACCGCGCGAAAATCCGGCGCATCAAACAAGCGTTGCTTTTTGAGCTTTCGATCGTCACGCAGCCCGCCTACCCCGAGGCGCAAGTGACGACGCGGGCGAAGCCGGTCTCGATTGCGCGCCCATCCCAGCACGAAATTCTCAGACGTTGGAGGTACTGATGCCGACCACGCTCAGCGTTGTTGAAGGCGAGCCCGCGACATGGCCGCAAATTGATCCAACCGATGAGGCCGCCGCCGTGCCTGCCGTGGCGGAGGCGGACGAGCCCGCACTTCGAAACTTCACGCGCGCCGCATGGCAGCGGGTCCAGGGCTGGATTGCCTATCGCTGGAACGTGCGGTCATGCGTGTTCGTGGTTGAGGGGCCGGGCGACTGGGTGGCGCCGCTGCAACCGTTCACGGTCACGTCGTTCGAGCAATGGCTCGACAATAGTTGGTCAGCCGTCACGCTAGCCCCGACCGCGCTCGGGGGCTATGTGCTCGATGCCGTGGGGCCGTATCGCTTCACCGGAAACTTGGGGGCGGCTACCGCACCACCCGAGGCGGTCCGGCAAGCCGTGTGGCGTCTGGCGACGTTCTTTCAAGCCGCCGAAGATGTCCCGGCTGATGAGCGGGCACTCACGGGGTACAAGCTCAACATTCATGGACTGGCGATAGAGCAAGAGCGAAACGCGAATTGGATCGCACGCGCGATGCAGCAAAGCGGCGCCGGAGATTTGTTGCGCCCGTGGCGCAAGTTGGGGGCGCGATAATGTGGCCGTTCAATCGCAAGCCGAAGCTTGAACGCCGGTCCGGTAGCGGCTTCACCGCCGAAGTCATGCTCGCCCGCGCGAGCTACATCGGGGGCCGGAGTGGTCTCGGTGAGCTGACCGCGACCGCGCAGACGTGCATCGGTCTTTGGGAAAACGCGTTCGCCATCGCTCAGGTTGAGGGCACCGAACTGTTGCGGCCGCGCGATCTCGCCTTGATCGGCCGCGCGCTCGCACTCCGGGGCGAAGCGGTTCTCCTGATCGACAACGATCGTCTGATCCCTTGCAGCGATTGGGACTTGAGCACGCGCGATGCGAAGCCGAAGGCGTACCGGGTCACGATCCCGGACGTGGGCGGCGGACGAAGCCAAACCGCACTTGCGCCGGAAGTTCTGCACATCGTGACCGGCGCCGACATGACCGCGCCCTATGCCGGTCAATCGCCCTTGCGCCGGGCATCGATCACGGCGGGCCTGCTGCACGTGCTCGAAAGCGCGCTCAGCGAAGTTTATGAGAACGGACCGCTCGGGTCGCAGGTCGTGCCGTTCCCTGAAAGCCCGGAGACCGACAACGACGCTCTATCGCGTGGCTTTCGTGGCCGTCGCGGCGCGGTGTTGCTGCGCGAGACCGTGAACGTGACGGCGGCGGGTGGACCGACGCCGCAGACGGATTGGAGCCCGAACACCATCACACCGGACTTATCGAAGGCGATGACGGTGGAGCATGTAGCCTCAGCACGCGACGCCATCGCGGGAGCGTTCGGCGTGCTTCCGGGATTGCTTAATCCGCAGACGACCGGGCCGCTCGTACGCGAAGCGCAGCGCCATCTTGTGCAATTCGCTTTGCAGCCCATCGCGGAAGTGGTCGCGCAGGAGGCAACCGAAAAGCTCGGGGGCAAAGTCGCGCTCGATCTTGTGAGCCCGCTTCAGGCATTCGACCAAGGCGGACGGGCGCGAGCGTTCGCGACGATGATTGAAGGGCTTTCGAACGCAAAGGCGGCGGGTTTATCGCCCGAAGCGGTGAAGGCCGCGCTTGCGTTTATCGACGAAGCCTCGCGCGCTTCGCCGTGATCTAAATCAGGGCGGCGGCGAACGCAAAAATTGCGATGATCATAAGTACGTAGAACGGCCACACGGAAAACGACGCAGCGGCCGCTATCGCATCGGCCCAAAAGTTGCCGCGCGGTTCAATCGCGAACAGGTCGGTGGGTTCTTCCACGCCCTTGTTCACCCTATCGACGTAGGCGTTGTGCGCGCGCCGGAAGCCCTTCTCAAGCGCAAGGTAGTAGGCATCCAAGAGGAAGAAGAGGTAGGCTGGGACGAGTGCGACAAGCACGAAATTGGCCGAGGCTTTGTCAGAACCAACGGCCAAGATCGCCGAAACAATTGTGATCGACCACGCCTTGCAATTGCTGGCGTTCGAGGCCATCCGCCCGATCACCTGCTGCATGGTGTTTAGATGGGCAAGAACGGCGGCGTCGGAAAAACGAGGGTTCACGGGTAGCTATTGCGAGTGTTGATAGCGGTTTCGATCCACGAATTGAGGTTGTCCTTGATGGAGGCGTAGACCTGCTGGGTCGTCGCCCCAACGGGATCGGCCACCGGAATTATCTGAGTGAAGTTCTTGCCCCGACCGCCGTCGAGGGCGACGTTGACGAACGGCGACGCACCCTTCGCGCACACCCCGTAAGGATCGTGAGGGCTATGCAGGTTGTGGATGTACACGCCGAGCACGCCCATCTTCCTCTTCCACGCTTCGATGATCTCGTAAGTGACCCACGGTCGCGTGGCCGTCTCCGCGCCGATGAGAACGACAGCGCACGTGCGCCCGTCCATCTGCTTGCCGATCCAGTTCTTGATGGCATCGTCACCTTTGCGACGCACTTCTTCCCACTCATTCGGGGTACAGGGACGATTTCCCTCGATTGCCCCAATCTGCCGGATTTGTGATGCGCGCCAGACATCGCTGGCGGTGTAGTGAAAACTGTAGAACACACGGCGGCAAACTGTTTCGCCCAAGAGCGAAGACCCAGAGCCGCTCATGATTGCGCGTCCGAGCAGCGAACTCGGCGGCGTTCGAACAAAACCCATGCCCGAAAAGTCCTCCAACGATGCTTCAACTGTGGGGCGAGCGTCGGCGTGGACGGTTCCCCCGTGGGGAACTTAGGGACTTGGACGCCAATTCACAGAGTAAGGTGAAGGTTTTCCGCTACGTTTTCTGCGGCCCTGACGCGAGCCGGTCATCGGCCAAGGCAAGGAAACATTAGAAAAATCAGCATGTTACATAAGTCGGACAATATGTTGATCTTCTAGTCATACTTTAGTAGGCTGCTGGCGCGCGCCTTGGAGTTCGACGCATGTACCGCATCACCGACGACGTTCTCACTACCGCATCGGGCTCGCCGCTCGACGCAGTTAGGAAGCTTGTCGATGCGGGCATCATCGAAGCCGAGAATGCCGGGGAGTTCGGTCGCGCAAAGCGTCGCCGTTGGCAGGGCGACACCGTAACTAGCCTCGCTCATGTCGTTGCGTTTCGCATGTCGGGCCTTTCCCTCTTGCAAGCAAGCGCACTGCGTGCGCTTGGCGGGTCAACGTGGCAGCCGAAGGAAAAGCTCAGCTTAGTCGGCGACGGCATCAACGACATCATTCGATCCGCGCTCACGGAAAAGCCGGACGATTTGCGCATCGAAATTGATGATGGAGCCTTCATCTACGAGCGCAGAGAAAGCACCGCGGGCCGCGAGTTGATCGCACAGTTGAGCACCGACGGTCGCGTAATCGCGCTCGAAAGCCGCCGCGCGCGCGTCAGAGAGTTCGCGATCAACTACGAGCGCGCCGTCGAAGTGCTGCCAATTGATTTCGTAGCGTCGCTTGCGAAAGAGTTCGCTCGGCAACATGCCGTGCATCCCATCGCGCGTGCCGTCATCAACCTCGATTTAGCCGCGCGCGCCGCGAATAAGCGGCTCGCGGCGAGCTTGGGCTTCGTGGCGATTTGACATGAAGCGGCGCACATCACCATTCACGAAGGCACAAATTCGCCAAGCCATTCAGGCGGCGAAGGCGGAGGGTGTCGACCGCGCCGAACTGATTTCGCCGGACGGCTATCGAGTTGTCTTGGAAGTCGCCGCGCGTGAAAAGCAGCAGCCGGAACCCGTGGAGGAATTGGAATGAGACGGGATCGCACCTATCCGGGCGCAAGCAAGTTTCGCGACCGTCATGGCAAGTGGCGTTGGAGAGCGCGCGCGAAGGGGAAGCCAACTGTGATGCTTCCCGGCGACTACGGCTCGCACGAATTTGTCGAGGCGTGGAATGCGTGGGCTAACGGCACACCCGTCGAGATCGGCGCGCGGCGAACCATACCCGGCTCGATCTCTGCGCTGATCGCGGGCTACTATCAATCTTCGGATTTCAAGACGCTGGCCGAAGCGACGCAAACAACCTATCGAGGCGTTCTTGAACGCTTTCGAGCAAAGAACGGCGACAAGCCGGTGCGCACACTGACGCCCGAAGCCATCCGCGCGAAGCTGGACAAGATGGCCGCGACGCCGCGCTCGGCTAACGTGTTGCTACAATGCCTGCGCGTCATCTGTCGCTTCGCCGTTGACCGCGCAATGCTGAAGGTCAACCCCGCCGCGCAAGTGAAGCGACTGAAGTTTAAGAGCGAGGGCTTTCACACCTGGACGGATGACGAGGTTCTGCAATTTGAGCAACAGCACCCGGTCGGCACTAAGGCGCGCCTTGCACTTGACCTGCTTCTCTACATGGCACCGCGCCGCGCGGATGTTGTGAAGCTTGGGCGCCAGCACGAGCGCGATGGCGTCTTCGTCATGCGGCAGCAGAAGACCGGTACGTCGCTGATAATCCCCGTCTTCCCCGCATTGCGTGCGTCAATCGACGCAATGCCGAAGGACGGGCTGACGTATCTCACGACTGCTTATGGCCGCCCCTTTACCCCGGCGGGTTTCGGCAACTGGTTCCGCGACCGTTGCGACGAAGCGGGGCTGCCCCACTGTTCCGCTCACGGGCTCCGAAAGGCTGCGGCGCGCCGAATGGCCGAAGCGGGGAAGTCGGCGCACGAGATCATGAGCGTGACCGGTCATCGCACGCTGAGCGAAGCCGAGCGTTACACGCGTGCCGTCGATCAAGAACGCCTTGCCCGTCGCGCGGTCGATGGATTGGCAGGGATGAAAACCGAACCGATAGCTGGCAAACTCGATGATCGGTTTGCCAATAGCGACGCTAACTTGTTGAAACTGAAAGGGTAATGAAATGGGATGGCGCGCCCTAGGGGAGTCGAACCCCTCTTGCAAGATTGAAAATCTTGAGTCC
>CAZJOM010000112.1:0-10384 GCA_964547645.1 uncultured Flavobacteriaceae bacterium
CCGTCGCCGACGGACCCCGGGACGATCGGGCGGCCTTCGTTACGCCAGTTGGGGTAGTTGTAGCCGTCCATGACGTAAAGCTTGATGGTGTAGGCTGTTGCGGTTTCGCAGTTTACCGCGGCGTCGGACTTTTCCGCGTAGCGGACGGTGAAGTAGACGAGGCCGTCGCTTCCGCGCCGGATGCTGTCCTTGTCGACGGAGGCGCCGATTTCTTCGTCGACGACGACCACCCAGTTCTCGGCTTGAGCCGCCGTCGCCGTGAGCAGTAGCGCCGCCATGATGGACGTGAGTGATATGCGCATGTCGTTCCCCTGCCCCGGTGTCATCGGTCAGGTAGGGTAGGCGTCGTGGCGGCGAATGACAAATTGCGCGGTGGTGAGCTGCGCGGACACTCAAGCCCATCATACCTCGATGACCTTCAAGCGATGCTGGTGACGGTCAGGATTGTTGCAGGCCCACGAGCAAACTCCGGAGAGTCTGGTGCAGCAGGTCCCGCCGAGCCCGCGCCCCGCCTTCCCCCCTTGCGGGGGAAGGTGGCCGAAGGCCGGATGGGGGTAACGCGCGTAACGCGCGGCGGCGCGTAAGCGGCACGACGCCTTCGGCGTTCACCCCCCATCCGTCGCTTCGCGACACCTTCCCCCGCAAGGGGGGAAGGCAGTGCCAACTTCGTAGTCAATGAGCGCTGGCTACGCCTTCGGCTTTTGGGATTGTTGGCGGAAGGGCCAGCTGATCACGCCGCCACAGAAGAGGGCCCACCAGACGATGACGGGTTGGAACGCCAGTCTGGGTCCGTGGTACCACCAGCTGAGGCGCGTGCCGCCGATCGTGATGCCTTCGATCGCGTGTTTGACGTTGGCCGGGAAAACGCAAACCGCGTAGAGCGCGAGCATCACGCCGGCTGCATACCGCAGGCGCGTCGTTAGAAGCGCTGCGGCGCCCGCGATTTCCGCCGCGCCGGTGAGCAAGACGGTTTCGCGCGGGAACGGCACCCAGTCCGGCACGATCGGCAAGAAGACCTCCGGCGATCGAAGATGCACGACGCCCACGAAGCAGTACGCGGCCACCAAAACGTAGCGCAGCACGGTTCGCAATCGCTCGATGCGCGGTGTCATGTTCGCAGACTCTGTGTCATGGGCTGACTGCCACGCTACAAGAGTTGGCGGAACCGCGTCTTCATCAACACGTCCGACGGGCTCATCGTATCGGCGCGAGACCACCGGTTTCTCTCCTAACAGCACCACCGTCAGCTTCCGGATGCAACCGCCGGAGGCGCTCTGACGATGCCGTGATGTGGCTCGTACTGGACCGGCTCTCCCTTCCGGGCCTAGCATCACGCTGCATTCGGGGGATGGGGCGGGCTTGCGATGATCAGACGGACCTTGCGCGTATTTCTGTGGCTGCTCGCGATCGCAGCGGTCATTGGCGGGTATGCGGGCTACCGGCTTTTATGGGGAACGCCTTTTACGATCACGCAGCTTGCCGACCGGCAGGCCATCTACTTCTTGTTGGATTCACCGGAACTGCTGACGTCGATCGGCCTCGTCGACGGCACGATGCTCGATTTCCACTCCGGCAAGTTCTCAGACTACGGCGTCGCCGAACGCGATCGCGACTTCGCCGTCGCCGAGAGAAACCTCGCCGAGTTGAAAGCCTTCGACCGCGCGTCGCTCGGTCTCCAGGACCAGATCACATACGACGTCCTGCAGTTCCAATACTCCAGCATACTTGACGACCGGAAGTTCGCTTGGACTTCCTCAGGCGGCCTTTACGCGATCAGCCCCATGTGGGGCGGCCAGATCGGCGTCATCAATTTCATGATCCAAGGCCACACGATCAAGAACCGTCTGACCGCGGAAAACTACGTCAAGCGAGTCGGCCTTATCGCCGAGCGTCTCGACAAGGTGACCGCGGAAGCCCAGCGCCAGTACAAGCTCGGCGTCGTCCTGCCGGTCTCCTTGCTCGATAAGTCGCTGGCGGTCATCAAAGACAACGTGGCGCCGAAACCGTCGGAGCACCCGCTTGTGCAGACGTTGGCCGAAAAGATCGACAAGGCGAAGTCGGCCGACATCAGCGCGGAGCTGAAGGCAAGTCTGATGAAACAGGCCGCCCATTCGATCGAGTCGACGATGTATCCCGCCTACGCGCGCATGACGGCGGTGTTGGAAAGCATGCGCCCCGCGGCCGAGAAACAAAGCGATGGCGTCGATCGTCTGCCCGGTGGCCGGGATTACTACGCGCTCGCCTTGCGGCACAACACGACGACGGACTACACGGCGGACCAGATCCATCAGCTGGGCCTGGATGAAGTGGCGCGGATCACCCGCGAGATGGACGCGATCCTGGTCTCGCAAGGTTTGGCGCAAGGCACCGTTGCCGAGCGAACAAAACAGCTCGGCGAGGACCCGAAATACTTGTACGCCAACACCGACGAAGGTCGGGCGCAGATCTTGGCGGAGTACGACCGCCTGCTGAAAGAGGTCCTGGCGGTGACGCCGCAGTACTTCTCGACCATCCCAGCCACAAAGCTCGAAGTCCGCCGCGATCCGCCAGCCTCCGAGAAGGGCGGCTCAGGGGCCCACTACAATGCCGCCGCACTCGATGGTTCCAGGCCCGGCGTGTTTTACGCGAACCTGCGCGACACGAAAGAAACGCCGAAGTGGTCGATGAAGACGCTCGCCTATCATGAGGGCATTCCGGGACATCACTTCCAGATCGCTACTGCGCAGAACCTCAAGGGCCTGCCCTTCATCCGGCAACAGACGCTGTTCACAGCCTATGCCGAAGGCTGGGCGCTCTATGCCGAACGTCTCGCCGCGGAAATGGGAATGTACAAGGACGATCCGCTTGGCGACCTGGGTCGCCTGCAGGCGGAGATTTTCCGCGCGGCGCGCCTGGTCGTCGACACTGGCATTCATGCGAAGGGGTGGTCGCGCGAACAAGCGATCGACTACATGGTTGGTGTTACCGGGATGACAGTCACGGACGTTACCTCCGAGGTCGAGCGCTATATGGCGCGCCCCGGGCAGGCCTGCGCCTACAAAGTCGGCCAGTTGAAAATTCTGGAGTTGCGCGAAAAGGCACGCCAGGCGCTCGGCAACCGGTTCGATCTCAAGGCGTTCCACAAAGTTGTGCTCGAAAACGGCGCCGTGCCGCTGACCGTGCTCGAACGGCTGGTTGACGACTGGATTGCGAGAACAAAGTCCTAGCCCGCACAAACTCAACCGATCGTGAACTGCCTGTCTCGGAGTTCATGGCCGTTCCAGCTGCGGGATAGATTGGAGCCGTACCTATTCCACACGGAGCGCGTGCTCCGGTCGAAGAGGAAATCATGAGCATCCATCTGCACTCAAAGTTAACGGCTGTGGCGCTGGCAGCGGCGCTTGGGTTCTCCGTTCTGTCGGGCGTCGCATCAGCCGCCACCGCGCCAGGCGCACCCAAGTCGCGCACGACCCCGGCCGCAGCATCGGTAGATCACAAGCTGGCGAGCGTCGAACACCGAGGTCACCTCGCCCTTCACAAAGGCATGGCCGCGCATCACCGGTCGAAAGCGGCTCAGCATTGCATGCACGGCCGACACAAACTGGGCAAGCACGTGCGGACATAAAGATGGGGCGCAAAGCGGCCCTTGCCTCACGGAGGTGGTTGGAGGAACATCAGCCACCTCGCCAAATTCAGAACGGAAGTGCTCGTGAGCCGCCGCCTCCTTGTCGTTGAGGACGATCAAAGCACGCGCGACTACGTCGCAAACGGTTTCAAGGAGTTGGGCTGGACCGTCGAGCGCCACGGAGACGGCCGCGATGGCCTTGCCCTCGCGCGCCATGAGCCGTTCGACCTGATCATCCTGGATCGCAATCTTCCCGGACTTGACGGCCTCGAGCTTTTGAAGACGATCCGCGCGGCCGCGATTGAAACACCCGTCATCATCCTGTCCGCGATCGCCCAGGTCGACGAGCGCGTCAAGGGACTGCGCGCCGGCGGCGACGACTACGTGACCAAGCCGTTCCATTTCTCGGAACTTCATGCCCGCGCCGATGTCGTCTTGAAGCGCAAAGCGCCGGCTGCGTCGCAGGCTTCTTTCGTTTGCGCCGACCTGACCATCGACCTCAATACCCGCCGTGTTACCCGAAGCGGGCGCGAGCTTCAGCTGCTGCCGCGCGAGTTCAAGCTTCTCGAGTACTTCATGCGCCACAAGGAGCAGGTCGTGACGCGCACGATGTTGCTCGAGCAGGTCTGGGACTACGATAACGAGCCGCACGCCAGCATCATCGACACGCATATCAGCCGGCTGCGAAAGAAGATCGATGAGGGTTTCGACCGGCCGTTGCTGCATACCGTGCGCGGCGTGGGCTACCGGCTATCGCCGGCGCCATGATGGGCCGCTTCTTTCTCTCCGGTCGTGAAGCTCTGGTTGCGTTCGCAGCGCTGGCCTTCGTCGCGCTGGCCTCGATCGCCGCATTCCTGTTCGTCGACGCAAGGGTCGAAGCGACGCTCAGCGCGCGGCAAGCGGCGGTCGTGGATTCCGAGCTTCGTTATCTTCAGCTCGTCGACGCCGAGGAGGGACGCGAAGCACTGATACGGTTTGTGGTCCGGCGCGCGTCCGTGGCCAACGACGATCTGCCGATCCACGCCCTCGTCGACCCGTCGAACCACTATCTCGCCGGCGATGTGGACTGGCCCCCCGACGTCGTCACGGACGGCCGTTGGCGTCCTATTGAAACGAACAAGCGTAACAGCGGCGAGACCGTTACCGGGTTCGGCCGCGCGGTGAGGTTGCCCGACGGCGCGAAGGTGTTGGTCGGCCGAGACCAAAGCGCGCACCGGATCGTGAAGTCGGCCCTGATCGAAGCGATCATGGCGGCCCTTGCCGTGTTGCTGATCGTGGCAGCAGGTCTCGTGATCTTGCTGAACCGTCGCGTGCTCGGCCGGATCGACGCCATTGCGAGCGCCGCGCGCGGGATCATTGCCGGCAATCTTCATGATCGCATCCCGCTGGACCGTTCGAACAACGAGTTCGACCGGCTCAGCCGCGTGTTGAATACGATGCTGGAGCGGAATGAGACGCATATCGCGCAAATGCGTCTTGTGACGGAAGCCGTCGCGCACGACTTGCGAATGCCGTTGCAGCGCGTGAAGGCAGAACTTGAACGCGTGCAAGCGTCGGGCAGCGACACGGACCGCGAACGTGCACTGGCGAAAGCCGATGATGAGATCGACGGCGCATTGGCAACGTTCAACGCGCTGCTTGAGATTACCCGCGCCGAGTCAGGTATCGGCGTCGAAGGTTTCGAAGCCATCGATCTTGCCGCCGTCGTCCGCAATGTGGTGGAGCTCTTCGAGCCGGTGGCCGAAGACAGGTCGCAATCCGTGACCGCCGAGGTCGTTCCGGTGACGGTCAAGGGGCAAGGGACGTTGTTGCGTCAGGCGCTGGGAAATTTGTTGCAGAACGCGATCAAGTTCTCGGCGGAAGGCGCGGCCATCTCTGTGCGGCTCCGCGATGAGGGCAGCGCGGCGGTGATCATTGTCGAGGACAATGGGCCTGGCATCCCTGCAGGCGAACTGTCGACCGCTCTGCGGCCCTTCGGGCGGTTAAGCCGGGACGCAGCGACGGACGGAAAGGGCTTGGGTCTGGCACTGGTTGCGGCGTGCGCCAAGCTGCACCGCGGCAACTTGCAGCTTGAGCCGGCGAATCCGGGTCTTCGCGTGGTTTTCACCCTGCCCAAAGGATTCTAAACGCGAGTTCATACGCCTGTCAGACGGCTGCAAGAGCCGACGCCTACTTCTTGAAGTGCGGACGGATTAGCTCCGTAATCAGAAGGAAACTCCACATGAATCGCATCATCGCCAGCACCGCCTTTGCGGCTCTCGTGCTGAGTTCGGCGTCTGCCTTTGCGGCGGCGACCACAACGCCGGCGTCCAACACCAGTACGGCGCCAGCCCATGCCTCCTCTACGCCGATCGACTACGCGGCGCGCTGCACGTCGCTCGCCACGCAGTGGAAAACAGCCGAGGAGGGGAATGCCACGAATGCGCACCTCGGCAAAGCCAAGGCCGACGCCGCAAAGGGCGAAAAGCTGTGCGCCTCAACGAAATCATCCGACCACAAGAAGGGCGCGATGGACTATGAGGCGGCGCTGAAACTCTTAGGCGTCACTCCGGCCTAGGCGGAGGCTTACGCGCGGCCGCGAGAGCGGCGGTCGTGCGTGAAGCGGCGCGCCTGATCAGGCCCTCGCCTTTGGGCGCGCCGCACATTGCTCCGACGATCGTCGGCGAAAGCGGCGGTCCGTCCGGTCGCGGTGAGCCGGCATCCCCAGTTGCCGCTCATCGCGACTTGACGCAGCGTCCACGTCGAATAGCAACTTCAGCGAGCGTTTCATTCCCTAAACTCTCACTGATACCGCGGCAGGATTCCCCCCGATGAAGCCTCTCTCTCCAACTCGCATCGGGCTGCCGCGGGATTATCAACCGGCCGCCGACTTTGGCGGAGGCATGCGGTCGACTTTGTCGAAGAACTTGCGACCCAGTGCCACCAGCTGCCCGTCGCTGAGGTGATCGACGGTTTCCCAGCCCGCGATGTGCGGCGCTAGAGCCGCGCGGTGCTTTTCCACGTAGTGTTTGAAATCCGCCTGCGACTGGCGCGATCCTGTCACCAGAATCTCTTTGATACCGGCCAACGCGTCGCAAACCTCGGCATAGAACTCGTGCACCGCGCGCACGTCGCTGCCGTGCTGGCGCGTATAGTGGGTGTGATCCTTGACGGTATGGGCCTTCACATCGGTTGCGTTGAACTGCTGGATCTTCGCGTTGTGATGGTCGATCCAGAGGACCGCGTGGAAAAGCGTCATAGCCAATCTCCTTGCTCTTGGCGCCATAGAGCGCGCAACGCACGGGATCGGCTTTGATCTAAGTCAGGTCTTTGGCGATTGGGGGACGCCGAATTGTTAGGCGATTGCGGCCAATCGGTTCCGTTTGCGTTCGGCCAAGGCGTTATCGACGGCGGCGGTCAGGGCTTGGAGCTGGAACGGCTTTTTCAGGGTGACGTCGGCGCCGTGTTTGCGGGCAATGTCTAGGATGTCGGTTTTGTCGTCGCTGAAGCCGCCGGAGATGGCGACGATGGCGATGTCCGGGCGGGTGGCGCGGAGTTGTTTGATGGTTTCTTCGCCGTCTTGTTCGGGCATCATCATGTCGCAGACGACCGCGTCGAAGCCGAAGACGTCGAACGCCTTCATGCCGGTGAAGCCTTCATAGGCGAACGCGACATCGTGGCCATTCTTCTTCAGCGCTTGCATCATCATCGTCACGAAGAACTCGTCGTCGTCGACCACCAAGATGCGGGCCATGCTGCTGTCTCTCCAGTTCCGTTCTGCCCAGAGTGTCAGGTCCGCGTTTCAGGGGCGTAAAGAGCGGGCGCGGCCGTTCGGTCGCGTCAACCAAACGTCAACCATGACTACGGCTGCATGCTGCGGCCCTGATCAATCGACCTCGGAAAAACGCGGATCGCGACTACGTCGTGTTTTCGACGACGACTTGCTTGCCGCGGATCGCCAATATCCCCACGCCTAGGAATGCCACGGTGGCGCCGAGGACGATGCGGGTGGTCATGGGTTCGCCGAGGATGGCGATGCCGAAGACGACGCCTAAGATCGGCGACAGCAGCGAGAGCGGGGCGATGAGGGAGACTTCGTAGCGCTGCAGCAGATAGTAATAGCCGTTGTGGCCGACGAGGCTGGCGCCGAAGGCGGTGAAGAGGAGCGCGCCCCAGCCGAGTGCGCTGGCGGTTTCGATCGCGTGAAGTTGGCCGGTTTCGAAGATCAGGCTCGCGAGTAGGAGCAGCGGCGCAGTAGTGGCGGCTGTCCAAGACTGCAGCTGGAAGACGCCGACATTCGTGAGCTTGCGCATGAAGATCGCGGCGACGGCGCCGGAGAAAGCCGCCGCGGTGCCGAAGAGCACGCCGGTCAGCGAGTCGAACACGTGCGGGTCGAAGCTCACGATGATGACGCCCAGGAACGTCATGGCGATACCGAACCAGCGGCGCCATCTTACCGTTTCACCCAGGAAGACGATCGAGAGGATGGTCGCAAAGGGAACGTTGAGCTGCACGATCACGGCCATCACGGAGGCAGCGGTGAGCGCCACGCCGATGAACATCAGGCCGAAGTGGAGAGCGCCGTTGAACATCGCGATGACGAAGATGTCGCGCATGCGGCCCGGCGCGACCTTCAAGAAGGGAATAAGGACTGCAAACAGCACGGCGAAACGCAGGCCGGAGAACAGGAGCGGCGGCATTTGCCCCACGCCCACTTTCGCGGCCACGAAGTTGAAGCCCCAGATCGTGCAGATCAGGAGCATGAACAGAAGGTGCTGTGGCGCCATCGCGCGGGCTGAATTTCTGGGTTTCGTGAATTGCTGTCTTGCGGAGAAGAGCGGATTGGCGGCAATTGTGCCAGTGCCTTTCGCGCAATGCTGGTATGATCCGGCACTCTCAAGGTGAATCAGTGAGGATACGACCATGCCTAAAGCGCCGATGATCCGTGTGCGGCTGAGCGACGACACGTCGCTCGACCTGCCCGAGAATGAAGTCGTGCAGGTCGTGACCGCGGGGCCGAGCGATCAGGCCGGCGAAGGTTTCGTGCGGCTGAACCCGAACGACAAGAAGCCGTCTTTCGGCAAGATGGCTAAGGTGCGCGCGGCGGCACTCGTGCAGGGCCAGCACATCGTGACCTATCGCGGGATCTTGCAGATCGAGGGTGCGAAGCGGGTTTAGTCTGGGAGCGCGGGCGTCTCGCCCGCCCTTCTTGTTTGCGCAGTGCATTTGCTGCCGTCTAAGGAGCGGGCGGGACGCCCGCGTTCCCAAACTGCGTTGCGTCAAAACTATAGAGCCAGTCGTTTCGCGTGTGAACGATGGTTGGCGTCAGACGCGCGGCAAGCCACATCGGGCCGTACGTGGTGAGTTGTTCGATGGTGCTGCGCTTGTGGTAGAGGCCCATTTGGCGGCGGGCGCCGAGTTGGACTTTTGATGTGCGCGGTTTGCGGGCGGCCTCATAGGCTTGGAGTGCGGCGGGCACTCCGGCTGCGCCTTTCAAGTGGCGCGACAGCACCCAGGCATCTTCGATGCTCATGACTGCGCCTTGGGCAAGGAATGGTAGCATCGGGTGACACGCGTCGCCCATGAGGGCGATACGGCCTTGGCTCCAGGTGGAGAGCGGATCGCGATCGAAGAGCGCCCAGCGGTAACAGTCGGCTGCTTGTTCGATGATGCGGACGATCGGTTCGGCCCAACCTTTGTAGTCGGCAATCAGGTCGTTCTTGTCGCCGCGCTCGGTCCAACTTTCGTTTTGCCAATCGTCGCGTTCGACGACGCCGACGAAGTTCACAAGTTCGCCGCGGCGCAGGTAGTACGTCACCGCGTGGCGGCCGGGGCCAACCCAGACGCACGCGGTTGGCGGGACGAGGCCCTTGGCCAAGTTTGCTGCGGGGACGACGACGCGCCAGGCGACGTTGCCGGTGAAGCGCGCCGGCGTCTGACCCAGAAGATGGGCGCGCACGCGGGAGTGGATGCCGTCGGCGCCGATCAGCACATCGCCCTCTGCGATGGTGCCGTCGGCGAATTTCAGCGTGACGCGGTTGTCGCTTTCGCGGCAGCTTTCGACTTCCTTGTTGAGGTGGACGCTCGCCGGCGCGCGGGCGCGCAGGGCGTCGGTCAGGACTTTGATCAGATCGACGCGGTGGATGTGATAGTAGGGTGCGCCGTAGCGGCGGACGGCTTCGTCGCGCATCGGGATCGAAAAAACCTGAGCGCCGGAGCGGCCGAGGCGCATCTCCAAACTTTCAGGGCGGAAGGCGACAGAGTCGAGCGTGCGCTCGAGACCGAGGCGGCGCAGGACCTTCACGCCGTTCGGGCTGATTTGGATGCCGGCGCCTGCCTCACCGAAGACGGCGTTGCGTTCGTAGAGTTCGACATCGATGCCGGCGTCGAGCAGCGCCAGTGCCGCCGTGACGCCGCCGATGCCGCCACCGGCGATGAGTACCCTCATTCAGCTGCTGCCACGCGGACCGGCGGTTCGGGGACGCTGAGCCGCTTTGTCACCTCTTCGTCGGGCATCGCGAGTAAGACCTTGTACATTTCCGCCGGATACGCCTGATGCGGCTTGGACGGGTCCATCGGCGGCTGTTTCAGCTTGCCGCCTTCGCCTTTGTAGGCAGCGGGACGTTTGTAGCGTGCGAGTTCTTCGTTGCTGATGCCGGCCAGTGCCTGCACTTCCGGATCGATCCAGGCGCGGGCGTCGATTGCGGCGGCCGAGGTTGCGACCTCCAGCGAGAGCCCTTCGAGACCGGCGAAGTAGATCGACTTGCACATGCCGTGGTCGAGCGGGCCGATGACGTTGAT
>CAZJOM010000113.1:0-1577 GCA_964547645.1 uncultured Flavobacteriaceae bacterium
GCGCTCACGATCAGGCCGCGGATTAGGGCCGCGTCGCGGAAGCGGACTTCGGTCTTTGCCGGATGGACGTTGACGTCGACTTCGTGCGCGGGGAGATCGAGGAACAACGCCACCACCGGGTGGCGGTCGCGGGCGAGCACGTCGGCGTAGGCGCCGCGCACCGCGCCGACGAGCAGCTTGTCGCGCACGGGGCGGCCATTGACGAAGAGGAATTGCTGAGCCGCGGTGCCACGCGCGTAGGTCGGCAGGCCGGCGTAACCAGTGAGGCGTACGTCGCCGCGCGTGACGTCGACGGGCAGCGCGTTCTCCGCGAAGTCGGCGCCCAGGATCGCGGCGAGGCGGCGCAGGCGGCTGTCGAAAAGGTCGCCGTGTTCGGCGACGGCTTTCACGACCGTGCGTTCTTCGGTGGCGAGGCGGAAGCCGACGTCCGCACGTGCGAGCGCCAAGCGCTTGACGATCTCGATGACGGCGGCGGACTCGGCGCGTTCGGACTTCAGAAACTTCAGGCGCGCGGGTGTGGCGTAGAAGAGGTCGCGTACTTCGACGGTCGTGCCGCTGGCGCCGTGGCCTTCGAACGGTGCGGGGCGGATGCCGGCGGTCGTGCCGCCTTCGACGGCGATGGCGAAGGAGTCCTTCGCACCTTTGGCGCGCGAAGTGATCGTGAGGCGGGCGATGGCGCCAATCGAGGGCAGCGCTTCGCCGCGGAAGCCCAGCGTGGCGATCGAGGTCAGGTCGTCGGCGCCTTCACCGTCGCGCGGGAGCTTCGACGTTGCGTGGCGTTCGACGGCGAGCGTCAGCTCGTCGGGGTTCATGCCGAAGCCGTCGTCGGCAACGCGGATCAGGTTCATGCCGCCGCCGGCGATTGTGATCTCGACGTTGCGGGCGCCGGCATCGATGGCGTTTTCGACGAGCTCCTTCACGGCGGAGGCCGGACGCTCGACGACCTCACCGGCCGCGATCCGGTTGATCGTGCCTTCGGCGAGTTTGCGGATTCTCACTTCTGCTCGCTCAGGTACTTGCGGGTGAGCGCCTTGCCCTGCTCCACCGCCGGCTGGCCGAACGGATCGACGTTCCAGAGGCGCGCCGCGATGAGCGTTTCCAAGATGAAGTGCATGAGGAGCGCGCCGAGGTTCGCTTCTTCCAGGGGCGCGGCGAAGGAGATGCGGCGGACGGCGCGGCCGGCGGCGGTGAGCGTTTCGGCGGTGGCGCGGACTTGCGCGTCCACGACTTCCGACATGCCGCGACCGGCGTAGAGCGCGAGGTCGTGCTTCTTCGCCCAAGCTTCATTCGCGGTCGCGTCCACCATCGCGGGGGCGTCGATCAGCGTGAACAGCTTGTCGTTCGATCCGTCGAGATAGAGTTGCAACTGGCTGTGCTGGTCGACCGGGCCTTGGGCGTCGATCGGCGTGGTGCCCTTGCCGTTCTTGCCAAGGCTCTCGGCCCAGAGTTGCCGCCACCATTTCGGCAGGCGCGCGAGACGGTCGCGGTAGACCCACATGACGCTTTGGTTCAGGCCGGCATCACCGGCGGCTACGCTGAGCGCGGCGCCGTCGATCGCGGCGGAACCGTCATCGAAT
>CAZJOM010000113.1:1677-10263 GCA_964547645.1 uncultured Flavobacteriaceae bacterium
ACCGGCGGCTACGCTGAGCGCGGCGCCGTCGATCGCGGCGGAACCGTCATCGAATATTGCGCGGGCGCCGGCACGGAGTGCCTGCGGGTCGAGGCCGAGCAGGAGTGCCGGGATCGTGCCCACGGCACTGAAAACGGAGTAGCGGCCGCCGAGGTCGGGGTCGTGCGCGAGGACGGGCGCGCCCATGTCGCTCAAGATCGTGCGGAGCGGGTTGGCGCGCTCTTCGGTGACGCCGGCGAAGTGGTGTTTCAGATACTTGCCGCCGCCGGCTTCTTCGAGCGCTTGGATCGCGACCAGGGTTTGCATCAGCGGCTCGGTCGTCGAACCCGACTTCGAGACGACGAAGAAGCGCGTGGTGCGCAGGTCGACGTTCTGCAGCAGCTTGCGGAAGACGGCGCTGTCGAGGCCGTCGATGATATGGATGCGCGGGCCGCCGGGGCGCGGGACGTAGGCGGGCGTGCCCCAGAAGGCGAGCTGCGCCAGCGTCTGCGCGCCGAGGCTGGAGCCGCCGATGCCTAGGATGATGAGATCCGTCGTGTTCTTCGTCAGGTGTTCGACGATTTCCTTCGATGGGCCGAGGTCTTCGGCTTCCAGAGAGCGGCGGATCGCGGTGAAGTCGCGGCTGGCGCCGTCACGCCAGAACTTGAGGCCTGCCCGCGCGTCGGCTAGCCGCCGGTCGAAGGCGGCTTTCACCCCTGGGTGCGCGGCGAGGGCCGGCGCGATGTTCTGGCGAAAGGCGGTCATACGGCTCGAATCCTGAACGCGGACGGGTACGGTTTAACGCAAAACGGGGGCAGTGGCTGCCCCCGTTCGTTTTCCACAGGCGATGTCGTTGGCTTAGAACCAGTCGAACCAGCCGCCGGAGCTGTCTTCGTTCGATTTCTTTTCTTCCTTCTTGTCGGCGGGCGTCGGTGCGGCCGGTTCCGGAGCCTTTTCGATCACAACGGGTGCCGGCGCGGTGGCGACTGCCGGGGCTGCTGTGTTCATACGCTCCGCCTCCGCGTTCGGGTCGAGCGGCGTGCCCTTTTCGCCCCGCTTGCCGCGCCAGAAGAGGACGGTGTCGGCGTAGGACTTGCGCTTGCTCGATTTCAGCACTTCGTTGCGCAGTTCTTGGCGAACCTTGGGGTCGGCCGAGGTTGCACCGGATGCTGTTAGGAGCGCCTGTTCGCCTTGTGAGGCCGGGGCCATCTTGATCGAAGGGCCGCCGAGCACGCGCTGAGCCTGCGCCGCGGTGTCGGCGTCTTGTGCGCGCGGAGCGCCCGGCGTCGGCGGCTTGAGGTCGAACGTCGCGGGCACGACGAGCGGCGCGCGCGTGGTGATCGCGGTTTCGTCGGGCGCTTGTTTGGCGGCGCCGATCGACTCCTTAAAGCCTGCGCAAGCGACGAGGCTTGCCGCAGCAACAACAACAAGGGCCCGTCCCGTCGCCGGGGCAAGCTTACGCAGAACTGTCGTCACGTCTGATCCTCCTTCGCGCCACGCATACGAGACCGCCATTCGTTCATGACGAGGTCCAATCCCATGATGGCTACGCCAAACACTACCGCCGTGTCAGCGACGTTGAAAACGTACCAATCATAACCGAACGCGTACAGGTAAAAAAAGTCCGCAACGGCGCCATAAAGTATGCGGTCGATCACATTTCCTATGGCGCCGCCGATAATCAAGCCTATCGCGACGGCGAGCCGTGTGTCCTTGATCCCGCGCAACCACCAAATGAGGAAGCCGATGACGCCAAGGGCGAAGAACACGAGCAGCCAACGGTGGAAGCCATTGTCAGCCTGTAACAATCCGTAGGAAATGCCCTTGTTCCAAACCATGACAACGCTGAAGAACGGCAGCACCTCGTACTGGATGTCGCTGTGCAACTGGCCCAACGTGCGGATCCAGCCGAGCCCGTGCAGCAATACGACCTTGCACAGCTGATCGAGCACGAGCGCGATCGTGGCCACGACATAGCCGAGCTGCGGTTGGCTGAGTTTGCTCAACAGACTTTTCATCACTTGGCGTCGTGCTCCGCGACGGCTGCCTCGCATCTGAGACAGATGTGGGGGTGGGTGGCACTTTTGCCCACTTCGGGGAGGATACGCCAGCAGCGGGCGCATTTGCTGCCGGGCGCCTTGGCAAAAGCGACAGCTACGCCCGGTACGTCATCCAGCTTGAACGCTCCGGCCGGGGCCGCGGCCGTGGTTACCTCAACGGCCGAGGTGATGGCGATTTCGGCCAGGTCGAGCGATTTCAGGAGGTCGGCGTCCTTAGCGTCGGTCACATGGATAGCCGGCGCGGCTTCGAGGCTGGCACCGATGGTTTTTTCCCGGCGGGCGACTTCCAAGGCACCGGTGACGACGCGGCGGAGGTCGCGAAGGCGGGCCCACTTCTCCGCCAGCGCTTTGTCGTGCCATTCGGCCGGGACGGCTGGGAACGTGCGCAGGTGGACGCTGTCATGCTCACCCTTATTTCGCGTGCGCCAGACTTCTTCCATCGTGAAGACCATCACGGGTGCGAGCCACGCGGTGAGGTGGTTGAACAGATGGTCGAGCACCGTGCGCGCGGCTCTGCGGCGGAGCGAAGAGTGCGCGTCGCAGTAGAGCGTGTCCTTGCGGATGTCGAAGTAGATCGCTGACAAATCCGTGGTGCAGAAGTTGAAGACTGCGGTGAACACGCGGTTGAAGTCGAACGCGGCGTAGCCTTGGCGTACGGTGGCGTCGAGTTCGGTTAGGCGGTGCAGGACCCAGCGTTCGAGTTCGGGCATGTCCTTGGCCGCGACGCGTTCGCTCTCCTTCCACTCCATCAGATTGGCGAGGATGTAGCGCATCGTGTTCCGGAGCTTGCGGTAGGACTCCACATTGGCTTTCAAGATCTCAGGGCCGAGGCGCAAGTCTTCCGTGAAGTCGGAAGACGCCGCCCAGATGCGCATGATCTCGATGCCGTTTTGCTCGGCGACCTTTTGCGGTTCGACGGTGTTGCCCAGCGACTTCGACTGTTTGTAGCCCTTCTCATCCAGCACGAAGCCGTGCGTGAGCACGGTCTTGAACGGCGCGCGGCCGCGCGTGCCGCAGCCCTCGAGCAGCGAGGATTGGAACCAGCCGCGGTGTTGGTCCGAACCTTCGAGGTAAAGGTCGGCGGGCCAGCCGTGTTCCTTCTCGATGACGAAGGCGTGGGTCGAGCCGGACTCGAACCAGACGTCGATGATGTCGTCGACGCGGGTGTAGTCGGCGGCTTTGTACTTCGCGCCAAGGAAAACCTGCGGGTCGGTGGTGAACCAGACGTCGGTGCCGCCCTTCGCGACCGCTTCGGCAACGCGTTCGTTGACGTCGGCGTCGCGCAAGATGTCATTGTTGTCCTTGCGCATGAAGATCGGGATCGGCACGCCCCAAGCGCGTTGGCGTGAGATGACCCAATCGGGGCGCTTCTCGACCATGGCGCGCAAGCGGTTGCGGCCTTGTGCGGGGACGAAGTACGTGTCGTCGATCGCTTTCAGCGCCAGTTCGCGCAGCGTCTTGCCGCCAAGGTTCGCGATGGGCTTGTCCATCGCGATGAACCATTGCGGCGTGTTGCGGAAGATGACCGGGGCCTTGGAGCGCCAGGAGTGCGGGTAGTCGTGGCGCAGCTTGCCCTTCGCGAGCAACGCATTCGCCTTGATCAGCTCGCCGATGACGGCGCCGTTCGCGTCGCCGTCCTTGCCGTCAGCGTTCAGCACCTTCTTGCCGGCAAAGATGGGTACGTCGGGATAGAACGAGCCGTCTTCGGAAACGGTGAAGGGGATCTTCGGGGCGTCTGTCGGATGCGCCTCGGGGTGCTGCATCCAGATGTCGAAGTCTTCCTCGCCGTGGCCCGGCGCAGTGTGGACGAAGCCGGTGCCGGTATCGTCCGTCACGTGCTCGCCTGCGAAAAGCGGCACGGGGAAGTCGTACCCTTGGCCGGCGAACGGGTGAGCGCAGACGAGGTCCTTGGGGTCGGCGTCAGCGACACGGTCCCAGGATTCGATCTTTGCAGCGTTCTTCGCGGTCTCGGCCAGCGTGTCGGCGAGCACCAGCAATTCGCCAACGGCCGCGCCTGCACCCTCGCCCACCGCGGTCACGCGGAAGAGGCCGTAGGAGATCTTCGGCGAATAGCAGATCGCGCGGTTGCCGGGGATCGTCCATGGGGTGGTGGTCCAGATGACGATCCGCGCTTTGGCGAGATCGCCGGTGGCACCACTCTTGATCGGAAACTTCACGAAGATCGTGGGCGAGAGTTTTTCGTGGTACTCGACCTCGGCTTCGGCAAGCGCCGTCTTCTCGACGACGGACCACATCACCGGTTTCGAGCCGCGATAGAGCGCGCCGTTCATCACGAACTTTTGGATTTCGCGGACGATGATGGCTTCGCTTTGCGGTGCCATCGTGACGTAAGGGTCGTCCCATTCGCCGGTGCCGCCGAGGCGCTTGAACTCGCCGCGCTGTACGTTCAGCCAGTAGTTCGCGAAGTCGCGGCATTCCTTGCGGAATTCGATCAAGGGGACTTGGTCTTTGTCCTTGCCTTCTTTGCGATACTTTTCCTCGACCTTCCATTCGATCGGCAGGCCGTGGCAGTCCCAGCCGTGGATGTAGGGCGTGTCCTTGCCCAGCATGCCTTGGGAGCGCACGACAAAATCCTTCAGGATCTTGTTCATGCCGGTGCCGAGATGGATGTTGCCGTTCGCGTAGGGCGGTCCGTCGTGGAAGATGAACTTCGGGCGACCCTTCGCGGTCTCGCGCAGGCGCTTGTAGAAACCGATCTTGTCCCACCAGGCGAGCCATTCGGGCTCGGCCTTCGGCAGGCCCGCCTTCATCGGGAAGTCGGTGTCGGGCAAGAACAGCGTATCTTTGTACTCGCGCGCGGGCGCAACGGCGTCGGTCGTCATGGCTTGGCTCTTCAAAAGAGTTGTCGCAGAATTCGGAAATTGCCGCGCACGCGCGGACTTGAGGGCGATCCGCCGCTTAGGCGATCGCGCCGCTAATTCGCGCCGTGCGTATGAAGAGCGTCATCGTCAGTTCCATGGCCATCCCCCTCGGGACCCATCCCGCGTCGCCAGGTGGCAATGCGGGACTTGTGGCTTTGCCTCACCCGCCGAAGCACCAAACCGAAGCAGGGGCAGCGGGCTTCTAGCAAAGGGCGCGGGGGCGGTCAAAGTCCCACCGGCGACTGCGGCGGGCGCGCTTTGCGCCCGCCCACAGGCGTTACATGTAGAAATACGGGTCCAGGACGCGCACTTCGCTGATGTTGTCAACGGGCAGGCCGTTGCGGATCGCGACTTTGCGAATCGCTTCGGGCGTGGGGCCATCGTAGATGCAGAACGTCTTCTTCTTGTCGGGCGTGACGTAGGAGTGGACCCAGGTCACGCCGAGTTCGGCGTTCTTGGCGACGATGGTGGCCGCCGCGTCCGCGCCTTGCCGGTTGATCGGCAGGCCGAGGCCGTCCGGGAAGGTTCGCTCCACCATGTATCTTGTCATTTGCGTGTCTCCTTTGTTGACGGCGCAAACGTGCCTCCGGCCGAGCGCGGTGGGTATCGGGAGCATTCCCTATTTTGCGCCGCCTGCTTCCCCAGACCGGCGCTCGCGGGCCAATTTTGCGGCCTCAGTACGGTTAGCGGCACCGAGTTTGGTCAGGATCGAGGACACGTGATGGTCAACCGTCTTTTCGGCGATGAAGAGCTTTGCCGCGATACTCTTATTGCTCAACCCATCGGCGATGCAGTCCAGCACGGCGAGTTCGCGCCTGGTCAGGCCCGACGGATCCTGACGTGTGCTGGGGCGGCGGCCGCGCGGCACGCTCGTGATTCCTGCTTCGCGCATCGCGCGGCGCAGCATCGTCGCGGCGGGAACCGCATCCAACTCGTCGAAGATGTTCAGCGCCTTCACTTGCGCATCCGGATCTCCCGCGGAAAGCGCGCGCGCTTCTTCGTAAGGGCAGCCGAGCGCGCGCCACGCGGCAGCCGCGCCTTGCCAGTCACCTGCGATCTGGCGTGCGAACGGTTCGGCGCATCCGTCGATCGTGCTGGTGTCTTGGCCGGCGAGATGAATCCAGAATGCGAACTCACCCAAGTGCCAGCGATGACGATGTGCGGTCGCGAGCGGCAACGTCGCTTGTGCTTCTTGAGCCGCCTTCGCATGGTCGCCGGCGAGCCAGGCAGCTTCGGCGCGGGCAGCGTGCACCGGCGCGAGGCGCTGCAGCGTCGCCGTGCGAGCGGCGAGATCGAGCGCTTCGTCCAGGGCCGCTGCGGCACCCGGATCGCCGCGGCGCGTTCGCACGCGGCCGAGCGCCACCAAGGCCATGATACGGCTGATCGCGGCGGCGCCGGATGTCGCCACAACCGACGCAGCCAAGTCGGCAGCCTCAGCCCAGCGGCCTTGGTACATGTGCACGATCGCGAGCCACGCCCTCATGTAGTGTGCGGAATGGTCGAGGTCGCGTTCCGTCGCAAACGAGATGGCGGCGGCAAGCTCATGCTCGGCCTCGGCGAGGCGATAGAGTTCGCCGTAGGACGAGCCGATGTTGAGCCGAGCCAGCGCGATGAGGTCGTTACGTCCGATTTCGCCGGCGGTTGCAAGGCAATCGTCAAGAATGGCGCGCCCAGCGTCGTCGCCGCTGACCAGCATGGCGGCACCGACCACCAATTGCGCGGCGGCTACAGTCTCGCGGTCGTCGAAGCGGCGCGCGATTTCGATCGCCTTCGTGCCGATTGTCACTGCCGCGTCGCAGTCGCGATCCAGCATGCGGAGGTGCGCTTGGATACGATAGGCGGAGGCTAGCGCTCGCGACGACGATTGCCGTTCAAGAAGAGAGACAGCTTGCGCTGAAGCTGCTTCGGCGGGTTGGTTTTGGCCATCGCGCACCAACGGCCATGCCATGGCTGCGAGCGCCAATGCTTGGCGCTCGGGTTCATTCAAGTCGGCGCGAAGCTGGGCGGCTTCGCGATAAGCTTCGATCGCTGCCGCCAAGTCGTCGATCAGTGTGCACTCTTGCGCAAACGCTTCCAGAACCGCCGCACGCTCTGCTGCGGGTAGGTTCGTCAGCCGCAGCACGCGACGGTATTGCGCGGCGGCTTCGCGGTGGGCGCCCAGCGTCGAGGCCGCTTTGGCGGCAGGCAGCGCGAAACGCTTCACCGCGTCAGCGTCAGCAGCTTCTTCGGCGTAGTGGGCGAGCTGCGCGAGGTCCGCTCGCTCACCGGTTGCTTTTCTTGCGGCGGCCTCCAGCACCGCGCGGAACAGGCCGCGCCGCCGCAGGGGATCGACGCTTCCAAGAATCGCCGTACGTCCAAGTTCGTGACGGAAGGCGATGCCTCCCTCTGCGCGCAGGATGCCGACGGCAATGCACTCGCGGAGCGCCGCGTCTGCGGCTGGAAGGACAGTCTCGAGGAGTTCCGGATTGATGCGCGCGCCGATGGCGGCAGCGGTTTCGAGGAGCGCGCGGCCAGAGGGTGAGAGTTTCATGGCGCGCGCTAGGACCGCGTCCCGAACCGTCGAAGGGATGCCGCCCGATTTGTCGGCCAGAACTTCGGTTACGAAAAACGGGTTACCTGAGGTCTGACGGTGCAAGGCGGCAGGGTCGACGGCTTTGCCTTTTGCCAGCGCGGCGACCGCGGCCGTGCTCAAACCTTCCAGGCGTATTCGGGTTACAGCCGGCTGGCCCGCGAGTTCGCCCAACAACTGCCTAAGCGGCCGCGCGGGTTCGTCGTCACGGTAAGTTGCGATGAGAAGAACGCTCACAGACTCAAGCCGGCGCGCGAGATACTTGATCCAATCAAGCGTCGCCTCATCCGCCCAATGGATGTCTTCGATAAGGATGACAACCGCGCGGGCGGACGCTTGCAGATGGGCAAGCACGTTCGAGAACAGCGCGGCACGGCTTGCGCTACCCTCGAGGATAGTGAGTAACGGCCCTTGTGCCGCGCGCGCGATGTCGTAGAGCGGACCAAGGGGGGCTGGGGTAAACAGCGGGTCGCAATGACCGACAAGCGCAAAGGCGTTCGGCTGTGTCTCAATAAAGCGGCGTACAAAGGTCGTCTTGCCGATACCGGCTTCGCCGCCGACGAGGACCATAGCGCCTCGGCCAGCCTTTGCCAAAGCGAAGGCGGTCGCCAGGCGTTCAATGTCGGCGTCGCGCTCGAGCAGGTCCATCGGTCAGAGTCGAGAAGGTGCTGAAAAGCTGATGAGTGCTCTCATGGTAGGCGTTGCGGGCCCGCTATGCTACCCGCGCTTTGTGCCCGAATCCCAAAGCCGGGGCGGTCAACCCCATTGCCGCTTGCAAGGCCGCGAGGGAGCGGCTTTGTTACCGGCCAAATTGCGATCCCAACAGAGGCGTTTTCCTGATGCAAAAGCAGAGCTTTGAGTACAAGGACGGTTCGACCACCTGCGAGGGTTATGTCGTGCACGACGGCGGGGGCAAATAGCCCTGCGTGTTGGTCTCGCACGCGTGGGCGGGGATCTCCGATCACGAGAAGCACGCAGCCGAGCGGTTGGCCGGGCTTGGCTATGTCGGCTTTGCGATCGACGCCTACGGCAAGGGCGTGAGGGGCGATCCGATGGGCGACAACTCGGCGCTGATGGGGCCTTACCTTCAGGATCG
>CAZJOM010000114.1:0-3363 GCA_964547645.1 uncultured Flavobacteriaceae bacterium
TGCTGCGAGCGACGTTGCGCCGTGACGACCACCTTTTCGACTTTGCCGCTGTCGGCGGCGGGTGCTGGTGGTGTGGCGGGTTGTGCGAACGTGGCGCTCGAGAGCGCTGTCGACGCGAGTAGACACACGACGAGTGTCGGTTGGATTTTCATGGCGGACGCCCCCGGGGGTTACTGGGACTGAATGGAACTGCTCTGCATTTCAACAATGACACAGTTCGTGATTGCAGCCCAGAGGGCTCGCGCGCAAACCTAGAAAAAATCTATCTCACATACGAAGCGCGAGAAATTCGGGGACGCCTCAAAGTGCTAGATGCAGCGGCCGCCGTCGACCTCAAGCGCCACGCCGGTGATCATGCTCGCCTCATCCGAGCAGAGAAAACATGCCGTATTTCCAATGTCTTGCGGGGTTGAGAAACGCCCCAAGGGAATTGTCGCCAGAAACTTCGCACGCATCTCCGGTGTGTCCTCCCCCATGAAAGTCTTGAGTAATGGCGTTTCGCCTGCGACGGGATTTATTGCGTTCACCCGAATTTTTGCGTGTGCAAGCTCTACCGCCATCGCGCGAGTTGCTGTGATCATCCACCCCTTCGACGCGTTGTACCACGTGAGCCGCGGACGCGGACTGACGCCACCTGTGGACGCAACGTTCAATATTACGCCGCCGCCTGCGACCTTCATCAATGGCACGATGTGGCGCGCGGTCAGGTAAACGGACTTTGCATTGATCGCGAACAGACGATCGAACTCTTCCTCGCTCAGATCTTCCAATGCTTGCGGCATGTGGCCAACGCCGGCGTTGTTCACCAGGACGTCGATGCGGCCGAATGCTTCTTGTGCCTTCGCGATCATTGCGGCCACGCTGGTATCCGACGACACGTCCGCGGCAATCGCTACGACGCCGAGTTCCCGCGCCAGCGCGTCGGCGGCCTGCGCGTTGAGGTCGACGACGGCGACTCGTGCGCCTTCGGCGACGAATTTTCTGACGATGCCCGCGCCGAAGCCGGAGGCGCCGCCGGTCACGATCGCGGTCTTGTTCTGCAAACGCATGGGTTTCATCCGTGATAGGCGGCAACGGTTTTGACGGTGGAGAAGCCGTAGAGTGCTTCAAAGCCCTTCTCGCGCCCATGGCCGGAACGGCCGAAGCCGCCGAAGGGAAGTTCCACGCCGCCGCCGGCGCCGTAGTTGTTGACGAAGATTTGTCCGGCGCGGATCGATTTGGCGAGGCGCATCTGGCGTGCGCCGTCTGCGGTCCACACACCGGTGACGAGGCCATAGGGCGTTCCGTTGGCGATGGTGAGCGCCTGTTCCTCTGTGTCGAACGGGATGACGACCTGCACGGGGCCGAAGACTTCGTCCTGCGCTAATGCGTGTGCCGGATCGACGCCCGCGATGAGAGCGGGGGCGAGATAGTGTCCCTGCTTTGGCGCATCGGGCGCGATGGTCCCGCGGGCGACGATGTTGAGGCGTTCGCGCTCGGCGCGGTCAAGGAAGCCTTGGACCACGGCTTTCTGGCGGGCGGAGATCAGCGGGCCGACGTCGAGGTCACGGTTGGCCGGGCCTACGGTGAGCGCGCGATAGCGGTCGGCCATGCGCGCGACGACGCTCTCGTAGATTGGGCGCTGCACGAGGATGCGCGAGGCGGCGGAGCAGGTTTGGCCTGCGTTCTGGATTCCAGCATTGATGAGGAATGGAAGGGCGCGGTCGATGTCGGCGTCCACGAATACAATCTGGGGTGACTTACCGCCGAGTTCGAGCGTTACGGGTGCAGCGTGTTTCGCGGCTGCGGTTTGCACGAGAGTGCCGACTGAGAAGGAGCCGGTGAAGGAGAGATGATCTACGCCGGGATGTTCGGCGAGCGCGGCGCCTGCTTCTTCGCCGAGACCGGGGACGATGTTGATGGCGCCGGGTGGAAAGCCTGCTTGCTCGGCGAGACGAACGAAGGCGAGTGCGGTCAGTGACGCTTCTTCGGCTGGTTTCAGCACCGTCGCGTTGCCCATGGCGAGTGCGGCGCTGAGCGAGCGTCCGATGATCTGCATCGGGTAGTTCCACGGGATAATGTGGCCTGTGACGCCGTGCGGCACCCGAAGCGTGTAGACGGTGTAGCCCTCGAGGTAAGGAATTGTCTGGCCATGCACCTTGTCTGCCGCACCTGCGTAGAACTCGCAGTAGCGTGCGAGAGCGAGTGCGTCGGTGCGGGCTTGGCGCACGGGTTTGCCGACGTCTTGGGTTTCGAGGCGGGTGAGCTCGTCGGTGTTCGCCGTTATCAATTCGCCCAGTTTCGCCAGCAGTCGACCGCGGTCCGCGGCGGGCATGCGGCCCCAGGCGCCGTCTTGCGCAGTGCGCGCGGCGGCGACCGCATCGGCGATGTCGCTTGCCGTACCGCGTGCGATTTGGCCGATCGTTTCGCCGGTTGACGGGTTTTCAATCGGGAGCGTTGCGGTGGCACGCCGCCAGGTGCCGCCAATGAAGAGTTCGTCCGTGCGCGGAAGGATGGTCATGGCGTGGCCTTTACCTCGCGTGCGCGGAGGGCGCCTTCGAGGTTGGGTGATGCTTCGATGAGAGCCGTAGTGTACGGATGTTTGGGTTTGTCGAACACTTGGCTGACCGGTCCTCCCTCAACGACCTTGCCGTTTTGCATGACGAGTACACGATCCGCCAACGCGCGCACGACGGATAGGTCGTGCGTGATGAAGAGGTAGGCGAGGCCCAAGCGGTCTGACAGGTCGCGCAAGAGGTCGATGATCTGGGTGCGGATGGTGACGTCAAGCGCGGAGACCGCTTCGTCGAGCACGATGACCTTTGGTTCCAGGATCAAGGCGCGAGCGATGGCGATACGTTGCCGTTGGCCGCCGGAGAATTCATGCGGGTACTTGTCGGCGTCGGCGGGTTTGAGGCCGACGCGCTGTAGCATCTCTTCGACACGCTTGCGGCGGTCTTTGCGCAACGGGCGCTCCAGAAGGTGCAGCGGCTCGGCGATGATGCGTTCGACGCGATGGCGTGGGTTCAGGCTGCCGTAAGGGTCTTGAAAGACGACTTGGATGCGCTGGCGGATGGCGCGAAGCTGAGCGCCGCGTGCGTTCGTGATGTCGTCGCCGCCGATGGTGACGCGGCCGCTGGCGATGGGCTGCACGCCAAGCAGTGCGCGGGCGAACGTCGACTTACCGGAGCCGGACTCGCCGACGATGCCGACGATTTCGCCCGGTGCGACGGCGACGGAGATGCCATCGACGGCGCGTGTAGTCTTGCTGCCGGCGAAGATGCCGCCCCGGTGATAGGCGACGCTGACGTCTTTTGCTTCCGCGATTGGGGCGGCGGTGAGTGCGGGGCGGGTTGGACGTGGCGGTAGGGTCGCGGCGGTGCG
>CAZJOM010000114.1:3463-5965 GCA_964547645.1 uncultured Flavobacteriaceae bacterium
TGGCCGCCGGAGAGTTGGTGCGGGTAGCGGTCGAGAGGGACGTGGGTTGGGCTGAGGCCGACCTTCGCGAGTTGCTCCTCGGCGGCGCTCATCGCCTCGCTGGCGCGGGCGCCGCGGTGGTGGGCGAACATCTCCGCGACCTGCGCGCCGATCGTTTGTACGGGATTGAGCGCGGTCATCGGCTCTTGGAAGACCATGCCTATGCGGTTACCGCGGACGGCGCACATGTCGCGCTCGGACTTGGCGGTGAGGTCCTCGCCATCGAGCAAGATGCGGCCGGTCATGCGGGCTCCGTTCGGTAGTAGGCGCATCGCAGACAGCAGGGTCATCGACTTGCCGGAACCGGACTCGCCGACGATGCCCAAGATTTCGCCGGGGGTGACGGTCAGCGAAACAGACTTCAGGATTTGCGTCGTGCCGATGGATAGGTTCAGGCTTTGGATGTCGAGGAGCGGCATCGGTCAGCGCTCGACTCTGGATTTGGGGTCGAGCATGTCGCGTAAGCCGTCGCCGAGCAGGTTGAGACCCAGCACGGTGATGACGATGGCGATGCCGGGGAAGAGCGCCAGCCACGGCGCGAGCGCGTAGTAGGTCTGTGACTCGGCCAGCATGCGGCCCCAGCTTGGGTCCGGTGGCTGGGTGCCGAGGCCGATATAGGAGAGTGCCGCTTCGGCCAAGATGCCGAGCGCGAATTGGATTGTGCCTTGCACGATGAGCAGGTTCGCGATGTTGGGCAGGATGTGCTCCCGCGAAATGGCGAACGACCCCTTGCCGGCGATGCGGGCAGCGAGGACAAAGTCGCGGCTCCAAAGCGAAAGTGACGAGCCGCGCGTAAGCCTGGCGAAGACCGGGATGTTGAAGATGCCGATGGCGAGAATGGCGTTGAGCGCGCTTGGACCCGCGACGGCGGTGATCAGGATCGCGAGCAACAGGGCGGGGAACGCGAAGACGAGGTCGTTCGCGCGCATGATGACTTCGTCAAGCCAGCCGCCGCGCGCTGCGCTCCAAAGACCCAGCGGGACGCCGATCAGGATGCCGACAGCCACGGCGACGATGGCGACCGCGATCGAGTTGCGCGCGCCTTGGAGGATCATCGAGAAGACGTCGCGGCCGAAGTGGTCGGTACCGAACCAGTTGAGCGCCGAGGGCTGGAGCAGGCGTTGCTCGACGATGATGAGTGTTGGGTCGTAAGGCGTCCACACGAACGATAGTGCGGCCGCGGTGGCAACGAGTGCCGTGAGGGCGGCGCCGACGATCAGGCTGAGCGGGAGCGTTCTCATGCGCGCGAGGTCCTGACGCGCGGATCGGCGATCATGTAGGCGATTTCGACCAAGAATGTGACCGCGACCGCGGCAGCGACGAGCACGATGACGACGCCTTGAACCACGATCAGATCGCGCTGCGTGATCGCTTGCAGGACCAGGCGGCCGAGGCCGGGGAGATAGAAGACGTTCTCGACGATGATGCCGCCGGCGAGCAGGAAGGTGAACTGGAGGCCCAGGATCGTCAGAACCGGGATCAGCGCGTTACGCAACGCGTGGCGGCGTAGGGCTTGGCCTTCGCTCAAGCCCTTTGCACGTGCGGTGCGGACGAAGTCTTCGCTCAGCGTTTCGATCAGGGACGAGCGTGTGACACGAGTCAGGATGGCGGCTTGGGGCAGGGCGAGCGCGATGGCGGGGAGAATGAGCGCTTGCAGTGCGGGGCCCGCGCCTTCGTCCCAACCGGGGAAACCGCCGGCAGAAAACCAGTGCAGTGTCGTGGCGAAGAAGAAGACGAGAAGGATCGCAAACCAGAAGTTCGGAATGGCTATGCCGAGCTGCGTCGCGCTGACGACGGCGGTGTCGGCTAGGCGGCCGCGGCGGGAGGCGGCGAAGATGCCGAGCGGCAGCGCGATGACAAGCGAGAGCGCGGTTGCCATCATCGTGAGCGGCAGGCTGACGCTTAGGCGTTCGCCGATCAGCTCGGTGACGGGGACACGGTAGGTGTAGCTGGTGCCAAGATCGCCTTGGACCAGATTGCCGAGCCAGGCGACGTAGCGCTGCCAAGCCGGTTGGTCGAGGCCGAGTTCGCTACGGAGTTGGGCGAGTGCGTCCGGGTCTGCGTTCAGGCCCATCATGTAGGAGGCGGGATCGCCAGGGACGATATTGAGCACGACGAAGACGACGACTGTCGCCACGAGTAGCGTTAGCGCGAGGGCAATGAAGCGCTGAGCGAGGTAGCCGGCCATCACTTCCGCTCCCACTGCGCAGCGGTCATGTCGTTGGCCTGAACGGGCGAGTTCTTCCACTGACCGACCAGGCGTTTGTTCCAGACGGCGATCTTGGGCAGTTGGAACATGAAGCCGTTGACGGCGTCGTCGGCGAGCATGCGCTGTGCGTCTTGCAGGATGCGCGTGCGCTGTTCGTCGGTGGCGGCGAGGTCGAGTGCCTTCATCAGCGCTTTGAACTCGGGCTTGGCGTAGTGGAAGTAGTACTCGTCGCGGGCGTAGATGCCGATGTCGTT
>CAZJOM010000114.1:6065-10076 GCA_964547645.1 uncultured Flavobacteriaceae bacterium
ATGCGGATGTCGTTGAGCGGCGGCCTCGTGTTGTTCATGGCGAGAATAGTTTCGCCCTCGGTCGTGCCGATGGCGATTTCGAAGCGCGGGTCTTCTTTGATTTGGGGCAGCAGTTCGGGCGCCGGAAAGTTCGGGAAACTGTCGACGTCGCCTGCGAGCAGAGCGGCGTAGGCGGCGGAGGGGTCGGGGATGATGAGGAAAACAAGCCTGTCGAGTTTCGCCGCGGCGCCCCAGTAGGCATCGTTGCGGGTGAGCTCGATCTGCGTACCCTTGAGCCAGCGCGAGAACTTGAACGGCCCGGTGCCGATCGGTTTCGAGGCATTCTTGGCGGCCGTTTCAGGGGCAACGAACACGGCATCGCCCGAGCCCATGTTGAAAAGGAAGTCGCTGACGGGGCGGGAGAGGACGACTTGTAGGGTCGCGGGGTCGATCACTGTGACGGTTGCGATTGGTTCGAAGAAGCCCTTCTGTGCGTTTGTGGAGTCGGGGCCACGAGCGCGGTCGAGCGAGAATTTTGCGTCGGTCGCGTCGAAGGTGCTGCCGTCGTGGAAGGTCGCGTTCGTGCGCAGGTGGAACGTGTAGGTCAGGCGGTCGGGCGAGATGTCCCACGAGGCGGCGAGCGCCGGGAGCACCGCGCCGGTCTCGTCGATACGGGTGAGGCCTTCGAATACGTTCGCGTAGACGACTTCGTCGATGGCCGCTGCGGCGCCTGCGGTTGGGTCTAGGTTCGGCGGCTCCAGCACGATTCCGATGCGCGCAGCGTTCGTGGGCGCGCGGGGCTGACCGCATCCGGCGACGATCAGGCAGAGCAGAAGGGCGAGCGCACGGGCGAGCGTCATGCGCGGCCGGTCAGGAGGCTCAGCGCGGCGAGCGCCATCACTTGCGTCGAGCGCACGAGGTCGGCGATCACGACGTATTCGTCTGGCTGGTGCGCGAGATCAAGAATGCCTGGACCATAGGCGACGCAGTCCTTCAGTTTGCCAATGCGGTCGATGTGCTTTTGATCGTAGCTGCCGGGCGAGCAGATGAATGCAGGCTCGCGCTGGAGCACGTTGCGGATCGCGGCGGCGGTCGCGCGCGCGACGGGGGCGTTGCGGTCGGTCATACTCGGGATCACTTCGAAGAGGTCGCGCAGTTCGTAGTGGAAGCCTTCGCGCGCGTGCTTGAGGCGATCGAGAGTTGCCTTCACCTCTGCTTTCACGTCGTCGATCTCGTGCTCGATCATAAACCGGCGGTCGATGACGATGCGGCAGGAGTCGGCGACGACGGGGGAGGGCATGCGGCCCTGTTCCGGTTCGACCTGGCCGCCATGGATGGAGTTGATGTTGAGCGTTGACTGGCGCGCGCCGTCGGGCACGACCGGCATCGCGGTAGTTTTGGCGGCCAGCGCCGGGAGCAGTTCGCGCTCGAAACTGTCGAGGACTGCGCCCATGTGGCGGATGGCGCTGTCGCCCAGGAACGGCATTGAGCCATGTGCGATGCGACCTTTGGTTTCGATCTCCGCCCACCAGACGCCGCGATGGCCGATGCAGACGCGGTCGACGTTCAGAGGCTCGGGGATAATCACGTGGTCGACGCGTGGTTTGGAGAACCAGCCGCGCTCGGCGAGGTAGGCAACGCCGGCGAAGCCGCCGGACTCCTCATCGACCGTGCCGGAGATCTCAAGGGCGCCCGGGAAGTCGACGCCGGAATCGATCAAGGCCTCGGCGGCGACGATCGAGGCGGCAAGGCCCCCTTTCATGTCGCAGGCGCCGCGGCCGAAGATTTTGCCGTCGCGGACGACGCCCTCGAACGGCGGCACGGTCCAGCCATGGCCGGCTTCGACGACGTCGATGTGGCTGTTGAAGTGGACGCAGGGGCCCGGACGTTTGCCCTCAAAGCGGGCGATAATGTTGGTGCGCGGGTACTTGTCGCTGTCGCCCGGTGCACCTTCCGCGCGCACGTAGCTGACCTTGAATCCACGCGTTGCGAGGCGGTTGCCTATTAGTTCGGCACACGGGCGGTAGGCGTCGCCCGGCGGGTTGATGGTCGGGATTTTCACAAGCTCTTGCGTGAGCGCGACCATCTCGTCGCTCCGGCCTTCGATGCGGCGCAGGAGGTCGGCTTCGACGGTCGGGGCAAGGGTCATTCGCGGTTACTCGGCGGCGATGGCGTGGTTGATTGGAGATATAGCATGGTGTTTCGGCGGGTTCGCAAGCGCCGTTAAGGTTTCATCTCTCTCCGTACACGGAGCAATTGTGCAGTGCGAAGCGGGGGCATTGCCGACACGGGGAATTGGGCGCATTGTTGTGCTTCGACAGAAGAGCGGCCTCGCTCGTTGTTGTTCGTCGTCCCGGCGCGTTACGCGGGCGTCTTGGCTGCACTTCTTCAGGAGGAGTGCCATGACCGTTGCCACAATTCTGAAGCATAAAGGTGCGCGGGTTGAGACCGTCCGACCGAGCGCGACGGTACAGCAAGTGTGTGACTTGCTTTCGCACAAGAAGATCGGCGCAGCTGTGGTCGTTGGGGCGGCCGGTGAAGTTGTTGGGATCGTGTCGGAGCGCGACTTGGTTGGTGCGGTGGCGCGGAACGGAAACGGTGCGCTCACACGGTCGATCGACGAGATCATGACGCGCGAGGTTGCGACTTGCCGGCTGACGGATAGTTCGGAATCGCTGATGGAAACGATGACTGTCGGGCGTTTCCGGCATGTGCCGGTGGTTGAGGGCGGGCGCTTGATCGGGATCGTCTCGATCGGCGACGTGGTCAAGCGGCGTATCGAGGACAGCGATCTGGAGCGACACGCGATGCGGGATTACATCGCGCAAGCTGGCTAGTGGGTCAACTTATCCACGGCGTGTTTGATCATGGGCAGCGCCTCGCGTGCGGCCTTGGCGCCTAGCTCGATCGTTTCCGCCGCGCGGTGAAATTCGATCAAGCCGATCGGAGCGACATGCGGCGCGATGAGCACGTCGGGTGGATCGCCGGCGAGACGAGCTCGCGTCACACGATCGAGCAGAATGTTGAGGGCGCCGACCATGACCGTGCTGAGCGCGGGGCCGTCGGGCCGGTCGGCGAAGATGCGCTCCATGATCATCCGGTCCGGGCGAAGCCAACGGGACAGCGAGTTGTCCGGCGCAGGCATCGGTGCGGCTGGTGGTGGAAGGTTGTCGTCGGGCGAGCCGACGATATCGGTGTGCAGGCTGACCGCGATCACAATGTGCCCGCCGAACGACCGTGCGGCGGAAGTCGGGCAGGGGTTGACCAGCGCGCCGTCGCAGAGCCAATGGCCGTCGCGTTCGACCGGCGAGAAGACACCGGGCAGGGCGTACGATGCGCGCATCGCCTGAATGAGAGAGCCGTCGCGGATCCAAACTTCACGGCCGGTGTCGAGTTCGGTGGCGACGGCGACATACGGCCGGTTCAACGTCTCGATGCAGATGTCGCCAACCTGCTCTTCCAAAAGCTTGGCGAGTTTCTCGCCGGCGAAGAGGCCGGAGCCGCCGAATGTGAAGTCGAGCAAGCCAAAGACTTTGCGCTGCGTGAGCGCGCGAGCCCAAGCCTCGAGCGCGTCGAGTTTGCCGGCGAGATAGATGCCGCCGACGAGGGCGCCGATTGATGTGCCGCAGATCACATCCGGGACATATCCGGCGGCAGTCAGCGTTTTCAAAACGCCGATATGTGCCCAGCCGCGCGCGACGCCGCCGCCCAATGCCAGAACGATCTTTGGCTTGGCCTTCATGGGCTTAGTTTAGTGGGTTCCGATGGCGCGCCAATTCGGAACACAAAGACGCGGTAAACCAAGGCAGAATGCTGCCATGTGGAAATCTGTCGCGACGCTAATTTTCCTGTTTGACATTGGATAGTCACATCCGTATACCCCCGCACCTCCGGCGCCGCCGGGGTGTCCGTCACAGGGCATCCGGCGGCGTCGTTTCGTCTGGGATACCCCTCGCCCGCGAGACCGGTCTTTAGGCGCTGCAACTTGACAATATGATAAACCGGGAAGGGGGATGAGGGCGGCGTAGCGAG
>CAZJOM010000115.1:0-10000 GCA_964547645.1 uncultured Flavobacteriaceae bacterium
CCAGATCGCGAACGCTCGCGATCAGCGTCTGACGAACCTTCCGCGCGAGTTGCTCTCGGGGTGACATGGGCACACCGGGGGTGGGTTTTGGGGGCTGGGTGGAAGTATAGAACATTTAGCGAACATGTCAAGGATGAGGCCGTTTTCTGATTTTTGTATTTTTTGTATTTTACGGATATATTGAGTTCAGCAAGGAGTTCGCGATGAAAGTCGAGACGGTCGAGGCAACGGACGTGCAGCGCCGTTTCGCCTTTTGGAAACGCAAGGCGCTGCAGCGCCCTGTCGTCGTGCGCAATCACGGCGCGGACGAAATCGTGATGTTATCGGTTGAAGAATACGCGCGATTGAAGCGGCGCGACCGCGAAGTTTTGCGCGCGGAGGACTTCACCGAGGACGATCTCAAAGCGATTGCTGCCGCGAAGGTACCTGACGAATTTGCGCACCTTGATGACGAACTGAAAGACTGGAAGGCGTGAGCCTACCCAAACCGCATCCAGGTTTGGTGGTGCGGTATTCGTATCTGTGGCGCACCGAGCATGAAGCGGGCCGCGAAGAAGGCATGAAGGACCGGCCTTGCGCGGTTGTCCTCGTCGTTGCCGACGCGGACGGGCGCGAGCGCGTGACCGTCCTTCCGATCACGCATGCCGAACCGAAGACAACGGAACTTGCGGTCGAGATTCCAGCAGTGGTGAAGGCGCGCCTGGGACTTGATTCCGAACGTTCGTGGATTGTGATCGACGAAGGCAACCGCTTCATCTGGCCGGGGCCGGACTTGCGACGCGTGCCAGGTGGCGATGCGGCGACGGTTGCGTACGGCGTTTTGCCGCCCCGGTTGTTCGAGGCGGTGCGGGAGAGGTTCCTCGCGGCTGCGCGCGTACGGCGGGCGCGGGTGGTGACTAGGACGGAGTAGGTGAGGTAGTTTTTTTGGAATAGCTGGCATGCTTCGCGATCTCTCGGAATACGATGTGAGCGACCCCTTAGACCGAATTGCTGAACAAGTGGACGTCGCTGCAAGCGATCTCCTCGCAACTATACCAAACTTCCAACAACTCACCGCGCTGTCCCGAGCGATAATCTTGTCGAAGGCGGTCCGGGACAGCGAGAATCCCGTTTGGGCACTCCGAGACGCGTGCCGCGCCGAGGATTCGTTTGGTTCACTGAGAAATGGATGGATCCAGACTGCGAGTTCGGGCCACGCAATCCAAGATCATATGCTTCCTATACTCCTTGTTCGCAAAGCGCTTGAAGGCGAAAATGCTAGAGGCCTTCTCGCCGAATGCAGAACATTTGCGACGAGAGGCACCAGCAGTGCCGCGTTCTATGCGGCGATTGCGGGGATCTCTGTTTGCGAAGCTACGGCTCTTGTGCCCGGTGTTGAGTTGATACCTTGGAGTCAGGTGCCAGCCTGCCACCAGAAGACGGCGTTTGAGGAAACTGGCTATCCAGTCGAGCAAGAATTTCACCAGATTCGAGCAAAGCCTGGTGCAGCAGTCCGCATTCTGTTGCCGCAGCGTCAGGTGTTGTTTCCTTCATATCCGAACCTGTCTGACGAAGAACACAAGAAGCGCGGCGACGACCTGACGGCGCGCTATGAATCCGTGCTAGATGTCGTGCGGTGCATCGTGGTGCAGGTCGCGGCAATCGTCGGTCAGACCGGCTCATGGCTGTATGTCGAAGACAAGATTGCACGAGAAATTGCTGCGACTGGCTATAGCTACGGCGCCGATCTCTTTGATCGAACCGTCTTTGGGGCATCTCTCACACCGCAAGATGTTGATGGCACGCGCATTAGGTCGCTCATGCAAAATCTTGCTTACTTCCCGCAGAAGGATCTACGCGCGCTGCGTATTGGCGTTGACCGATTGCGATCATCGTTCCGCGAGATCTTCACTGTGGATAAGGCCATCGATCTTGGCATTGCACTCGAAGCGTTGCTCTTACATGACACCGGAAGTGATCGCGGTGAACTGAAATTCCGCACCGCCGTTCGGGGCGCAGCTTTTTTGGGCGGCTCAAAGACCAAGCGCTTGCGGACTCTTGCCTTGCTGAAATCTGCCTATGATCATCGGTCAGTAGCAGTTCACACTGGTGATCTAACGAAGAAGCCCGAGATCGCTCTTAAAGAGATTCAAGAAGCTCAATCTGCGGCGGCCGAAATTGCTCGTCGCATCATCGCAATGGCGCGATTTCCAAAATGGGACGAGGATTTCGTTGTCGGGGGTGACCCGCATGCACCCACCGAGTCAAATCGATGGCGACCCTTTACGCCGAGCACATCGTACAAACCACGACACTCAAAGCCGTAATCTGGCAGCGCCGTTCCGGCCATCCAGCGACAGGTCATCGTGTCACCATTCCAGCCAACGGGAGCGTTACGCCGGTGTCAGCCTCAGCCAACGTGTTCTCGCAGAGGCCGTGGACGGCGTGTCTGGGGAGAGGCGCTCCCGGGAGCGCGGACATCGTGTCCGCTCTTGCGGCGGTGGAGATTCAGAAAGAGCGGGCGGGAAGCCGGCGCTCCCAGCAGCGGACCATCTTTGGGTGCTCGTTATTGTGGCGTGTTTGAAAGGTGGTAACGTCGGTGAGGCTGCGAAATCACTTTGGATGCCTGAGATGCGCAAAGCGGTTCAGTTGTTGGCTTGTCTGCTTTTTGCCGGCGGGGTGAGCGGCGCCTTAGGTGCCGAGTCTTTTGGGTTTTGGCCGGGCAAAGGCGTTACCAAGGCGCCCGGGTTTGAGCGCATGTCGGAGCATCCTTGTGGCGAGGCGGCGTACGCGAAAGTGTCCAAGCTGCCGACTAAGGCGGATGGGCCTTTGATCTCCGAGGTCGCCGTCGAACTTGACCGTCGCGGCAAGGTGATAGGGCGCTGGCCGATGCCGGTTGACTACACACCCCATGCGCTGCGCGGCGCGGAGTTGCTTGTCACGGCGGGCGATGGAGGCTTTTGGATTCGACCGAACGGGTCCTTCACACGGGCGACGGCACTGCCGGCGAGTGAGGCTACGCAGGTCGACTGCAACCTCAAGCACGTCTTCGGCGAGTCCGTGTATGCGGGGTGCAGTGTTTTCGTCGATGTTGCGTCAGGCAAGAAGCGGACGCTTGGGTACCAGGGCGTTTGCACCTGAGGCGGCTTCCATTTCAGTCAACGGGAGCCTCAACCGATGTCAGCTTCTGCCAGCGTGTTTTCGCAGTCGTTTTTTCATGGAACCAAGGCTGACTTGAAACCTGGCGACCTGATTGCCGTTGGCTACAATTCCAACTTCACGGGCGGTGCGCTCTCGTGGGTGTATTTTGCGGCGACATTGGATGCCGCCATTTGGGGTGCTGAACTTGCCGTCGCCGGTGAACGCGAGCGAATCTATGTCGTGGAGCCTACTGGGCCGATCGAGAACGATCCCAATCTGACGGACAAGAAGTTTCCCGGAAATCCCACCCTGTCCTACCGTTCACGCGAGCCGCTTCGGATTATTGGCGAAGTGACGGCGTGGCAAGGGCATTCGCCGGAGCAGGTGCAGCAGATGAAGGACGGCCTCGCCCGTTTGAAGGCGGAGGGTGGCGCGACGATCATCGATTGACCCTTCGTCTTTCGGGGAAACACATCGCGCTGTCGGCCAAAACTTTCCGTAAGAGCGGCTCTTGCTTGGTGATTTGCGGTTTTGGCCGAGCTTCCCCCCTCTGCGGTCGCTTCGCAACGGGTGGTGGACAATCGTCACCCCTTGCGCCGTTGCTTTTGCGGGAACGGCGGCTGCCCGTCGCGCACGGATTGGTCCGCGCGCCCGGTGGCATGTTCGTGCCATGCTGGCGACTCGGGAACGCCGGAGGATCGCAGATGACACGCTGGGGCTTTGCAGGTGCGGCGGCTGCGCTTGCGCTCGCCGTTGCGGCCGGTGCCGCGGACGCTTGGAAGACGATCACGCTGCGCGGCGAGGAAGGCTTTACGGTTTCGATTCCCTCGGCTGCCCAGAATGAGATCAATACCAAGCGTCCGGACGATCTATTGTTCATCTCGGTCGACGCGGCGATGCAGGGCAGTCTCACCTGCATTGCGCAACGCCACGACTATCCGAAGGGCGCGACGCGCGAGACGTTCGCGGCAGCGCTCAAGACCGACCGGCGGGAGGCGTTTTGCGGGACCGAGCAAGCGGCCGAAGGTTCGCTCAGCATCGGCGGCTCAAACTCGTTCGAGCGCGACGGATCGCAGGGCGCGGTCTGCACGGCGAGCTATACGGATAAGTCGGCGAAGACATCCCCCGGCCGCGTCGACAGCAATATGGTGCTTGCCGCCCCAAGCGGGATCTACTCGATGACGTGCACCGTGGAGGACGAGGACCAAGAGGTTGCCGAGTACGGGTGGGCGTCGTTCTGGGGCGATAAGGTCAAGCACATTCAAGATAGCTTCCACCTGCCGAAGGGGCGGTAGAGCGAGCTGCCAGCAGAGCGGTTTCCTGAGGCGTGGGAAAGAAGGTCGCGGCGTTCAAGTTGAGGCGCACTTGGGAGCGCGGGAGTTGAACGGCGGGGTCGCGTGGAAGTGATCCGGGGTGGAGAATGGCGCGGCGTTGCGCGATTCTGGTCGGGCCTGTCGTGTGAATCAGGTGGGGGCGTTCATCCTGCATTCAGGCGGAAAGTCTCATACGGGCGGCGGTCAGTCTGGGTTGGCAACTCGGTTCCCCGTCGGGAGCCTCCAACTCCTGGGAGACAACGAATGATGAAATCGGTGATCACGGCAGCGGTTGCTGCGGCGTTGATGGTCGCCAGCGCGGTGAGCCCCGCGTCGGCAAACGGCGGGTACGGACCGGGCTATGGCTATGGTCCTCCGCCGCCCCCCGGCTATGGCCCGGGCTATGGTCCTGGATACGGGCCTGGATACGGCCCGCCGCCGGGCTACGGCCCGCCGCCGGGATATTATGCCGGTGGTCCGGGATACGGACCGGGCTATGGCCCCGGCTATGGTTATGACAACCGGCGCGGCTGCCGCGGCGATCGCGCGGCGGGTACGATCATCGGTGGCGTGCTCGGCGGGATTATCGGCAACAACGTCGCGCGCGGACGCGATCGCGGGCCGGCGACGGTTGCGGGTGCCATCATTGGTGGCGTGGTCGGCAATCAAGTGGCGCGGTGCAAGAAGCAGCGCTACTACGATAGCCGGTATGACGGGCGCTATGACGGCGGGTACTACGACGGGCGGTACGACGATCGCCGGTACGACGGGTACTGAGTAATTCGAATTCAGACGGAAAACCCCGGGCGCAAGCTCCGGGGTTTTTCTTTTGCGCGTGGCCTGTGACGATTTGGGCCACTTGCTTTCCGATTCGCGCAGCGTTATCCACCGCGCCCCTTTTGAAGGCCTTGGGTTCGGGCTCTTTGAGTCCCGGCCGGCGCGTGCCGCTCTGCGGTGATGTGTTCCGCCTTCGGTTGGGAAGCCGCGTCCGTAGCTCAGTGGTAGAGCGCCCGTTCGACGGGAGGTCATGGGTTCGATTCCCATTGGGTGCTCCATGCGAATAGCTCAGTGGTAGAGCAGAAGAATTGGACTCTTCATGTCGCGGGTTCGAATCCCGCTACGCAAAATGGCCTGCAAAGCCATCCAACGGTGAAACGTTGATTGAGACTGAGGAATACCGGCCGGCGCACCAGCTGGCCACGATCTAAGCGACCCTTGTGAAGGCTGACGCCGGAACGGGCGTCGCCGAAGTTTTGGAACCGGCAGGCGTGCAACCGCTTTGTCCGGCGCTGGATACCGTCGTGCGCGAGCACCGGCGATTGCGGGCGCGCGCGCTCGCAAGAGCTTGTGTGAGCGGCGGCTCAAAGCGTTCGGCCGTGGGTGTTCGCCGGTGACCGGCCGGTGTTTCTGTTCGTGTGTTTGAAGTGCCGTGCCTTTTTGAAACTTTTTAGGAGTGACGTGCCTTGCGTGGTGTTTTGTATTTGACGGTGGTTGTGAAGGATGACGAGCGGGCGTTGCTGACGCGCGACGGGTCGTTCGTGCGCGTGTTGGCTGCGGGCCGGCATACGCTGTTCGATCCGCTGCAGCGTTTGAACGTCGAGACGTTCAAGGCCGTGCGGGGCGAGATCGCGTGGGATCGCTATACGACGATCGCTTCCGCCAACGCGGAGGCTGCGCGCGAAAACTTCGTCGCGGTGCAGACGCAGGCCGGTGAGGTCGCGATCGTATCGTTCGACGGACAGCCGACGCATCTCATGGGTTCGTGGCAGAGCCGTGCGTTCTGGAAGGGCGTGACGAAGGTCGAGGTCGACCGGATCGACGCGAAGACGTCGCTTCGGATCGAGAAGCGGCACTTGGAGCGTTTGGATTTGACCCGGGCGAACGCGCTGGTCGCGCAGGCGGTGGTCGAGGCGCATGAGACGGGGCTTGTCTTTGTCGACGGTGCGTTGGTCGAGCAGGTGCGCGCCGGTCGGCACGCGTTCTGGAACGTCGACCGGACGGTTCGGGTGCAGAAGATCGACCTGCGTCCGCAGGCGCTTGAGATCACCGCGCAGGAGATCTTGACGAAGGACCGCGTCGGCGTGCGCGTCACGCTGACGGCGTTCTGGCGGATCGTCGATCCGGTCAAGGCGACGGCGGGAGCGACGGACGTCGCGCAGACGCTCTACAAGGTCACGCAGTTCGCGATCCGCGAGGCGGTTGCGGCGCGTACGCTGGACGAGATTCTGGCGGCACGCGACCGGCTCGACGGCGAGCTGCGCGAGTTCGTGGCCAAGCGTACGGGGGAACTCGGCGTTGCGGTCGACGAGCTTGGCGTGAAGGACGTGATCTTGCCGGGCGAGATCCGCGAGCTGATCAACAAGGTGGTCGAGGCCGAACGTACGGCCAAGGCCAACTTGATCCGCCGGCAGGAAGAGACGGCCGCGACGCGTTCGCTTGCGAACACGGCGAAGCTGATGGAGGATAACAAGTTGCTTCTGCGTTTGAAGGAGCTTGAGTCGCTCGAGAAGCTCGTCGAAAAGGTCGGCCGCATCGACCTGCACGCGAGCGAGGGTCAGGGTCTTGAGGCGATCCTCAAGGGCCTGTTCCGGATGAACGGCGACAAGGCCGCGTGAAAGGAGTGAGCCCCGGGGTGACGAGCCCCGGGGTTTTTTGTTTGCGAAGCTATTTCGCCGCCGCCAGCGCGTGGCCCTTGCGCGGGATATTGCGCAGGACGCGTTCGATGAATTGGAGCTGCGGTGCGACCTCGGTTGGGCCGAGCGCGACGGGCACGCCGGCCGGCGGTAGCGATGCCGTCGTTTGACCGACCGCGTACTGCGCAAAGAGGCTGGGTGCCTTGAGGTAGATGGCAAGGTTCTTCTTCACATTCTCTTCGGTCACGCCGCCTTCGACGACGTAGAGGTCGACGAGATAGACGCGGTTGTCGGGCGTCAGGAACGCCGTCGCGCTGAGGTCCTTGCCGTTGAAACCGTTGACCAGCGCCAGCGTGAAAATGTCTTCCTTGTTGAAGAACATCGTCATTTGTACGTCCGGGCAGCCGCTGGCCGTGCAGCTCGACATGATGAAGTCGTAGCTCCCGTTCTCGACGATCGAAACGACTTCGACGCCGGCTTCGGGCTTGGTCACGGTGGCGGGCTTGCCGGTCGCTGCCGTCAGGATTTCCGCGAGCTTGGCCGACGTCAGCAACGGCAGTGTGTCGGCAGCCAACGCCTGGCCGGCGAGCAATAGGTAAGCGACCGTCGCCAAAACGAAATTGAACGTGCGCATGTGTCCCCCTCTCAACGCTGCGAAAATGTTACGGACGCCCGCTTGGACAGTCCATATCAACGACGCTTGCGGTTGTGCAGCGCAGGACGCGATTGCGGTGGCGGTTGTAGCGCGTGACCCGGTGGGCTAGCGGCCGATGCCGCTAGTCATACCTTCCCGTATCTTCTTCGCGATATTGCTCGTCGTTCGAGCTGGTGTCGTTGTTGCCTGCGGCTTCGACGGTGTTGCCGTTGGCTTCCATGCCCGGTTGCGGGCTGCTGCCGTTGGGCTGGCGGTAGTGGTTGCCGTTGTTGCCGTAGGCGCCGCCGCCTTGTTGGGGTTGGCCGTTGCCGCCGCCGTTGCCGTAGGGCTGACCGCCGCCACCGCCGCTTTGGTGCTGCTGGCCTTGCTGCTGCTGCGCCGCTTGGAACGCCATGATCAGGCGGTAGTAATGTTCGGCGTGCTGCAGGTAGTTTTCAGCCATCACGCGATCGCCGGACGAGTTCGCATCGCGCGCGAGCTGCAGATATTTTTCGTAGATATGATGCGCGTTGCCGCGGATCTTTATGTCGGGACCGTTCGAGTCGATCGTGCGGTGGATGTTGAAGACCTGATCGGCGGGCGAGCCGCCGCCGCCTTGGTGACGCGGACCGCCGCCTCCGCCGCCGCCACCGTGATGTTTGCCGCCGCGTCCGCGCCCGCGCGAGCGCTTGTTGTTGTTGTTCTGCCCAGGTCTCATGTTCATAGAAAAATCCGATGCTAGTTTGTGCGTTCGTGTGGTGGTGCGGGGCATTGGTCACGGGCGACGGTCTGGCGCCAATCATGCGCGCAGCCGACTGCTAGCCCCGTCAATTCTGTAACCACGTATGCCCCTCGAATACCCTCGTTCAGGTCCTTCAAGCGATGGTTGGCTTTTAGGCCTTGAAAGCCATGCTCCCTTGCGTGGCCTTCGATTGCGGGCCGGTCCCGCGCGGTGCCCGGTTTTGCCGCCAGCCTTTGCCGGCGCGGGCTTGGAATTCAGACTCTTTCAGTCCGGCCGCGAAGCTAGACCGAATTCCTGGGCGATTCCAAGGGATTTCTCGATTTTGCCCCGCCCTGCCCGTCCATTACGGCAGGCTTACGACCAGAACGCGGTCGCGCCCCCCTAGGTCCTTCACCACGCGTTTCACGGCCAGCCCTAAGTTCCGCAACGTTTCGGCGCCTGTTTCACCTTGATCATGGCCGATTTCGATGAGGCCCGGCGCGCCGCGTTTCAAGGTGTGGAGAAGTGTGGGCGCGAGGCGGCGCAGGGCCTCAAGCCCGTCCGGTCCGGCCTTCAGCGCGAGGTGTGGCTCATGGTCGCGTACATCGGGGTCGAGTCGCGCGATCTCGGCGTCGGCGATGTAAGGCGGGTTCGAGATCACGAGATCGAATTGCTCGCGCGGCGGCGTGGCGAAGTCGGCGTGAAGGAACGTCGCGCGGTCGGGCGCGTGGCGCGCGGCGTTGCGCGTGGCGAGGCTGAGTGCGGCCGGTGAGATGTCGATACCGACGCCGGTGGCGGCCGGCCACTCCGTCAGGAGCGCGATCAGCAAGCAGCCGGAGCCGGTGCCGAGGTCGAGGATGCGCTTGGGCGGGGTTTGCTTCAGCTCCTTGAGCGCGGTCTCGATGAGCGTCTCGGAGTCGGGGCGCGGGATCAGGACGGCGGGTGAGACTTCGAAGTCGAGCGACCAAAACTCCTTGCGGCCGAGGATGTAGGCGACCGGTTCGCGCTTCGCGCGGCGGGCGATGTAGGCCTCGAAGATCTGCGCATCGGGCGCCGCGCGCGCAAGGATGCGCGCCTCGCGCATTGGGTCGTCGATGCCGGCAGCGGCCAAGCGCGCGGCGGCGGCGCGGACGCGATCTATGCCAATCACAACGCTGACAGCGTATCGTTGTTCACTCTGAACCACCCCCATCCAACTGCGCCAGGCGTTTGGCTTGGTCGTCGTTGACGAGAGCGTCGATGACTTTTCCGAGCGCTATGCCGGCCATGACCTGATCGAGATCATAGAGCGTCAGGTTGATGCGGTGGTCGGTGCAGCGGCCTTGGGGGAAGTTGTAGGTGCGGATGCGTTCAGAGCGGTCGCCCGAGCCCACTTGCTCTTTGCGGTCGGCGGCGCGCTCCTTGTCTTGGCGCTCGCGCTCGGCGTCGTAGATGCGCGCCTTTAGGATTTTCATCGCCTTGGCGCGGTTCTTGTGTTGCGACTTCTCTTCCTGCATCGCGACGACGACGCCGGTCGGAATATGCGTGATGCGCACCGCGCTTTCGGTTTTGTTGACGTGCTGGCCGCCGGCGCCCGAGG
>CAZJOM010000116.1:0-8311 GCA_964547645.1 uncultured Flavobacteriaceae bacterium
TCCGGCCAGCGTTCGGCGAGTTTGAGGCGGCGGGCGATGGCTGCCCTGCCCTCTTTGTCGAGGTCGGGCCATAAGGCGACCGCAAGGTCGACTTGCACCGATGTCAGTTTCCGTTCCGCGGGCGCGACTTGGAGCGCGAGTGCGAGTGCGGCCGCTGCTTCGCGTTCGTGTTCGAGGCGAAACTCGGTGATGGCGAGGCGGGTCCAGGCGTAGGCATCGGAGGGCGAGGCCGACAATCCCAAGCGCAAATCGCGTCTGGCGGCAGTGAGGCGTGTCGTGGCGCGCAACGAGCGCAGGCCGATCTGTTGGGCCGTGAGCATCTGCACGAACGCCGCGCGGCTCAAATCCGCGCGAACCGGCGAGGTGCGCAGCGCTTGGATCAGCGCGTCGAGTTCGACCACGGTGCCGGCTTTGCCGCGCGCAACTTCGGCGTAGCGCGGTTCAGCTTCGGCGAAGTGCCAACTGGGCAGGAGGAACATCGCGCCATAGACCAAGAGCCACGACGCGAATGCCGCCGCCAAAACGCCGGCGACGATCGCCTCACTCGCTATAGTATTTCGCGTAGTTGCCACCGTACCCATACGCCGAGTTGCCGTAACCATAGATCGCGTGGCGGCGCAGATCGGCCTGCGTCAGCACGGTACCTGCGATATCCACGTTCGCGTCACGCAGCAGCTTGATGCCGCTCAAGACCGCTTCGCGCGGGGTCGCATCCCACCTTACGGCGAAGATGACCTTGTCCGCCAGACGCGCCAGCATACGCGTGTCCGAGACCGGCAAAACCGGTGCGGCGTCGATGATGACCAGGTCGTAGTGGTCGCGCAATGCTTGAACCAGGCTTTTCATCGCGAGCGACGACAGCAAGTCAGCCGGATTGGCGGGCGGCATCGCCACCCCTACGAACTCCAGCGTCGAAATCGGATCGCGCATCAGAACATTGGCCAGGTCGCGCTTGCCGGCGAGGACTTCGACGAGGCCGGCTTCCGGCGGGCGGGGCGAGAACTGCTCGCCGACGCTTGGGTGACGCAGGTCGCCGTCGATCAGCAGGACGCGCGCACCGCTCTTCGCGGCGAGGCGGCCCAGGCTGACGGCGAGCGACGTCTTGCCTTCATTCGGGACGGCGGAGGTGATGACGACAACCTTTGGCGGCTTGTCGACGTTTGAGAGTTGCAGGCCCGCGTAGAGCGAGCGGATGGACTCGCTGAACACCGAAAGCGGCTTCTGGATCACGCGATCGGCAACGTGCTTGGCGTTCTTGATTGCAGGAACGACCGCCAAATTCGAGAGGCGCGTGGCGCGTTCGATCTCCGGGCCGATGCGGAAGCCGTTGTCGAGGCGCTCCAACATCAGTGCGAGCAGCATGCCCATGACGCCGGCACCGAACAGGGTCACGCCCATGATGAGCGGCTTGTTCGGGAAGCTGGGGTCGAGCGGGACAGCGGCCTTTTGAATCGTGCGCGCGTCGGGCGTTTGAATTTGGTCTTTGTCTTCGGTCGCTTTGAAGCGGGCTTGAAACGTGTCGTAGAGCGTGCGGTTCGCCTCCGCGTCGCGTTCCAATTCGCGTAGCTTGATCGACGCCTTGCCTTGCGTGTTGGCGGTGCCTTGGATTTCGCGGAGCGAGGATTCAAGCGAGCTCAGCCGCGCGCGGGCGATCGCGACTTCGTTGCTCAAGTTGCGGATGATGCGCTTGACCTCTTCTTCGATCTTGGCGTCGAGGTTCTTACGCTCGTCGCGGAGCGCGATCATCTGCGGGTGGCGGTCGCCGTATTTCGTGGCGAGCTCTGCCTCCTTGCGCATCAGCTCCGCCTGCTGACCGCGCAGCGTCGAGATCAGCGGCGAGTTGATCACCGAGGCGATCGAGTCGACATTACTGCCGGCGTTGTAGAGCGAGTTGACCTGTTTGTACTTTGCTTCCTGCTCCGCCAGGTTCGAGCGCGCGAGGACGATTTGACCGTTCAGTTCGGAGAGTTGTTCGTTGGCGAGCGAGTTGCCGCCCTTCCCGTCCGTCAGGTCGTGCTCGGCTTTGTATTGCTCGACCGCGCTTTCGGAGGCGCGAACTTGTTCTGCCAGTTGACCCAAGCGCTCGTTCAGCCAATCGGTCGTGCGCTTGGCGGCGTCGAACTTGGTTTCCAGCTGATCGACGATGTATTGGTCGGCGAGCGCGTTGGCGATCAAGGCCGCCTTCTCGCGATCGGGGGAGTCGAACGTCACTTTGATGACGGACGAACGGCCCTGGGCCGCGACCGTCAGCTTCGCACCGAAGCGGCGTAGAATAGCCGGGTCGACGGTTGTGACCTTCTCGTTCGCGCCGGCCGTGATCTTTCGCTTCGGGCTGGAGAACCAGTTCAACGGGTTCAGGTTCGACAGCAAGGATCCTTCAGCGCGCGAGGGGTCGAATTCGGGATCGCGGGTCAGGTTCAGCTTAAGCACCACGCGCTCAGCCAGCGACCAGGAGCGCAGGATTTGGATCTGATTTTCGATCGTCGCCGAATCCATCGGCAGGCCGGCCAGGAACGACTCCTGGTCCAGAACCTTGTTTTCGCGCTGTCCGACCATGAGCAACGTCGAGGCGCTGTAGATCGGGGTCATCTGCACGACGACGATCCCGGCCAAGGTCATGCAGATTGCGATCGTGCCTAGGATCGTCCAACGCCGCGCCATGAAGACGCGCAGGAGGGAGCGCAAATCGAATTCGGCTTGCGGCGCGTCGTCGTGCTGCGGCGCCGGTTGGGCCACGTCGGGCTCAAGCGCCGCTGGTTGGTGAAGGCGGTGAACTTTCATTTCGGGTCTCAACATCGCGGCGCGACACTAGCGAATGGCCGACGGCTACGCATCGTGCGGCGCGCAGCGTCGCCCCCTTCGTCCACAGACACGCATCACATCTTGCCCGTGAGAGAGAACTGAAATTGACCTGAGGAGTATTCGAAGTCGAGATCGTTTGAATTGCGGTTGACGAACTCCCACCCGGCGTCGAAGTGCAGATTATTGTTGATAAGGAAACGCCCACCGAGCGAGCCGTGCAGGATCTCGTCGTTGCGGGCGATGTCCAAATAGGACGCGTTCTCGTAGCCAAGACGCCCGCTCAAGATCACATTGCGCAGAAGTTCATGATCGACGCCGACCTCGCCGCGCGTCGAGACGTAGCCGGAGGCCGAGCCGATGGACGTATCTTCGATCGCGCGCGCAGCATCCATGCTGATGGTGGTCAGCATGGTGGGGAACCACTTCAAGCCGGCACCGAACGCCAACTCGCCGGCGTCGGCGAAGGTGGTGTCGTCGAAGCTGCGCAAAGTGTAGCCCGCGAAGATCTCGCCTTCGAGCATGTGGGTCATTTGGAACTCAAAGCCGCCGTCGATGCCCACGCCGCTGGAGTCACGATTGTGGCCGGCATCGTCGACAGCGTCGACGTAGTCGTGCTCGTCGATCCGGCCGCGCAGGAACACAGCGGTGTCGCTGCTGACTTCGGTTGCCGCTTTGACGAAGACTTCGGTCACCGTGCGGTCGCGGTCGTCGTTGTTGAACGCAGGGGCCCCACCATCGACTCTTTGGACGTCTTCGAAGTCGTAGTCGTCGAGGCTGGCGCCGAGCGATAGGCGCACGCGGTTCAGCGTGTGATTGATCTCCGCGCCGAAGCCCGTGCGTGTGTACGGTGTGGGCTCGGCCGGATCGGCGGCGGCGAGGCCGCCGGTCACGTCGGTTCCGCGCGGTTCGTGCTGATCCAGGTAGTGCGCGTTCGCCTTAATATCCGTGCCGCGCACGATGTCGATGCGAGTGCTCAGGCCGAGGTCGAAATCGGTGCGATCTTCGCTGCCTTGGCTCGAGAACGAGTAGGTCTTGGCGGCTGCCGTCAGTAACAATTCGTGCCGCGACCAGGACGACTGCAGCCGCAGCAGCGGCGAGACCATGTAAAAATAATCCGAGGTGGTCTTGGCACTGTCGTTGAAGACGTTGTCGGTGTAGCCGACCCCAGCTGCGAGCGACGGATACATAAAGAACGAGCCCATGCGCACGCCGCGGGCGTCGTATTCGGGCCGCGCGCGGGTCAAGACATTGGCGGCCGAGCCCGTGTCAGGATCGTCGGCACGCGCTTGTGGCACGCTGCAAACGAGCGCGCAAAGCGCAGCTATGGCGATCCCCAGTGGTCGCACGCTTAGTTCTCCCAATCGCACACCCCACCAAGGACATGCGTAAGCTTAAGTCTCCGCGCTCTGCGGCTTATCCTGCCGCTTGAGCGCGCTTCCTCTCGTCACTGCGCGCTTGGCGAGTCGCCGGCGACTCCAAGTGCAGCGAACGAACCAACGTAAATTTCGGCACTTGCAGTGCCGCCTTCGGGCTTCGCGGCGATGCGGCCGCCGGCGAAGGCCATATCCAGGCGCGTTGTGTCCTTGCCCTTTTTGTAGAGGGCGAAACCGTCCGCGATTGCTTGTTGATTGGCGCAGCGTCCAAGATCGCCCAAGAACGTGGCCACCCCAAAGGCTTCGGCGACTTCTTCGGGCGCATAGGCTTCGTCGGTCGCCAGTGTGGCTAAGGACGCCGTTAGGGCATTGAGATCGGGGGCCGCGCAGATCGCGTTCGCGAGTTCGTTAATTGGGTCGTTGGCCGCCCAAGCGGCTCCGGCGCTGAGCACAATCGCAGTCACGGACATGGCTCGGCGGATGGACGGCACGAACATGGCGCTGGCTCCCCGCAGAAAAGGCCCACCAAAAGAAAGGCCAAACGGCTTCGTGTTGATTCGCCTTAAGAATCTACCCGGGAGGGGCGGATGCACCAAATGAAAGTGGCTCCATGTCCCGAAGCCTCAACATCTAGCAATCTGGCCGCGTAATGGTTGTCCACATGCACGCGGACCGAGGACTAGAAGAAGCGTTCCGGAATCCGGATTTCGTCACCGGGAAGCACGGTGGTCTGCGGGGTGACGTCGACTTTGAATTTCTTACCGCTGCGGGTGATTTCGACTGTGCTCTCACTGGCGCGATAGGTGTAGCCCTCGGCCAATGCGACCGCTTTTTGCACGGTCATGCCGCTGACAAAGGCGTATTGGCCGGGCTTTTTCACTTCGCCAAGGACGTAGATCGGCCGGAAACTTGTGACTTCGGCGGTCACGCGAGGGTCGCGCAAAATTTGCGCGTCACGCAGTTTTCCTGCGTAGACGTTTTCGAGTTCACGCAGCGTCATGCCTTTGACGGAGATCTGGCCGATGAATGGTGTGGCCAAGACACCGGAACTGTCGACGACGAATTCACCCGACAAGTCGGGTTCGCCGAAAACCGTGATCTTCACCTTGTCCTCTGCACCTAAGCGATAGTCGTCAACTGCATTGGCTTGGGTTGCGGCCGGCGGCTCCTTCGACGTGCCAGCGCACGCGGCGAGCACAAGAAGCGCGGCGAAAAGTACGAACAGGCGGCGCAGCATCGTTGAGCGGTCCCGAAGGTTGGAGGCCGAAGCGGAGAAATAGAACGCCGACTCGGCGGCAATCAAGCCATACGGCCGTCACTAACCTGTCGACAAAAAGGAACGGGTGCGACCTTCGAGGATTAGCGCGGTCAAATTTCCGGTCATGTACGCGCCGGTGTCGATGCCGATGCGATTTGGTCGCACATCGGGGACGTCCGTCGGCGTGTGGCCATGAACGACGATATGGCCAAAGTTGGCGGGACTGTCGAGAAACTCCTCTCTTATCCACAGGAGGTCGGTTTCGCGTTGGTCCTCGAGCGGGATGCGCGGCTTCACGCCGGCATGAACGAACAGGTAGTCCCCGATCGCGACGTGCAATCTGAGGTTCTTGAAGAAGGTCAGATGAGCGTCGGGGAGCACTGAGGCGAATTCGCTGCGCGTTTGGGCCCAACTCTTTCCCGGCGTGTGCGAAACGCCGTAGCTGCGAAGCGTTTCGAGACCACCGAAATTCCTCCAAGCCTCGCCCACGGTTGGATCGCTCAAAAACTGCAGCAACGTTTCGTCGTGATTGCCTTTCAAGAAGATCGTTTCGAAGCCCGCGAAACCGTCAAGCAGGCGATCGACGACCTCAGCCGAGTGCAAACCGCGATCGACGTAGTCGCCCACAAACACAAGGGTTCTCTGACGAGCGGACGACGTGCGCGAGGTTGCATCGATCTGGTGCCAGAGATCCTCCAGCAGGTCGAGGCGGCCGTGCACGTCGCCGATGGCGGCGACGAAATGATCCGGCGGCACGGCCCCGCGCGAAGGCGCGTCCGTTTCCTTTTTCGTCAAGCCGAAGATCGACCTTATCATCGCGCACATTCCATCCGGGACGCTGCACGGCCCCACAGTCGTTTACCAAGGACGCCGTAGCAAGGTGAGAGGTTGCGAGGTACACCATTTCGGAACAATGTGTTGTGGGAGTTGAGGAATTGCCTCATTTGCCCAGGGGGTAAAATGCGAACCGTCGCCATCGATGCGTTGTTGCGGCAAAGCTTTCGAGCCATCCAAAGCCGGCGATTCGACGAGGCTCGTGCGTCCCTTTTGGAGGTGCTGAATAGCGCTCCCGACCATAAGGACGCGCTCAATCTGTTGGGCGATTTGGAGTACTCGAGCGGCCGCCTCGCCGAATCCGCGGCGCTTCTTGAGCGGTCTTTGCGTAGCGATCCTGAGCAAGCGGCTGTGTGGTTGAGGCTCGGGGAGGTGCACGAAGATCTCGAGCGCGCGGCCGAAGCAGAGGAATCGTTTGGCCGCGCCGTTCAACTCAAACCGGACCTCGTCGAAGCGCACTACAATCGAGCACGATTGCTGCGGCTACTGGGCAAGCGCGCTGACGCAGTGAACAGCTTAGATCAGGCGCTTCAACTGCCACCACCAACGCCAAAGCTGCTGGCGCAGATGCTTCAGTTGCTGGCCTTGCTGCAAAACGAAGTGGGCGACCCGGTCGCCGCGCTCGCTACGCTGGATCATGCGCTCACGGTGGCGCCAGATCGCGCCGCGCTGCATCACAATCGTGGGGTCGTGCTGCAACGGCTCGTGCGGCCGGCCGAAGCCTTGGCTGCCTACGACACGGCCATCCGGATGGGCGCCGACGGCGCCGAAGTACACTACAATCGGGGAAACAGCCTGCAATCTCTCGGCCGGTCAGATGAGGCCCTGGCTAGCTATCGCCTCGCGCTCGCGCGCGACCCTCAACACCAATTGAGCTTGTACGATGTGAGCCGATTGCGATGGCGGCGGGGCGATGAAGCCTTCACGAGCGAACTGGATGCGGCGGCGCGCGCGGCACCAACGTCGGCGGTGGCGCCTGGGATCAAGGGCGGGCTCTTGCTCCGGGCCGAACGCTATCGCGAGGCGGCCGAGGCGTTTGGCCAGGCTTGCGCACTAGCCGATACCACACCCGGCTACTTCGACGGGTTGGGTCAAGCGCTGTGCCGTTTGGGCCGCTTTGAAGAGGGCCTGGCAGCGCATCGCCGCGCGATCGAACTTTTGCCGGAGCATGCTTCCGCACACGTGAACTATGCCAGCGGACTACTGCAAGCAGGCGAGATTGCGCTTGCCACCGATGCCGCATCGGCGGCGGTGCGTCTGGATCGGTCCGATCAAACCGCATGGGCATACCTTGGCATCGCTTGGCGCGCCGCAGGCGAGCCAAAGGACGCCTGGCTCAACGACTACAATACTTTTGTTCAAGCGTTTGACTTGGAAACGCCGCCAGGCTGGCCCGACATGGCGAGCTTCAATCAAGCGCTCCAAACCCGACTGAGGGAATTGCACACGGATGCACAGGCCCCGATCGATCAGACGCTGCGGATCGGGAGTCAGACGCAAGACAACCTCTTCGATCGCACGGACGCCGTGATCGTCGCGCTGCGGGAGAGCATCGCGAAAGCGGTGTCGCGTTACATTGCGAGGCTTGGCGAGCTTTCTTCCGATCCGGACCATCCGCTGCTGGGCCGTGTCTCCGCGAACTGGCGGTTTTCGGATTCATGGTCCGCGCAGCTTCGAAGCGGAGGGTTTCACACGAACCATGTACACCCGCATGGCTGGATCAGTTCCGCCTACTACGTCGCATTGCCGCCGGCGGTGCGGCCGGCCGGCGAGGCGGGCGGCGATCAAGCCGGTTGGATCAAATTCGGCGAACCGGGCTTTGCTGTTTCCGGCCATGAACTTGGGCCGCTCAGAAAGGTCGAACCACGAGTAGGGCGGCTGGTCCTTTTTCCGTCGTATATGTGGCACGGCACCATTCCGTTCATCGACGTTGAGCGGCGGCTGACCGTTGCCTTCGACGTTTTGCCAATCAACAGCTGAACCAGATCTGCCTAGGTACATCCTGACATGGAAGACATGGCCTCACTCGTCGCACGCCAGTACG
>CAZJOM010000116.1:8411-9723 GCA_964547645.1 uncultured Flavobacteriaceae bacterium
GCCTAGGTACATCCTGACATGGAAGACATGGCCTCACTCGTCGCACGCCAGTACGACGCTTACGCCTATCCGGAACCGTTTTCCGACCTAACGCAAAAGCTGGCCGAGGGGTATTTTCAGTTTGGCGATCCGGCGCTCTACGCGCCGATGCTGTGGCCCGAGGGAAAGCCGCGCGAGCGGCTGAGGATTTTGGCTGCGGGTTGCGGCACGATACAGGCGGCCTATTTGGCCTTCACGAACCCCAGCGCGGATGTCACCGGCGTGGACGTTTCCGAGTCGGCGCTTGCGCACGAACGGTTTTTGCAAGACCGGCATGGTCTTTCGAACTTGCGGTTGTTCAAGGGCGATCTACGCGACGTCGGTGCGCTGGGTGATCGTTTCGATGCGGTGATCTGTTCCGGCGTGCTGCATCATTTACAGGATCCTGCAGCCGGGCTACGCGCGCTTCGCGAGGTTTTGGCCCCCGCAGGCGTGATGGTGCTGATGTTGTATGCGGCGGCGCGCCGGGCCGGCGTTTACATGCTGCAAGACGTGTTTCGCCGCATGCAGATCAAGCAAGATGCGGCGGGGGTTGCCCGCGTGCGGCGCATTCTCGCTCAGGTGCCCGCCCATCACTACGTGCACTGGTATGTCAAAGGGGCTCGCGAGCTTGAGCATGATGCGGCGCTCGTCGATACGTTCCTTCATCCGGTAGATCGCGCCTATACCGTGCCGGAGGTCTTGAGCTTTGTCGAAAGCAACGGTCTGGCGTTTCATGGCTGGATCGATAATGCGTCCTATTACCCGCCGGTCTTCTTCGCGCCCGATTCCGAAATCGGGCAGGCGCTGGCGCCATTGGCCGTGCGGGAACAATGGGCGGCGGTCGAGGCGCTGACGCTTAAGCTTGGTACCCATGTGTTTCTGGCGCGATTGCCGGAAGCACCGTTGCTGTCGGCCGAGGCGGCATTCGCGGATGGCAGTTGGGAAAAACTGATCCCTCATTGGTCGCCCGGGGGCGGACGTGCGGCCGATGGAACCTATAACCGGTCTGGCCTTTCGGTGAAGTTTTCCGAGGCGGAGTCGCTGTTGCTCGGCGGCATTGACGGTGTGCGGACCGCCGGAGAGTTGGCGCACCATCCGCGCCTGCTTGGTTATAGCAACGAGGCGCGCACCGCGTTTGCGCGGCAGGCGTTCGCGCAGGCGTGGAGGCTCGGCAACATCATGCTCTCGCGGGTGCCTTATCCACGGTCGCCGGCGGCGCCGCAGTGACAGCCTCTTACTTCGCCGGCCGGTCGAGGCGGTGGACTGTCAAGCTCCGGTTTGAATCGTTGAG
>CAZJOM010000117.1:0-9719 GCA_964547645.1 uncultured Flavobacteriaceae bacterium
GTGGTGCCTGGGGCCGGAATCGAACCAGCGACACGCGGATTTTCAGTCCGCTGCTCTACCAACTGAGCTACCCAGGCTGACCATCGCCGGATGAGGCATCCGGCGCGAAGGCCCGGGGTTATAGGGAATAGCCTGGGCCCTGTCCAGCCGCCGAAATCTGCGGCAATTGGGGCACGGCGACCCGCATGCTATGAACGGCCATCGCCATTCAAATCGCATGAAGGACAAGCACCGATGACCGCCTATACCTGCTTCAACGTCGAGACCAAGGACAAGGTCGCTCACATTCAACTGAAGCGCCCCGACGCGTTCAACTCAATGAATCGCGCGTTCTGGAACGAACTGCCCGCCATCGTGAACGCGATCAACGATGAGGGTAAGGCCCGCGCCATCGTGATCTCCTCGACCGGCAAGCACTTCTCCGCCGGCATGGACCTTTCCGTCTTCACCGACGGGCAGGGCGTAGCGGGCAGCGGCGGCGAAACCGGCCGTCTGCGCGCCAACCTGCGCGCGGAGGTGCACCGCCTGCAGAACACGTTCTCCTGCCTCGACGAAGCGCGCATGCCGGTTCTGATGGCGGTGCAGGGCGGCTGCATCGGTGGCGCGGTCGATCTGTCGACTTGCGCCGACATGCGCTACGCCACGAAGGACGCGTTCTTCGTCATCCAGGAAATCAACCTCGCCATGACCGCTGACGTCGGCACGTTCCCGCGTCTCTGCCACCTGCTGCCGCAAGGCCTTGTGCGCGAACTCGCTTATGCCGGCCGCCGTCTCCCTGCGAAAAAAGCCTACGACCTCGGCTTTGTGAATGAACTCTTCGACAGCCAAGAGCAAATGCTCGCCCACGTCTTCGAACTGGCCGGCGAGATTGCCTCGAAGTCGCCGCTCGCGGTCCATGGCTCGAAGGTCATGATCAACTATGCCCGCGATCATTCGATCCGCGACGGCCTCGACTACATCGCGACCTGGCAGGCCGGCATGTTCAACCCGACCGCCGACATGATGGAAAGCTTCAAGGCCAAGCAGGAAAAGCGCGCGCCGGTCTACGACGACCTGCTCCCTCTGCGGAAGGCGATGTAAGCGACCGCAATGACGACAGCGACCAAGCCCGCGCCCGCGGGCTACACCGCCGTATTCGGCGATACGGGCTTCAACAAATACATCGGCCCCGTCTGGCAATCGCCGGACGGTAAGGAATTCATCTTCGACGTCCGCGACGTCCACTTGAACGGCGGTGCCACCCTGCACGGCGGCATGGCGATGGCGCTGGCCGACATCGTCATGGGCCGCAGCGTCCATGACGCGCTGGAAGGGCAGCGCGCGATGACCATCTCGCTGAACTGCGATCTCATCGGTCCGGCCCGCCTCGGCGACCGCATCCGGGGCGAGGCGACGATCACCCGCCGCACGCGCTCGATCGTCTTCATCTCCGGCGAGTTGACGGTGGAGGGAAAGCCGATCCTTACCGCGACGGGACTCTGGAAGATCCTGGGTTCGGAATAGCGCGCCATGGCGGACTACAACTTCACCCCTCTGCCGCCCGCCCGCGCCGTCGCCGCCCCTGCCGGGTGGCGCGTCGCCGAGCAGTTCGACCCGTTCGAAGCCTTCCTCGGTCCTTACTTCGAACGCGACAGCGGCGGCGTGCGCGAGTTCGCCTTCATCGTCGACGACCGCCACACGAACGCCGCCGGCGTCGCCCACGGCGGCGCGCTGATGACGTTCGCCGACGCCTGCCTAGGCTACGCGCTGTGGGATGCGACCGATCGCGCGCCCTGCGTGACCGTCGGCCAGCAGACCAGCTTCTTGAGCGCAGCCGCCATCGGGGAGGTCATCGTCTGCCGCCCCGAAGTCGTCCGCAAAACCCGCGAGATCGTCTTCATGCGCGCCGACTTCAAAGCCGGTGACCGGATCGTCTTCACGGCGAGCGCAGTGTGGAAGATCTGGCCGAAGAGCTGAGGGTTACCAAGACCTTAATTTTCTAGTTAAAGTTCCGCATACACATCTCTGCGATGCTCAGTCGATGAGCACGCACACCCCCGCCGAACTCGTTCTTGGCACCGCGCAACTCGGCCTCGTCTACGGCGCCGCGAACCGCACCGGCCAGCCGAGCGAGCGGGAGTCGGAACTGATCCTGCGCTCCGCCGTCGGCGCGGGCGTAAAGTGGATCGACACCGCCGCCGCCTACGGCTCGTCCGAACACCGCATCGGCACCGCACTCCCAGGTTCCAAGGGCGTGCGCATTGTGACGAAACTTGCGCCTCTCGACGACATCGAAGAGACCGCACCCATTGGCACCGTCCGCCAAGCGGTCGCGAATTCCATCCACGCCTCGTGCGCGCGCCTCGGCGTCGACCGCATCGAAGTCCTGCTGCTGCACCGCGCGAGCCATCTGACCTCGCACAACGGCGCGATATGGCAGCGGATAAAAGAATTCCGCGACGAAGGCACGCTCTACGATCTCGGCGTCTCCGTTTACTCGCCGCAAGAAGCCTTGACCGCCCTCGCCGATCCGAACGTCCGCCATCTGCAACTGCCCTTCAACGCGCTCGACTGGCGCTGGCGCGACAGCGGCGTGATCGAAGCGCTGGCGAAGCGTCCAAACGTCACCGTCCACGCCCGCAGCGCACTGCTGCAAGGCCTGCTCGCCGGTGGCGACGCGAACTGGCCCGCGGTGGCAGGTATCGAACCAGCAGCGTTGAAATCCACGTTGCGCCGCCTCGTCCGCGATATCGGCCGCGACAGCCCCGCCGACCTTTGCCTCGCCTACGTCCGCGCGCAACCGTGGATCGACGGCGTCGTCGTCGGCATGGAATCCTTAGGCCAACTCGCGCTCAACCTCGCGCTCTTCAAGCGCCCCGCGCTCACCGCAAATGAGATTTTCGCCGTCGACGACGCGCTCCCCCGTGCGACGGAGCAACTCCTAAACCCGGCCCTCTGGGCCAAGGCCGCATGAGCACCGCCCCGGCCATCGCCTACGACCGCATGTTCCGCCTCGACGGCCGCACCGTGTTCGTCTCCGGCGCGGCGGGCCACCTCGGCCAAGCGATGGTGCGCGGCTACCTGAGCGCCGGCGCCCATGTGATCCTGAACGGCCGCAACGCCGAACGTCTCGACACGCTGCGCGCGAAGCTCCGCCAAGAAAAATACGATGCCGACGCCATCGCCGTCAGCGCCTTCGACATGCGCAACGACGATGCACTCGCCCGCTGCCTCGCGACATTGCCGCGCCTCGACGTGCTCGTGAACAACGCGATCACGGTCGAGATGGGCACGATCGCCTCGACCGCGCCCGACCAATTCGCCTCCGCCTACGACAGCGGCGTGCGCGCCGCGTTCAGCGCCATGCGTATCGCCGAACCGGCGTTGCTCAAGGCTGTAAGTGCGACCGGCCACGCCGCTATCGTCAACATCGCCTCGATGTATGGCTCGGTCAGCCCCGACCCTTCGATCTACGGCGACACCGGCCTCAACAGCCCCCCGCACTACGGTCCTGCAAAAGCAGCCTTGCTGCAGTTGACCCGCTACATGGCCGCGCATTGGGGGCCCAAGGGCATCCGCGTCAACGCGATCGCTCCCGGCCCCTTCCCGCGCGAAGAATTCCAGCGCCAGCACACCGCCTTCGTCGAGCGCCTCGCCGCGAAAGCACCGCTCGCCCGCGTCGGCGCTTCAAGCGAGATCGCCGGCGCCGCCGTGTTCTTGGCGTCGGACGCCGCAAGCTACATCACCGGCACGACGCTCGCCGTTGATGGCGGCTGGACCGCCTGGTGACATGCGCGATAATCGTTTCGACTATCTCAGGCGTTGGTTTCCAAAGCCCGGCATCGCGGCGGCAACGGAAGGCGCCTCGCGTCTGATTAATCGCTGGCGCCCGGAAACCGCCACGCCAAGCTTCTACCCCGCCGAACTTCGCGAGCGCCTCGCCTCGTTCCCGATCACGCACGAGATCGGTGACCGCGCGCTCGACGCATTGCTCCAAAACGCGCAGTGGTTCTCGCTCCCCGGCGGCGCCGTCCTGACCCGCGAAGGCGAGCATGACCAAGCCGTCTTTGTCGTCGTCGCCGGCGGCCTTGGCGTCTTCACGCAAGATGATCAAGGCGAAGATCACTTCGTCGCCAACGTTCCGGCCGGTGAAACCGTCGGCGAAATGTCCGTGATCGCCGGCGACGCGCATGCAGCCAAGCTGGTCGCGCTGCGCGACAGCGAGCTCCTGCGCATCGGCAAGGCCGAGTTCGAGCGCCTGCTCGCGCGCCACCCGCGCCTTTCGATGAATCTCATGCGCCTGCTGGTTCGCCGCCTGCGCAACACCACCAAGCGCTCCGTTGGAAGCCAGCGTGCGCGTACGATCGCCTTCGTGCCGCTGCATGACGGCATCGACACCCGCACGCTCGGCGCCGATCTCGCGCGCGCCTTCGCCGGCATGGCTCTCAAGGCCGGCGTCGCCGACCGTGAATTGCTGGGCCGCCCCAGCGACTGGTTCGCGCGCTATGAAACCGCCCACGACACGATCCTCTATCTAGGCGATGCGCCCGAAAGCGCTTGGACGAACCAGTGCCTGCGCCAAGCCGATCGCATCTTGCTGATCGCGCGCGCCGGCGAACAGGTCCCGCGCCACTTCTACAACGCCGAAGCCCAAGGACGCCTCCGCCGTCAGATGCCGGACCTCGTTCTGCTACGCGCGCCCGGAGGCCCCGGCTTAAGCGCGACCGGCTTGGGCGCGAACGGTCCCTTCAACCACCACCACTATCTGCGCCAAGGCGACAAGGGCGACATCGCCCGATTCGCCCGCATCTTGACCGGCCGCGCCGTAGGTCTCGTGCTCGCGGGCGGCGGCGCGCGCGGCTACGCGCATATCGGTGTCGTTCGCGCACTTCGCGAAGCCGGGGTGCCGTTCGACTTCATCGGCGGCACGAGTATGGGCGGAGTTGTAGCCGCCGGCGTCGCGATCGGCTGGGACCACCAAGAGCTCTCGCGCCGCATGCGCCAAGCCTTTGTCGATGCAAAGCCGCTATCGGACTTCACCTTGCCGCTCGTTGCCGTCCTGCGCGGCAAGAAGGTGACGAAGCTGCTGCAGGACCATTTCGGCGAGCGCTGCATCGAAGACCTCGACCGCAGCTACTTCTGCGTCTCGTCGAACCTGACCTTAGGTCGCGAGTTCGTGCACCGCGACGGCCCGCTCTGGCGCGCGCTCCGCGCAACTGTCGCGATCCCGGGTCTCTTGCCGCCGCTCGTGCATGACAAGAATCTGCTCGCCGACGGCGGCCTGATGAACAACTTCCCCGTCGACGTGATGTCGACCTATACGCCCGGCCCGATCATCGGCGTCGATGTCGCGGGCGACGAAGCGCTCACAGCAGAGCGCGAAGATTTCAGCGACCAACCGTGGTCGAAGCTCTTCCGCCAGCAACTTGCCGGCGCCCCGTCGATCGTCTCGATTCTGATGCGCTCGGGGACGGTTGGCAACGAAACCCAGCGCCGCCAAGCGCGCGAAGCCGCCGACATCCTACTCGACCCACCGTTGCCCGGCATCGGTCTGCGCTCGTGGAAGTCGTTCGACCAAGCCGTCGAAGCGGGTTACGTCCACGCCGCCGAGCATATCGAGACGCACGGACTCGACTTCATGTGGTCGATCCGCGGCCACGCCGCCGAATAACTCGACATCCCCAGTTCCCTATGGTCTCTTGCCCCGCGGCAAACCAAGGTGCGTGATCATGGCGGCAAAACAAGGCCCCTCGGCGTTCTATCGAATCCTGGATGTGTTCCCGCTGTTGGCGATCCCGGTCCTATTCTTGAACTTCATGGTGATTACCGGCCTCGCCGGCGCTTCGGAAGAGTTCAAGGCGTGGCTTGCATCGACTCTGTTCACGATCCACGGTCTCTCCGGCGATTCGTGGAGCCTCTCACCCGGCGACCTGATCATCGTCGTGGGCCTCGTTTTCCTCTTCGTGGAAATCATCAAGTCGACGCGTACCGACGCAATCTCGCTCATCAATCACGCGATCGCGGCGCTGACCTTCGTGCTCTTCCTGCTCGAGTTCCTGATCGTAAAGGGCTTCATGAACTCGACGTTCTTCATCCTGATGATGATGCAGCTCGTCGATGTGATCGCGGGCTACACTGTCACCGTCGTTGCCGCCAAACGCGACTTCGGCTCTTCCGGCGGCATCGCCGGCACCAACTGAGCGTCACCCAAAGATCTTCACCGCAGCCTTAGCGATCTCTTCGCCCCATTCCTGCACGAAGTGACCGCCGTCAGCGATCTCGAGCGGTGGCGGGCAGCCGCGGATTGTCTGCCGAAGCTGCGCCATCACCGGTGGTCCCAAGACCGGATCCTTCATGCCGACCGCCATGAAGCTCTGTCCGTCCCAGGTATGCGACCACCAGACGGCGGCACGCTGCGAAATATCGGCACCTTCCATCTCGGGCGACACCATCACCATCTCGGGAAATCGGCGAACCCCGGCGCGGTACCGGGCGTCGGGAAATGGCGCATCATAGGCAGCCGCCTCGGCGTCACTAAGCACGCTCGTCCCGCGCTTCATCAAGCCGGACACCACATAGTCGGGATTGCCTCTGGAGAACGCCTTCCAGGCGTCGAACCCGGCACCTGGGCTCTTGCCCAGGGCAAGCGTTGTATTCATCACGAGCAGTCGCTTGTACCGCTCTGGCGCCTCCGGCGGTATCGTGAGCCCAAGAAGCCCACCCCAGTCCTGCACCACCAAAGTCACATTCGTAAGGTCAAGCCGCTCGACCAGTCGCACCAGCATGTTGCGGTGGAAGTTGAACGTATAGCGCGCGTCCGCGACTGGTTTGTCCGAACGCCCGAATCCAAAGAAGTCCGGCGCCAATACGCGGTGCCCCGCGCCCACGAAAACAGGGATCATTTTGCGATACAGATAGGACCACGTCGGTTGCCCATGCAGGCAGAGATAGGTCTGGGTGTCCGAGGCCGCGCGCACGGGCCGCTCGTCGAGATAGTGCAGCCGCAGACCCTCGTAACCCTCAAGATTGTCGAGATAATGCGGCCTGAACGCATAGCCCGGCAGCTGCGCAAAGCGTTCGTCGGGCGTTCGCAAAGCGTCGATCGGTCCGGCCATGGATCCCTCAAGTAGTCACGCGCCCGACATTGACGCAAAACTACCCCCTCGCCAAGCGCGCGGGTAAAGCGATAACGTCCGCCCATTGGGTATTCGATCAGAGCTGGGAGGTTCTTCATGCGCGAAGCAGTGGTCGTGTCGACGGCACGCACGGGATTGGCGAAATCGTATCGTGGCGGCTTCAACAACACGCACGGCGCGGCAATGGCCGGACACGCTGTGAAGCATGCGATCGAGCGCGCGAAGATTGATCCAGGCGAAGTCGAAGACGTGATCATGGGTTGCGGGCTGCCCGAAGGCGCGACCGGTCAAAACGTCGGCCGCCTCGCCGCGATCTGGGCAGGTTGCCCCGTCACCACATCCGGCACGACCGTCAACCGTTTCTGCTCCTCCGGCCTGCAATCGATTGCCATGGCGGCGGGGCGCATCTTGAACGAAAGCGTTCCGATCGCGATCGGCGCCGGCGTTGAATCGATCTCGTTGGTTCAGGGAACGCTGAACGTCAATCGCATCACCGAAGAAAAGCTGATGCAGACCTATCCGGCGCTTTGGATGCCGATGATCGACACCGCAGACATCGTCGCCGCGCGCTACAACATCAGCCGCGAACGCCAAGACCGCTTCTCTTACGAAAGCCAGAAGCGTACGGCCGCGGCTCAGCAGGCGAACAAATTCGCCGACGAAATCGTTCCGATGGAAACGGTCATGACGACCGTGAACAAGGAAACCGGCGAAACGAAGAACGTCGCCTATACCGTGACCAAGGATGAATGCAACCGCCCGGACACGACCTACGAAGGCCTTGCCTCGCTGAAGCCGGTGAAGGGCGCCGACAAGTTTGTTACTGCCGGGAACGCGAGCCAACTCTCCGACGGCGCCTCAGCCGCCGTGCTGATGGAAGGCAAAGAAGCGGCGAAGCGCAACCTAAAGCCGCTGGGCATCTTCAAGGGCTTCGCCGTCGCGGGTTGCGAGCCCGATGAAATGGGCATCGGGCCCGTCTTCGCCGTACCGCGCCTCTTGCAGCGTCATGGTCTGAAGGTCAGCGATATCGACCTGTGGGAACTGAACGAGGCATTTGCGAGCCAGGTCATCTACAGCATGGACCGGCTCGACATCCCGCATGAGAAACTGAACGTCAACGGCGGCTCGATTTCGATTGGCCACCCCTTCGGCATGACCGGCGCACGCCTCGTCGGTCACGCGCTGATCGAAGGTCGCCGTCGCAAAGCGAAGAACGTCGTCATCACCATGTGCATTGGCGGTGGCATGGGTGCCGCCGGGTTGTTTGAGGTTGTCCATTAATGAAGCGTTTTGTTTTCTTGGGTCTCGCCCTGCTCAGTCTGACCGCCTGCGAGCAGTTGCTGATGAACAAGCCGATCCAAACGGCGCCCATCGCCTATGGCCCGGCCACCGAGCGGCAGGTCGAGGGCGCGCTGCAACGGTTCAGCGCGCTAATGGGTGCGCAGAATGCGGCCGCGGTCGCGGAAGCCTACGCGCCGGACGGCGTTTGGGAACGCGCCAGTGGGCCGCTCCGCGGCCGCGACGCGATCCGCAGCGCGCTCGAAGCGCAGCAGGGCGTGAAGGTCTTGGGCTTCGAAATGCGAACAGCCTTCATCTCCTACAACGGCCCGGCCGTCGTACAGAGCGGCGAGTTCACCCAGACCGTTCGCACCCCAGACGGTAAGACGGTGACCGCGCAGGGCCGCTTTGAAGCGACCTGGGTCCGCGCTGGCAGCGGCGAATGGTGGATCCACCGCATGGCCTTCCGGCCGAAGTAGCGTGACCTATCGTATCGAGCGTGGCGTTCCCGCCCACGCGGGACGCTTGCGCGCGATCGAGCGCGCCTCCAGTGTCCACTTCCGCGAATTCGGCATGACGGATGTCGCGGACCACGAGCCGACACCCGCGTCGATCTTCGAAGATCGCGCGCGCGACGGCCTACTCTACGTCGCGCTGCTGGCGGACACGGTCGCCGGCTTTCTGATCTGGTCGCCGATGGACGGCCAAGCTTACATCGAAGAGGTGTCGGTTGATCCCGCGCACGCCGGCCACAAACTCGCGGCTCGTATGATCGATCGCTTGGACGAAGACATTCGCGGGCGCCACCCGGCGATCACGCTGACCACGTTTCGCCACGTGCCTTGGAACGGACCCTACTATGCCACCCTCGGCTTCGAGGAATTTCCGCGCGACCAAGCAGGACCCGAACATGCCGAGGCGTGGCAAGAGCAGGCAGACGCCGGTCTCGACATGTCGAAGCGCCTGTTCATGATCCGCCACGTGCCAACATGACCGCTGCCGTTGTCTTGGCCGCGCGCTTCTGGTCCCACGTCGATGACGGCAAGTGGGACGACGCTCACGCACTCTTCGCCAGCGACTTTCGCGCCGACTGGCCGCAAACCGAAGAAGAGGTCCTGAGCGCCGACCGCTACATCGAGGCCAACCGTGAACTCCTCGCCGGCGCAAAGTGCATCTTGCTTGAAGCGAGCGGCGGCGACGAACTGGCCTTCACCCGCGTTTTGATCGACAAGGGCAATCGCATTCTCTGGGCTATATCCTTCTGGACTGCCCGCGACGGCAAGCTCACCGAGGTCGTGGAGTATTTTCCCACCCCGAAAGAACCCA
>CAZJOM010000118.1:0-6811 GCA_964547645.1 uncultured Flavobacteriaceae bacterium
ATGGCGCGCCCTAGGGGAGTCGAACCCCTCTTGCAAGATTGAAAATCTTGAGTCCTAACCGATAGACGAAGGGCGCGTTTGGAGGGGCGGTTTCTATCCGCTGCGCCGCTTCGAGGCAAGTCCCTGGGCTGGGGCAAAAAAGCCTAGCCAAAACGGCCGGTTAGGTAGTCCTCGGTGCGTTTGACTTGGGGGCGCTCGAACATCGACTTCGTGTCGCCGTACTCGATCAGGCGGCCCAGATACATGAACGCCGTGTTGTCGGCCACGCGGGCGGCCTGCTGCATGTTGTGGGTCACGATCACGATCGTGTAGCGGCCTTTCAATTCGTCGATCAGCTCCTCGATCTTGGCGGTCGCGATCGGGTCGAGGGCGGAGCAGGGCTCGTCCATCAACAGCACTTCCGGGTTGCCGGCGATTGCGCGGGCGATGCACAAGCGCTGCTGCTGGCCGCCGGAGAGGCCAAGCGCGCTCTCGTTCAAGCGGTCCTTGGCCTCGTCCCACAGCGCCGCGCCGCGCAGCGCGGCTTCGGCGGCCTCCTTCAGGAGCTTCTTGTTCGTCACGCCGTCGACGCGCAGCGGGTAGATCACGTTCTCGCTGATCGACATCGGAAACGGGTTCGGCTTCTGGAACACCATGCCCATGCGTTTGCGCAGGGCGATGACATCGATGCGGCTGCCGAATATCTGCTCGCCCTCGATCGACATCGCGCCCGAAGTGCGTACGCCGTCAATCAGGTCGTTCATGCGGTTCATCGAGCGCAGCAACGTGGACTTGCCGCAACCGGACGGCCCGATCAGCGCGGTGCAGAGGCCCTTCTGGATGTCCATGTGGACGTTCCACAGCGCCTGGGACTGGCCGTACCAAAGATTGAAGTGCTCGACTTTCAGGCCCACGCCTTGGCCTTCCGTCACGTGATAGACGGTCGGGGCGAAGTCGGTGGATTGCACGGGTGCGGCCATCAGAATTGTCCGGCTTGGTACGAGCGCTTCAAGCGGTTGCGTACAGTGATTGCGAAAGCGTTGAGCGCCAGAACGAGCGCGATCAACAGCAGCGTGGTGACGAATACCATCGGCCGGCCCGCCTCCGAATTGCGGGACTGGAAGCCGACGTCATAGATGTGAAAGCCGAGGTGCATAAAGCTGCGCTCGAAGTGCACGAACGGCATGGTGAGGTCGATGGGCAGCTCAGGCGCCAGCTTCACGACGCCCACGATCATCAGCGGCGCAACTTCGCCCGCACCGCGGGCCATGGCCAGGATCAGGCCGGTCATGATGCCGGGTGCCGCGCGCGGCAGAACGATGCGCCAGATCGTCTGCCACTTAGAGGCCCCGCAGGCGAGCGAGCCTTCGCGCATCGTGCGCGGCACGGCGGCCAGCGCTTCTTCAGTGGCGACGATCACGACGGGTACGGTGAGGAGGGCGAGGGTGAGCGCCGCCCAGAGCATGCCGCCGGTGCCGAATGTCGGCGCCGGGAGTTTTTCCGGGAAGAACATCTCGTCGATCGAGGCGCCGACGATGTAGCAAAAGAAGCCGAGGCCGAAGACGCCGTAGACGATCGACGGCACGCCGGCCAGGTTGTTGACGCAGATGCGTATGAACGACACCAGCGCACCCTGCTTCGCGTATTCGCGCAAGTAGAGCGCTGTGACGATGCCGAACGGTGCGACGGCGAGGCTCAAGAGCACCATCATCGTGAGCGTGCCGACGAGCGCGGGCAGCACGCCGCCTTCGGTGTTCGCCTCGCGCGGTGGTGCGGTGATGAACTCCGCCCAGCGGGAGAGATAGACGGAGAGCTTGCCCTCTATCGTCAAATCGTTCGCCGGGTAGAGCCGCACCAGGCGCGAGACCGGGAGCGTCTTGGTCTGGCCGTCGATCGCCTCCAGCGTCGTTGTGATCGCGTCGTCCGCTTGGCGAAGCGCTGTGACTTTCCCTTCGAGCGTCTTGTAGCGCGCCTCAAGCTTCGCGGTTTCGGCCGCGCCTTCGGCGTCGACGGCCTTGGTCTCCGCACTACCGGCGCCGTAGTCGAGAACGGCGCGGCGGGCTTTGAGGCGTAGCTTCTCGATCTCGTGGTTGATGCCGCCGATTTCGATCTTGTCGAGCCGCTCGATCGCGGTACGCCGCGTCACCGCTTGTGCGTGGGCGGCAAGAAGTTGGGCGTAGGTGGGTGAGGCGGTCTTCGTGCCGGCGGCATCGATCTCCTTCACGCGCCCGACGAAGGGCCCCCACTCGAGCCGCTCGATCAGGTACATGTCCTTAGGGTACGTGACCGACTTTTCGTCGAAGACCGGCACCCAAACGAAGTCCTCGCCGAACAGGTCGAAGTTGCCGACGCGATAGAGCGTGCGGTCGGCGAGGCCGAGGTCGGCGGTGATTTTCGCGCGGATGGCGTCGGACTTCTCAGCGAGTTGTTCGGGCGAGGGGCGATAGCTCTCGCTGCGGAAGACCTCGCCGGCGATCGTTTTGCCGGCGCCGGTGGTCACGACCGCGATCGGCTGCGGCCAGAACGTGACCGCGCCGACGAAGATCACGAACGCCAGGAAGCCCACGATCATGGCGAGGCCGCCGACAAGCGCGGCACCCATGAGCCAGACGAACGGTTCGCCGTGCGCGGACAAATCGCTGCGCGCGTCACGGCGGGGGATGGCGGCGGTGGTGTCGGTCATAGCTGCGCCGCGCGTTTGCGATAGCGTTGACGGACCAGCTCGGCCACCGTGTTGATCACGAACGTCATCACGAAGAGCACAAGCGCGCACAGGAAGAGCGTGCGGTAGAGTGTGGAACCGACCACGGCCTCCGGCAACTCCACATTGATGTTGGCGGCGAGGCTGCGCAGACCATTGAAGATGTTCATGTCCAACACCGGCGTGTTGCCGGATACCATGAGGACGATCATCGTCTCGCCGACCGCACGGCCCAGACCGATCATGATCGCGGAGAAAATGCCCGAGGCTGCCGTTGGCACGATGATCCAGCTCGCGGTCTGCCAGCGCGAGGCGCCGCAGGCCAGCGACCCCGAGCGCAGGTAAGCCGGCACGGCGTTCAGCGCGTCTTCGGAGATGGTGTAGATCAGCGGGATCACGGCAAAGCCGATCGCGATCGCCGTAACAAGCGCATTGCGCTGCACATAGGTATCGACGAAGCCGCCGCGCGCGTCGACACCCATGCCGGTCAGCAAGATCGACGCAACCCAAGCGAGGGCGAGCGCCAGAGCAGCGAGCGCGACCCACCGCACGAGCTCGCGTGCTGCGGCGCTGAAGTGGCCGAGCGCGCGCAGCGAAGTCTGGTATCCGGTTCCGAGAATCCTGCTTGCCGCCATGAAGACGATCAAGAATGCAACGGGGAGCAGCAGCAGGAAGAGGAACGGTTGCCCGGTCCCTTCGCCGGAGGTCCAGCGTTTGAAGTCGCCGGCAAAAAAAGCGTGTTCGATGGCCGGACCAGCTTTGATGGCGACCCAGGTGCTCATCGCTACAACGGCGAAGTAGGCGATCAGCTTCGGCAGGCCGTCCAGCGTATTGGCGACGGCGACGGGCAAGAGCTGCCAGACGAAGGCGAACGTGATCAGTGCAAGCGGTACAACGCCAAACGCGATCACCACCGCTGCGATCCAGTTCTCAACGATCGGCGAGAGGACGAGCGCGGCCACGAAGCCAATCACGACCGACGGGATTGTCGCCATGAGCTCCATCACCGGTTTCACGACGGAGCGGGTGCGCGGGTGCAGGAACTCGGAGGTGTAAATCGCGGCGAAGAGCGCGATCGGAACGGCAAAGAGCAGCGAATAGAGCGCGGCCTTAAACGTGCCGAAAATAAGCGGGATGAGCGAGAGCTTCGGTTCGGCGGCATCGGTACCGGACGTGGACTGCCACACGTATTCCGGTTTGGTGTAGCCCTCGTAGAAGACCCGTCCGAACAGCGACTGAATTGTGGTCTCGGGGTGCGGAACGTTGATCTTCCAGAGCATTGCGTCGCCGTTCTTGCCGATGGCCAGAACGCCATCGTCTTTTGGGGCGAAGGTGGTGGCTTGCAAGCCGGTCGCGTCGGGCGAGCCGGGCAGCTTCAGCAGCGTGCGCTCGGTGGTGCCGTGGCGCATCCACACGGTGCCGGAGACGTCGGAGGTCGAGAACAGGCGGGTGCGCTGGCTGACGCGGATGTCGGCGATGGCGCTGGGCTGCTTCTCGAAATCGGCGTGCACTTTGGTGAGCACGATGCCGTCGGCGCTGTCCTTTGACTTCTTGTCGACGCCGAACCAAATCGAGATTGATCCATCGGAACCGCCAACGACGATCGAACTCTCGCCGTTCTGATACGAGATCGCGGTGAGCGCGACGCCTTCGGCCAAAACCCTCACGGTCTCGGCAAGCTTCGGATTGGCGAAGTCGCGTGTCGCATAGCGCAGGATCGTCCCGTCGCGCAGGGCGACAAGCACCCGGTCGCCCTGGGTGTTCAATAGCAGCTTGACGATCTGTTCGCTGCGCGCCTCGATCGGGATCACGGCATTGCTGACCTGCGTCGTCGCCTCGCCGGTCATCATGTTCATTTCGCTGTAGGCCTGGCTCAGGCGCAGTTGGCCCGCAGCATCGAGCGTGACGAACGTCTTGAGCGGACGCTCGGCGGTACCGCCGGAACGATAGTCGGCTTTCAGGATGGCGACGCCGGCATCGGCGATTTGGACCGGCGCTTCCAGCGTGGTCTCGACCGAGGTGCGCCGAAATTGGCCGGGGATCTTCGAGAAGACCGACTTGCCGTCGGTTTGATCGCGCTCATCGAGTTTGCGCAAACCTGTCGGCAAGCTGTCGGTTGCGAGCACTTGTTGTTTTAGGTCGAAACGTCCGGCGCGAACGGTGCCGTCGGCAAATCCGAAGAGCACATCGTCGCCGCGGAGCGTCGTCGCGAACGCGGTTGCCGTGCCGCCGGCCAAATCGAAACTAGGCGCCTCGAGCGGGGTGCCGGTGCCGAGGTGAAACGCTTTCACCTGGCCGTCGAGTTGAACGTCGGCGCCGACCGTCTGTTGTTCGTCGATCTGGGTCGCCACGAAGGGTGCGCCGGCGGCGCCAATCTTGATTTGTTTGGTGGCGGTGATGCTCCCCTGATCGAGAAGCGGAAGGCAAACGTAGACCAGGAAAGCCATGATGGTGAACACGGCGATGATGACAAGCATGCCGCCGACGGTGATCGTATGATGCGCGAGCGTGTCGGTGAGCGTGACCGACAGCTTCGTTTTCTTGTCGCGCTGATAGACGACGGAAGCGGGGCGTTTCGGCTCCGCGGCGCTCTGCTCACCACCCGGCATTTCAACCCCAAGAATGCGGAAAAGCTCCGGCGGCAAACTAGCTGCCGCCGGAGCTCGTCACAAAGCGAAAGTTACTGTCCGAGCCCCAGCTTGCCGCGATCTTCCTGTGCAAACACGTACGGCATCGGATAGTAGCCGTCCTTCACGGTGTCTTCCTGCCCGCTCTTAGACAGAACGAACTTCAAGAACTCTGCGCGCAGGGGGTCGAGCGGCGCCGAGGGGTTCTTGTTCACGTAGATGTAGAGGAAGCGGGTGATCGGGTACTTTCCCGCGTAGGCGTTTTGTTGGCTCGGCTCTTGGCACTGGCCGTCGCGGCCAGAAACGGCGATCGCCTTCACGTCGGCGGTCCTGTAGCCGATGCCGGAGTAGCCGATCGCGAACTTGTCGGCCGCGACCCCTTGAACAACGGCGGACGAGCCGGGTTGCTCTTTCACCGAGCTTTTGAAGTCGCCGTTCAACAAACCGACTTCTTTGAAGTAGCCGTAGGTGCCGGATGCGGAATTGCGGCCGAACATTGAGATCGCCTTGCCGGTGTAAGCACCGCTCAGCCCGACTTGATCCCACTTGGTGATGTCAGGCGAACCGGAGTTGCGGGTCACGGAGAAGATGCCGTCGATCTGACCGAGCGAAAGGCACTTCAGCGGGTTGTCCTTGTTCACGTACACCGCCAGCGCATCGACAGCGACGCGAACTTCGGTGGGCTTATAGCCATACTTGGCCTCGAACGCGTCCTTCTCCTGTGCGCGCATTGCGCGAGACATCGGGCCGAACTGCGCGGTGCCGGCGATCAACGCGGGCGGCGCGGTCGAAGAGCCTTTGCCTTCGACTTCGATCTTTACGCCCGGATAGAGCTTCTTGAAGTCTTCCGCCCACAGCGTCATCAGGTTGTTGAGCGTGTCGGAGCCGATCGACTTCAGCGTTCCGGAAACACCCGAGACGGGTTTGTATTCCTGATAGCGCGGATCGGCGTCGCCCGCTGTGGCCGCCGCGGCCAGATAGGTGGTCGCCAGAAGCGCAACCAAGCAGAATTTCGTCTTCATCTATGACCCCTTGATGGAAAGCGTCCGCGAAATCTTGGCTTTCGCGAGTGGACGTGAACCATGGTTCGGTGAAGCTTTTGTGATGGCTCGGTCACAGAGATGCGGCGGTAAGGTCTTGATTTCCGTGGTTCCAAAAATGGCAGGGAGATCAATACGTTAGCGATTGAGCTATGTTGCCGCGGCCAAGCTACGTCCTGTGGAAAACCGACGGCTGAGAACGTTGTCCCACTGCGTTGCACCGTTACCTCTTCTCGCGCGCCAAAGCCGGGTGCAAGGTTTGAGTGGGGCAATGTATTGGGGACGGGTAGGCGGCATGTACAAAGTCATTCTGAGCGCTACGCAACTCAACGAAACGCATTCCTTCGGCGAGAAGCCAGCGGCGATGAACTGCGCCGTGCAACTGCTGAAACGGCATGGGGCAGAGGCGGTGGTTTCGATCGAAGACGCCCACGGCATCGTGTTCGGCCATCGCGATATTCAGA
>CAZJOM010000118.1:6911-9712 GCA_964547645.1 uncultured Flavobacteriaceae bacterium
TTGCTGCTCGACTTCTTGCAGCATAACGACTGCGATCTCCTCTATCTGGTTGGCGACATCGTAGACGGATGGCGTTTGACACGCTCGTGGTTCTGGCATCGCAGCCATAACGCCGTGATTGACGAGATCTTGCGCAAGGTCCAGGGCGGCACGCGCGTCATCTACATTCCCGGCAATCACGATGAGGCGTTTCGCGGTTATGTGGGTCTCTCGTTTGCGGGGATCGAATTGGCGGGCGATGCGATCCATGAAACGGCGGACGGCAAACGCTTGCTCGTGCTGCACGGCGATCACTTTGACGGAATCGTGACCTATGCACGTTGGTTGGCGTTGCTCGGCGACTGGGCCTACGCGCTGGCGCTGCGACTGAACGATGTTGTTGCTACGGTGCGAAGGTTGCTTGGGTTGCCGTATTGGTCCTTGTCGCGCTGGCTGAAGGGCCGGGTGAAGGACGCGGTGGAATACATCGACCGGTTCGAAGCGGCGATCGTGCTTGAGGCGCAGCGCCGCGAAGTGGACGGCGTTGTGTGCGGTCACATCCACAAGGCTGAGATCCGCCAGGTCGGCGCGATCCTCTACTGTAACGACGGCGATTGGGTGGAAAGTTGCACAGCGCTCACCGAAGACGAGGCGGGCGAGTTGCGGATCATCACCTGGACGGAAGAGAGCAATAGGGCCGCTGCGCCGCGTCCCCTCTATGCCCAAGCCGCCGAATAAGCGCCGAAAGCGGCGGAAACGCGCCCCCGGCAAGGGAAAGCGATCGTTACTTACACGTAGCGGTCGCAGCCTTCAGAAATCCTAAGGCACCGCTGTTGATAATTGACGAGAGGGCTGGATAGATCGCGCATCGAGGCCCGATCTCCCGGGCGCGACTTTTGCGGGTTTGGTGTGGGTAGACGACTTCTCGTTATCGGCGTGATGTTCTTCGCGTGGATGCATGTTGCGTTCGCGGAGGAGCCGCCGCCGTCGCCGAGCTTCGGAGCGCCGGTGATCGAGGCGCCGCCGCGCAGCGAGAGTGGGGCGTTGGGCAAGCAACCGGGGCGCATTGAGACGCCGGCGAATACGATCGATTTGTCGACGGGCGACGCACCACCGGCGACAGGCGGCACCCCAACCGTGCTGGCGGACCAATCGCAGCTGAAAGCCTACATCGACGGCTTGATGTTGGGGCTGATCACGTCGGGGCAGTTTCCGGGTGCCACGGTGTTGATCATTCAAGATGGCAAAGTCACGTTGAAGGCGGGCTATGGCTACGCCGACGTGCGCGCGCGCATTCCGGTGGATGCGGATCGCACGCGCTTTCGGATCGCGTCGATTTCGAAGCTGTTCACCGCGACGGCGGTAATGCAGCTGGTCGAGCAGGGCAAAGTCGATCTCAACGCGGACGTGAACACGTATCTGGCGGGTTTCAAGATTCCGGCGACTTATCCGGAGCCCGTGACGCTGTCGAACATCCTGACCCACACGGCGGGCTTCGACGACAAGTATCTGGGTATCGGCGCGCCGATGGCTTCGATGGTGGAGCCGCTGGGGCAGTATCTCGCGCACGCAATGCCGCCGCGCGTTTTGCCGCCGGGCAAGATGTTTGCGTATTCGAACCACGGGTTTGGGCTCGCCGGGCACATCGTAGAGAGCGTCGCCGGCCAGGAATTCAACGCCTATGTGCAGGCGAACATCTTCGATCCGCTGGGCATGGCGTCATCGAGCTTCGGCGTGCCCTATCCCTTGCCGCAGGACATTGCCGTGCCGTATTCGGTCGGTGGTCCCGAGGGCGGGTTTACGCGCGATGAACTCGATCGGATGCGCGCAGCGCCCGCCGGCGACCTGATCACGACCGCCGCTGATATGGCGAAGTTCATGCTCGTGCACATGAACGACGGTGTCTACGGCGACGACGAGCATTTGCTCGCCCAGCCGACGATCGAGCGCATGCACGCGCAGCACTTCGCGGAGGCCGAGGGGCTCGACGGTTGGGCCTACGGATTCATGGAGGGGCATCGCAACGGCGTGCGCTGGATCGGGCACGACGGGTCATGGATCGGCTTCTGCGCGCAGCTGGCGATGGTGCCGGAGACGAAGACCGGGTTCTTCATCGCCTACAACGCCGATTGCCATTTCGGCGCGAGTGCGCCGCTGCGAGAGGCGCTGTTCGACGCGCTGTGGCCCTCAAAGGGCGAGATCGTGGCGGATGCCAACCCGCAGAACGATCTGAGGGCACGCGCAATCGCCGGAACGTACATGTCGGTGCGCCGTGCGCGGTCCGACTTCACGTCAATGGCGGCCGGCGTGTCGCAGATGACGGTGAAGGCGCCGGGCGAAGGGCGGCTGCTTGTTCAGATACCGAAGGTCGGGCGCGATTTGGTGTTCCTGCCGCAAGCAAACGGCACATGGATCAATCCGGACTTCCAGTGGAAGGCGGCAGCGTTGACCGACGGCGCAGGAAGGGCGACGCAGTTGGCCATCGACAGCAATGTCTACGACCGCGTCGTGGGCGCAGCCGAGTGGAGTATCTGGTCGGTGGCGCTCGGCGTTGTGGTGGCGCTCTGCATCATGGCGCTGTGGGGCTGGACGAACGGTTTCTTGAGCCGGCAGTTCTTCGGCGAGCCGCAAGCGGTGATCACGTTCTTGCCGCGCGTCACTGCGTTCATTGCCGCCGGTCTTGTGGTCGTGACGTTGATCACGATGGCCGCTCTCTTGAACGATCCGGTGCCGCTCTCCGTCGTGCACGGACCGTCGCCGATGTTGATGGTGTAGATCTCGGTGGTCGCCGTATCATTAAAAAAAAAAAGGGGGGGGGGGGG
>CAZJOM010000119.1:0-9696 GCA_964547645.1 uncultured Flavobacteriaceae bacterium
TCCGTTCAGGCGAAAAGAAAGGCGCCGCAAACGCTTAGGTTTGCGGCGCCTGACCTAGAATTAATGTGTGACCGGCGTTACTCGGCCGGTTGTACGGCTGCCTTCGGACGTTTGTCGTCGCGCGCAAGGAGGCGCAAGATCGGAGACAGAACGATAAGCCCCGCACCAATCATCGCGCCGTACATGCCGATTTGCTGGAAGACCTTCACATAGGTCTGCAGTGCTCCAGCCGGATCGAGTACTTGGCCCGCGACGGTCTCGGTCGCGGTCAAGTTCGCAACCCATGCACCGATCGTCTGTGCCCATGATGACGCCAGAAACCACGTCGCCATAATGGTGGAGGCAATCGCCGCCGGCGCGAGCCGGGTCATCTGCGATAAACCCACCGGCGAGATGAAGAGTTCGCCCGTCGTGTGCAGAAGGTAGGTCAAGAACAAGAAGATCATCGGGACCTTGAAGCTGGCGTCGGCGAACTGCGCGCCCCAGACCAGCACATAGAAACCGGCACCGACCTGCAGCAGCGCCAGACCAAACTTGAGCACTGGATTGGGATCGAGATTGACTCGCCCGAGACCCGCCCAAAGTGCTGAAAAGATCGGCGCCAAGATCAAGATCATTCCGGCGTTGAAAGACTGTGTTTGCGCCGCGGTCATCGGCACGCCAAACAGAGTCAGCTGCGTGTTGCGCTCCGCGAACTGGTTTAGCGAGGAACCGGCCTGCTCGAACAGCGTCCAGAACACGGTCGATGCTGCCACCAAGATCAACGCCAGCATGATCCGTTGTGCTTCGACAAAGGTGCATTGCGTGAACATGAACACGGCCAAGTAAAGCAACACCAACACCGATGAGACGCCCAGCAGCTGCTCGACCCACGGCGGCTGTTGGACGATCAGCCAAACCACGCCCACACCGACGAGCCCCAAGAGATAGAGCGACCATTCGGTGTTGATTGGCCCTAGTGCGGAGCGCTTAAGTGCCTCGGGATTTGGCGGTTCGCCTTTGCCTTCAAGCCATGACTTGCCAAGCCAGAAGACGATGAAACCGGCAAGCATGCCGATGCCTGCCAGGCCAAAGCCGTAGCTCCAGCCGTACTTGGTGCCAAGGTAGCTGCACAACAGCGACGCCCAGAACGCACCGAGATTGATACCGTAGTAGTAGAGCGTGAAGCCTGCATCGCGGCGCGGATCGGCTTCCGTGTAGAGCTGGCCGACGATGGTGGAGATGTTGGCCTTCAAAAAGCCTACACCCATGATGATGAGCGCCAACGCCAGATAGAAGATATCTTTGTAGAGCGATGGACCTTCGATCACGCCGATCTCGTAGCTTCCCTTAGGCATCACCGCGGGAAGAGGTGCATCGGCCGGGAGCCCCTTGACTTCAAAACCGCCCTCGGAGCTCGCGCCGAACTCATAGCCTTTCCCGCCGACAATGATGCGGGCTTGCTTTTCTTCCATGCGGCCTTTGACATCGAACAGGTACTGCTGCCCTTGATACGTCAGTGTCTGCTGCGCGGGCGGACCTTCGAATGCCATCATGCCGTGCCCGGCCACCAGAAGGAGCGCGCCGAACATGATCGCCTTGCGCGTGCCCAAAAAATAGTCTGCTAGCAAGCCGCCAAGCAGCGGCAGTAGGTAGACCAGCGAGGTGTACGCGCCGTACTGACCTTGCGCGACAGTGTCCTTAAACAGGAACTGCTGGGTCATGTAGAAAACGAGAATGCCGCGCATTCCGTAGTACGAAAAGCGTTCCCACATCTCGGCGAAGAAGAGGACGAAGAGGCCCTTTGGGTGGCCACGGGAGAGCTGCCACAAAACCGGGATGCCGCTCACGATCGTAATGGCAATGCCGACCTGGAAAACGACTACATCCATGAACAAAGTTCCCTACGTGGACCAGCTTTGGCCGGAAAAGACCACGCAAGCACCGATTTCACAAGCGGCTCTCGCGAATGTGCCGGGGGCGGCCAAGTTTGCTTAATCGCCACACGTCACAGGCGAGGTCTTTCAGTCTGGCGCTTGCCCCTGGGGGTGCTTGGTCGTACTTCTTGCGCCGTTCGCTATTGCAAAAAGAGGTTGGTTCGCATGCTTGGACGTCTGAATCATGTCGCGATCGCGGTGCCGGACATTGCGAAGGCGGCGGAGGTCTATCGGTCGACGTTTGCGATGGGTGCCAAGGTTTCGGGGAAGGTGGCGCAGCCGGACCATGGGGTGACGACCGTCTTTGTCGAGCTCGACAACACGAAGATCGAGTTGCTGGAGCCGTTGGGTGAGAACTCGCCGATCGCGAATTTCCTGAAGAAGAACCCGTCCGGCGGCATTCATCATGTTTGCTATGAGGTCGAGGACATCATGGCGGCGCGGGATCAGATGTTGGCCAAAGGGGCGACGATCACCGGGACCGGCCAGCCGAAAATCGGCGCACACGGGAAGCCCGTGATCTTCATGCACCCCAAGGATTTCAATGGAACGCTGATCGAATTGGAGCAGATCTAGGTGGGAATCGCCGGCTCTGTGATGGTGATCGTCATCTTCTGGTGGTTGGCGTTCTTTGTGATGTTGCCCATCGGCGTGCGTTCGCAGTTGGAGGAAGGCAACGTCGTGCCGGGTACGGAGCCTTCGGCGCCATCCGCGCCCAACCTCGTTCGCAAAGCCATCATCGCGTTCGCGATTGCGCTGGTCGCGTGGGCGGGGTTGTTTGCGTTGATCGAGTGGCAGCTTGTGTCACTGGACGACTTTCCGGTGCCGTCCGGGCTTCGCTGGAAATGAAAAGCGAGATCGCGCGTCGGGGGCGCGATCTCGCCTCTAGCCCTTCACCCAGCGCTCACGTTTCTTCTCACGCGTGTGCCGGGCTTCCTCCCATAACTTGGGCCGCCTCTTTCAAGGCGATTGACCATACCGTAGGTTGAGACGCCTGTCACCAAAGTGCAACTTTTGGTGGATACGACGGAGGTTCTCCCGAGGTGGGTCGCCGCGGGTGATTGCGCATTCGCCGTGAATTTTAGATTCTTGGGTTGGCCTTTAGGGCCTCGGGTCCGGGGAGCGGAATGGTTCTGCGTTTGTTCATTGCGCTGTTGCTTTTGGCCGCGGCGGTGCCCGCTGAGGCCGAGCAGAGTTGGCGCGTCACCAAAAGCGAGTGGACGGCCGAAGACGAGCAAGGCTACTCGGCCTTCATTCAGAAGATCGGCGAGAGCGGCTGCGAGACGCCGGACGACTGCATCAATTCGAACGCCAATCCCTATCGCGGCACTGACGGGCGCGGGATCAACTTCAACGCGGACTGCGCCGATCTCGTCTATATGCTGCGCGCCTATTACGCGTGGAAGAACGGATTGCCGTTCACGTATGTCGACGGGGTTTCGTCGCGCGGCGGTGGCGACGTCCGGTTCTCGTCGAAGGGCAATCGAGTCGGCGGCCGGCGCAACATCAACGGCGGCGAGAGTGGCCGGGCGGTGATCTATTCGATCCGCGATGCGGTGTCGTCGGCGACATATCGCATTGGTCCGGACGTCGACGAGAACCCGATCACCGATCTCTATCCGGTGAAGATCCAACCAGGATCCATCCGGCCGGGCACGGCGATTTACGACGTCAACGGACACGTGGCGTTGGTCTACAAGGTCGGCGACGACGGGCGCGTCTATTACATGGACGCGCATCCGGACTTCACGCTGACACGCAGTGTCTACGGCGCACAGTTCGGCCGCGACTTTCCGTGGATGGGTGCGGGGTTCAAGAATTTCCGCCCAATCCGCATGACGCGCGGCGGCAAGATCGAGATCGCGAAGAACAATCAGATTTCCGATTACTCGGACGAGCAGTTTTACGGCAACGTCGATCCGGACCGGCGCGGGGATTGGCGGAAAGGCAAATTCGCCTATAACGGGCTTGAGGTCGGCTTCTACGAGTATGTTCGCATCGCGATGGCCGGCGGGAAGGTCTCGTTCAATCCGCTGGCAGAGTTGAAGGCGACGATGAAGACGCTGTGCAACGATCTCTACGATCGACAGCGCTTTGTTGAGCTTGCAATCGAAGCGGGGATCGACCGCAAGCCGCGGCCGGATCGCTTGCCCCCAAACATCTACGGCACGGATCAAATGGAGTGGGAGATTTATTCCACGCCATCGCGCGATGCGCGGCTGAAGACCGCGTTCAAGGCGTTTCGCGAGGACATGCAGCGCCTGATCGGCATGTGGCTCGCGCGCGACGAGCGGATGTCCTACGACGGGCTAGATCTGCGCGGCGATTTGCAGAAGGCGTATGATTACGCTGCCGATGTCTGCACGGTGAACTACATGAACTCGGCCGGGCGGCGCGTGACACTGCGCTACCATCAAATCGTCGAGCGACTGTTCAGACTTTCGTTCGATCCCTACGACTGCATAGAACGGCGTTGGGGCGCGAGCAGCGAGGAAGAGCTCTCGACCTGCGCCAATACCGCGTCGGAGAACCGCTGGTACGAGGCGCAACAACGGCTGCGCAACCAGATCGACCGGACCTATGACACGCGGATGGATTTCACGGTGCGAGATCTGGAGGCGAAGCTCCCGGGCTCCGGTACGGACGTCACGCCGGATGTCGATGTGAAGAAGGTGATCGAAAATATGGGTTATCGAACACCGATCACGACGATGGCACCGCCGGGGTATTGAGTGCAACGGGGCCTGCCCGTATGAGGGCGGGAGCGACCTTGTGAAAACTCCTCCGTGACCGACCTCGTCCACGCCGCTAACCTGCGCGGCATTGTTTCCGTTTTGCTGGCCATGGCGTTTTTCGTCGTGAGCGACAGCATTGTGAAGTTGGCGGGAGAAATGATGCCGACGACGCAAATCATGGCCGTGCGCGGCCTCATCGCGGTGGTACTGACAGGGACGATAGCGGCGTCGAGCGTAAACGTAGAACGATGGCACTTGCTGCTGCAGCCGCGGGTCGTCACACGCGCGATGATAGAGGCGGCGGTGGCGGTTTTGTTTTTGGTTGCCCTGCCGTACCTGCCGCTGCCGGACATCACGGCGATCCAACAGGTGACGCCGTTGGTGCTGACGGTGTTCTCTGCGGTGATATTGAAGGAGACTGTCGGCTGGCGGCGATGGCTTGCCGTGCTCGCTGGCTTCATTGGCGTCGTCTTGGTGATCCAGCCGACGGGGCAGGGGATCAACATCTTCGCGCTGTCGGCGCTGGCTTGCGCGGTGCTGGTTGCGGTCAGAGATATCGTGACACGCGGGCTCGACCCGTCGATCCCGACGGCACTGGTGACGTTTGCGACGACGGTGACGGTGTGCTTGACGGGGTGGATCGGGCGGCCGCTGGAGACATGGACGGCGCCTTCGACTTACGGACTTGCGCTGTTGGCGGGCTCAGCCGTGTTGGTAAGCCTCGCCAACGTCTTTATCATTCGCGCGTTTCGCGGTGCCGAGGTCTCGGTCGTCGCGCCGTTTCGATACGCGGGCGTGCTGTGGGCTTTGGTGCTGGGCTTTTTCATCTGGGGCTATGTGCCGAACGCCTTGGCGATCGCGGGGACCGTTATCCTGGTCGCCAGCGGGCTCTATGTGATGCATCGTGAAGCGCTGCGACGGCGGCAGCTGAACTAGGATTGCCCCATGCAATTTCGCATTGCCTCCTTCAATGTCGAGAACTTGGTCCTGCCGGACGTGCGCTATTACGACCGGGAGAAGGACACGCGCGAAGCGTACGAGGCGAAGGCGAATTGGATCGCGGCGGTGCTCAATCGCGCCAAGGCCGATGTTGTCGGTGTGCAGGAGGTTTGGTTCGAGGAAGCGCTGACGGATGTCGTCAAGCGCAGCTTCTTCTTTGCCGGAGGTGCCAACGTTGCTGCGCCGGGGGCCACGCGCGCCGAGAACATGACCGGGCACGTAGCGAAGCGACCGCGGCTTGGGTTGATCTCGCGCTTCCCGATCAAATCGGCTGCGGTGACGGTCGAGTTTCCGCCGTCAATTGATTTGACGATACCGCTGCGCGTCGATGGCGGAGCGATTCAAGCCGTGCCCATTGCGATCCGGCAATTTCAACGGCCGGTGTTGCGCGCAGTGGTGGATGTGGGCGGGCTCGATGTCGTCGTCTACGTCGCGCATCTGAAGTCGAAGGGACCGCTGGTGCGCGAGGGCGAGGATGGCGACGATCCGTTTGTCGCGTCTCTGGGACAAGCGCGGGCGACGATGGTTCGCGCGGCAGAGGCGGCTGCGTTGCGGCATCTGATCCTGAAGGACCTGCGTGACAGCCGGCAGCCTACGATCGTCCTTGGCGATCTGAACGACACGCCGGACGCGGCGAGCACGCAGACCGTGCGCGGGCCAACGCCGCACCGTGACATGGACCGGGGCGACAAGCGGGCGCTGTGGGACGTTATTCTCTATTCGTCTTTTCGAGTAGCGGCGGAGCGGTCGCCGACCATTCACACCCATATCCACGACGGCGAGCGCGACATACTCGACCACATTCTCGTCTCGGAAGAGTTCTATTCTCGCAATCGGGCTCGGATCGGCGAGATCGTGCGGCACGAGGTGATCAACGGCCATCTGCGCGATAACGACGACCAGCCGAAGACGCCCGGGGCCTCGGACCATGGCGTCCCCATCGCGGAAATCCGGTTGTTAGCGGGGGAAGAGAACACGAACCGGTGAGTTGCGCCGGTCCAGCGGCCTGCCTACGTTCCCCCCAAATCCGCTGGGGAGTCGCATGAAAGTCCTTTCCGCCGTTGCCGTGTCCGCTCTGGCGCTCGTCGCCGGTGTCGCTTGTTCCGATCAATCGTCCACGAAGGCTCCGGAAGCTGCCGCACCGCAGGCGCTGAAGGTTGAGCCGCTGAAGTTCACCGAGCGCACGCTCTCAAACGGGCTCAGGGTCTATGCGATGCCGGACCCCAACACGGCGAACGTGTCGGTGCAGGTTTGGTACGATGTCGGTTCCAAGGACGATCCGGTCGGCCGCTCGGGCTTCGCCCATCTCTTCGAACACATCATGTTCAAGGCGACGAAAAATATGCCGGCGGAGACGATGGACCGGCTGACGGAGGACGTCGGCGGGTTCAACAATGCGTCGACCTATGACGACTTCACGAACTACTACGAGGTCGTGCCGGCGAACCATCTCGAACGTTTGCTGTGGGCAGAGGCGGATCGCATGGGCACGCTGGTCGTGGACGACGCGATCTTCAAGTCCGAGCGCGATGTGGTGAAGGAAGAGTACCGCCAACGCATACTGGCGTCGCCGTATGGGAAGCTGTTCGGTCTTTATTTGTTTCAGGCGAACTTCTCGGTACATCCTTACGGACGGCCTGGCATCGGGTCGATAGAGGAGCTGAACGCCGCGACGGTTGCCGATGTGAAGGCGTTCCACGCGACGTACTACCGGCCGGACAATGCAGTCTTGGTCGTGGCCGGCAACTTCGATCAGGCGCAGCTCGACAAGTGGGTCGATCAGTACTTTGGTCCGATCGCGGCGCCGAAGCGTCCGATTCCGCGCGTGACCGCTGTCGAGCCAGCACGTACGGCGCCAAAGGAGTACACGGTTTATGAGGCGAACACGCCGTTGCCGGCTGTGTCGATCTCGTTTCCGCAGCCCAACTCGTTGAGCCCGGATATGGCGGCGCTCACGGTGCTCGACGCCATTATGTCGAAGGGCGAGAGCTCGCGGCTCTATCAGTCGTTGGTCTACACGCAGCAAGTCGCGGCGGAAGTATTCACGAACCTTGAGGCGACGCGCGATGCCGGCGCCTACACGTTGGCGGCGGTGCTGAGCGAAGGCAAGTCGGCCGATGACGGCGTGACGAGCTTGTTGGCAGAGATCGCGAAGATGCGCGATACCCAGGTCACGGCGGCCGAACTTGACGAAGCGAAGAACGAACTTGTGTCCGAGACCTTGGATGGGCGCGAGACTGCCTTCGGCAAGGCGACCGAACTGGCGAATTCAGTCATCCGCTTCCGCGACCCGAAATACGCCGACAAGCTGCTCGCCGACATTCAGGCGGTGACTGCGGCGGACGTTCAACGTGTCGCAAAGGCGATCTTGGACGACAGCAAGCGGGTCACGATCCGGTATCTCTCGGAAGAGACGAAGCCGAAGGATGCGAAGGGCGACACCATCGTGACCGCCGCAACCGTTCAGGCGCAGAAGCTGGACATTCCGCAGGCCGAGATTCCGGTCTTCGCGCTGGCGCCGGAAGCGTCGCGCGCGAAGGCGCCGGCGCCCCAAGCACCAGTGTCGGCGAAGCTCCCGACGCCTGGCGAGAAGCTGCTAGCCAATGGTTTGCGTGTGATCGTCGCCTCGAAGCGCGATGTCCCGTTGATCAGTACGGAACTGCGCGTGCTTTCAGGGTCGAGCAACGATCCGGAAACGCAAGCGGGTCTGGCCTCCTTGACTGCCGACGTTATGACCAAGGGCACGAAAACGCGCAGCGCGACCGACATCGCGCGCCAGATTGAGGCGCTCGGTGCGTCATTGTCGGCAAGTGCGGGCGCGGATAGCTCCGGCCTATCGCTGCAAAGCCGCGCCGACCGCGCGGGTGAGGCGATGGCGATCATGGCGGACGTGGCTCGGAATGCTGCTTTTTCGGCGGCTGAGGTCGATCGGCAGCGGCAGCAAGCGCTCGATGGTCTGCAAGTGAGCTTGCGCCAGCCCGGTCAGATCGCTCGCTTTGCGATGACACGCACTCTGTTCGGGCTTGGCCCGTATGGCGGCGTTGCTTCGCCCAAGAGCATGGCGTCGTTGAAGGCTGAGAACCTGATGGGGTTTCATCAGCGGCATTGGCGGCCGGACAATGCGCTTCTGGTTATCTCGGGCGACGTGTCCGTGGACGATGGCGTAAAGCTCGCCGAGAAGTACTTCGGCGATTGGGCGAAGCCGGCGAACCCGACCGGTACCGATCCGGATGCGACCATGGCTGCGAAGGGCGCCAAGACGATCGTGATCGACTTGCCGAAGTCGGGGCAAGCGGCGGTGAGCTTTGGGATGATCGGCCTTGCGCGTACGGACGCCGACTACTTCCCGGCGCTCGTTGTAAACTCCGTCTTGGGCGGCGGTTACTCCGCGCGTCTCAACCAAGAGATCCGGATCAAGCGTGGCTTATCCTATGGCGTCGGTTCCAGCTTCTTTGCCCGTGAGGCACCGACACCGATCGTCGTGCTGGCGCAGACGAAGAACGAGTCCGCGGTGCAAGTGGTCGACCTGATGCAACAGGAACTGACGAAGATCACGCAGACCGAAGTCCCTGCGGCTGAACTCGGCGCGCGTCAGGCGAACCTTATCGGTTCGTTCGGCCGCGACGTTGAGACCGCGACAGGTTTGGGTCAGCAGCTAGCGACGCTGGCCTTGTTCGGCCTGCCGCTCGACAAGCTCACGACCTACGTCGCGGACGTGTCGGCCGTGACGCCGGAGAGCGCCAAGGCGGCTGCAACGCGCATCTATGACCTCAAGAAAGCGTCGGTGATCGTGGTTGGCGACGGCGCGGTCTTCTTCAACGGCTTGAAGAAGAAGCGGCCCGATGTTGTCCGCATCCCGGTCGACAAGCTGAACCTGGATAGCCCCACGCTGCAGTAGTGGACCCAAGCCCTTTCCTCTCATCGGGGGGAAAGGGCTGCCTTCTGCGGGCGTGCCACAAAAACGGCGGATTTGCGCGGCAGGTAGCGGGCCGCTATGACTGTCCGCTTGTCGGCCCCAAAGAATCACAGGTTCCATGCGCGTTTCC
>CAZJOM010000120.1:0-5925 GCA_964547645.1 uncultured Flavobacteriaceae bacterium
CGCTCTAATTCAAATCGATCGTCGCGCGGCGGTTTTGGGGTTCCTTCACGCCGTCGCCGGTCTTGACGAGGAGCTCGTCCTCGCCGCGGCCGCTGGTCGAGATCGAGCCGGCGCCGATGCCTTTGGCAACCAAGTTCGTTTTTGCAGCATTGGCGCGGCATTGCGAGAGCTTTTGGTTGTACGCGTTTGATCCGACCGTATCGGTGTGGCCGACGATCACAACGGACGCGGAGCCCACCGTCTTCGCAGTTGAGGCCGCTTCGCCCAAAACCGTGTCCGCTTCCGGCGAGATGTTGCACTTGTTGAAACCGAAATAGATGATGAACTGACGCGCCTCGGTTGGCGGCGCGGGCGGCGGCGCCGGAGGCGGTGCCACATACGGCGCCGCGTCCTCGAACAGATCGTAGCGCAGCCCGACAGTGACCGTGTGCTTCTCGACATCGTCGAAGGCATACGTGTCGCCGCGGCCCGGCACTGCGTCGGCAAAGTTCGGCGAGTCGACGTTCAAGAACCGATAGGTCAAACTTACGTCGAGCCGGTTCGTAAGCTTGTAGGTGAGACCGGCGATCGCTTGGTAGGCAAAGTTCGTGTCGGCATCGTCAACGATGCGATCGTCATTGTACTGCGCATAGTCCGCGCCGACGCCCAGCCCGACATTGAGGTCGAAGCGCTCCGAGAGAGGCACGTCGTAGATGACGTTGATCATCGCCGTGTATTCGGTCAACTCGCCATTTGTCGGAAACGCGGCCCCGACAGGCAGTGCGAAGTCGGCATCGTTCTGGCGGTAGCCGAGTTCCAGCTCCACGCGCCAGTTCTTCTCGAACCCATAGCCCACGGTGCCCAGCGCCGCCCACCCGGTGTCGAACTCCATCTCCCGAACGGCAAGCGGCGCGCCGCCGGGCGGATTGCCGGTGTCGTAGGCGAAGGTGTTGTCGTCCACCCAATTGGCCCCGCCCTCAAGCCCGACATACCAACCTTGGTGATGTGCTTGAGATTGTCCCGCGGCGACGAGGGAGAGCGCGGCAACAGCGCCGAGCAGTGCAATTTTGGAATACATGGCCACCCCATTCTTCGTTTTGAGCGCCGCAATACCGGCGCCGACCCATCATTTTCTCTAGTAGCGCCCTAGGTTTGCGCGTCAACGGGATTCCTGTGCGGACCGTTGAATTAAGGGATGCGGAAACACGATGGTGGGAGCGGTGTGTCGCCGCCGCAGCAAAAATGCTCGCCCTGCGTGCAACAAGAAGAGGAATCTATTCCCGCGTGGGTCAACATTGAACAGCAAAAAGGGCGGAACCTTCGGGTCCCGCCCTTCGTTAGTTCAACGCTTGTTCGACCCTACTTGTTCAGGTCGATCGTCGCGCGGCGGTTCTGCGGTTCCTTCACGCTGTCCCCGGTTTTGACGAGGAGCAGGCTCTCACCACGGCCGCTGGTCGAGATCGAGTCGGCGCCAATACCCTTATCGACCAAGTTGGTCTTCGCCGCATTCGCGCGGCACTCGGACAGACGTTGGTTGTACTCGTTCGAGCCCATCGTGTCGGTATGGCCGACGATCGTGACTGCGGCCGAGCCTTGCGTCTTCGCTGCTTGCGCCGCTTCGCCCAACACCTTGTCGGCTTCCGGCGTGATGTTACACTTGTCGAAGCCGAAATAGATGATGAACTGCTGCGGTCCCGGCGGCGGGGGCGGCGGAGGCGGAGGTGCCACAACCGGCGCTTCATCCTCATAGAGGTCGTAGCGCAAGCCGATCGTCACCGAGTGCTTCTCAAGATCGTCGACCCGCACCGTGCCGCTCACATTCGAGAACTCCGGCGAATCCACATGCAAGTAGCGATAGGTCAGCGTCAGATCGAGCCGCTTGCTGACTTCATACGTCACGCCCGCGATCGCTTGATAGGCAAAGTTCGTGTCGCTGTCGCTGCCGACACCGTTCACATCAAGATCAGCGTAGTCGACGCCGGCGCCGAGACCGAGGTTTAGGTTCAATTTATCCGTCAACGGAACGTCATAGATGACGTTGACCATTGCCGTGTATTCCGTCAGATCGCCGCTTGCGTCGGGAATAATGCGCGCAGCCTTGCCGCCGAAGAAGGTGTCGACAGTAAAGTCGTTCTGCCGGTATCCGATCTCGCCTTCGATGCGCCAATTGTTGTCGAACGCATAGCCGACGGTGGCGAAGCCTGCCCAGCCGGTGTCAAACTCAACCTGCGTTTGCGCGAACGACGGCGCCACCAAGGCGACCGCGCTGAACTCAGCGTCGATCGGCGGCATGTACGTGTACGAGTTGAGCACATCCGTATCGTCGATCCAGTTCGCGCCGGCTTCGAGCCCGATGTACCAACCGTTGTGGCGCGCTTGGCCCTGCGAGGCTGCGCCCATCGACACGGCAGCGACCGTGACGAGCAATGCTGATTTGTATCTCATGAAAACCCCAATTGATCTCGCGCCCTGCGGAGGGGCAGGCGCCAGTTGCGGGGTTAAGTAGCAACGCTGTTTCTTGCGTCAATGCGAAAGTGAGCGGATGCGTCGGAATCTGGGTTTCGGGTACACGATGCCGCACGCGATTCAAGCATCGGGTGTGCACCACTAGTTCTACGTGCAGTTGGTCGAAGGAATCCTGTCCTATAGAACTACCACTTTCGGGTAGGTCGGTCGCGAATTCAGCGGGTAAAGCAAAGGCCGGCGCACATTGGTCGGCCCCCGATTAACCTTGTTCGAAGGCGCACGTAGTGCGCCGAGCGATCGCCTAACGGCCACGCCCTTCGGTTGCTCGCGCGTTCATCCAGAGCCGCGCTTGTTCGTGCCCGAGAATCTCGCTCCAAGCCGCCATCGCCCGGTCGGCGAGCGGATGGGCTTTGCGATCGAACTGTCCTGCAAGCCAGTAGGCGTTGCGCCGGCTTTCGCGAATGAACTTGATCATATCGTTTCTCCTTTTGAATTGGTTCAATGTGCGGTCCAACCGCCGTCGATCGGTAGCGCCGCGCCGGTGATCGAGGCCGCAAGATCGCTGGCCAGAAACGTCGCGAGCGCGCCCATCTCCTCGACGGTGGCGAATTTCTTGTTCGGCTGATTGACCAGCAGAACGTCGCGGATCACTTGCTCGCGCGGAATGCCGTGTGCCTTCGCTTGATCGTCGATCTGCTTTTCGACCAACGGTGTGTAGACATAGCCTGGGCAGATTGCGTTGGCGGTGACGTTGAACTCGGCGCCCTCAAGCGCCGTGACCTTGGTCAAGCCGACAACGCCGTGTTTTGCCGCGACGTAAGCCGACTTGAACGGTGAGGCGACAAGCCCGTGCGCCGACGCCACGTTGATCACACGCCCGAACTTGCGCGTCTTCATGCCGGCGAAGGCGGCCTTCGTTGCGTGAAATACGGCCGACAAGTTCAACGCCAAAATCGCATCCCACTTCGCGGCCGGAAATTCCTCGATCGGGGAGACGTGTTGAATGCCCGCATTGTTGACCAGAATGTCGACGCGACCGAACTGCCTCTCTGTGCGCTGGACCATCGCGGTCGTCTCGCCGGCATCCATCAGATTGGCGCCGTCGAAGGCGACCGTGACCCCGGTTGCCTGCTCCAACATCACGCGCGTGCGCTTGATCTCGTCCATATCGCCGAGCCCGTTCAGCACGACATTTGCGCCGGCCTCTGCCAGCGACCGCGCGATGCCAAGCCCGATCCCTGAGGTCGACCCGGTTACGATCGCGACCTTGCCCGCGAGCATGCGTTGCATTTTGGTATTGACGTCGAGTTGGGTGTGCATCGTGCGGGCTCCTGGCCGGTGGGGTGATCTCTCAACGCCCACACTGACGCGTTCGCCGCACTACTTGAAATGCCGTTTGCGTAGCCTTTGGATAGCCGAGGGCTATGCTGCTTCGCTCAACGCTTTAGCTGCCTCGGACTTGTCGGCGGCGCCCGTGATCAGGCGCACGCCACGCTGGTAGGTCAGGTACGACCACGCCCAACTCGCCGCCACAAAGAACCGGTTGCGAAATCCGATCAAAAAGTAGACGTGCGCAACGGACCAAAGCGCCCACGCAATAAAACCCTTCACATGCAGCCATCCGAAATCGGCGACCGCTTTCGAGTGCCCGATTGTGGCCAAGTTCCCGTAGTCCGCATATTGGAAGTAGTCGGGCAGGGCGAGGCCGCGCACATGTGCGTCGATCAAGCGTCCGACATAGAGGCCCGCCTGCTTTGCCGCCGGCGCGACGCCCGGCAACACCGCGCCCTCCGCCGACTTGAAGGCGGCAGTGTCGCCGATCACGAACACATTGTCATGCTCGGGCACGGAGAAATCGCCCTTCACAATCACGCGTCCGGCACGGTCGCACGGTGCTTTGAGCCATTCGCCGGCAGGCGATGCGCGCACCCCGGCGGCCCAAATGACGGTTCGCACAGGAACGGAAGCCGTGCCGATCGTCACATGATCCGAGGTGATGTCGGTCACCGGCACGCCGAGACGCACGTCCACACCCATCTTCTCCAAAGCACGCTTCGCCTCCGCGGACAGCGCCTCCGGAAAGCTTGGCAACAACCGTGGCCCGGCTTCGACAAGAATGATCTTCGAACAATGCGGTGTGATCGACCGAAAATCGGCAATGATCGAGCGTCGAGCCAACTCCGCGATCGCGCCTGCCATCTCGACACCTGTCGGCCCGCCACCAACGATCATGAAGGTGAGTAAGGCATCGCGCGTGAGTTTGTCCTCCTCGACTTCCGCCCTCTCGAACGCGACCAGGATCTTCGCCCGCACCCGCGTCGCATCGTCGACCGACTTGATCCCCGGCGCGACCGCTTCCCATTGATCCTTGCCGAAATAGCTGTGCCGCGCGCCCGTCGCGATGATTAGATGATCGTACGGTACACTGCGCCTACCGTCGACGCGCACGACCTTGCGCGCGCTATCGACGCCGGTCACTTCACCGAGCAAAACCTTCGCGTTCTTCTGGTGCCGCAAGATGCTTCGGATCGGTTGCGCGATCTCCGCGGGCGACAGCGATGCGGTTGCTACCTGGTAGAGCAGGGGTTGAAACAAATGATAGTTTGCGCGATCGACGATCGTGATCTCGACCGGCGAATGCGCCAGCGCCTTGGCAGCGGAGAGTCCGCCAAATCCGGCGCCGACAATCACGACACGGGGTTTACCGACTGCACTCATGGCCTTAGGCTCCCTCTGGCTATTGATATAGGCGTGGTCGCTCTCGCCGCCAGCCTCAAACCGCCGTTAACGCGAATCCTTGATCTGTAAGCTCAACGCAACCGCCAGCAGCAACGCAACGCCGAGTGCCGCAATCGTGGCTTCCCATCCGAACGAATCGAACACGTACCCCAGCACCGCACTGCCGACGAGCCCGCCAAGATAGTAGGAGGCGAGATAGATCCCGCTCGCCGCACCGCGCTCGACCGTCGCCGTTCGGCTCACGAATCCGGTGGCCGCGGCTTGCGCGAAGAACGTGCCCACCGCAATCAAAACGAGCCCGCCCAACACGTAGTTGAGCTCCGGCATCAGCAGCAGTGGCAACCCAAGTGCCGCAAAGACGAACGATGCAATGAACGTCGTCCGGCTGCCAAAGCGACCCGCCGCACGTCCGGCCAAAGGTGTCGTGAAGATTGCGGGAAGAAACACGAAGTAGACGAACCCCAACGTCATCGGCGACACAGCGATCGGCGGACGCGCGAGCACGAAGTTGACGTACGTGAACGTGCCCAGAAACACGAACAAGATCAGAAACCCCAGCCCAAACGCAGCGCGTAACGGCGGGTTCCTGAAGTGCTCTATCCAAGCTGAAAACACCGAATGCGACATCGCGCTCATCGGCGCCATCCGTTTCAACGCCACGAAGACGACGACAGCGCCGGTCAGATTGAGCAAGGCAAATATGTAAAAGTTGACCTCAAGCCCGAACGTGCTCGCCAGCGA
>CAZJOM010000120.1:6025-9577 GCA_964547645.1 uncultured Flavobacteriaceae bacterium
TGCCGCCGATTGATCTTCGACGCCAGAAACGCCATCACGATGCCCGCCGCCGCCATCCCCAGCGTGCTTGCGTTCACCGCAAACCCCATCTGCGCCGGCGTCACGCCATAAGCCTTCGTCAGCGACGGCAGAATTGCCTGCGCCGCAAACAGATCCACCAACGTCAGAAAGCTAATCACGCCGATCACGACCAGACGAAACGGAAGGCTCGCTTGGCCGGCATCTGCCATGCTTGTGGCGGCGGGCGCATTTGTCATCGCATTGCTCCTGTGTGCTGCTGAAAGCGAAGCGGCGTCCGCTTGGGGAAAGCGGACGCCGCCTTTTCGGTTCTCGCGCTTGGGGAGAGAGGGGCTGGGGACGCGCGAGGACCTAAGAGATTACATGCCGCCTTCGGTCATCATTGGTGTCGGTACGATATCGGCCGAGATGAGCGTCACCGGCTTCTTCGTGTTGTTCCGCCACCAATGCGACAGATTGCCGGATTCGACCGCGACATCGCCGGCCTTGTGTTCGATCGGAACCGTGCACGTCGAGCGGTATTCGGTGACCGCGCCTTCGACGACATAGATGTTTGCCGGCCGTTCGGCATGGCTGTGATTCGGGACAATGCCGCCCGGCTGCAGCACCAACTTACGCAGGCGCATGGTCTTGCCGACGATGTTGTAGCCGTTACCGAGATCGATAGCGCCAATCACGTTGTCGGTCACATCCTTGGGCGCGGTTTCAACGGCAAGCGGGCTCGCCCCGGCTTTGCCGGCGGGGCAATCGCCGGCCGTAGCGGCAGGCGCGAGCGCCAATCCGCCCAGCGCAAGCGTGCTTACCAATGTCATCGTCTGCAGTGTGGAATTCTTGGTCATAGGGTTCTCCTTCGAGGGCTCCGAAAACTGGCTGGGCGTGTGCCTCAACCTCGGAAGCCAACATCGTCGAACCCGGTCACGAACTAAAATGCCGTTTGCCTTGCGATTGGATAGCCGGTCGCTATTGCGATGTGATTGCCGTGTGACCACTCGATTCTCTAGAGTGTCGGTATGAAAGTTCTCTCGTTAACCGAAGCCCTGGCCGATCTCCGCACGAAGATCGGTGAGCCGTATCGCTCATTGAACGAACGGCTTGTCCGGCGTTTGATCGAAACCGAGGTCGCATCGCACGCATTGAAAGCTGGCGACGCATTTCCAGACTTTGCGCTGACGAACGCCGAAGGTGCGCTTGTTCGCTCACAGGAAATGTTTTCCAAGGGCCCCGTTGTCCTAAGTTTCTACCGCGGTCTCTGGTGCCCGTTCTGTTCGATGGAACTTGAAGCCCTACATCGCGCCGCGCCCGAAATTGCCGGGGCTGGTGCAACGCTCGTCGCTGTGAGCCCCGAAGCGGGGGGCCTACCGCTCAAAGTTAAGCGAGAGCGCAATTTCGCATTTGAAATTTTGTCCGACCTCGACAACGGCCTCGCTCTTGCCTGCGGCCTGGTCTTTCGCTTGTCCGACGACCTGATTGCCGTCTTCGCGAAAGACGGCACAGACTTTCCGCTATTCTACGGCAACGACAGCTGGTTCCTACCGATCCCGGCGACCTACATCATCCGGAAGGGCGGTGAGATTGCTCACGCGCACGTCGAACCCGACTTTCGCGAGCGGCTGGATCCGGCGCAAATCGTCAAGCTGTTGCGGGAGCTGAAGTAGGATGGCTGCCCCGGTGCTCGGCGATCGCATGGCCGCCTTGCGAGAAGCCGCAAGTGAGCAAAGTCGCCACCTCTACGACGCGCTCGTGAAGCATTTGAAAGACAGCGGCGCCTTAGCGGGCGTGCTGAAAGGGGGCGAGACGTTCCCCGACTTCCAATTGGCAAGCGCGGAGGGCAGGCTCATCACGCGCGATCACGTACTCGCCGACGGTCCGGCCGTCTTTGTGTTCGATCGCGGTGCTTGGTGCCCCTATTGCGCTATCGCCTTCGGCGCGCTTGAGGACGCCGCGCCGCAGATCATGGCGACCGGGGCGAAACTCTTCGCGATTACGCCGGAAGCCGGCGGTCGTACATTGCGCATGAAGCGCGAACGTGGCCTGCAATTTGAAATTCTGTGCGACCTCGATCACGTGCTCGCGCATCAGTGCGGCCTCGCGTTCCCGGCTTCCGATGAGTTACGCAAGGCCTATCTCGAACGCGGCATTGATCTTGAGAACCTCTATGGCAACGACGCGTGGATGCTGCCCGCGCCGGCCGCCTTCGTCGTCCGCCCCGACGCCACAATAGCCTACGCGCATGTCGACGCCGACTTCCGCTACCGCTTGGAACCGCTGGAAATTGTCGAAATACTGCGCCGTTTGGTGTGATCGTTCACAACTGGACACGTCCCCGCACGTTGCGCGGGCGCGGACCTTGTCTCATCCTCACCACTGATTCTCAATGTGACGGCGCGAGGAACGAAGATGGCAAGCCCCACCGATTTCGCTCTGAAGCACTCATTGGCCACCGCCGGTGCAATCCCGGCGACAGTGGCGACGAACTGGTATCTGGAAACGCTGAGCGCGGCTGGCATCGCGCTCGTGTTCATCCTCTTCCTCGCGGTCTTCAATGGCATCGCCGCCTTGGTCTCGCGCGGCGGTAAGGCATAGAGCTACGCACGAAATGCGCACCTCGTTCATTGTCGTCGGTGTTTTCCTCGCGGTCTTCGCGGCGAGCTATGCGTTCACACAGTGGAAGAACGCCCCGGCGTCGGTTGAGACCAACATTGCTCCGCCACCAACGCCAACCGCAACTGTCGAAACGCCTGGCATACCCGACGATTTCGCCGCTGAGCCCGCCGAGGCTCCAACACCGCGCGCCGTTGAAATCCCTGAAGGTGTCCCCGCAGCGCCGGTCTCTACAACACCCAGCAGCGGCCCACCCCCAGGCGCGGGGCCCGCGATGCACGATCCTCTCCCACCGGCCGCCGCCGGCGATCCGCCGGCAACCAGCGGACACAGCGGCGCCAAGGTCATCAGCTTCTTCCTGTCGTCGCTCACCAGAATCGACACAACGCGCGCCTTCGGCTTCGTGCTGCTGCCGAAGGCTGCCGTCACCGCCGAGGAGAAGGCCACGCAGAAATCGTTCTGCGACTTGCTTCTCTCCTCGCTCGATTTCATGACGCCGGAGGCTGTCGCCTCAACCGCGCCCGCCCAAGTCCTCGCGACGTATTGGCCGATCCAACGCACGCGCACCTCGTTCGAGCTCATCGATGCGTTCAACGCGCGCGACTGCACGAAGCTGCTTGCCTGGTACGACCACTCGTTGGCGCGCAAGCTCGCATCGAAAGCGGGCGTCGCTGGCTTATCGGGTCCGCTCCTGATCACCTGGCCGTCGGGCGGCGCCACGAGTGCGGAGCGCGACCCCCTCGTCGTCGATTTTTCCAAAGCGACGCCCGAACGCGCAACGAAGGCACTGCACTACTGGTTCCGTCAACTAAAGAACCGGCCGGACCTTTGGACCAACAAGATCCGCGAAGGCACCATCCGGGCCGAGCTCGCCGACGCCGTCAACGACACGGCGGGCGTGGTGTTGGCAGTCCTCGCCGGCAAATGGGAAAG
>CAZJOM010000121.1:0-9209 GCA_964547645.1 uncultured Flavobacteriaceae bacterium
GCTATGACTGTCCGCTTGTCGGCCCCAAAGAATCACAGGTTCCATGCGCGTTTCCCGTTCGTTTATGCCCGTCCTCCGCGAAACGCCGACGGAGGCTCAGATTGTTTCGCACCGCTACATGCTGCGAGCGGGGCTCATCCGGCAGCAGGCTGCGGGGATCTATTCGTGGCTACCGCTCGGCCACCGGGTGCTGCGCAAGATCGAGCAGATCGTGCGCGAGGAGCAGGACCGCGCGGGTGCAATAGAGCTTTTGATGCCCACCTTGCAGGCGGCCGATTTGTGGCGCGAGAGCGGGCGCTACGACGCCTATGGCAAGGAGATGTTGCGCATCAAGGATCGCCATGAGCGCGACTTGCTCTATGGGCCGACGAACGAAGAGATGGTGACGGAGATTTTCCGTTCGGCGGTTCGCTCCTACAAGGACTTGCCGCGCATTCTCTATCATATCCAATGGAAGTTCCGGGACGAGATCCGGCCGCGCTTCGGCGTGATGCGCGGGCGCGAGTTCTTGATGAAGGACTCGTACTCGTTCGACCTCGACGCGGCAGGTGCGCGGCGGTCCTACAACAAGATGTTCGTCGCCTACCTGCGCACGTTCGCGCGCATGGGCTTGAAGGCCGTGCCGATGAAGGCCGATACGGGGCCGATCGGCGGCGACTTGAGCCACGAGTTCATCGTGCTGGCGGAGACGGGTGAGAGCCAGGTCTATTGCCACAAGGATCTGGTCGATATGCCGGTGCCGGAGAATGTCGACTTCGACGGCGATCTGACGCCCTACATCACCCAACGTACGTCGCTCTATGCGGCGACCGACGAGAAGCACGATGTCGCCGCGTTTGAGGCGATTCCGGCGGACAAGCGTCTTGCGGCGCGCGGGATCGAAGTCGGCCACATCTTCTATTTTGGCACCAAGTATTCGAAGCCGATGAACGCGAAGGTCACCGGCCCGAACAGCGAGGATGTGCTGGTCGAGATGGGGTCTTACGGGATCGGCGTTTCGCGGCTTATGGGTGCGATCATTGAGGCTAGCCACGATGATGCGGGCATTATCTGGCCGGAAAGCGTGGCCCCTTACCGGGTGGGCTTGATCAGCCTCAAGGCCGACGACCCGAAAACGCGGGAGGTTTGTGACAATCTTTACCAAAGACTTGGGGCCGCGGGCGTCGAAGTCCTGTATGATGACACCGATGAGCGGGCAGGGGCGAAGTTCTCGACGTTCGACCTGATCGGTTTGCCGTGGCAGATCATCGTGGGACCGCGCGGATTGGCGACGGGCCAGGTCGAGGTCAAGAATCGCAAGACCGGCGAGCGCACGACGCTGTCGCCGGATGCCGCGCTGAACATGTTGACCAACGGGCGTTGATGAACCGCGTCGCCGACTTTTCGAATCCGACAAAACCCGTTCCGCGTGCACGCCGGCGGCGCAGCGGGACGACGCCGTTTTCGGCGTTCGAGTGGATGCTGGCCTGGCGCTACCTTCGTGCGCGACGGCAGGAGGGCTGGATCAATGTCATCGCGGGGTTCTCGCTGTCGGGTATCGCGCTCGGCGTGGCGACCCTGATCATCGTGATGGCGGTGATGAATGGCTTTCGTGACGAGCTGATGGGCAAGATCCTCGGCTTTAACGGGCACTTCATGGTGCAGGGCGTTGGGGCCACCGTGTCCGGTTGGGACGGGATGGCTAAGCGGCTGGAGAGGGTGCCGGGCATCGTCAGGGTGACGCCCTTGGTCGAAGGGCAAGCGCTGGCCACGGCGGCAGGTGCGTCGCCGGGCGTCTTGGTTCGCGGGATACGTGCGGCGGATGTGAGGAATTTGAAGCTGGTCGCAGATTCGCTCAGCGAAGGCGCGATGCAGCGTTTCCAGACGAACGGGTCCAGCATTTTGGTGGGCGAAGGTCTCGCCAACCGCATGGGGTTATTGCCGGGCATGACCGTGACTTTGCTGGCGCCGCGCGGGAACGTGACGCCTTTCGGGGTAACGCCGCGTGCGAAGGGCTACACCGTTGCCGGCACATTTAAGGTCGGCATGTCGGAGTACGACACGTCTGTCGTCTTCATGCCGCTCAATGAGGCGCAGGCCTATTTCAACATGGGCCAAGGAGTGACCGGGATCGAGATCATGGTCGCCAATCCGGACCAGGTCGATCAAATGCGGGACTCGATCACCGCCGTCATTGGCGGCGCCGCGCGTCTGGTCGATTGGCAGCAAGTGAACAAGACTTTCTTCGATGCGTTGCAGGTCGAGAGCACCGTGATGTTCTTCATCCTGTCGTTGATCGTCGTCGTCGCCGCGTTCAATATCATCTCCGGCATGATCATGATGGTGAAGGACAAGACGCGCGATATCGCGATCTTGCGAACGATGGGTGCCACATCGGGAACGATCCTGCGGGTGTTTCTGATTTCCGGATCGGCGATCGGGGTCGTGGGCACGGTGACCGGCTTCCTGATCGGGTTCTTGTTCTGCACCTATATCGAAGAGATTCGGCAGTTCCTGCAGTGGGTCAGCGGCATGAAACTGTTCCCGGCGGAGCTCTATTTCTTGAGCCGGATGCCGGCGAAAATGGACATTAGCGAAGTGATCATGGTCGTGATCAGTTCGCTTACGATTTCGATCTTAGCGACTGTCTATCCCGCTTGGCGGGCGGCGAAGCTCGATCCGGTGGACGCGCTGCGCTATGAGTGATCCGCTGGTTTACGACGAGCAAGTTGCACGGCCGACGCAGACCTATCCGACGCTGGCGCTACGCGACGTGACGCGTTCGTTCGGCGAGGGGGCGGAGAAGCTCGAGATTTTTCGCGGGATCACCAACCAGATCATGCCGGGCGAGATTGTGGCGCTGGTCGGGCCGTCGGGCTCGGGCAAGTCGTCGCTTCTGCATATTTGCGGGCTGCTGGAACCACCGACGAGCGGCACGCTTGTGATCAACGGCCGCGATTGCTCGAAGCTGTCCGACGAAGATCGCACGACGATCCGGCGAACGCAGCTTGGGTTCGTCTATCAGTTCCACCACTTGCTGCCGGAGTTCTCGGCGCTTGAGAACGTGGCGATGCCGCAGATGATCGGCGGACGGCGGCCGAAGGACTCGGAAGCTCTGGCGATGCGTCTGCTCACGATGGTGGGGCTACAGCATCGCGTGACGCACCGGCCGGGTCGGCTCTCGGGCGGCGAGCAACAGCGCGTGGCGATTGCCCGCGCGCTCGCGAACCAGCCGCGATTGATACTGGCCGACGAGCCGACCGGCAACCTCGACCCGCGCACGGCGGACATGGTGTTCGGCGTGCTCGTCGATCTTTGCCGCGCGCGTGGCGTGTCGGCACTGATAGCGACGCACAATCTGCAAATGGCGGTCAAGATGGACCGCACGTGGCTGCTGCACGACGGCAAGCTGATCGACGCAGGCAAGCTGAAGGCTTGAGCGCCGTTGTCGAGCGCACGACGCTTCCGTTTGACACCCGGAGTTTGGCATGACCAGAACGCCGATGGTCATAGGTAAGGCGGCGGAAGCGCTGCGAACTGTCTGCCATTGGTTGCATATTGGGCTCGTGTTCTACGCCTTGCTCGGGTGGGCGTTGCCAAGTGCGACATGGTTGATCGTGCATCTTGTGTTCATCCCGGGGCTCGTCGCTGTTTGGCTCGTCAACCGCGGGTCTTGTCCATTGAACAACATTGAGAGTTGGCTCACGACTGGGCGTTGGCGGAATGCCGACAACGCGGAGGAGGGGAGTTTCCTCGTCGCGATCGTCGAGCGCTACCTCGGATTGCACCCGACTCAGCGACAGATGGATTTGGTGACCTATGCGATGATGGCCCTGGTTTGGGGTGCCTCCTGGGTTCATTTGTGGTTGTTGGGCGGTATCCCCAGCTAGGATGCCCTGCGCGCCCGGGAACGGTTGATCGGGCGGGACGGCGCCGCCTTACTGCCCGGAATGGATCTCTGGAGGCATTGTGTCGGGCCACGCGAACTTCGTTCATCTGAGGGTGCATTCGGCGTATTCGCTGCTGGAAGGCGCGTTGCAGCCGGATGAGATCGCCGCGCTTTGCAAGTCGTTGAAGATGCCGGCCGCGGCGGTAACGGATACGAACAATCTGTTTGGGCTATTCGACATTTCAGAGACGCTCGTGAAGGCTGGCGTGCAGCCGATCGTGGGGTGTCAGCTGACGCTCCAGATCGAGAGCGGCGACGCGAAACACGGCAAGCATGCGGGTGCGATCGTCGTGCTCGTGCAATCCGAGGTCGGCTACGCGAACCTGATGAAGCTGGCCAGCTACGCGCACTTGCGCGTGTCGCCGGGGGACTCGCCGCATGTGACGTGGCCGATGATCGAGGCGCACCATGAAGGGCTGATTGCGCTGACCGGAGGGCCGAAGGGGCTGTTGAACAAGCTCCTCGTCGAGGGTCAGCTTGAGGCGGCAAGGCATCTGTTCGAGCGCTACAAGGCTGTGTTCGGCGACCGGCTCTATGTCGAATTGCAGCGGCACGGAGTCCCTGAGGAGGCAGCGGCTGAGCCGCATCTGGTGCGGCTGGCGCATGAGTTCCAAGTGCCGTTTGTGGCGACGAATGAGCCGTATTTCGGCAAGCCCGAGATGTTCGAGGCGCATGATGCGCTGCTGTGCATCGCGGCCGGTGCTTATGTGGCGCAGGACGAACGGCGACGGGAGAGTGCGGAGCACTATTTCAAGTCGGCGGAGGAGATGACGGCTCTGTTCGCCGACGTGCCGGAGGCGATCGAGTCCACGATCGAGATCGCCAAGCGTTGTGCCTACATTCCGAAAAAGCGCAGCCCGATCTTGCCCGAGTTCGTGCCCACGTCCGGTCTCACCCCGGAAGAGGAGTTGCGGGCGCAGGCTGAGGCGGGATTGAAGGCGAGGCTCGCTTCGAACGGCATGTTCGTGGCAGAGAAGGAATATTGGGACCGGTTGAACTTCGAACTCGACGTTATCATCCGGATGAAGTTCGCGGGCTACTTCCTGATCGTTTCCGATTTCATGAAGTGGACGCGCAGCAACGGCATTCCCGTTGGCGTTCGCGGCTCCGGTGCGAGTTCGGTGGTGGCCTGGGGATTGCAGATTACCTCGCTGGATCCGCTGCGGTTCGGGTTGGTGTTCGAGCGCTTCCTCAATCCCGAACGCATCTCGATGCCGGACTTCGATATCGACTTCTGCCAAGACCGGCGCGGCGAGGTGATCCGCTACGTTCAGGATAAATACGGGCATGACCGTGTGGCGCAGATCATCACGCTGGGTACGCTCCAAGCTCGTGCGGCGTTGCGCGATGTCGGCCGCGTACTGCAGATGCCGCAGGGGCAGGTCGATCGCATAGCGAAGATGATCAAGGTGCAGCCGGGGAAGGCGATCAAGCTGCGCGACGCGATCGCGCAGGAGCCGCGGCTACAGCAGATGGAGAACGACGAGGAGTCGGTTGCGCGGCTGTTCCAGATCGCGTCGCAGCTTGAAGGGCTTTATCGCCACGCTTCGACGCACGCCGCCGGGGTCGTGATCGGCGATCGGCCGCTGGACGAGTTGGTGCCGCTCTATCGCGATCCGAGCTCGGATATGCCGGTGACGCAGTTCGACTACGAAATGGACGAAAAGGCGGGCTTGGTGAAGTTCGACTTTTTGGGCCTCAAGACGTTGACCGTGATCGCCGAGACCGAAGCGCTGATCCTAAAGCGTCACGGGATCAAGGTGAAAGCCGAAGAGGTGGCGTTCGACGACAAGAAGTCGTTCGAGGCGCTGGGTAAGGGAACATCGACCGGCATCTTCCAGCTGGAATCGACGGGCATGCGCGACTTGTTGCGCAAGATGAAGCCCGATCGGATCGAGGATTTGATTGCGCTTGTGGCGCTCTACCGGCCGGGTCCGATGGATCAGATCCCGGTTTATATCGCCTGCAAGCACGGGCGTGAGAAGCCGTTCTATCTTCATCCGGCGTTGGAGCCGATCCTGGCCGACACGCATGGCGTGATGACGTATCAGGAAGACGTCATGCTCATCGCGCGGGAACTTGCGGGATACTCGCTCGGCCAGGCGGACGAGCTACGCCGTGCGATGGGCAAGAAGATCAAGGAGGAGATGGCCAAGCACCGCGTGAAGTTCATCGACGGCTCTGCGAAACAGAAGAACATCCCCGCTGATGTTGCCGAGCAGATCTTCGATCAGGCGGAGAAGTTCTCCGGCTACGGCTTCAACAAGGCGCACGCGGCGGCCTATGCGCAGGTTGCCTATCAGACGGCATGGCTGAAGGCGAACTACCCGGTAGAATTTTTCTGCGCGTCGATGACGCTCGATATCGGCTCGCCCGAACGACTTTCGATCTTCCGGCAAGAGGCGGAGCGCATGGGCATCACCGTGGTGCCGCCGGACATCAACGTGTCGGACGCGTTGTTCATGCCGAGCAAGCGGCCGGACGGCAGCGATGTGGTGCGCTATGCGCTGGCGGCGATCCGCAATGTCGGGCGCGCGGCGATGGATCATGTGATCGATGTCCGCAACGCCGGCGGCAAATTCCGCTCGCTGTTCGATTTTGCCAGACGCGTCGATGCGAAGTACATCAACCGCCGGATTCTCGAAAATCTTGTGGCGTCAGGTGCCTTTGATAGCTTGAACTCGAACCGGGCGCAGGTTCATGCGGCGATCGAGATGATGTTGGGCGAGGCCTCGATCACCAGCCGCGAGCGGGAGAGTTCGCAGGTCAATCTGTTCGGCGAGGTTGAAACACAGCGCGATCCGGCACTGCCGGCGGTGGATCAGTGGACGATGCCGGACCGGCTGTCGCGGGAGTTTGCGGCTATCGGGTTCTATATGTCGGCACATCCGCTCGACGAGTTCGCCCAGACGTTGGCGCGGCTGCGTGTCGTTCCGTATGCGGAGCTTGCGGCGGATAAGCGGCACGAGGACCGGGTCGTGACGTTGGCCGCGAGCGTGATCCGGCGGCAAGAGCGGCGTACGAAAGACGACAAGCGGATGGCGCATATCGGGTTCTCCGACGCGTCGGGCATGTTCGAGGCGGTGGCGTTCTCGGAGGCGCTGGTGCAGGGCGGCGCGTTCTTGGAACCCGGCAAGGCTGTTGTGCTTGACGTCGCCACACGCTGGGACGGCGATGATCTGAAGCTGCAGATCATGCGCGTGCAAAGCCTGAACGACGCCGCGGCGCAGACTGGCGCAGGCCTGCGCATTTTCATCGACGACCCGAAGCCGCTGCCGAGCATCGCCGAGCGGCTCAAGAACCAAGCCGGCAAGGGGCTGGTTACACTGGTCTTCCCGGTCGAGAAGGGCGAGCGCGAGGTGGAACTTGAGCTGCCCGGCCGCTATGCGGTGACGCCCGCACTCAAAGGGGCCATGCGGGTCGTAAACGGGGTGCGGGAGGTGGAGGAGGTCTAGGTGTTAGATCGCTTTCGCAATCCGTCCCAGCGCTTCGCTCAGCAATTCGGGCGATTGGGCAAAGCAGATGCGGATGAAGCTGTCGTTGTCCCTGTCGGTTTTGGGGCCGAACGCGATTCCCGGGGCGACGCCGACTTTGGCTTCGTTGAGTAGACGTTTGGCGAAGGCTGTCGAGTCCGTCACGCCGTCGACCGCGATGAACGCGTAGAATGCGCCTGCCGGCTTCGACCAGCTCATGCGGTTTTGGCCGGCGAGGAACTTTTCGACGATGCCAAGGCCTGTGCGGCAGCGTTCGACCGTCCACTTCACGAAGTCGTCGCCTTTGGTGATCGCTTCGAGCGCGCCGTACTGGGCAAAGACGGTTGCGCCCGTGTTGTTGAACGCCGACATCTCGGCCATCTGGGTGTCGAGGCCGCGGCGGTGGATCAGCCAGCCGATGCGCCAACCGGTCATCGCCCACGCCTTGGAGAAGCTATTGACGACGAAGACATCGTCGTCTGGCTCGGCGATCGCGGCAAAGCTCGGTGCGGGCGTGTCGTAGACGATGGGGGTGTAGACCTCGTCCGAGATGATGGCGATGTTGCGTCTGCGAGCGAACTCCAGCACGGCGCGCTGTTCGCGCTCGCTCATGATCCAGCCGGTCGGGTTCGAGGGCGAGGCGAAGAAGATCGCCTTCGTGCGCGCATCGGCGGTGTCGAACAGTTTTTGCAGGTCGAGCGTCCAAGGCTCGCCGTTGGCACCCCCGGTCAGGCGCACAAAGCGCGGGACCGCGCCAATGCCTCGAATGGCTTGAAAAATGTTCGGCCACATTGGCGAGATGACGATGACGTTGTCGCCGGGCTCGCAGACGCATTGCAGCGCAATCTCGACGCCCATCATGGCTGCGCCTGGCACGGTCACGCGATCGACGTCGATCTGGCGGCCGGATTGGCGGGTTGACCAGGTCGCGATGGCCTCGCGGAGTTCGGGGATACCGCGGGTGAAGGTGTAGAACGTCTTGCCGTCATCCAGCGCGCGCTTGGCAGCGTCGCGGATAAACGGCGGGGTGACGACGTCGCCCTCGCCAAACCAGAGGGGGATGATGTCCTTGCGGCCAAGGCCCAGAAACGAGACCTCGCCGATGCCATTACGTTCGAGAGCCAGGATGTTCGGGCGGATAGCGGTCATGGGCGGATTTTCGGCCTTTTTGTCGCGTTGGGTCCCAAGCTGCCGCCCTTGCGTCCCTTGGCGCAACCCCCTATATCGGCGCCCATTCCACACACGGGCTTGGGTTGCCTGACCGTCATAAGGCGGGTCGCCCTCCGGTGCTGGGTCCTTTTGGGGCCCGGTGAACGCCCGTGGAGGCTAACCGGTCAAGGAGACGTAACGCAGATGGCTCTGCCAGACTATTCTATGCGCCAGCTCTTGGAAGCAGGCGTTCACTTCGGGCACCAGACGCATCGCTGGAACCCGCGCATGTCGCAGTACCTGTACGGGTCGCGAAACAAGATTCACATCATCGACCTGACGCAGACGGTGCCGTTGTTGCACCAGGCGCTGAAGACGGTTCGCGACGTGGTTGCCCAGGGCGGCCGCGTTCTGTTCGTCGGCACGAAGCGTCAGGCGTCGGAAGGTATTGCGGAAGCGGCGAAGCGCTGCGCGCAGTACTACGTCAACCACCGTTGGCTCGGCGGCACGCTGACGAACTGGCAGACCATCTCGAACTCGATCAAGCGCTTGCGTTCGATCGAAGAGACGCTGAACGCCGGCGCGCAGGGTTTGACGAAGAAGGAAGCGCTGAACCTCGCGCGCGAGCAGGAGAAGCTCGAGCGTGCGCTGGGCGGGAT
>CAZJOM010000122.1:0-8627 GCA_964547645.1 uncultured Flavobacteriaceae bacterium
ACGCGGAACGAAAGCTCCACCCCGAACAGATTGGCGGCAACGAAGATGCCGTACCCAAGTATCCAATAGACGGGCTGGAACTCCGGTGGCGTTTCCAAGATCGCGCCCATGTAAGAGCCGATGAAGAACACGACGACCGCAGGCGTCAGCACATATTCGATGTTCTCCGCGACCCCGGTAACGAACCCGCCCCAGGGCCCCATCGCCGAGCGCGCGAATGAATAGGCGCCACCCGTGTGCGGCAAAGCCGTTGCCATCTCCGCGATGGAATAGGTCAGCCCCAAGTACATGATACTGATGATGATGGTGGCCATGAACATCGAGCCCCACCCAAAGGCGAGCCCGTAGTTCCACCCTGAAAACTGTCCTGAGATAACGGCGCCGACACCCAACGCCCACAGAGACATCACCCCGGCATAGCGCCGCAACTTTCGCTTCTGAAAATACTCGTCGCCGACCTTCTCGTATTTGACGCCCTGTTCAGCCATGACGCTTTGCTCCCTAAAGCGCGAACGATTCGCCAAGGGTCTCAGAGAAACGGAAGACGCGCAACGAAGCCTCCGTTAACGATTTGCCGTCAGACTCCGCGCTAACGCACGGCTTTCGTGCACACTGAGCAACTGCAACAACGCGCGCCGAGCAACAAATATGGACAACATTCCCCACATCGTCGAACTCGCCATGCGCTTAGGACTGGCCACCATCATTGGCGGCGCCATCGGTTTGAACCGCGACATGCATGGCAAACCGGCGGGCTTGCGTATGCTGGGCTTGGTCGCTCTCGGTGCCTCGCTGGCGACGATTTCGGTGGCCGGCTTTGGCGTCGACGCATCGTTAAAACACGATGCCGTCAGCCGCGTCATTCAAGGCGTTCTCGCCGGCGTCGGCTTCTTAGGCGCTGGCGTTATTATGCGCGACGAAACCGGCAACGTTCATCGCTTGAACACGGCAGCCTCGGTCTGGGTGACCGCCGCCATCGGCGTCGTCTGCGGTCTGGGCGAGTGGGCGATCGCAGTGATCGGCGCAGGCTTGGTGCTCGCCCTGCTCACGATCGGCGCACATGTCGATCACCGTTTCTACGGCAAGCTCGAGAAACAACAAGACCCGCGCGACTAATCCAACGTCATGCTGGCAAGCGCGTCTTTCGGGATGCCGTAGTACTCCGACAGCTCGCCGTGATCGTGCCCATAGTCGTAGACGAGTTCGTCGCCGGCCTTGATGTCCCGCGTGGCGTAGAACTCCATCGTCTGCTCGGCGTAGTTCGAGACCAGTGCCACGTTCTCCGGCAGCCCATGATTGATCAAGCTGCCGAGGCCCAGGACGACTGCCAAATCGTCCTCATCATTCCACTGAAACACATAGCGCCCGACCACGGTGAGATCCGTATGATCGGATTCGGCGCCCGGCACCAGAATGATCGGATCGGCGATCACAAGCGTTCCCTTGGCGATATCCTGCGCCGCAAAGACACAGCGCCCTTTGCCCGGCACGACACGCACGATCAAATTCTGAGAGGGGGCAGCGATCACGGAATCCTCAAACCGAACAACCAGCGGGCGAGCAACCTACCCATCATCGCCCGCTGATCAAGGCCTTTTCTCACGCTTCTACCCAAAACATTTCACGCACGGGTGACGTGACGCCGCGAGGCGCGGCCACTACATTCCGCCCCAACGACGGCAGGCCTCCGCCCGCCGCAATCGGGGAAGACCTTCATGCAAAGACGTACATTCTTGGCCAGCGCCGCCGCAACGGCCGCTTTGAGCGTTGCGACGCCTGCGGTGAGCCTCGCCGCAAAGAAACAGAAAGGGAAAGCTTTGGGACCTCTGCTTGACGTTTGGACCGGCCCGAACGGCGGCATCCCCGCCTTCAACAAGATCAAGACCGAGCAGTTCAAACCGGCAATGCTGAAAGGCATGGACCTGCTCCGCGCCGAGATGAACGCGATCACCGCGAACAAAGCCGCCCCGACTTTCGACAACACGATCATCCCCTGGGAGGATGCCGGCCGCCCCTTCGGCCGCGCCTCGACGTTGTTCGGCGTTTACACGTCGACGATGAACGACAAGCCGATGCAGAAAATCGAAGAGGAGATGTCGCCCGTCCTCTCTGCCTTCAGTTCGGAGATCATCCAGAACGAAGCCCTCTTCGGCCGCATTAAGGCGGTCTACGATGCGCGCTCGAGCCTCGACCCGGTGCAGCAGCGCTTGACCGAAGTCTACTACAACCGCTTCGCCCGTCAGGGCGCCGCGTTGGACAAGGAAAAGAAGGCAAAGCTGAAAGACATCAACCAGCGCCTCGCCACCCTGTTCACGAAGTTCAGTCAGAACCAGCTTGCCGACGAAGAGAACTACACACTGACCCTGGAGAGCGAAGCCGATCTCGCGGGACTGCCGCAATCGCTCCGCGAGTCCGCCGCTGCGGCGGCCGCCGAAAAGAAAATGCCCGGCAAATGGGTATTCTCTAACACACGCTCGTCCATCGAACCGTTCCTCGTCTTCTCCGACCGGCGCGACCTGCGCGAGAAGGCTTGGCGCATGTGGAACGCGCGCGGCAATAACCAGAACGAACACAACAACCGCCAAGTCGCGAGCGACATCTTGAAGGCCCGCGCCGAACGCGCGGCACTGCTCGGCTACAAGAGCCACGCCCATTGGATCGTCGAAGACAACATGGCCAAGACGCCGGAAGCGGCGATGGGCCTGATGATGAAGGTCTGGCCGGCCGCCGTCGCCCGCGTGAAGGAAGAAGTCGCCGACATGCAGGCGATCGCGGACAAGGAAGGCGCCAAGATTAAGATCGAAGCCTGGGACTACCGCTACTATGCGGAAAAGGTGCGCAAAGCGAAGTACGACATCGACCAGAACGAGGTGAAGGAATACTTCCAGCTCGAAAAAATCCGCGAGGGCATGTTCTGGGCCGCGGGCCAAGTCTATGGCTTGGAGTTCGTGAAGCTCTCCGGCATTCCCACCTACCATAAGGACATGTCGGTCTACGAGGTGCGCCGCGGCGGCAAGCGGGTCGGCCTCTGGTACTTCGACCCTTACGCGCGCGCCGGCAAGTCGTCGGGCGCCTGGATGAACGAATACCGCACGCAGGAAAAGTTCAAAGGCGAGATCACGCCGATCGTCTCGAACAATTGCAACTACGTGAAGGGCAAGCCCGGCGAACCGGTGCTGATCTCGTGGGACGACGCGAGCACGATGTTCCACGAATTCGGCCACGCCTTGCACGGCCTGGTGTCGAACGTCCCCTACCCGACGCTTGCCGGCACCAGCGTAAAGCGCGACTTCGTCGAGTTCCCAAGCCAGGTCAACGAGTACTGGCTGCCGACGCAGGAAGTGCTGAACACCTACGCCGTGCACTACAAGACCGGCAAACCGATCCCGAAAGCGCTCGTCGACAAGCTGCTGGCCGCCAAGAACTTCAACCAAGGCTTCGCGACCGTGGAATACCTCTCGAACGCGATCTACGACATGAAACTGCACATGGCGGCCACCCCGGACAAGGCGATCGACATTGCCGAGTTCGAAAAGGCGACGATGGCCGAGATCGGCATGCCGAAGGAAATGGTCCTCCGTCACCCGGCCGCCGCGTTCGGTCACATCTTCTCGGGCGACGGCTACAGCGCCGGCTACTACGTCTACATCTGGGCGGACTCGATGACTGCCGACGTCTACGAAGGCTTCAAGGAAAAGGGCGGCCTCTACAACAAGGACGCCTGCAAACTCCTCGAATCTTCGATCATGAGCGTGGGCAACTCGATCCCACCCGACGAAGCGTTCCGGAGATTCCGCGGCCGCGACGTCGACACCAACGCCCTCATGCGCGACCGGGGCTTCCCGGTGACGTAAGCGCGCTCGACAAAAATCGAGCGCATCAATAGATCAAGAAAAACCGCCCCCGCAGTGGGGGCGGTATTTTTGCGTTGAGAGTCTCAGCCCTTCTGAAGACCGAACACGAGCGTCGCGCCGGCCAACGCAAAACCAAACCCGAACAAAATGCCGCCCAGAAAGAAGCCGAACGCGGGCTCGCCGACCACGCCACCAGCAAGTCCGGCGATGAGCGACAATACCCAGCAATACGCGGCGGCCGCCGAACCCGCGCCCCGGACGATCATCACGATCGCAAAGAGCGCAAGTCCAACGGAAATCGCGACAACGCCGGCCTGATAGGTGTCGACGCCGAACGCGACCGTGTCTGGTCCAATGATGGACCCGATACCCGACTCGGCGAGAACGAACGCGCCAAGCCCAAGCCACCCGAGCGCGGCGCGGTTCGCGAGATAGATCCCCATAAGCCCGAACAGTAGAAGCACATCGATCCCTGTCGCGAGCAGTTCCTGCCAAACGACCGTCGAATCCCACGTCAGAAACGACGACCCGATCCGCATCAACCCTGCAGTGAGCGCTGCAATCCCTGCCAAGCGAAACAGCGTCGCGTCCCTCACACCCGATCCTCCGGCAGGTTTGCTGCAACGATATCGCTCGCCACCAAGAACACCGCCGACGGCCGCACAGTGTTCAGTGTCAGACAAGCTTCCGTCAGCTTAATCACATGATCGTCGCCGTGCGCCACCGCGCGCGCAACGCGATCAACGGTCACCGTCTGGCCGATCGGCACGGCGCCATCGAACGGCGACTTTGCATAGGCTGACATCAGCGCCGCCCCGCTCTGCCATGCATAAGTGACGAGCGTCCGCCCTGTCTCCGCACTGATGTGCGGCAGCAAATTGAGCGCCGCACCCACGCCTGTCACCCCATGCGTAAACACGATCGCGGTCAACGGCGTGTGCACGTTCGCCACTGCAACGCGCGCGAACGCCTCCGCCGCCGCCAACGCCGTCTCATGCGGCGACTTCTCGTCGTCGATCAGATCGAGCGCGCCGTCAAACCCCGGCGCATGCACGAGCTGACCGAGCGCCACAGTGATCGCCCCACCATTCTGCCGCTTCGCCTCCGGCACCAGCGGCACCCGCGCGAGTGCTTCCGCCGGCGAAAGTTTCGCCGATGCCCGCCGCGCCGCCGGCAACTCGACATAGGTCGAAGCCCAAAGCGCCAACCCGTCGGCAAACTCCCGCAACCGAAGCCGCGTCTCGCCCGCACCAAGCGCCCGTGCCGCATGACCGACGCGGATCACGCCATGCGTCGCCGCCGCCGGAAATCCCGGCGCCAGCCGTCCGACCCACCGGTCGCAGACCGCAAGCCACCCATCGCGCGCAATCTGGTCGACGAAAAACGCGCTCCAATCGGCAAAGCGTCGTTGCCGGCCCAAAGCCTGACGCCAATCATCCGCTGCGATCGGACTCGACGCCGCGGTGCGCGGCACGACCGTGTGGCGATGGCGCGCGACCCAAGGGACCGCCGCCTCGCCCTGCCCCATTGTACAGAGCGCCTCCGCCACCATGGGCACATGGCTGGTCATGCCGTTCGTGAGGTCCGGCCCAAAGCCGGTGAGCAGTTCCAGCGCTTCGTCGAAACGCCGGTAATCGGCCATAGCCATGCGCGTGCCTCCTATTTACGAAAGCACAAACTATCGAAATATAAGAGTATGTAAAGTGACGTCTTTCTCAAATACACGTGTTCAGGCCGCGAGCTTGAGCCCGTAAAGCTCCGCCACATTGTCGTGGCAAATCCAGTTCCTCTCTTGTTCGCTCAATCCCTTCGCATGCTCCGCCAGCATCGCCTGCGACCACGGCCAGGTCGAATCCGAGTGCGGAAAATCGTTCGCCCACATCAGCCGCCGCACGTTGCACAGATCCTTGGTCTTGAACGCCACCCAATCGTCCTGGAACGTGACGTAGATATGTTCCGCGAAATACTCGCTCGGTAGCCGCTTCAACGGCGGCGCTTTCATCCAATAGCGGTGCCGCTTATACGCGTGATCCATGCGGTACATGTAGTGCGGCACCCAACCCGCATCCGCCTCCACGCACACGATCTTCAACGTCGGATGCCGGTCGAACACGCCGCCGAAGATCAGCGTCCCCATAATGTCCTGGCACCCGCGAATGATTGATAAGAAGCCGTTGATGCGCGGGCCCCGCGGCTTCGCATCGATGTTCGTCGATTTGCTGGTCAAGATATGAAACGACAGCGGCAGTCCAAGCTCGACCGCCGTCGCCCACACCGGATCGTAGACCGGGCTGTCGTAGTCTTCGACCGCAGGATCGCCCGGCATCATAATGCCCTTAAACCCCATCGCATGCGCAGCCTTCAGCTCCGCCACGCCGTCCGCCGGCGTGCGCATCGAAACCTGCGCCATGCCGAACAAACGCTCCGGCGCCACCGCGCAGTATTCCTGCAGCCACCGGTTATAAGCTTCGAAGCACGCCTTCTTGTAGTCGAAGTCCGGGTGATTGCAGATCAGCATCCCGACCGTCGGATAGATGAGTTCCGCCGCGACGCCGTCCTTCTCTTGATCCGCGACACGAAACTTCGAGTCCCACCCGCTGCGCCAAAGATCTGCGAACGCCACGCCGTCCGTCGTAATCTGTGCAGGGTCCTTGCCCGCCGCCGCCACCAGCCCCATCGGCACCGGCTGGCTCATCCCGTCGATCACGAACGCATCGCCCACGCGGTCGAGCCGCTTCATCTTCGGCGCCCGCTCACGATACTTCGCCTCGATATAGTCGACATAGCAATTCGGCGGCTCGGTGATATGCGAGTCGGCGGAGATCGGTTTTTTGAACATGGGGCGCGCCTCTCAAAGGTTCGCCGAGCGTGACCCCCGCCGCTTGACCTGTCAACGCCACCCGTTCGAAGCTGCATGCCGCAAAGGAAACCGCCCATGCCCACCGGCCTCATCGACGTTGCCCGCGACGGTCACATCGCCACCGTCACCATCAACCGCCCCGAGAAGCGCAACGCCATCACCAACGAGATGATGGAAGATATCGAAGGCATCGCCAAAGCCTTCGCCAAGGACGAGAAGACCCGCGCCATCATCGTCCGCGCCGAAGGCCGCGACTTCTCGATCGGTGCCGACCTCACCCAGAACCGCTTTCAAGGCGATACGCAGTCGATTCTCATGCGCCGCCGCGGCCTGGAACTCGGCGGCCAAATGATGCGGGCGCTGCAGGAAATTCATCAGCCAACGATCTGCGCCGTGCAAGGAATCGCGACCGGCGGCGGCGCCTGCATCCCGACCGCCTGCGACTTCCGCATCGGCGCGAACGACGCCCGCGTCGGCTACGGCGAGGTCAAGATCGGCATCAACCTGATGTGGAATGCCGTCCCCGTCTGCGTCCACCTGATCGGCCCCGCGCGCGCCAAACGCATGATCATGTCCGGCAAGTTCTTCGACGCACCGACGCTTCTGAACTGGGGCTTCTTCGACGAAGTGACCCCACGCGAAAACCTCGACGACGCCGCCCGCGCGATGGCGGAGGAATATGCCGCGCTTCCGCCGATCGCGGTCCAAATGATCAAGCGCTCGATCAACCGTGTCGCCGGCGCGCTCGACCAAGCGATCATGCACATGGACGCCGACCAATGGCTGCTCGCCGCTCACACCGAAGATTTTCGCGAGGCCGTCTCTGCCTTCTTCGAGAAGCGAAAACCCACCTTCAAAGGGAATTAGACCTGCAATTTCAGTGCTTTAGGTTATGATGATATTTTGATGATTATATGATTGAATTCTGAGCGTCACCTACTTACATGTGTCGTCGCCCCATCAACACGGAGCCACGACATGAGCAAACTCAACGTCGGCGTCGGTGACGACTTCCCGCTCGACGACGCCCCAAAGCAAGACACCGAACATTCCTGCGCGGCGTACCGCGCCCACCGCATGCACCATCACGGCCATTGGCGCCGCCGCCATCACGGCGGTCCCGGCGCAGCCCTCCTGATCTTGCCCGCAGCCGCCGCATCGGTCACCGCGGCGATCCTCTACCCGCTCGCAACGCTCGGCGTCGTCGGCGGTGTCGGCATCGCCGCCGCCGCTTATCGCCGCCGCCGCTGGGCGCACTATCGCGAGGCCTATCGCAAGCACCAGGCAGAACAGAACAAACCCACCGGCACGACCGAGCCGCCGAAGGAGAACACGTGATGCGTCATCGCCACGGACACGGCTTCGGCCATCGCATGCCGCCCGAAGCCGGCGAGCGCACGACCACCCGTGTGCAACTCGAACTGCCGCCGCAAGCGATGGAACGTCTCCAGCGCCTGAAAGACAAAACCGAAGCCGCCTCCTACGCCGAAGTCATCCGCAACGCGCTACGCCTCCTCGAAGCCCTCGTCGACGAACACGACAAAGGCGCCGAGTTCGCCTTGAAGCGACCGGACGGCGAAACGGTCGCTTACAAAATCTTCGTCTAAGCGAAGCTCAACGAGCCCACCGTCACGGTTGGAAGCGGTGGCGATTCAGTTTTTCACCACCAAGACACCAAGAAGCACCAAGACTCACTAAGTAGTTTCTTCGCGCGCGTCAGCGCGCTATCAGAGTCCGACAGGCGCTACGCGCCGAACAAGGACAAACTTAGTGAACCTTGGTGCTTCTTGGTGTCTTGGTGGTGAGGCTGACTCAACACAGCCACAGCGCCTCAAGCAACCCGCTACCGGAATGGAATCATCATGACGCGCAGCACTTCGCGCGATTGCGGATACGCCTCCGGCTCCGCAACG
>CAZJOM010000123.1:0-3572 GCA_964547645.1 uncultured Flavobacteriaceae bacterium
GACGACGGCACCACGGCGGTGGGCGAGAGCGTCTATCGCAATCCGGTGAGCGATTACACCTGCGTGCGGCAAGCGGCGCGCGAGCGGGAGGTTTTGTTCCGGCAATATCCGTTGCTGCTCGGCTTGAGTTGCGAGTTGGCGCGGCCGGGCGACTATGTGACCGACGATTTTTCCGGCGTGCCGATTTTGGCGGTACGCGACGACGACGGGCGGGTGAATGCCTTCGTCAATGTTTGCCGTCATCGCGGCGCGCGCGTGGCGCAAGGCTGCGGCGCCGGCAAGGCGTCGTTCAGCTGCCCCTATCACGGCTGGACTTACGACCGGAACGGATCGCTGCGCGCGATTCCCTATGAGCAGGGATTCTCCGGCATCGACAAGGCAACGCACGGGTTACGCCGGCTGCCGGTCATGGAGAAACACGGCATGGTTTGGGTGGCGCCCACACCGTCGGCCGAAATCGACATCGACCGGCATCTCGACGCGATGGGCGGCGATCTGGTGGCGTTCGGCTTGGAAAAATACAGCCACTACGAGACGCGGGTGCTGAAGGCGCCGCTAAACTGGAAGCTCGTGATCGATACGTTTTTAGAGACCTATCACTTGAGCGTGCTGCACAAGAATACGATCGCGCCGATCCTGCATTCCAATTTGGCGACGTTCGATGCGATGGGGCGCAATCTGCGCATGATCGGCGCGCGGCGCACGATCGCGTCGATGCGCGACAAGCCCGAGGCGGAGTGGGATCTCGTGCGTCATTCGGCGCTGGTCTATGTGCTGTTTCCCAACACGGTTTTCATCATGCAGGGCGATCACCTGGAGACCTGGCGCGTCTATCCGGGGGAGGGGGTGGACGATTCCAAGATGCACGTCTCGCTCTATACGCCCGAGCCCGCCACGACCGACAAGGCGCGCGCCTACTGGGACCGCAATATGCAGCTGTTGATGGACACGGTGCAGAAGGAAGATTTTCCCTTGGCCGCCGACATCCAGCGCGATTTTCATTCGGGCGCGCAGGAGTTCATCACCTACGGCCGGCACGAACCGGCGCTGGCGCACTTCCACCGGACGGTCAACGAGGCGATCGGGCCCGGTGGTTGAGACACGGTCCATATTTTCCCGCGAAGGATTAAGTCCATGCATGTCGGCATGAGCACGTTTTTTCAGAATCTCTCGGGCGGGTATACCGACCGCGAGGTCTATGCGCACGAAGTGGCGATGGCCGACATGGCCGAGCCGCTGGGATTCGATTCCATCTGGGCGGCGGAACATCACTTCGACAACTATACGATGTGCCCGAACGTGGCTCAGTTTCTGACCTTCATGGCGGGGCGCACCAAGACCGTGCGGCTGGGTTCGATGGTGATGGTTCTGCCGTGGCACGATCCGGTGCGCCTGACGGAAGAAGTGCTGGTGCTCGATCACGTGTCGAACGGGCGCACCATTTTGGGCGTCGGGCGCGGGTTGGGGCGGATCGAATTCAACGGCTTTCGGCTCAACATGGGCGAGTCGCGCGAGCGCTTCGTCGAGCACGCGCAAGCGATCTTGAATGCGCTGGAGAGCGGTTACATCGAAGCCGACGGCAAGTTCTATAAACAACCGCGCACGGCGACGCGGCCGTTTCCGTTTCAGAGTTTCCGCGGGCGCACCTATGCGGCGGCGGTGTCGCCGGAATCGGCGCGCATCATGGCCAAGCTCGGCATCGGGCTTCTCATCATCGCGCAAAAGCCGTGGGAGACCACGGTGGCCGAGGTCGATGCCTATCGCGACATCTACCGCGAGATCAACAACACCGAAGCGCCCGATCCCATCATCGCCAGTTTCATCGCCTGTCACGAAGACGAAGCGACGGCGCGCGAGATGTACGAGAAATATATTCGCGGCTACAGCCGCTCGGCGCTCAACCACTACGAGTTTCACAACAAGGGGCTCGCCGACATCAAGGGCTACGAATATTACGGGGCGCTGGCCAAGAACATCGAGAAGCACGGCGTCGACTCGTTCGTCGATTTTCTGGCGAAGCTCCAGGTCTGGGGCACGCCCAATCAAGTCTTAGAGCAGGTCGTGGAAAACCAACGGCGCATCAATGCGGCCGGTGTGATTACTATTTTCAGCTATGGCGGCATGCCGCAGGCGTTGGCCAAGCAGAACATGCAGTTGTTCGCGGCCAAGGTGCTGCCGCGGCTGAAAGCGCATCCGACGCGCGGAACGATCGGCGGCACCGATCGCGCCGTGAATATCGCCGCCGAATAAACAACTTCGAAACGGGAGAGATTCCATGAGCAATGCAATGGTCGCCGAACGGCAAGATCAAGCCGACGTCAACGCCATTCCCCTGGACCGGATCGACGTCAGCGTTCCGCGACTCTACGAGCAGGACACGATCGGCCCCTATTTCACCCGGTTGCGACGCGAGGATCCGGTCCATTACTGCGCCGAAAGCCTGCACGGACCCTATTGGTCGGTGACGAAATTCAACGACATCGTCAGGGTCGAGGTCGACCATCAGACGTTTTCGTCCGAGTCGAAGTTGGGCGGTGTCGTTATCGACAACATCAACAACCGGGTCGAAACGCAGGATTTCGAACTCCCGATGTTCATTGCCATGGATCCGCCCAAACACGACGAGCAGCGCAAGGTCGTCAGCCCGATCGTCGCCCCTCCCAATCTGGCGCTCCTTGAGCCCGTCATTCGCGAACGCGCCGGATTGATCCTCGATTCCCTTCCCGTCGGCGAAGAGATCGATTGGGTTGATCTCGTCTCCATTGAGCTCACGACGATGACCTTGGCCACGCTGTTTGACTTTCCATGGGAGGACCGGCGCAAGCTAACGCGCTGGTCGGATGTCGCAACCGCGACGCCGGCCACGGGCATCATTTCGTCTTGGGATCAGTGGAAGGCCGAGCTTCTGGAATGCGCGCAGTATTTCAAGGTGCTGTGGGACAGGCGCGTCAACGAGGCGCCCAAGGCCGATCTGGTGTCCATGCTGGCGCATTCGCCAGCGACGCGGAACATGCCGTTCCAGGAATTTCTCGGAAATCTGATGCTGCTGATCGTGGGCGGCAACGACACGACGCGCAGTTCGATCAGCGGCGGCGTGATCGCGCTCAATCGATATCCGGATCAGTATCGCAAGCTGATGGCCGATCCGTCGCTCATTCCGAAAATGGTGCCGGAGATCATCCGTTGGCAGACGCCGTTGACGCACATGCGCCGTACCGCCTTGGCCGGCGCTGAAATCGGCGGCAAGAAGATCAAGGCGGGCGACAAGGTTGTGATGTGGTATTTGTCGGGCAACCGCGACGAGGAAGTGATCGATCGCCCCGAGGACTTCATCATCGACCGGGCGACGCCGCGGCATCATCTGTCGTTCGGCTTCGGCATCCACCGCTGCGTGGGCAACCGTCTGGCGGAGATGCAGCTGCGCATTATCTGGGAAGAGATTGTCAAGCGCTACCGCAAGGTGGAAGTGGTCGGCGAGCCGGTGCGCACGCTGTCGAATTTCATCCACGGGTTCACACGGCTTCCGGTGAAATTGCACGCGCACTGAGCGGGCGGTTCGACGACCGTCCTAA
>CAZJOM010000123.1:3672-6385 GCA_964547645.1 uncultured Flavobacteriaceae bacterium
CCAGCCGGCTGGCCTGCCAGATAAAACTGTCCAAAGAACTTGACGGCTTGGTGCTAAGGCTTCCTGCCGGACAGCACTGACGGCCTCAGCGGCAAGGTCTCCGATGCCGACCGGAGTGTTTCACAAGTGCCGTGGTCGAATCGGCGTGGAAGTAATCTGACGTCTCCAAAGGAGCTACCCGCTTTGCCGGTAGGGATTTCGACCCCAAACGGGGCTTTCCCTGGCTCCAGAAATCATTATAATGATATCAACGGAGGATCCTCCGCCGTTCCCGCCCAAGTTGATGGAGAGAAATCATGGCAACAACGGTTTCCTGGCAAGAAGCGAAAACGGTCGATCCCGCCTACGATGCGGTCAAGCCGGACGATTTTCCTGCCATGATGGAGGCCGACCGCTACGGCCAGAGGTCGACCGCGTTCGACAAGATCATCTCGGCGACGCACGACCATTTCTGGGATCCGCTGGACACGAAATACATCGATTTCTCGCAGCCATTCGACCTCGAGAACGACTATCTCATGCCCGAGAAATTCGTTCCCGATTTCTCTTCCGCCATCGTCGACAAGCTCGACACCAAGCAGAAGATTCGGTTGCTGAACGCCAACGTGCATTTCACGCTGTCGAATATTCTACACGGCGAGCAGGGCGCGCTGAATCTATCCGCCAGCCTGTGTCACATCTTGCGAGACCCGGGCGCGCAGGAATATGCCGCCAATCAAACGCGTGAAGAAGCGCGCCATGTGCACGGGTTTTCAAGGTACATAAAGGCGCGTTGGGGCAAGCCCGTGCCGGCCGGCAAGGTCTTCACCGATCTCTTGGTCGAAATGGTGGGTACGGATCAAGTTTGGAAAAAGCTTGTCGGGATGCAAATGATTCTCGAAGGTTTGGCGATGGGAATTTTTGCCACCATGTACAACGACACCAGCGATCCGCTGCTGCGCAAGCTGATGCAGTTGACGATGACCGACGAGGCGTTTCACCATAAATTCGGCAAGATTTGGGCCGACCGGACGGTGCCCAAACTGTCGGTGGAAGAGCGCGATAAGGTCGAGGATTGGGCGTTGCAGGTTTTCATGACGCTGCTGCAAAACGGCATGGCGGCGTCGCAGAAGAAATACATTTACGACGCCCTGGGTATCGATTTTCAATGGGCGCAGGCGGCCTTGATGGAGGCGATGACCGACGAGTACCGCCGCAAGCAGCTCCAAGAGAGCGCGAACATCTTCCGCACCTTGATCAAAACGCTGCTCAAGGCCGGCATCATCACGCAGCGCACGGCGCCAAGCTATGCCGCGTTCGTCGACATGGCGGCGCTTCACGCCGAGGGTGACTCGATGCCCGGCGACGCGATCGCCGAAGAGGGAATCAAGTACCTCAAAGCGATCAACGGCGGAGAAATGAGATTGGCGAGAGGCGTGTTGGCGGCCGAGTAATCGGGAAGGCGGCGAACGGTGTCAGGCATGAAACAGGCAAGCGCCGCGCACACCAAGGTGCCCGATGTCTATTCGCTTCCGCTCGATCAAATCGACGTAAGCCGGCCGTCGCTGTTCCGAACGGATGCGATCTTTCCCTATTTCGAAAGATTGCGCCGCGAGGATCCGGTTCACTATTGCGCTGAAAGCCCGTACGGACCGTATTGGTCGGTGACCAAGTATCACGACATTATGAGCGTGGACACCAACCATCAGGTCTACTCATCTGAAGCGACGCTTGGCGGCATTGCACTGCAAGATCAGCAGCGGGACTTCATGCTGCCGATGTTCATCATGATGGACCCGCCCAAGCACGATGCGCAGCGCAAGGTGGTGAGCCCCATTGTGGCGCCGGGCAACCTGGCAAAGCTCGAGTTGCTCATTCGCGAGCGCGCGGGGCGTATCCTCGATTCATTGCCCGTGGGCGAGACGTTCGATTGGGTTGACCGCGTGTCGATCGAATTGACGACGCAGATGCTGGCGACGCTGTTCGACTTCCCGTGGGATGACCGGCGCAAACTGACCTATTGGTCCGACTTGGCGACATCGGGCGTCAACAAACAAGACCCGGACGAAATAGCGCATCGCCGCGGGGAATTGCTTGGCTGCGCCGCCTATTTCACCGACCTGTGGAACCAACGCGTGAACGCGCGGGAGCCCGGCAACGATCTGATCTCGATGCTCGCGCACGGCGAGGCGACGCGCAACATGGGGCAGATGGAGTATCTGGGAAACCTGCTTCTGCTGATCGTCGGCGGCAACGACACCACGCGCAATTCGATCTCCGGTGGACTGTTGGCGCTGAACCAGAATCCGGATCAGTACCGCAAGCTTCAAGACAACCCGGCGCTCGTCGACAGCATGGTGCCGGAGATCATCCGCTGGCAGACGCCGCTGCCGCACATGCGCCGCACTGCCGTCGCCGACGCGGAACTTCGCGGCAAGCGGATCAAGAAGGGCGACAAGGTTGTGATGTGGTACATTTCAGGCAATCGCGACGAAGAGGCGATCGAAAACCCGATGTCGTTCATCATCGATCGTGTCCGCCCACGCCAGCATCTGTCGTTCGGTTTCGGCATTCACCGCTGCGTCGGCAACCGGCTCGCCGAAATGCAGTTGCGCGTTCTTTGGGAGGAAATCCTGAAGCGCTGGCCTAGAACGATGATCGAAGTCGTGGGCGAGCCGGTGCGGACTCATTCGAACTTGGTGCGCGGTTTCACCAGCCTTCCGGTTCGCATTCC
>CAZJOM010000123.1:6485-8569 GCA_964547645.1 uncultured Flavobacteriaceae bacterium
TGCGGACTCATTCGAACTTGGTGCGCGGTTTCACCAGCCTTCCGGTTCGCATTCCTGGCTAAGCGTCGAGACGGCCGCCACCCGTTCGCCGGCGTTTGCCGGTAGTCGAGAATTCGAGAAGGCGGAATGTCGACTTCACTGCTGCAAATGGGGGAAGTAGCCGATCAGGTCTTGGGCCTCTCCGTCATGGGCGGGGAGCACAGTAAGGCCGGGATTGGAGTTCATCACCGCAACGATGCGGCGGAGCTTTGTGTCATTAGCTTCAGAATGCGGCGGATCATTCGGTATCACCAATCAATTGGGCAGCAGGGCGCTTGAACTGGCGTAGCGACGGTCGATAATCACCCGCATGCCATGATCCGGGATTCAACCTATGCGCGCCGCTTCTAGGCGAAACCCTTCGTAATTATTGGCGACCACGTGCTCGCACTTTGCGATGTAAGTGTCGAAGCCGAGATAAGGCATGAAGACACGCGGTTTGCCTGGCACATTAGCGCCCACATACCAGGAATTGCAGCTGGGATAGAGCGTCGTGTCCGCCACTTCGTTGACGTGCGCAACCCAATCGTCTTCGGCCTTCGCTTCGGCTTCGATGCGCGATACACCGATCTTTCGCGCGTGATCGATGCAACCGGCGATCCAGTCCACGTGCTGCTCGATGGCGGGGACCATATTGGCCAAGACCGAAGGACTGCCGGGTCCGGTGACAAGAAAGAGGTTGGGGAAGCCCGCCGTCGCGACGCCGAGATAGGCGCGCGGACCCGCCGACCATTTGTCCTTCAGCGTTCGACCGCCGGGCCCCTTGATTGCGATCCGGTTCAATGCGCCGGTCATGGCGTCGAAGCCGGTGGCGAATACGATGGCGTCGAGTTCGAAGGCCTTGCCATTCGCCATCACGCCGGTTCGCGTGATCTTCTCAATTCCGCTCGCACGAATGTCGACAAGGGTGACGTTCGGCCTGTTGAAGGTTTCGAAGAAGCCGCTGTCGGCGCACAGCCGTTTGCAGCCGACAACCGAGTCCAGCGACAGCGCCTTGGCGGTCTCGGGGTCTTTGACGATGGCCGCGATCTTCTCGCGCACGAATTCCGCGGCCGTATCGTTGGCGTGTTTGTCGACAAGCAGATCGACGAAGGCACTGAGGAAAGCAAGGCCGCCCTTCTCCCAGTATTCCTCGTATCGCCGCCGGCGGTCCTCCGGCGGCACCGCGAGTGCGCAAAGGTTCGTTTCCGGAAATAGAATGCCAGATCTCCGCCGCTTCGCTTCGGCTCGCAGCTCGCCATAGTTTGCTTTCACGCGGTCGCGGACAGCGGGGTCCAGCGGCCGATTCTGCGCCGGCACCGAGTAATTCGGCGTACGCTGAAACACATAAAGCCGGGCTGCGGCTTCGGCGATGTATGGAATCGATTGGATTGCCGACGACCCCGTGCCGATGACGCCAACGCGTTTACCCGCGAAGTTGACGCCTTCGTGGGGCCAGCGGCCGGTGTGGTAGGTGTCGCCCTTGAATTCGTCGAGGCCCTTGATGTCCGGCGTGTTGGCGGCTGAAAGGCAGCCCGTCGCCATCACGCAGTACGTTGCCTCGAATGTTTCGCCGCCATCGGTGGCGACGATCCACCTTCCGGAAGCCTCGTCGAAGGTAGCGGCTTCCACCCGCGAATTGAATTGAATGTCCGGGCGAAGGCCGAACCGGTCCGCCACATGATTGGCATATCGCAAGATTTCCGGTTGAGACGAGTAACGCTCGCTCCAGGTCCACTCCTGCTGAAGCTCCTCCGAAAATTGATAGGAGTACTCCATGCTTTCCACATCGCAGCGCGCGCCGGGGTAGCGGTTCCAGTACCAGGTGCCACCGACTCCGGCGCCTGTCTCCAAGGCACGTGCGGACAATCCCATCTGCCGCGCCCGGTACAGCATGTACATACCGGCAAATCCGGCCCCGACGATCAGGACGTCGAAACGGCGGGCGGCATTGCTGGTGGACGCTTTCGCCGGACTGGCCATCTGATGCCTTTTCGCTCGGAAACCTTATCGTTCCATATTCCTTATAATGATATTGGATTGCAAGCCGTCACGCGGGCGCGGGC
>CAZJOM010000124.1:0-8541 GCA_964547645.1 uncultured Flavobacteriaceae bacterium
TGAACTTGCGAAAACGGCTTCGCGATATAGGCATCCACCCCGGCGTCTTTTGCCTCTATGACTGAGTCCTTATCCGCGCGGCCCGTCAACATGACAAACGGCACGTCGAACCCCACCGAGCGAACCTGGCGCAGAAGCTCCATTCCGTTCATGTGGGGCATGTTCCAATCGCAAATAATCAACTGGACCATCTCCGGCGCGCTATCGAGCAAGCGCAACGCATCCCGCCCGTTCGCCGCATCGAAGACCTGCTGAATTTTGAGCTCCTTCAGCATCTTCTTGACCATGCTGCGCGCTGACGACTGATCGTCAACGATCAACACGCCCACCTGCTCCGGGTGCCAGTCAGCCATGCGATGCCCCTCAATCGAATCTGGTTACTGTTGCGAAAATGGAAGGTTGCAGCGCCGGTTCGCACTGGCAAATCCGGCAGCCGCGACAAAAAATTTCGCGCGACGCCCTACACCCTTTTACGCGGCGCCTCCTTACGCGCGTTTACACGCAACATTATTTTCTCGTCCTGTTGATGCCAATCCGCGGCCGACGCCTCATCGCAAGCGGCACGCAAGCCGCTTTCGCCGCCTAGTCGCCGCTCCAGCGCGCGATAACGCTGCGAAGCTTCGCCTCAAGCTGCACCTGCGAATACGGTTTGGAGATATAGGCGCTGACGCCGGCATCTTTGGCCACGATCACCGACTCCTTGTCGGCGCGCCCAGTGATCATCAAGAACGGCACCTCGATTCCCACGGAGCGCACCTGACGGAGCAGCTCAATCCCCGTCATGCTCGGCATATTCCAATCGCAGATGATGAGGTGAATCATCTCCGGCGCGCTGTCCAAAAGTCTCAGCGCATCGCGGCCGTTTGCAGCCTCGAACACTTGATTGATCCGCAGCTCCTTCAGCATCTTCTTGAGCATGCTTCGGGCCGCGACTTGATCGTCCACGACCAGAACACCGAGCTGCTCTGGATGCCATTCCGCCATTATTGGACCCTCTGATCGTCTATCTTGTATCTCGGGATACGCGGCCAGCCCTGTCACGTTTGGCAGAGGCGAAACAATCATACGACCTCATAGCAGAGGTATTTCAATAAGCAACGAAATCGTTTGGCGTTCTTTGAAAAAATGATCAGTGAGGACTGAGAGTATCATCAGCCTGGACGTTAGCGTCAACGTCAAGCGCAATGAAACAACAATACAGATTTGTGGAAATAACGTGTCACAAGTCAGGAATGTACAAGCTTCGCGATCGTTGACCGATGCGAAGCGCGCGCGCTCGGCCCCGGAGATTTGACCTCATTTATTTTGCGGTATTTCAAATTAGCGGGCGCAGCGTCGGAAAAAAACCGGCGTACGCATGTCGCGCTGTGCGCTAAGCGGCAACGCTTCGGCTTGGCGGCAAAAGCTCCGTCAGCACTCGCACCAGATCCGCCCGTTCGAATGGCTTGACCAACACCTTCGACCCGGCCGGCATGACGCCGGTGTCATGACCGATACGCTCCGGCTGTCCGGTGACAAACAATACCCGCAGTTCCGGACACAAAGCCAACGCGAGCTCCGCGCCGCGAATGCCATCCAACTCCGGCATCAGCACGTCGGATACAAGCAGGTCGAACGGCTCTTCTGCATCGTCAAGTGCGGCCAGCATGTCGTTGGCGTTGTCGAAGCCGGCCACCTGGAAGCCCAGCTCTTCCAGGATCGCCGTATGGGTCTTGACCAGGGGACGTTCGTCATCGACGACAAGCGCCCGCAAGCCTTTGAAGTCTTGGCGAACAGTACCTTGGACCGCCGTCTGCGGCGCGACGAAGGGCAGCGAAATCGTAAAGGCCGAACCTTCGCCCACCGTTGAGCGAACCGTCACGTGCCCCCCGCTCTCGGTCGCAAACCCATGGACGATCGGCAGTCCCAGCCCCGTCCCTCTGCCCACACTCTTCGTCGTGTAGAATGGTTCGAAAATTCTCGCCTGCGTCGCCTCGTCGATCCCCGTGCCCCGGTCGATGACACGAATTTCGACGTCTTGCTTGTCTGCCGCGCCAACCAGGTCGACTTGAACACGGATCGGACCACCGCCGGGCATGGCGTCGCGGGCGTTGACCACCAAATTCATAATCGACTGCACAAGCAAATCGCGGCTGACGTTGATAAAGGCCGGCGGGCCGGCAATTTCCAGCAGCAAATGATACTGGGCTCCCAGTATGGGCCTCAGCAGCAGTGCGAGATCCGCCACGGCTTGCCGCGCATCCAAGATCTCCGGGCGGCCGGCGGTGCCCTTGCGCCCGAACGACAGCAACCCCTTGCTCAAGACTGCGCCACGACGCGCCGCATCGGTGATTTGCGCGACGTGATCCGGATCGATCTCGTCGCGCTCGATCCCACGGCGCAGCAAATCGGCGTGCCCCAAAACGACCGAGAGCAAATTGTTGAATTCGTGCGCCAGGCCCGCCGCCATCGTGCCCAGCGACAGCAGTTTCTCCGACTGAGCCGCGCCCAACGTGCGGACCATCCCTTCGGTGATATCCGAAAGCGTCCCGCGATATCCCAGAAAGCGGCCGTGCTCGTCATGCATCGACCGGCCGTTCAGCCGCGCATATTGTTGCCCGGCTTCGGGCGGGCTCAATTGAATGACATAGCTGCGAAAGTTGCGCCCTTCCTCGATAGCCTCAAGCGCCAGCGACGCCTCGGCCGCGTGCCGCTCGTGCACGTCGAATTCGCCCAACCAGCGCCCGACCAACGCGTTCCAACGATCGGACCGATCCGCGCCGGCGGCAATGCCGGTCACCATTCGGTTCTCGTCCGTTTCGAAAAACACGTCCGACGCCGTTGCGGCAAAGTCCATGAACCGTTGCCGTTCGCGATCGAGAGTGTCGGCCGCCGTGCGGCGCTCGCTGACGTCCATCAATAGGCCGATGACGCCATCCCAGACGCCGCGGCCATCGTAGGTCGGGAAGATGCTCAGCGAAAACCAGCCCGTTCCGCCGGTCAGGATGTTGAGCCGATACTCCCCCGTGACCGGCGTACCGTTCAGCTCAAGTTGCTGCCAATCCTCCAGAAACCGCGTCACGTCACCCGCGTGAATCTTTTCCAGCAACTCGTCGAAGGTCGCGTTGTTCGTGTTCAAACCTTCGAACCAACGCGCCAATTCGCCATGCACGAAAAAAGCGTTCGTTGATTTTGACCATTCCCACACAACCGCGCCGGCGCCGTCCAGCGCGAAGCTCAATCGACGCTCCGCCTCGTGCAGCCGCATCGCTCGTTCGGTCACTCGAGATTGCTTTTCCTCAAGCCGCCTGGCGGTCAACCCTGCCGACACCGCAAAAAAGACGGCGACGCAGGCCGCAAAGGCAACCTCACGCGGATCGACAGCGGCGCCGTTGCGTACCTGAATTTCACCGCTTACGAGCAAAAGAAATCCGAGGTGACCCGCGATGTTGACCATCAGCCCGCCGACCGCGGGACCATACCGCCAGCACATTGCGACCATCGGTACCGTGACGAGGATCATCGGAAAGGCATCGTACGTCGCGACAATCGCGCCAAAGGCCACGGCAACGATCACGATGGCGCACATGGCCGCTAACTGCCGGGGCTGAAACAGCACGTCGAAATCGCGGCGCTGCGCCGTGAGGATCGGCAAAAGCAACGTGACCGCGCCGATCGTGTCGCCCACGACCCAGTTGACGAAATTGTGCAGCGCGGGCGCACCGCTGATGGCATAGAGGAAAATCGCGGCCGAAAGACCACCCAAACAGGAGACCGCGACAAAGATCAGCAACAGCAAGATCGCACGCGCTGGGCTAATCGTTCCGCCGATCACGAAGTCGTACCGCCGCAACAGCAACGCGGCCGCCAGCGCCTCAAGCGTATTGATCACGCTCAAGCCGACGCTGAACGCAACCGGCGCCGTCGCGATGTTCGCGGCCATAAAACCGATGAATGCCGCAACACTGTAGAGGCGTAGATCGCGCGGGTCGGCCCGCATAAGCACCGCCGCCAAGACGGCATTCGGCAACCAAACGAAGGCAACGACCGGATCGAACCGGGTTAAAAATATGCAGTAGAGCGACAGCGCGCAAACGGCCGTCGCAAGCAAAACGGCGGCTACGTACCTATCCCGAAAGAAGCGCTGGGTCACGGCTTTGGCGCTCGGCTGAGATGATGTCATTGAGGGCGCTCTGGACCGCGCTAGGCGTTAATCGGTCGTCAACCCTAGCATTCGAGGGTTACGATCAGGTTGCAACCCCAGGGAAGGCGCTACCGTTTCCACAGGAAAGGCGCGGGCGCTAAATCAAATCGCGTAGCCGCAGGGTCACCGAACGCGCCGTCCCGCCGCTCCGCACGGTCAATGCGATCACCGTCCCCGTCGGCGCGTCGCGCATCCGATCGCGCAGTTCGCTGAGCGCCATCGCCGACGAGGGCTTCCCGTCCACGGCCGTAATCACATCCCCGTCCTTCAGCCCCGCCTCGCCCGCCGGCGATTGCGCGACCACCCCGTCGATCCGAAAGCCGCCGCCGCCGCGGTTGATCCAAAGCCCCGACCGGTCGAAGCCGTCGCGCGTGGCCGTCCCGCCATGCGGCTGAAAGAAGACGCGCTGACCCGCATAGTCGAACGTGATCGCGAAGCGCTTCAACAAACCGCTGCCCACGCTACCCGCCGGCGCGCCGTGCGACATCACACCTTGCGTGTGCCGCGACATGTCGACGACGACGTCGTTGATCGCAATCGAACCCAGACGCAACCGCTTCACGCGCGCGACACTCGCCCGCGTCGGTCCACCGACCCCCCACCCCGTCACTGCCTCCACGTTCGGCACGAAGCGCGCGCGCAACGCATGCCGCTGCACGAACGGCGAATTCAGTCCGACCGACGCGCGCGATCCCGTATCGATGTCGAACGCCGCCGGCACGCCGTCGATGTCGCCTTCGATTTCGGGCACCGTGCCGTTGAACACGAACGGCACTGCGACGCCCGCCGCCTGCGCATTCCAGATCGAAGGATCCGTGAGCGTTAGCTGCCGCGCCTCATAGTCGATCCGCACCACGAAACGTTTGAAGAGCTCGTAACCGATCATCCCGTGAAACGGCACGCCTTCGACGTCGTTCAATTTCTCCAGCGGAACGACCGCGAACAACTGATCGCGCAACCGCACATTGCCAAGCGCGACGCTCGCGACCCGCGTGAATTCCGCCCGCTCGCTGCTCTCGCCCGCACCCCACACGCGCGCATCGCCCACGCTGCGCAATCGCAACGCACGCGCCACGTCGGGCGTGATCACGTTCGCGGCGCCCGTATCGATCAGCAGCGAGAACACGCGACCGTTCAACCTCACATCGGCATAGACATGATTGTTCACGAAGCGAAACGGCAGCACCACCTCGCGCTTGCCGCCCCCGAACGCGTAGTCCGGCTTCGGCGGCGCGGGAATCGCAAAGTCCGCGTCGGCAACGGCAGGGTTCAGCTCGACCTTCGTGACGGTCCGCTCGGCCCCGAACACCGCCGCCGCATTCGATGTCAAAATCCGATAGGGGATGACCAGGCCTTGGAACGGCCGATAGTCCTGATAGATGGTGGTGCGCGTCTCGGTGGCGCCGACCTCGATCGCCCGGTCCAGCAGCTTCGTCTGCGCGTCGAACCAAAGCTCGAACGCCAAGCCGCCCTGAGGCGCAATCTCCAACGCCTCCTTCACGCGCGACTGAAACAATTGCAGACGAAAGTTGATCGGTGCCGCAACGGAGCGCCTGGGAAACCAATGCGCGAGCGATTGCCGGAATTGCGCCGACACGTTCTGCGCCCGCCGGTCCGCGCCCTCCGGCACCGTCACGATGCCGGCGCTATCTTGAATCCAAAAGCGCTTGCCGTCGTGACCCTCCGCGCCCGTCATCGGTCCCAGCGTGAATCGCGTCACTGTCCGCCCGCCCACGATGTCCGTCAGCGTCGTTCCGGACCCTTCTAGCCCCGACTGCCGCAAACGAAACGTGGTCCGCATCGCTTTGAGTTCGTCGAGCTTAGCCCCACCGACGGCGAGCTTCGTCTGGCTCAGCACCAGTGATGGATCGTCCGCGCGCAGCGGTGTCGCGACAACAAACAGCAGGAAGACCAACGCGCCTAAACCGCTTGCTCGCCTCATCCACGAAGCACCCTCGTTGCGCGCCGCACTATATCGCAAGCGCCGGCTTCAGTAGCGCGAAAACTAGGGCGTTTACGCCATTGCGGCGCGCCCTGGCGAAGCGGCGTTCAACCTGTTACAGCTTGTACGCCACGGAGCGGGGCCCAAAGGCCCGACAAACCACCGACAAATTGCGCTTGCCAGCGTGCACCCGATTGTGTGCGCACGATCGCTCATGCGCGGTGAAACAAAGGGAAGAAACCGCAATGCCAAAAAGATTCACATCGATCGGCGCGATCATGTTCGGCCTCATCGCCGCCGGCCAAGCCGCGCGCATCTACTACGGCCTCGACGTCGTGATCAGCGAATATCATGTGCCGATGGCCATGAGCTGGGCTGCCGCCGGAATCGCAGGGTTGCTCTGCATCATGCTGTTTCGCGAAGCGAGCGCCTAAACACGCGAAAAGCGCCTCAAAGCGCCGCACACGGTGAGTGTTTGGCGAAATTGCTTGCGCCAGCGGTACGTAACGTGTACAGCCACGTTCGTGACGGCTGCACCTTATGATGTGCGGACCCAATTCGTGCCCGAAAGCACGCGACAGGCTCCCAACTCAGACGATTGTCTCGCTTTTCACACCGCCCTCGGCATGTCGCTGGGGCGGTTTCATTTGTTTCAAGGAAAAAAGTCCATGTCGGCCACAGGAACGGTCAAATTCTTCAACACCACAAAAGGTTTCGGATTCATCTCGCCGGACGGCGGCGGCAAGGACATCTTCGTCCACGCCACAGCCGTTGAGCGCGCTGGTATGCGCTCCCTCAACGAAGGTCAGCGCGTGACGTTCGACACCGAAAGCGACGCCCGCGGGCCGAAAGCGGTGAATCTTCGCGCGGCCTAACGCGCGATTGGCGGGCGTTCGACAAGAGCGCCCGCCGGACTCCGGCGGCGGGTCACCCTCGTCGCCGCCGTCCAACGGCACTGCCAAGGAGTGGCACTATGAACAGTGAAGCCGCAAAAGCAGCACGTGCAGACACGGGCGCCGGTCCCGTGGTTGTGGATTTGCGCGATCGCCTTCCGCAAATGGCGGACGACGCGCTGACGAACCTATTGAACAACGCGCGCCGCCTCCTCGAAACCGGATCGAAGGTGCAAAAAGCTTCGGCCGAAATGCTTCTGCCTGCCATCGAAGCCGAACTCGCCGGCCGCAAAGCGCAAAAGACCGCGACGCAGGCCGCCAAGAAGGCCACAACGAAAAAGGCCAAAGCCAAGGCAAAGGCCGAACCCGACTCTGAGCCCGAAGAAGAAGACGTCGAATAAGCGTCGCTATTCCGGCAGGCTCTGCGCGAGGAAGCGCAGCGCCGTCTCGCCCGCCACCTTGCGAATCTCGTCCTCGCTGAATTTCGCGGCCAGCATCGCATCGATCAACGCCGCCGACTCCGACGCATCGAAACGAACCGTCGTCGTGCCGTCATAATCGGATCCCAACGCCACATGATCGACACCGACCAGGTCGATCGCATAGCGCAGCGACTTCACAACGCCGGCCGGCGTCGTATCGCACACCGCCCCATCCCAATAGCCGATACCGATCACCCCGCCCTTCGCAGCGATCGCGCGCATCTGCGCATCGCTTAGATTCCGTGGTGAGTTGCAGGCTCCGCGCACGCCCGTGTGCGATACAACGATTGGCCGTGTCGCGATCTGCAGCACGTCGTCGACGACCTTCTCGGATGCGTGCGCCACATCGACGATCAAGCCCGCCTCTTCGATGGCATGCACGGCCTGCACGCCGAACGGCGTTAAGCCGCCCTTGCTCTCGCCATGCAGCGACCCACCCAACTCATTGTCGAAGAAGTGCGTGAGCCCGATCATGCGATAGCCCGCATCCTTCAACTTCTTCAAGTTGGCGAGATCGCCCTGCAGCGCATGAGCACCCTCGATCGCAAGCACGCCACCCACAATCGGCTCCCCGTTCGACCGCCGCGCCATCAGCATCGCCAGGTCGCCGCGCGAGCGCACGACCATCAACGCTTTCGGATCGCGCGCCGCCGCGTCATTCAACTTTCGCGCCTGATAGAGCGCGCGCTCCAAAAGGCTATCCCACGTCTCCATCGGCCAGAGCTGCACTTTCACCAGCAGCGATATCTGATCGGAATCGCCCGTCGTCCGGTTGTAGTTCTGCCCCTGCGGCGACTTCGTGACCGCCGAAAACACCTGCAGCGCAAACCGCCCCTCGCGTAGCCGCGGCACATCCACATGCCCTGTCGTCCCGCGCGCCAAAACATCGCGCGCCCAAAGCAACGTGTCCGAATGCAAATCCGCAAGGTTCAACCGCGCGTGCAACGCCCGCGCCTCGGCACTCACCTTGTAAGGCGCATGCGGCTCAATCTTATTGAGCCCGCTCTCGACAATCGCCGGCGCCGCAAACAACCCTGCCCC
>CAZJOM010000125.1:0-8145 GCA_964547645.1 uncultured Flavobacteriaceae bacterium
TCGCCGAGGCGGCGCTTCCGATCCGCTTCATAGTCCTGATAATTGCCCTCGAACCATTCCACGTGGCTGTCGCCTTCGAACGCGAGCATATGCGTCGCGATGCGGTCCAGGAACCAGCGATCGTGGCTGATCACCATCACGCAGCCCGCGAACTCGGTCAGCGCATCTTCAAGCGCCCGCAACGTTTCGACGTCGAGATCGTTCGTCGGCTCGTCGAGCAGCAACAGATTGCAATGCGACTTCAACATCTTCGCCAGATGGACGCGGTTGCGCTCACCGCCCGACAGCTGCCCAACCTTCTTCTGTTGATCCAAGCCCCGAAAGTTGAAGGCAGACACATAAGCCCGGCTCTGCATCTGCCGCTTGCCCAACTCCAAAATGTCGAGCCCACCCGAGATCTCTTCCCAGACTGTTTTCTTCGCGTCCAGCGTATCGCGCGACTGATCGACATAACCCATTACGACCGTATCGCCGACCTTAAGTGCGCCCGAATCCGGCTTCTCCTGTCCCGTCAGCATGCGGAACAACGTCGTCTTGCCGGCGCCGTTCGGCCCGATCACGCCGACAATGCCGCCCGGCGGCAGCTTGAAGTTCAGATCGTCGATCAGGAGTCGATCGCCATAGGCCTTGTTCAAGCCCGTCGCTTCGATCACCGCCGAGCCAAGCCGCGGCCCTGGCGGAATGATGATCTGCGCCTCACCGCTACGCACGGCGTTCGCCTGCGCCAGCAAATCCTCGTACGCCCGGATACGCGCCTTGGATTTCGCCTGCCGCGCCTTGGGGCTGGCCTGGATCCACTCGCGCTCACGCACCAATGTCTTGAGCCGTGCCTCCTCGCCCTTGGCCTCGACGGCCATGCGCTTCTCTTTCTGCTCCAACCACTGCGAATAGTTGCCCTCGTAGGGAATCCCCTGCCCCCGATCAAGCTCGAGAATCCATCCCGTCACGTTGTCGAGGAAGTAGCGATCGTGCGTGACCAACACGACCGTGCCCTTGTATTCTTTCAAGTGATGCTCGAGCCACGCCACCGACTCCGCGTCCAGATGGTTCGTCGGCTCGTCCAGCAGCAACAGATCCGGCGCCTCCAGCAGCAAACGGCACAGCGCCACGCGCCGCTTCTCGCCGCCGGAGAGCTTCGAAACATCCGCATCGCCAGGCGGACAGCGCAACGCGTCGAGCGCTTGCTCAATCTGACTGTCCAAGTCCCAGAGATTCTGCGCGTCGATCTGGTCCTGCAGCTTGGCCATCTCGTCCGCGGTTTCGTCGGTGTAGTTCGCCGCGATCTCATTATAGCGGTCGATCAGCGCCTTCTTCTTGGCCACCGCGATCATCACGTTGCCCATCACGTCCTTCGATGTATCGAGCTGCGGCTCTTGCGGTAGATAGCCGACGCGCGCGCCTTCGGCCGCCCACGCCTCGCCGGTGAACTCCTTCTCGAGCCCCGCCATGATCTTGAGCAAGGTCGACTTACCCGCGCCGTTCAGGCCGATAACGCCGATCTTCGCGCCCGGAAAGAACGACAGCCAAATGTCCTTCAAAACCTGCTTGCCGCCGGGATAGGTCTTGCCCAGCTGCTTCATCACGTAGACGTACTGATAGGAGGCCATGGGACCGCCGTTTCCTTAATGTGGGCTGAGAAGCCGCGATTGCCGGAATTGCGCGCGTTCTAGCGAAGCCGGGAGACCCCGGCAAGGCGCGACAAATCCCCACGCCGTAGTGTTGCCGCGTCGGCGCATTCCCAAGTACATTGAGCAGGCCATTCGACCGCGGAATCAGTGATGCTCGCCACCAGAGATCGATCTTCCTTATCTGGCCTGGGCCGCATGAGCGCCGGGGACAACGCCCAGCTGCATCCAGTGTACGAGTCGTTGGCATGCTTGGCCTGCCCCGCCCGCAACAGCGACATCTGCGGCGGCATGGACGACGTCGAAATTCGCGACTTGGCGGGAAGCTCCAGCCGCGTGCAATTGAAGCCCGGCGAAACGCTGACCTGGGACGGCGACGCGGCGAAGTATAGCTACGTCGTCACACGAGGCGCCCTTCGCGCCTCGAAGGAAAGCGACGACGGCCGCCGTCAGATTCTCGACTTCCTGTTTGCCGGCCAATTCATCGGCATCCCCGCAGGCCCCGACTATCACTTCAACGCGGAAGCACTGACCGAAGCGGAAGTTTGCCGCTTCGACCGCCGCAAGCTCGAAGAACTCATGACAAAGTATCCGGCAGTCGATAGGGGCTACCGCGCCGGAACGGCACGCCAGCTGGAGATGGCCTACGACCACGCTTATGCGCTCGGCCGGCGCACGGCGATGGAACGCGTGGCCGCGTTCCTGCTTGACCTGCACGCCTCCCGTTGCCCGAAGACCGCGACCGGCGTTTTGAAGCTGCCCATGACGCGCAACGACATCGCGGATTTTCTCGGGTTAACGCTCGAAACGGTCAGCCGCGCCTTCAGCCGCATTAAGAGTTTGGGGGTGATCCGCCTCCCCTCGGCCCAGGAAGTCGAAATCCGGGACGCCGAGCGGCTGAAGGCCCTTGCGGGTACAAACGGGTTGTGAACACCCTTTCCCGCATCCGAAACACCGGGTCTCGGGGGACATCATGAGCTACGTCAGCCGCACGCTGGGAAAGAGCGAGCGCGTTCTATTCCTGACCGGCTACCATTGGCTCTATTGGCTAGGTGTGGCGATCCTCGCCGGCCCCTTCATCGCCATCGTGCTCGGCGGTTACCCGTACCAGGCCCGCGAGATCTTTCTGCTGCTCATGACGATCGTGCCGTTCATGTACGGGCTCTACGCGTTCGTGCACGGCTACGCGCTGGAAGTCGCGGTGACGAGCGATCGCTTCGTCAAGAAGACCGGCCTCGTCTCGATCAAGACCGAAGAGGTCAGCCTCGACAAGATCGAAGAAGTGAACATCGAGGAATCGATCATGGGCCGCATCTTCGGCTTTGGCGCCATCCACGTGCATGGCACCGGAGCCGGCGCCATACGCGTCAAGATGATCAACGACCCGGTCCGGCTGCGGCGCGAGATTCAAACTGCGCGCGAGCAGCTCAAGGGCAAGGGCGAATGACGCTTACCACTGCGTCTTCAACGTAACGAACCCGGCGACCGCGTCGCTGCTCGCTTGACCGCCGACGTCTTGCTGATAGAGCGCGCTCACCTGCAAGCTCGTGCTCTCGCCGAGTTGCGCCGTATAGCCAAGCTCGTAGTCGGTTTCCGGTGTCGTCGAGGCAAGATTGATCACCTCGGTCGTGTAGATGATCTCGCGATCTTCCGTAACGCCGGTCGACGCGGTGACGACCGCCGAACCGCCCGTGATATGCAGCGGACGCGAAATCGCAAAGCCCATCGTATCGCTCTTGCCGAACACACCGCGCTTCGCGACCGCTAAGCCGTAAGCCTCGGACTCGATATCGGAGAAGTTTTGGAACAAGCCGCCGGCAACCGGATTGGCCTCCGTTTGGCCGCGGCTCCACGAAGCGCTGAGCACCCAGTCGCCGCCGAGATTGGCCCGCGCCCCAAACCCCACCGACGTCGTCGCCGCATCGGCGGTCAGCGCCAGCGCGCCCTGCTCTTGCGAGCCGAGTAGGCTGTTCTCTTCAGTGGTGTAAGCGACGTTCATGCCCGCCACCCCCCACGGCGCGAAGCGCCATGTCATCGCCGCCATCGTATTCTCGGCCGCGCGCTGATGGGTCATGTCTTGCGCTAGATAAGCCTGCGTCTCGTCCGCCGTCAGCATCCCGTCGGCGAGATACGCGTCGGTCGTCTCGTCCGTTCGCGCGTGCCCCGCGGTGAAGCTGAATCCGTCGCCGAGCGACACGCTGCCCGCCAAGAACGTCGACCCGTCGGTCAGCGCCATGAACGGCGAATTCATCGCCGACGCATCGAGGAACAAGCCGTCATAGGCCTCGCTCGCCGCCAGATCGAGCGCGTTCACCCGGCCCTCGAGCGACGCGTTGTGCCCGAAGGTCACCGAACTGTCGCCGAACTGAGTCTTGATCACGATATCGCTGAGCGGGGCGTCCGCTTGCGGCGCAAAGCCAGCGGCCGCAACGGCATTCGGCGCCTGATCGCCGACAAAGCCTGTCACGCTGAAACCCTGTCCCAACGCGGCCACGCTTCTAAACAAGCCGTCCGACGAAATCATGCCGCGAAGGCTGAACGCGCCCGTGCCGGTCGCTTCCGCCAAATTCGTGCGGTAGTCGCGACCATAGGAGTCGAAGAACACTGCATCCTTCGCGACCTGCGACCCGCGCAAGCCCGCCGACAGCACACCCGATAAACCGGAAGAGCCCACATTACCGGTGCCGGTGAAGCTGCCCGTTGAAGCGCCCGCTGTCGCAATCGACTGCGAACCAAGCGGCGCCAGCGCACCAGCCAGATTGACCAACCCGCGGCCGTACACCGCGTCGGTGCCGGCAGCGCCAAGATCGATAGCCGACTGCAACATGATCGAGACGACCTGCTGCGGCGTCAGATAGGGCGCCGCACCAAGCACGCGCGCCGCAACGCCGGACACATATGGCGTGGCCATCGACGTCCCCGACATCGTCGCGTAGCCGCCGCCCATATAGGTCGAATAAATGCTCTGCCCCGGTGCAACCAGGAACACGTCTTTGAAGCACGTCGTCTTCGTGCCGACCGCCACGCAGCCACCGTTGCCCGGCGTCTGCGAGAAGGAGGAAATGACGTTGGTCGGACCAACCGATCCGACAATGATCATGCTGCCAACAACACCGGCCTGCGTCGCGTAAGCGGCGGGATACCCCGGCGCTTGCGCGTTGCCGCTATTGCCGGCCGCAGCCACGATCACCGACGTCGCCGCCGCTTGCTGCAACGGCGCCAAAAGAATCGACGACGGCGAACTGCCGCCCAAGCTCATATTGATGACTTTCGCCCCGTGGCTGGCCGCATAGGCAATGCCGCTGGCAACCGACGAATAAGAACCGCTGCCGTTTGCGGCGAGCACCTTGACCGCAAGCAAGGAGGCCCCCGGCGCAACGCCGGTGTTGCCTGTGCCGTTCGCGGCTGCTGCAACGATACCCGCAACGTGCGTGCCATGACCGTTGTCGTCATCGCCCTGCGCTGCAAGACCCGGACAAGCCGTCGAGCCGCCGAAGCACGTACCGCCCGCCGCGATGCGTCCCGCAAACTCCGGATGGTCGAGGTCGATACCCGTGTCGACGATGCCGACCAGAATTCCGGCGCCGGTGTTGTTGGAGGGCGGCGGAGGCGGCGGCGGTGCCGGCGCAGGCGCAGGTGCCGGAGTTGGGCGCGGAGCGCGCGGTCGTCCCACACCCGTTGTCTGGGCCTCGTCGGCATAGGCGACCACCCACGGATTGTTCGTATCGGCTTCGGCCTGTTGCCGCTCGTCGATGCCGTAGACCCAAGGGGTTTTCGGTGCATCGGCATACGCCGCATAAGGAAACGCGCTGACGGACAGACTCAGCAAGGCCAAGCGAGCGGAAATTTTCATGGAGAACCCCAAGGTGACGTCGCGAACGGCGGGTTCGATCGACCCGCACTCATCGCCATCATCTTGATCCGGCCCGGCCTAAGGCACGGTTTGAATGAACTTCGCGATTTGAATCGAAATCGGGCGGCACCGCAGCCGAACCGCCCGTTCGTTGGTTAGCAATTGATTACCAAACAGATTTTAGCGTCGCGAGCCCGGCAACAGCTTCGCTACCCTTCACGCCGGCGAGGTCGAATTGATAGATCGCGTTCGCCTGAAAGAACGTGCCTTCGCCAAGCGGCGCAGTGTAACCAAACTCGAAGTCCGTTTCCGGCGTCGCGCTCGCGAGGTTGATCGTCTCGCTCGTGTAGATGATCTCGCGCGCTTTCGTCACGCCGGTGGAGGCTGTAATGACGGCACTCCCGTCGACGATGTGCAACGGCCGCGAAACGCCGAACCCGAAAGCATCGTCGACCCCGAAGATTCCGCGCCGCGACAGCGCTGCACCATAAGCCTGCGTACGCAATTCAGAGACGCTGGAGAAGAGCCCGCCTAGTTCCGGCGTAACCTGACTGACGCCCGCGCTCCACGAGACGGACGCAACCCAGTCGTTGCCGAGATTGATCCGCGCGCCGGCACCCGTCGACACCGTTTGCGATTCGCCAGTCAGAGCCAAAGCGCCGGCCTCTCGACCGCCAAACAACGCGTTATCTTCGTTCGTGTAGACCACGTTGAATCCTGCAACGCCCCACGAAGCGAAACGCCAGCTGAGCGATGCCGTCGATCCTTTCAGAGCCGCCAGATGATCAGCATCGATACCGCGTAGGGCCTGGGCTTCCTCGACAGTCAGCATTTCATCGTCGAACGCCGCATCGCGATTGGGTGTCTGCGAGACATAACCCAGCGACAACGCCACCCCATCTACAACTTCAGTCGAAGCACCGATCAACGACGCATCGGCGGCAAAGCCCAGATAGGGCGAGTTCAGCGCACTCGCCGACATGAACAAACCATCGAACGCCTCGCTCGCCGCAAGGTCGAGTTGGTTCAACCGGCCCGACGCACTTGCGTTGTAGCCGACCACAACGGACGTATCCGCGTTGAGCCGCGCCACCACCACCGCATCGCGCACCGTCGACACATGCGCGCCGGTCGCGCCGCCAAAAGCAACCATGTTGCCGTCTTCCTCGCCGAAGAGCGCCGACGCGGACAAACCATCGGCCGCGTACGTGACGCTGCGCAACGCCGGCCCCGTCTGTGCGACAACGCCTCCAAGTGAGACGCCGCCATGCGCAATCGACTTCGTCAGATCGGTACGGAAATCGCGATTGAACGCGTCGAAGAAGACTAGGTCCTTGGCCGCTTGCGACGCACGCAAGCCATAACTCAGCGCACCGCTGAGCTGCGAAATCGCCAACGATCCGGTGCCCGAACGCGAACGTGTGTTCGAGCCTGATGTCGCGACCGAGAGCACGCCGAGTGGCGAGAGGGCACCCGCCGCGTTGACGAGCCCGCGCCCATAGATAGGATCCGTTCCCGGCCGACCAAGATCTATGGCCGACGAAAAGAGAACGGCCGCAACTTCCTGCGGCGTCAGATAAGGCGCCGCGCTATAGACGAGCGCCGCCACGCCCGAGATGTAAGGCGCCGCCATCGACGTGCCGCTGGCCGTCCCATAGGCACCCCCCGGTATGGTCGACAGAATGTTGGAGCCCGGTGCGACCAAGAACACGTCTTTGAAGCAATAACGCGCCGACCGCGGCCCCGCACACCCGCCCGTTCCCGGCGTATTCGAAAAACGCGCGATACCCACTCCGTTGGGCTGCAGCGCGCCGGCGATGATCATGCTGCCGACGATCCCTGGCTGCGTCGCGAACGCCGCCGGATAGTTGGGCGAGCGGCTGTTACCGTCGTTGCCGGCTGCCACGACGATGACGCTCGTCTGTGCCGCCTGCTGCAGCGCGCTGACAAGGCTTGTGTAGTCGGACGTCACATTGGGGCGCGGACCGCCCAAGCTCATGTTGATGACCTGCGCACCGCTTTCCGAGGCATAGGAGATCCCCTGCGCAACCGCTTGGTATGAACCCGCACCGGACGCAGCAAGCACTTTCACCGGCAACAAATCGGCATCGTAGGCGACACCGGTCGTGCCGAACCCATCGCTAGCCGCAGCAACGATGCCGGCAACATGCGTACCATGACCATGGTCGTCGTCGCCGATCGCAGCCGGCCCAGTACAGTCGGACAAGCCGCCGAAGCACGTACCGCCCGCCGCAATGCGTCCCGTAAACTCTGCATGGTCGAGATCGATGCCGGTGTCGAGGATCGCAACCGTCACACCGTCGCCCGTCGACACAGCAAGCGGCCCAATGCCGCTACCGAAGCCGCTCGCACCGGTGGCGTAGGTGACAAACAACGGAATGTCAGCGGTGACGTTTGTGGCATCGCGCCCTGCAACGCCCCAAACCCAATCGCTTTCCGTTGTCGCGTCGGCCCGCGCCAGCAGCGGCGACGCCGCGACACTCAACGAAAGCAACCCAATCTGCGTAGCAATCGAAATCGGCCGGGGAAATTTCTGCGCGATCATGCCAAAAGGTCCTCAAGCAACGGGGGTAACGCCCCACTATGCCTAAGCACCACTTAACGTCGGGTTTGAGTCCGCCGATTCGCGAGCGCGCAATCGTTAGC
>CAZJOM010000126.1:0-8053 GCA_964547645.1 uncultured Flavobacteriaceae bacterium
ACCACGTGGCTTGATCGTACGAACTATTTCCAGACGGTGCCGACGGGCGCGTTGGAGCGTGCGCTGTTTCTCGAGAGCGACCGGATGGGGCACCTGCTCGGTGCGGTGACGCAGGAGAAGCTCGATAACCAACGCGGTGTGGTGCAGAACGAGAAGCGCCAGGGCGACAACCAACCCTATGGCTTGGTCGAGTATCTTCAGTTCGAGAGTTTGTTTCCGCAGGGGCATCCGTATCATCACTCCACGATCGGCTCGATGGCCGACCTCGACGCGGCGAGCCTGGACGACGTGAAGAAGTGGTTCCGCGATAACTATGGGCCGAACAATGCGGTGCTGGTACTCGCCGGCGATATCGATGTGCCGACGGCGAGGACGTTGGTGGAAAAGTATTTCGGCGACATCCCGCGCGGGCCGGCGGTGAAACCCGTCTACGCTCCGGTGTCGACGCTGAAGGCGGCGAAGTCGGACACGATGACCGACCGGGTGGCGAACACGCGAATCTATCGCAATTGGGTCGTGCCGGGGTTGAACGATAAGGATTCGGCAGCACTTGATGTGGCTGCGACTGTGCTGGGCGGGCTTGCGAGTTCGCGGCTCGACAATGCGCTGGTGCGCAAGGAGAAGATCGCGGTTGCGGTTACCGCTTCGCTGCAGGAATTTCAGCACGCGAGCCTCTTTGAGATTTCAGCCGACGTGAAGCCCGGTGTTGAAGCGGCAGCCGTGGCGAAGCGGTTGGATGAAGTGCTGGCGGAATTGCTGCGCGATGGACCGACGGCGGACGAGGTGAACCGGTCGCTGGTGTCAAAGTTGTCCGGCTACATCCGCGGGATCGAAGCGGTTGGCGGGTTCGGCGGCAAGGCCGTGGTGCTGGCGCAGGGCGAGTTGTTCTCGAACAACTCGAATTTCTACAAGAAGCGGTTGGCGCAGCTCGGGTCCCTGACGCCGGCGGCGGTTCGGATAGCCGCAAGGAAGTGGTTGTCGCGACCGGTCTATGCGCTGACCGTGGTACCGGGCGAGCGGACGCTTGACGGCGGCAAGCTCGGCGGATGGCGCACGGCCTGTGCGGTAGTGCCGGGTTCGAATGGTCCGGCTTGCTACTGGAACGCCGCTGACGATGCGTCCGGGCCGACGACGGCGATCGACCGGTCGAAGCTGCCGGACGTCGGGTCTCTCTCACCGCTCGACTTCCCGGCACTGGAGCGCGGCAAGCTTTCGAACGGCATTCCGGTTATCTTCGCGAAGCGGAACGCGGTTCCGAATGTGACCGTCTCGATCAGCTTCGATGCCGGCTATGCGGCGGATCCAAGGACGGCGTTGGGCACGCAATCATTGATGTTGAGCCTCTTGCCGGAAGGGACGACCAGCCGGAGCAGCGTTCAGATTGCGGAAGAGAACGAAAGGTTGGGTTCGTCGATCCAGACGGCGGCGTCGCTGGATCGGACCGCGGTCACGATGTCTGCGCTTACGCCCAATCTGGCTCTGTCACTGGGGTTATTAGCCGACGTTGTGCGCAACCCGGCGTTTGAGCCGTCGGAGGTCGAGCGCCTGCGTGGGCAGCAATTGTCGCGCATTTCGGCGGAGTTCAACAATCCGAACGCGATCGGATCGCGGACGCTGCTCCCGGCGCTCTACGGCAGGACGCATCCCTATGGCGTGCCGCCGAGCGGATTGGGCGATCCGGCAGTGGTTGCAAAGGTTTCGCGTGACGAGTTGCTTGCGTTCCATCAAGCGTGGTTCCGCCCGGAGAAAGCGCGCATTGTCGTGGTGGGCGATACGACGCTGGCCGAGGTGTCAGCTCAGCTTGAGAAGGCGTTCGGAACTTGGGCGTCGTCCTCGGGCGCGGCCGGTAAGAAGTCGTTTGACGTGGCAATCCCCAAGGCAAAGAGGCGCATCATTCTCGTCGACCGGCCAAAGTCACCGCAATCGATCATCCTGGGCGGCAAGGTGCTGGACGCAAAGGGTGGCGACGACTTGGTGACGCTACTGGCGGCGAACGAGATTTATGGCGGCAACTTCCTGTCGCGCATCAACATGAACTTGCGCGAGACGAAGGGCTGGTCGTACGGCGTGCGCAGTGGCGTGAACCTCAACATCGAGAGCGTCCCGTTCATCATCACAGCGCCGGTGCAAAGCGACCGCACGGGCGACTCGATGAAGGAGCTGATTGCAGACTTGACCGCCTATTTGGGGCCGAAAGGCACAACCGACGAAGAATTGGTGCGCACGGTCAACGGCAACGTGCGCCGTTTGCCGGGAAGCTTCGAGACCGGCAACGCCGTCTTTGGCGGCGTCAACAATATCCTGAACTACGGGCGGCCGGACGACTACTACGAGCAACTGCCTGCCAAATATGCGGCGATGAAGGCGGCGGACGTCGATGCGGCCGGGCGCGCGAAGCTCAACGTGGATGACTTGCTGTGGGTCGTTGTCGGCGATGCGTCGGTCGTGAAGGCGCAACTCGAAGGGTTGGGCATGCCGATTGAGGTCGTGCCCGCGCCGGCATTGAAGTAAGCGGGCTGCGGTGCCGCCGATTAGGCGGCGGCACCGGCTTTGATCATGGCGTCGATCTCGGCCTCGGGAACACCGCATTCGGTCAGGATGGCGCGCGTGTGCTCGCCGATGGCTGGAGCCATCCGAGGCGCCGACTTGATTTCGCCGGCGATGCGGATCGGGCTGTCGACCGTGCGAAGGCCTGGTTGATCGGCGAATTCGGGCAGGAAGTTGTTGGCCGAAACCTGCGGGCATTGGACGTGGTCTTCAGGCTTTGCGATCGGGCCGAAGGTAACGCCGGCTTTCGTGAATGCGGCGCGCCACTCGGGCCAGGTGCGGGTCTGAAAGATCTGCTCCAATTCGTGCAAGAGTGTGGCCGCATTCGCGCGCCGCTCGACCGGGGTTAGGAAGCGTGGATCCGTTGCCCATTCCTGCTTGCCGATGCAGTCGAGCAGTAGCGGCCACTCGCGCTGCTGGTTGATCATGGCAAGCATGAACCAGCGGCCGTCCTTACAGGCGTAGAGCTCCGTCAGTGCGCCGCGCATGCCGCGTTGCAGACGCACCGACATATCTGCATCGCAGAGCACGGCCTGCATGTAGCAACCGTTCGACCAGAGGCCGTTGGCGAGAAGCGAGGTCGACACGACGCTGCCCTTGCCCGTGCGCTCGCGTTTGTAGAGGGCGGTGGCGATTGCGGCGTAGAGGGCCATGGCCGTCGGGTGATCGCCCATGCCGGGGACGGAGATGGCAGGCTCCGTCTGCGGTGTCGCGCGGACTGCTTCCATGAGACCGGAGCGTGCCCAGTAGGCGGTGGCGTCGTAGCCGGTGCGGTCCTTTTCCGGGCCGTCTTCGCCGTAGGGGGTGAGCGAGGCGTAGATCAAGCGCGGGTTCAGCGCGAACGTGTCTTCCGGGCGCAGCTTTAGGCGATCGCGGATGGGGCCGGGGAAGTTGGTGATGAAGACGTCCGCTTTCCGCAGCAGGGCCTCGAACACGGGACGTGCGGTCTCCGCCTTGAGGTCGAGCGCAAGGCTCTCCTTGTTCCGGTTGTCGAGTGTCCAGTAGTAGTCGCGGCTGGCTTGTGGAACGCCAGGCATCTTGATCAGTTGGCGGTAGCTGTCGCCGATGCCGGGCGGTTCGATCTTGATCACGCGAGCGCCGAAGTCGGACATGATCGTGCCTGCTGCCGGGCCGGCGATGAAGCTGGCGCAGTCGATGACGAGTAGATCTTCGAACAATTGAGCCATTGAGTTCCCCTCAGCCGTAGCTTGCGCTCATGCCGGCGCGGACGTCGTTTTGGATGCCGTATGGCGGGATCGGGTAGCGCAGGCCGTTCTTGGCGAGAGCCTTCATGCCGTCGATGGCGACACGCAGGTGTGCGGGCGAGAGGGCCATCAGCATTTCCTCGTCGGGCACGCCGCCATAGCGGCGTTCGGCGAAGCAGGGGAGCGAAAGGCTGGGTTCGCCGGTTTTGAGCGCGCGGCCCCAACTGTCGGCGCACGCCGTTTCGCCGACGACGCTCCAATCGAAGCGCTTGTAGTTGCGATACTGCAGGCCGTTGATCAGGATGATCATCTGGCCGGGCGTCGCGTAAACGAGGCAGATGTCGGGCGGATCGAGCCGTCCGGCGGCGAGCGGGGAGACGGCCATGGCTCTGTATTTGCCAAAGGGTACGACGGAGAGCGCTTCTTGCCTAGCGCGGGCGCCTTCGGCGTCCTCGTGCCAGACGCCGACATAGGACTTTCCGCTCAGCCACTCGTCGTCTTGGGGCGCGAGGCCGATCACGGCGCGGCATTGTGCGCCGGCGAGGTCGTCCGCCGTGATGCCGACGGTCCAGCCGAGGCGCGAGGCCATGCTCACGATTTGGTCGGTCGTGTGTATTGCCTTTGGGCGGCGAATTTTCGGGACCGCCTGCATGTCCTCAACGCGCTCGAACAGCTTCATCCCGATGACCGTCGTCTTCAGGCGCAGCAAGGCGTTTAATTCGTCAACGAGCGATTGGTAGGCGTTGGCTTCGGACATGGCATACTCCCGCTGGGTCGCCCGCAACTTAGCCAGTTGCGGGCGCGGGAGCGAGGGCAGGTTAGAACCTGCTTTGAGTCAGTTTGACGTCGGCGCGGGCCCAGGCTTTGTCGAAGGCAGCTTTCGTGGCGTTGGCTTCGGTCGACTTGCCTTGACGTTTCAGCGCTTCGGCAAGGCCGAAGAGCGACCAGCCATTGTCCTTCCACTCGTGCAAGTCGTCGCGGTAGGCGCGTTCGGCCGCCTTTGGCTGGTTCGCCTTGAGCAAGGCCGCACCTAAATACTGGCGAACTGGGAAGTCCCACCATGGCGGCTCCATGTAGGGCAACGCTCCTTGCGCCTTGACGGCAGCTTGCAGCTTGGCGATCGCCACCTTCGATTGGCCTTGCGCCAGTGCGATGTCGGCGGCGGCCACGTTCGCGGCGATCGTGACTAGGTCTTGCCCTGGCGTGCCGAAGGTCGAGAAGCGCTTCGCCGCTTCTGCATCAAACGATTTTCCGATCAGCGCGTGCTCGGTCTTGGCCTGCTTGATGTCGCCCTTCGCCGCAAAGGCTCGGGCGCGCGCATAGTGCCACATCGATGTTGCAAGGCGGAGTTCACTGTCGGGGGCGGGTGCCGCCAGCACATCGTCCCACTTGCCGAAGCGGAGCTGCGTGTAGGTGAGTGTGGGGACGAAGATCTCAACGCCCGGAACGTCGCGCGCCATAGGCAAAGGCACCCTGTCGACGACCTGTTTGGCGAAGTCGAGCGCCGTCGCGGAGCGGCCTTCCGTGGTCGCCGCAGTCCACACGAAGTGAAGATTGTGGACGTAGTACATCGCGGCGTACATGCCACGATCGTTAGTTGCGGCGAAGTAGGCTTCGTCCGCCTTGGCGGCTCTTTTGTTCAGCTCCACCGAATCTTCATAGCGGCCGATGCGATTGTAGATGTGCGTCGGCATGTGAACGATGTGCCCCGCGCCCGGCATGAGCGCGGCGAGGCGATCGGCCGCTTTCTCGGCGCGCTTGGGGTCGGCCTTTTCGACGGCGTGGATGTAGAGGTGGATCGCACCCGGATGGTTCGGTTCCTTAGCGATCACGGCTTCGAGCGTCGGCACAAGGTCTTCGAGGCCCGCCTTCAGCGTCTTGTTGTCGGCGTTCCAATAGTCCCATGCCGACGTATCCATCAGCGCTTCGGCATAGAGCGTTTGCGCGTCGAGATCGTTCGGATACTTGCGCGCAACGTCGCGCATCGCGGCAGCGAACGCCTTGTCGAGTTCGGCGCGGTCGGCCTTCGGGTCGGTCGAGTAGCGTTTGGCGAGTGCTGCGATGTAGTCGCGTTCGGCCGCGCTTGCGCCGGCAGCGAGGCGCTGCGCATTAGCGATCGCTTCGTTCGCGGGCGCGACGGCGTCCGGCATCATCGGCATGTTGATGTTGGGTCCGTGCGCGAGCGCGATGCCCCACCAACACATGGCGCAGTTCGGGTCGCGCTTCAGCGCTTCCTGGAACGCGGCGATGGCGGCGGCGTGGTTGAAGTTAAAGAGCTTGCGATAGCCCTGGTTGAAGTAAGCCTGTGCCTCGGCGGATGCGGTTGTGATTTTGTGTTCGTGGGTGCCGAGGTTATCGAAGAGCGGCGTCTTAACTTCGCCGCTATGCGAACCGTGGCTGCTGTGTGCGGGCGTGTTACCCGCGTCGTCGTCGACGCAGGCCGCCAACGGAAGTGCGAGCGCCGTCGTGACGAGCAGCATCGAAGCGAAGCGAGAGAGAGGTCGGGTGCGCATGCGTGAGGTCCTTCGGATGTCGTTGGCAAGGCGTGTACCCGTTTGTGCGGGCCGCGTTCAACTGTACTTGTGGTACTGTGATCTAGGTCACGCGTGATAGCGTGTGCGGCTCTCAAGCTCGTAGAGTTCGGCCAACTCCTCGCGGCTGTAGTGAAGGTGCGGCCAAATGGCCAAGAGCGCGGTTTTGCCTATCTTTCGTTCGAGCGCGTGCAAGCGAGCGAATCCTGCGCGATCCGCTTCGGTCACGTGAGGCTTCGCGCCGCCGGCGCGGGCAAGGAGGAGGTCTTCGGCGCGAAGTACGAGTTCGGCGTGCAGGCGCATGTAGGCGTAGATGTCGGCGGCGTCGGTGCCTTTGAATTTGTCGGCGATTTCGGCAACGAACCGGCCGGCTTCGCTGTGCGCGAACTCGATGCTCATGGTGGCGAGCAGGCGCTCGTGGTCGGCGTGGTCTTTGAGGAGCCAGTCGTGAATTTTATGTTCGCTCTTGGCGAAGACGACGAAGAGGGTCACCGGCACGAGGAGCATCATGGCGGCGGTCGCGACCATCGGAGTGGCGAGCAGGTGGTTGAAGAGCGAGTGTATGATGATCGCGGCGAAGAGACCAGGGAGATATAGCGCGGGCTCGAACTTCGTGTGGCGCTCCGTCCAGGCTTGCGAGAGAACGCCAAGGATGGCTGTGGCGCCACCGTGCATCACGGCTGTGCCGAAGCCGCGCACGATCCAGACGCCGAGGTTCGCCCCAGGAAATGTGTAGAGGTAATAGAGATTCTCGACGAAGGCGAAGCCGGTGCCGATGGCGAAGCCCATGATTGCGGCGTCGACGAGGAAGCCGATACGGGCGCGTTGAAACAGGTAGATCATCACCGCGGCCTTGAGGGTTTCCTCGATAACGGGCGCGCCGTAGCGCGTGTAGGTTCTGATGTCGAAGCTGAGGGCGTCCATCGCGGCGGCGTTCGCGAAGTAACTCGCGACCGCGAGCGTGCCGCCGGCGGCCAACGTGAAGATGGCCGCGCGCAGGCTGACCAAGCGGAAGCTATCCAGCCGGTCGAGGACGATCAGAAATGCGAGCGCCGGGAGGAGGGCGACAGGCGCTTCGAGGAGGAACGATAGGGACACGATAAGCTCGTTCTACATGATTTTGAGCGAGATCAGCCACTCTTCGTCTTGCTTCGTCCAGTCCTCAATCCCGGCGGCGTAACCTATGGAAAGCGTCATCGGCAGGCGATGCGTCAGCGTGAAGTTGAAGTCGAGTTGTGCGCCTGCGTCGCCTAGCGTGCGCTCCGTCTGCAGGCCCGGATCGGCCCATAGGACGCCGCCGAAGACGGCGGGACGGATCGAGCCGAGGTAGAGGCTGGGTGTGCCGACGTCGTCGAAGCGGACTGGCGGCAGGTTCCACTCGGCGACGGTTTTGGCGAAGCTGCGCGCGGCGACTTCGTCGATCTCGAAGCCAGGCATCGTATGAAATTCGCGGTAGCGTTTGGTCTCTTTGTCGTCAACGTAGTTGTTCTTGAAGCCGCCGAAATAGAACGGCGTCAGCGGGTTGTTCGCGTCGCCGCCGGAGAGGCCCGCCGAAGAATAGAACCAGAGCGAGGAGTGCGCCCAGCCGACCGGGAAGCCGAAATCGAATCCAGCGCGGGCCTTCGGGAAGAAGGCGCCGTCAGCAAAGTCAGTGCCGGCGTTTATGTCCCACCGATAGCCCTTTTCGTGGTCGACGGCGCCCAACGACTTGTCGGTGTCGGTGTAGTCGAGCTTGAAGTCGAGCGAGGCGATCTCGGAGGCCGAGGGCTG
>CAZJOM010000127.1:0-7997 GCA_964547645.1 uncultured Flavobacteriaceae bacterium
TCCGGCACGCGGTGGAAGGGTTGCCTGTCGCAGGTGTCGATCTCCAACTTCGCCGTAAAAAAAAAAAAAAAATCGAGGGAGCCGACTTTTAGGATCACGGCGGGAAAGCCTTGCGGGCGGGTTACGATGTGGGTGCCGCACTCGGCGCAGAATTCGCGCGTCACAGGGCGGTCGAGATCTTTGCGGGTGAATTGTTTGGGCGTGCCCTTCGTGTATTTGAAGCCGGGGATCGGCATCGCCATGAAGACGTTCGGGCTGCCGCCGGTGATGTATTGGCATTCGCGGCAGTGGCATTGGGCCTGCATCATCGGCTCGCCCTCCGCCACATAGCGCACGGCTTTGCAGTAGCATCCACCTTCGAGTTTCATGGTCGTCTCCGTTGTGTCGTTAGATCAGATATTGTCTCGCGGGATCGTCTTGCGGCACGGCGTTGTCGCTGCCCTGCGGGTAGGCGACGGCGCCGTCGGGGGCGTATTGGAGGATGTAGCTCTTGCGCACGCCGCCGGTCAGGTTCGGGCCGGTGCGGTGGGGTGTAAGCGAGGAGAAGACCACGATGTCGCCGCGCTTCGCGGGGACGGCGATCGCGCCTTGCGGGTTGCGCAGGCATTGCCAGCCGAGCGGCGTTGCTTCGTGCGTGATCGTGCCCTGCTTGTGCAAACCGGGGACGACCCAGGGGCAGCCGTTGTCTTCCGTCGCGTCGTTCAGCGCTACCCAGCAGGTCAGGTATTGCTGCGGTTCGGTGTAGGTGTAGCCGTTGTCTTGGTGCCAGGGGAATTCTTCGGGGTTTCCGGGCTTCTTGTAGACGGCTTGGTCCCAGTAGAGGCGGCTTCGTGTCCCCATGATGTCGTGGCAAACATCTTGGAAGACTTTGTGCTTGCTGAACGCTTTCAGCGCGGGCGACTTCGTCACCAAGTGAACGGTGAAGGTGATCGCATCGGCCTTCGCGATCAGGAAGCGGCCATCGGGTTGACGGCGCAGGAATGCCTCGCCCTCTTGCTCGAACGGGTCGATTGCGGCTGCGACGGCGTCCATCTCTGCTGGCGTGAAAGCGCGCTCGAGCAGGAAGAAACCTTGATCGTCGTACTGCGCGGCTTGGGCAGGCGTGAGGATGCGGTAAGGCGGCGCGGTCGGGCGCCACTCGAAGGAACGGTTGCGGGGGTGAGGCTTGGGCATGCAGGGATGATCGCGGAGGGTTGGCCTCCGTGCAAGGGTGTTACGCGCGCGGAGGCGCGGAGAGCGCGGAGATTGTCGCGATCAAGCGTTTGCTCCGCGTCCTCCGCGCCTCCGCGTGCGTTGCCTAACCTCGGGCCGGCAAAAACTTTGGCATGCGCAGCAGCGCCGCCGAGATCAGGGAGATGACCAGGCCGACGGGGAAGATTTCCAGGAAGGTCATCGGCAGGCGGAAAAGCGGGTTGGCGTATTGGACTTTGAAGGCTTCCATTTCGGCGATCATTTTGTCGAGGGCCGCGCCGGTTAGGCCCTTGGCTTTTTCCGCCTCGATCGCGTGGGAGATGAAGGCGTTGATGTAGCTGTGGTTGGTGGCGGCCATATAGACCTCCCAGACGGCGACGTAGATGATCCCGGCCACGACCGAGATCGCGACGCCCATCATGAACGCGGGCAGGAATTTGATGACGCCGCCCAGTTCCTGGTCGCGGTAGCGCTTCACCCCGAAGAATATCATCGAGAGCGCGACGATCATGATCAGGTAGCCGAGAAAGAGCGAGTGGTCGCTCATTTCCGGGTTGCCGCCGGAGGCTGCGATGACGGCGATCATGGCGCCGATGACGATGAGACCGGCGAAGGTGCCGAAGAGGAAGATGATGTTGGTCATGGGAACGTTGCCCTGTGCTTCGTGGTGGAACGGTGCATTGTGGCTACCGGTCCGGCCGCAGAAAATGTATCGCCCGAAAGGGTGATTTCGCAGAAATCAGCCCTTCGGAGAGATCTTATTCTTCGCCCTTGCCGCGCGGTTCCCACAGTTGGATCGGGTTGCCTTCGGGGTCAACGACCTTGGCGAAGAGGCCGTTCGGATAGGTCTCAGGGTCAACCTCCACCGCGATGCCGCGCGCTTTCAGCTGCGCCGCCATCTTCTCCAGGCTGCGGACGCGGAAGTTCAGCATCCACATCTGCTTCGGGTCGCCGAAATAGGTCGTGTCCCACTTGAAGGGCTCGAAAACGGTCGTACCCGCTTCCTGGCGCCAGGCTGGGTCATCGTAGTTGCCGGGGGTCAGCGTCACGCCGAGGTTGTCGGCGTACCACTTGGCCAGGCCCTTCGGGTCCTTCGCCCGGAAGAAGAAGCCGCCTATTCCCGTCACTCGCTCCATGGGTTGGTCGCCTTTCGTGGTTGGAGTTGCACTTGCCGCTAGGGCCACGGCCGCGCCGGCGGTGATGCCGATCGCGGTGCGGCGGGTGAGGTCGTTTGGGGACATCGGTTCCTCCGGTCGCCGGCCGGTTTCATACGTCAGGACGAGGCCGTTCCGATATCGCCCGAAAGGGTGATTTCAGGGGATGAGGCGCAGTTCGCGCGCTTTTTGGATGGCTTGGGTGCGGCGCTGGACTTCCAGTTTCTGGAAGAGGTTCGCGATGTGGGTTTTGACGGTGTTCGGGGAGATATCCAGCGTACGGGCGATTTCCTTGTTCGCGTCGCCGGCGGCCAGGCGCTCCAGCATCGTGAGTTCGCGTTCGGTGAGGCCTAAGGATTTTATCGCGGCGTCGTTGCGCTCAAACGGGGCGGCTGCGGTTTTTGGCGTCAGGCGATAGCCGGCCCAGATGCCGAGTCCGGTGAAACCCAGCGCGATCAGAACGACGTAAATCTCCGGCGCGAAGGCGCGGACCACGTATTGATACTGCAACCACTGCAGCACAAACGCCCCAACCGCCAGCGCGACGGCGTAGAAGAGAACGGGCTTGAGCATGGTGCGCGGGAACATCCGGCGACGGTATCAGCCGTCGCCGGAGCTGCCAACATGGCCTGCTATGCCGCGATGCGCGCGACCGGTTGGGCGCGCCGGTTCGCGTCGGCCAGGGTCTGGGTGATCGCGTCGCGTTGGATGGTGCTGCCGCCGATAAGATGGAGGCGGGGGAGTAGCGGGGCGATGAGGGTGGCGGCGTCCGCATAGCGGCGCTCGGCATGGGCGATGAGGCCGCGGGCGCAGGGGATGACGAGGCTTTCCCAGACGCCGGTTGTGTCCTTGGCGCCGTGGCGGGTGAGCGAGGCCATGAATTCGCGCAGTTCGTTTGTGCGATCGCCGCGCGCGAGGGCGTAGGCGAAGTGCACGTCGTGAAACGGCAGGATGTGTTCGTGCCAGCGCTCGATCACTTTCGCGACGACGGGGTCCCAGCGGCGACCGACATCGACGCCGCGCAGCTCCATGCGCCAAAGCGCGCTGATGGCGCCGAGTTGTTCTTGCGCGAACTCGCGCCATTCGCCCCAGAGGTGTTTGTCGAAGATTTCGAGAGCGCGCCCGGTCTCGCCCCGATCGAGGTGGAATATCGCGAGGTGCCAGAAGTTGTGCTCGCGCACGAACACGCTGCGATTCGACCAGCCGATGGATTTCTCGGTCAGAAACGCGATCGCTTCGTCGGTGCGACCTTGGCCGTCCATGATGTGCGCCATAGCGTGGTGCGCCCATGGGTCGGCGGGATTGAGGTGCAGCGCTCTCTCGACAGCGCCCTCGGCGCGTTCTTCGTCGCAGCACTGATCGTGGGCGAAAGCGGCCATCGCCCAGGCTTCCGACGCTGAGGCGTGTACGGGCAGAATCGTCTCCGCAATGTCCCGCATGGCGCGGGCGTCGCCCATGTTGAAGGCGTGATACTGCGCCCACTTCGCCGCGACGATGTCGGCAGGGTTTTCGTCGATGATCTTGCGTAGGCGTTTCAGTGTGCCCGCGGTGTTGCCGCGCCACCAATCGGCGATGGCGGCGATGAAGGCTTGTTCGCGCGCGGTGCCTGCGCGGGCGGTCTTGCGGGCGCGGCGGAGATAGGTGCGCGCGGTCTTGAAGCCGGGGGCGGCCTCCAGCGCCATGTGCACGGCGGCGGCGTGGGCGTTGACGAGGGCGCAGTGTGGGTCGGCGTCGGCGGCTTCGAAGATCGAGCGCACGCGGGGGCCGTGGCCGATCCAATCGGTGGCGTAGGTGTTGAACGCCGCCACTGTTTCGGCGCGGTCAGTCGTCAGGGTCAGATCGTGCAGGTCTTTCGGCATGGCGCGTGCCTCATGGTTCGCCGGTGAGGGTTGCCCGCTCACCGGTGTTTGAGAAGGTATAGGTTCGATAGCTGGCGGTTAGTTGCCGAGGACGGACGGCCAGTTCTTGTCGGCTTTGCTGATGAAGCCGGGGATGTCCTTCTCCCACTTCGCTTGAACCGATGTGTCGTAGTTCAGGTAGAGCTTGCCGTTGACGATCTTCCATACTTGGGGGTCGCCCGAAGCCGTATAGCCCTGCGCGACTGCCCAAGAGCAGTAGCCGCCGTATTGGGGCGCGTAGGCGGTCGGGTTCGCTTTGAACGCGTCTAGATTTTCCTTTGAGGCAAAGCGCCAGGTCGCACCTTTATAGTCAGTGGTGAATTGGGCAACGCCCTGTACCGGTTTGCCGGCTTTGAAGTAGGCGACGGCGTCGTAGCCCCCGACGGCGAGGGACGAGAACGTGCCGGTATAGACCTCGGCATCGCGGGCTGATGCTGCGGTCGCGGTCACGAAGAGGGCGCCGATCAGAGCAGCGGCGCGCAGGAATTGGGTGAACATGGGGTGATCCTCCGGTTGGTCTGATGGAAGGTTCGTCCGGTTAACGGGAAAAGTTGCGCCGGTCACAGACACGTGATCGGCGCACCGAATGACCCGGACCGAGCGAATATGTGGGGGAGAGGAAGAAGCCTTGCCCATCGCCCTTGCCAACCCACGCGCCATTGACGCGGACCTTGCGTTCGTGATCATCGCGCTCGCGCGCGATCTTTGGGAACAGGTCTTGCCCCCTTCGACAGAGTCCGGACGCTGGCAGGAGTTGATGATCGCGGCGCAGCGCGGCGAGCAACGTGCCTATGCGCAGTTGCTGAAGGAAGCGTCCGTGTTCGTGCGTTTCATCGCGCGGCGCTATCATGGCGATCAAGGCGCGGTTGAAGATGTGGTGCAGGAGACGCTGATCAGTCTGCACCGCATGCGCCACACCTATGAACCGGGACGACCGGTCGAACCCTGGATTGCCGCGATCGCGAAGGCGCGGGCGATAGATGCGCTACGTTCGCGCAAGCGGCGCGCGGCGGTCGAGGGCGAACTGACGGATGCGGTCGCGAAGACAGCCGCGAGCGATGCGCGGGCAGAAGAAGCGCTTGCCGCGCGGGGCGACATCGCCGCGGCGCTGGCGACGTTGCCGGAGGGACAGCGCGCGGCCCTTCGGATGCTCAAGATCGAAGAGATGTCGCTCGCCGAGGCGTCGGCCGCGAGCGGGCAATCGGTATCGGCGCTGAAATCGCTGCTGCATCGCGCGATGCAGACGCTACGCGGCGTGAAGGACAACAGCGATGCGTGAAGACACCGACCGGATGATCGAACGACTGGCGCGCGAGGCCGCGCCGGTGAAGCCGCTCGCGTCGCCATGGGTAAGGGCGGGCGTGTTTCTCACGATCGTGTTTGTGGCGATGGGGACACTGGCGACGCTTGGCGGCCACGTTGCGGCGACGGTTGCGGCGTTTGCGAGTGCGCCGTTCGCGGCCGAGCTTGTCGGCGCATTCGTCGCGGGTGCCGGCGCGGTCATCGCGGCCGTGATGCTCTCGATTCCAGGGCGCTCGCCGAATTGGTTCTACCTCCCCCTGCCCGGCCTCGCGCTCTGGCTGATCGGTGGCGGGCTGGAGTGCTATCGGCAGGTGGCAGAACTTGGATACCAGCCGGCGTCAGTCTTCGACAGCAAGGACTGCTTCTTTTTCATTCTGAGCGCCGGCCTGCCGACGGCAGCTGCTGCGTATTTCCTTCTGCGGCGGAGTCTGTCGGTCGATGTGGTGCGCGTGTTGGCGCTCGCTGGTCTCGGCGCGGCGCTGCTGGCGGCCACGTTGCTGCAGTTCGTCCACGCCCACGGCACGAACCCGGTGGACTTCGCGACGCACGTTGTTGCCGTTGTTTTGATCGCCCTCGCTGCCATGGCGAGTTCGAGGATTGAGTTCCGGCGGCGTTAGTCAACTCGTCAGCATGTCCTCCGGGGTGATGGCATAGGCGCCGTCGAGCCAAGCGGTGATTTCTTGGGCCGCGGGGTGAGAATGGGCAGACCAGCGCGTACGGAGGCGCGCGGCGCGGTCGCCGAGGTGGTCGAGCCCAGCGTCTTGGAGGCTCAGGAGATCGTTCTCTAGGACGCGGGCTAGTTCATCACCCATGACAGTGCGGGCGGCTTTGCGGAAGGCGCTCATGTAGCTGTAGCGGTCGCCTTCGCGATAGCTGTCAGTGAGTGTGAGGGCGGGGATCATGCTCAAGTGCGGTTGGAGCGCGGGGTTGATAGCGTGTGCGGCGAGATGCGGCGTGATGCTGGCTGGTCTGCCGGTGAAGCCGCGCAGATGGAGGAAACGCGACATGCGCGGGCCGTCGTTGACGGGGTAGTTGTCCCAGAGGAACGGCTTGCGACCGAGGCGTTGGGTGACGTCGGCGAGGTGGCCGGAGGAGAATGCGCGGGCGCAAACTTCTTCTCCTGTCCAGAAGATCTCGATCTTCTTGTCGAGACGGCGGCCGAGGTCCTCCAGATAGTTCGCAGGGCGTTGACCAAAGACCCGGTCCAGCACGGCGTCGTCGGTGTAGTAGCTTGGGCACATGATGAGGCGCGAGGCCTTCGTGCAGCCGGCGACGAAAGCCATGATCGTTGCCTGGCGCTCGGCGAGGTCGGGGATGTCGCCGCGCATGTCGTCGAACAGAATCGCGAGGTCGTCGAGACCGAGCAACTCAAGCTGCGCGATGCGGTTGCGGAGCGCGGCGCGCGCGGTGTCGTCGAAGTCGCGGTAGACTTCGTAGGGGCTCAAGCCCACGCCGAAGCGCACGCCCATTGCCCGGCACGCAGCGGAGAAGGCAGTCAGTGCAGCCTGCGTTTCTTGCGGGTGCGACTCCTGCCACCGGCGGCGGAGGAACGCGTCGGCCTTCGGCGCGTAGATGAAGAAGCGATAACCGTGGGCGCTTAGCGCCTGCATCACCGCCGTGCGGTCCGCGAACGACCAGGGGCGGCCGAAATAGCCTTCGATGATGCCGAGTTCGGGAATGGACACGATTGTCTACTCGTTACGACTTTGATGAATGCGTAATCTGGCGGGCTCGATGATCCAAAGATGACCACGAATGTCGTTGCCGTCTAACAGCGATGCCAGCTCCTTGATACGAGCTCGAATCGCCGATGCCGACAGACGCCCCCGACAATCCAATACAGCAATGCCGGCGGTGGGTTCCGGCGGGAAGCGAATGACTTCGCCAAAGTCGCGATCGAGCGTTACCAGCACTTGGCCGGCGGCCTTGCAAGACCTATAAAGTTCGACGTCAGGGATGCCGCTGAACTTTTGCTTGAGGATCGTCGACACGTCGTGACCAGCCGCGGTCAGAATGTCGGCGCCAATCTCGCCAATGTTCTCGTCCAGCTTGATCTTCATTTGCCTGCGGAAACCGGCACAGGCACCATCCGCTCGCGGGCCATTTCGGCGCCGTAGGCGATCGCTGCTCGTATGTCATCGGCGACGAGTTGCGGATAGGCGGCAATCACTTGTTCCGGTGTCTCACCGGAGGCCAGAAAATCGAGGATTAACGACACCCAGATGCGCGTGCCTTTGATGCACGGCTTGCCGAAGCAGACGTTGGGGTCGATCGAAATGCGGTCGAGGGGTGATGTCATGTGCCCACTGTACCAGCTTCGGCGGTCGCGCAACAGCAAGCTTCCTCAATGGTGGCGGCTTCGGTTAGGCTAACGCCAACAAGAAACTGGAGGAAATAGCATGGGTGTTTGGAACTACGGCGACATTATTGATGCCGTGGCTAAGGTGGTGCC
>CAZJOM010000128.1:0-7995 GCA_964547645.1 uncultured Flavobacteriaceae bacterium
CTTCCTGCAAAGCTGGGCCGCGACGGCAACGGTCGTGCAGCAATAACGGCCAAGGGCAGTCACGCCGGCGACACCGTTGGTATCAAGCCGACAAATCCTGTATTCTTACTTGCGGGATGTGGCTTGACGGGGACGGAAAATCGTGGCGCGCGTCGTCCTATCTGTCGTTGGCGGGATATTGCTTTTTGCTTTGGCCGGAATGGCTATCGGCGCTGTAGCGAAAGAGCTCTGGCCCGAATACGCGGCAGCTTTTGCCGACCGCGCGTACACGCTTCCCATGCTTTGGTCGCGGTTGGTTTCAGGCGCGGCTGCAACAATCTTCGCAACATGGCTTGTCGTGCTGCTTGGCAAGCAAGACCTCAAGACCGGCTTCTTGATCGGTGTTGCGCTGCTGGCCCTTTCGGTCCCATGGCACTTGAATATTTGGGCCGAGTATCCGGTTTGGTATCACCTGACGTGGTTCGCGATCATCGTGCCGTCAGCCCTTTTGGGCGCTCGACTTGCCCGACGCTGAGCCCCATGGTTATGACGCGCTGAAGGCCGATGCTCGCAATTATGCGAAATGGCATCCGCCGCACTGACTGCCACCGGCAGCTATTCCCCGAAAGTGGACATTCGCCCGACCAGCAGCGATTGCGATAGAGGAAGTAGGACGATGTATAGTCGGCAGGTCGCCGCGTCGGCTTCGACGTTCGTGCGGAGTTACTTTGAGAGAGGAGACGTGTCGCCAACGACGATCGGATTAGGGAGATAGAAGCCGAACTTGGGTGGACTGCCAGAGCCTATCTGACAATCAACAAGGCTCGGCTGCGACCGCCGGCGGAAACCCGCGCGGCGGTGGAGCGTATGTCGGAAGATCAAAACAACGAGAGGGCTCTCATGCAGCCGATCGGGTCGCTCGCGTGCAACCTGCTACCTTGCTCCTACGCACCAGACGGCGCCGTCGCACATCAGATAACTGTTCTCGATGAGAACACGCTGCAGATGTGGGGCGAGATGTGGTTTCTGGGCGACCGAGGAGCGTCCTGGACGGAACCAATGCAATTCATGGTCGAACTGCACCCATCGACCGAGGTCGTGCAGGTTTGGATGCTCTCTGTTGGAGATGCAGCGACTGGTTTTCAGCCAGGAGGCCGAAAAAGCCGCGAACGTCGGCGCGGATCGGTGGCGCCAACAGAATGGTTGCTCGTGATCAAGGGCCCGCAGCACAGTGGTCTGAACGCAGAGAAAAAGTGAACGAATGCCAGAGCCGGTCGATGCCTACGCGCGCTCTACGCAGCCTGTCCGCTCTCACGTACGACCAACTCGGCGGTCGTCGCAGGAGCGCAGGAGACCGGCTTCAACACGAAGAATACTGGGCGCAGCGAGTTACAGAGGCAGTACGCGCTCCTTGCGCGCACGATGTCTGTCCGCGCACACTGCCGAACGACACAAGGGAATCCCAATGAACTCTGAAATCAAAGTGCTCGCACGAAGCCGTTGGCGCGTGGCGATCGCCCTGAGCGCCGTCGTCTTCGCTCTCTATTTCGGGTTCATCCTGGCTGTCGCCTTTGCCAAAGACGTCATGGCGAGCGAAATCGCCCCGGGGCTCAGCCTCGGCATTCTGGCCGGCGCGCTCGTCATCGTCGGCGCCTGGATCACGACTTGGATCTACGTCACCTGGGCCAATCGCCACTTCGACACGCGCCGCTCGGGCATCGAAGGACGGAGCGCCGAATGACCCCGACAGCCCCCGCGACCTCGCTCGGCGAGCCGAACCTTACCGCCATCGCCTTCTTCTTTGTTTTCATCGCGGCCACGCTTGCGATCACGTTCTGGGCAGCGCGCAAAACGAAGACGACGGAGGAATACTTCGCCGCCGGCCGCTCCATCAGCGGCCGCCAGAATGGTTTCGCGCTCGCCGGCGATTATATGAGCGCGGCGAGCTTCCTCGGCATCGCAGGCATCGTTTCGCTCTCCGGCTTCGACGGCTTGATCTATTCGACCGGCTGGCTCGTCGGCTGGCCCGTGGTGCTGTTCCTGATCGCCGAGCCCTTGCGCAATCTCGGCAAATACACCTTCGCCGACGTCGTGAGCTTCCGCCTGCAGCAAACCCCTGTCCGGGTCGCCGCCGCGATCGGCACGCTCGCGGTCGTGACCTTCTACCTGATCGCACAGATGGTCGGCGCCGGAACGCTGATCAAACTGATGTTCGGTATCTCCTACGAACTCGCTGTCGTCGGCGTCGGCATCGTCATGCTGGCCTACGTGCTCTTCGGCGGCATGCTCGCCACCACGTGGGTGCAGATCGTAAAGGCCGTACTTCTGCTCGGCGGCGCAGCTCTGCTCTGCTTGCTGACGCTAGCCCAATTCCAGTTCAACCCACTCTTGCTGTTTCAAAAAGCCGTCGAAACCTACGGGCCCGAAGTTCTCGCACCCGGCAAGCAGGTGGCAAACCCCTGGGATGCGATCTCGCTTGGCCTCGCTCTCATGTTCGGCACCGCCGGCCTGCCGCATATTCTGATGCGCTTTTACACCGTCCCTGACGCCAAAGCGGCGCGCCAATCCGTGTTCTGGGCAACGGGCCTGATCGGCAGCTTCTATCTGATGACGTTCATCTTAGGTTTCGGCGCCATGGTGCTGGTCGGCCGTGAAGCGATCGTCGCCATCGACAAAGGCGGTAACATGGCGGCGCCGCTTCTGGCCGAAGCGCTCGGCGGCACCGGGTTGCTCGGCTTCATTGCCGCGGTCGCCTTCGCAACGATCCTCGCCGTCGTCGCCGGCCTCACGCTCTCGGGCGCCGCCGCTCTCAGCCACGACCTCTGGGTCTCCGTTCACCGCAAAGGCAACGCCCCGCGCGAGGAACAACTGATGGTCGCGCGCATCGCGACAATCGCACTTGGCATCGTCGCCATTCTGCTGGGCATTCTTTTCAAGGGCCAGAACGTCGCCTTCATGGTGGGCCTCGCCTTCGCGGTCGCCGCGTCGGGCAACTTCCCAGCGCTCGTGCTCTCGATCTTCTGGCGTGGCTTCACCACCGCAGGCGCCGTCGCCTCGATCGTCACCGGCACGGTCGCAAGCCTCACCCTAATCGCACTCTCGCCGGTGATCATGGTCGACATGCTGGGCGCTGAGAGCGCGCTGTTCCCGCTGAAGAACCCGGCGATCGTCACCATCCCCCTGGGCTTCGCGGTGGGTATCCTAATCTCCCTGCTGCGGCCCGAAGCTTCCGCCCGCAACGCCTACGATGCTAAGGAACGGCGGATGATCATGGGGACAGACTAATGCTCGCACTGCTCGCCGCCGCAGCCCTCGCCAATCCGGCATTCGATGCCGAGACAATCCTCAAGGCCAGGGCCGCCATCGCCGCCGCTTGTGGTGCATCTCCCGCGATCGCGGTGAAGTGGGACGCCTTCGGCGACGACGCAGACGGGGCCAATGCCTTCGTCGCCAGCCACCTCGCGTTCCTCAGCAGCGCGTTCGCCACCGTCTGCAAGAATCCTGCCCTGAAACCTGAAGTCGGCAAACAAATTGCGAATATCGTGTTGAGCCAGGCCTATGGCGCGGCGGATCCGATGATCTATCTGCTGAAGGGAACACTGCACGTCGAATATCTCTGGGCCAAAGGCGAAACGGCACCTGACGCGGCCTTCGTCGCCGCCGAGATTGCCGCACGTCTCCGCGGCGAGGAAATGGAAGCGCCCTAAACTCTACCCTTGCCCCGCCAATACCGCCCGGCATTGATCCGGCAGCTGGTCGAGCGTCAGAGGCTTCTTCGGCACATAAGTCCCGGTGCTCTCTTGCATCCACGAGCGATCGTCGAACCAGGATTGCAACTCCGCGCCGCAGCCGTCGCCTTCCGGCGGCTGGTCCTGTGCCTTGCAGTCGCCGCTCCCCGACGGGCACGCGAGCCTCACATGCATATGCGCCGCGTGTCCCGTCCACGGACGGACCTTGCGCAGCCAATCGCGCGCACCTGTCGGCGAACGCTGACACAGCGCCCGCTTGATCACCGGGGACACGAAGATCCGCTCGACTTCGTCCGCTTCCGCGGCGCGCTTGACCATCGCCAGCTGCGCCGCACCGAAGGCCGCTGTCACCTTCATCGCATCGAAGTCGACGAAGGTGGGGGGCTCGTAGTTCTCGATGTCGTCGGCGTCGAGCTTCCGCGCAGGCATAGGCGTCAACCAGATGTCGGCATCGAGCCCCACTTGATGCGAGTTGTGGTTCGAGGGCAGGGGGCCACCGCGCGGCTGCGCCAGATCGCCGACCAAAAGCCCGCGATATCCGTCCGCCGCCACTTCATCAGAGAGCGTTCGGATGAACGCGATCAATTCAGGATGTCCCCAAGCGCGATTGCGCGAAGGCTTCAGCACCTGCCAATGCGGACCTGATGGCGGCAAAGCACTCGCCCCCGCAATGCACCCACGCGTGTAGGAGCCAAAGACTTGCGTCTGCCCGGCGCTCGGCAGCCGCACCGAGGAGAATTGCGCTGCCGCCGTCTCCACATCGCTCTCCGGCGGATTCGGCACTGGCGAAGTCGACACGGGTGGCTGCGCGCGCTCGCCGCACGCGGCCACCAGAAACACGAACACGGCGAGCAAGACCTTCACGGCGTGGGTCACGGGTGATTCACCATCGAATCTTGGGGATCAAGATCATCGGTCCGCATCGTGGCGGAAGCTAGGCGACTGTGGGTTGTTTCCGGTCCCCCCAACCACCATCTTTGCCGCACAAAGCAGGGGTAGTCAGTCGCCCCCGCATCCGCTACAAACCGCCGCTTTCCCGCACCCCCAAGGGTTGCGTGCGCCAAAACCGAGACGAAGCCGCCCATGTTCGCCGTCCTCATTACCGTCCAAGTTGTCGTCTGCATTGCCATGATCGGCGTGATCCTGCTGCAGCGCTCGGAAGGCGGCGGCTTGGGCCTGGGCACCGGCGGCGGCGTTGGTGGCCTCATGACCGGTCGCGGCACCGCAAATGCATTGACGCGCACCACGGTGATTCTCGCCGCGATTTTTATTTCGACGTCGATCGCGCTGGCTCTCGTTGCCAAGTCGACCGCTACGAATAACCCGCTCGCACCCGCAGGCGGCAACGGCCCGGCACCGTTGACGACGTTGCCCGGCGCTCCGACGCCCACGACGCCCACGCCCACGGCTCCGTCGCCATCGGCGATTCCCGTTCCGGCCGAACCTTCCCCGTCCACACCCGCGCCTGCGGCACCTGCTCCCGCTGCGCCTGCGCCGGCCGCACCTGCAGGTGGTGGCAATCCATAGCGGTTTTCCGCAACTGTTAACGTGCCGTGCCTAGCGTGAAACGCGTTCCACGAACGCGTGGAATTTTTTCTTGTTCGTGTCCTCGGCAATTGCTTACTGTGTAGGTCCATGGCGCGGTTCATCTTCATCACCGGCGGCGTGGTTTCATCCCTCGGCAAAGGTCTCGCTTCAGCGGCACTCGGTGCGCTTCTTCAAGCGCGCGGGTTCAAAGTCCGTCTGAGAAAACTCGACCCCTATCTGAACGTCGATCCGGGCACGATGTCCCCGTATCAGCACGGCGAGGTCTTCGTGACCGACGACGGCGCCGAAACGGACCTCGACCTCGGACACTACGAACGCTTCACCGGCGTATCGGCGACGAAGGGCGACAACATCACGACGGGCAGACTCTATCTCGACATCCTGACGCGAGAGCGCCGGGGCGACTATCTGGGCGCGACGATCCAGGTCATCCCGCACGTCACTGATGCGATCAAAGAGTTCGTGATCAACGACACCGATGATGTCGACTTCGTTCTCTGCGAAATCGGCGGCACCGTGGGCGATATCGAAGGCCTGCCGTTCTTCGAAGCGATCCGCCAGCTTCGCAACGATCTCGGCCGCGACCGCAGCCTTTTCATACACGTCACGCTGGTGCCCTATATCGCGGCCTCCGGCGAATTGAAGACGAAGCCGACGCAGCACTCGGTCAAGGAGTTGCGCTCGATCGGCATCCAGCCCGACATCGTGCTCTGCCGCTCCGACCGCGAAGTTCCAGCGGAAGAGCGCCGCAAGATCGCGCTGTTCTGCAACGTCAATCCGACCAGCGTCATCCAGGCGCTCGACGTCAAAACGATCTACGAAGTGCCCCTGAGTTATCATGCCCAGGGCCTCGACGACGAAGTGCTCAGCATCTTCGGCATCAAAGACGCCCCGGCACCGAAACTCGCGCCGTGGGTCAGTGTCGTCAAACGCGTCAAAGAACCGGAAGGCGAGGTGAAGGTCGCCATCGTCGGCAAATACACCGGCCTGCTCGACGCTTATAAATCGCTGAACGAAGCGCTCACCCACGGCGGCATCGCCAACAACGTGCGCGTGAAGGCGGAGTGGATCGAATCCGAAATCTTCGAAGAGCCCGGCCACATCCAGGCGCTCGAAGACGTGCATGCGATCCTCGTCCCCGGCGGCTTCGGCGAGCGCGGCACGATCGGTAAAATCGAAGCGGCAAAGTTCGCCCGCACGCGCAAGGTACCTTACTTCGGCATCTGCTTCGGCCTGCAGATGGCCGTGATCGAAGCCGCGCGCAACATCGCAGGCCTCGAAGGCGCAAGCTCGACCGAGTTCGGCCCCTGCAAGCACGTCCTCGTCGGCCTGATGACCGAGTGGATGCGCGGCAACCAGATCGAACAACGCCGCGCCGGCGGCGATCTCGGCGGCACGATGCGCGTCGGAAAATACACGGCAGCGCTCAAGCCGGGCAGCAAAGTCGCTGAGATCTACGGCACCACCACGATCGAGGAACGCCACCGCCACCGCTACGAAGTGAACGCGGAATATCGCGGCATTCTGGAGAAGGCTGGCTTCATCTTCTCGGGCATGTCGCCCGACGGCCTGCTCCCGGAAATCTGCGAACGCCAAGACCACCCGTGGTTCATCGGCGTGCAGTACCACCCGGAGCTAAAGTCGCGCCCGTTCGAACCCCACCCGCTGTTCGCGAGCTTCATCGCGGCCGCGGTGACGCAGAGCCGGTTGGTGTGAGTTACTTCGCGCGTAGCGCAGTTTTGACTCAGATTCACACAAAGCCACGAAGAACACGAAGTTTCACCAAGGCCTTGGTGCGACTTCGTGTTCTTCGTGGCTTTGTGTGAATCTGAGTCAATGAAGAGCGCTGCGCGCGCAAGTAGCTACCGCACCGCCTGATGCACAGCCTTCAACGTGGTCAGCAGCCTCTCCGCGCCGTCCAGCGGCAGACAGCTTGGCCCGTCACACAGCGCCTTGTCCGGTTCCGGGTGGAACTCGAGGAACACGCCGTCGGCGCCCGCTGCAATGGCGGCCTTGGCGATGACCGAAACACCTTCGCGGCGCCCGCCGGTCGAGCCACCGTTCGTGCGCGGATCCGCGCCGGGCAGCTGCACGGCGTGCGTCGCATCGATCGTCACAGGCACGCCGAGCTTTTGCATCTCGCCTATCGCCAGCATGTCGACGACCAGATTGTTGTACCCGAAGGAGCTGCCGCGTTCGCAGAGCACGATCTCAAGCTTTGGTGCCGCCTCGCGTGCCTTGGTAATGATGTTCTTGCAATCCCACGGCGCCAGGAACTGCGCCTTCTTCACGTGCAGCCATCCCCCAGCCGCCTCAGTGGCGCGCGCGGCCGCAACAACGAGGTCCGTCTGCCGGCAAAGGAACGCGGGGATCTGCACCAGATCGGCGACAGCGGCCACCGGCGCCGCCTGCTCGACCTCATGAATGTCGGTCGCGATCGGCACGTTCAGCTGGCGCTTGACCTCGGCCAGCATCGCGAGCCCGTCTTTCAACCCAGGCCCGCGATAGCTCTTGATCGACGAACGGTTCGCCTTGTCGAAGCTCGCCTTGAACACATAGGGCAGGCCGAGCTTTGCGGTCACCGATTGGAGATGGCGCCCCACCTTGAGCGCCAAATCCAGATTCTCAAGCACGTTCAAGCCCGCAATCACGAGCAACGGCTGGCCGGCCCCAAGCGACATATTCCAACGCTTCAGATGCACGGCCGCCATCACAACTC
>CAZJOM010000129.1:0-7714 GCA_964547645.1 uncultured Flavobacteriaceae bacterium
TGAGACGCGGAGGCGGTGGTTGTCGGGGTCGAGGGCTAGGAAGGTGAAGCCGAAGTCTTTTTGGACGGGGGCTTGGGCGATTTTTACGCCGTGCTTCTTCCACTCGTCGTGCTTGGCTTGGACGGCGTCGCGGTCTTTGGCGCTGAAGAAGATCTCGGAGCCGCCGGGCTCCATCGCGCCGCTTGGCTCGACGTCGTGGCGAGCCCAGAGCCCCAGCATCACGCCCTCGCGTAGCGGCAGCATCGCGAAGTTCGGCATTTGCTCGACGATCGGTTGGTTCAGGAGTTCGGTGTAGAACTTGGCGCTCGCCGCCGGGTTCTTGACGTAAAGAATGACGAAAGTGAAGTCGCTCATGATTTGGTCTCCGTTGCACCACCATGGTGCGATGGAGGGAGCCTACGCGACCATGCTGTCAGATTTTGTCAGTAGTATAACCCTTGCGGCGGTCGCGCTCCACCATCGCGGCGCGCCATTCCTTGAGCATCACCTGGCGGCGGCGGGGGTAGCGCTTGTTCGTTGTGCGCAATGTCTTGATGCGGTCGGTTCGAAAGCTGCGATAGTCGCGCCGCAGCTCACACCAGGCGACGACGACACGCGTGCGCTCGAAGAACGCGAGCGCGAAGGGCCAGACGCGGCGCTCGCTCGCGCGGCCGCTTTCGTCGGCGTAGGCGATGTCGAGCATCCGTTCGCTGCGGATGGCGGCGCGGATGCGCGGGAGTTCGCTGTCGCCGGCCGCGATCGTGGGGCCGGGACCGACAAGCAGATTTCCACTGTCGAAACTCTCCTTCAAATCGGCCGGTAGCACGGCGCCGATCTTGGCGAGGGCGTTGCGGGCGGCGTTACCTAAGGGCGCATCCGCACGGCGCGCGACCCATTGCGAGCCGAGGACCAGCGCCTCGATCTCTTCTTCCGAGAACATCAGCGGCGGCAGCATGAAGCCGGGGCGCAGGACGTAGCCGACGCCCGCCTCGCCGTCGATGTGCGCGCCCTGCCCTTTCAAGGTTTCGATGTCGCGATAGAGCGTGCGCAGCGAGACGTCGAGTTCGCGCGCCAGCGCCGCGCCGCTTACCGGCAGGCGGTGGCGGCGGAGCACTTGGATCAGGTCTAGGAGGCGCTCGGCACGGGACATGTGAAGAGCTTAGCACGACTGCTGCCAGATTTTGGCAGTAATATCTGTTACTTCTTCGAGGCCTTGAACCGCGCCAGGGCAACTCTCGTCGCCTCTACCATGATCGTGTCGACGATCGGGTTTGACCATTGGGCTTTCAGGCGCTCGAAGCGGTTGGCGAGGTCTTGCTTGGTGTAAAGGCGGCCGTCGGCGACGACGGCTTCGAGCGTGGAGAGGTTCGCGAGATCCTTCGTCGGGTCTTCGCGGAAGATCAGGAAGTCGGCGGGGGCGCCTGGGACTAGGCGGCCGAGGTTGGGGGAGAGCGCGCTGCCGTTGCCTGAGGTTGCGATCTTCCAGACTTGTTCGAGGGGGATGCCCGCGTCGGCGAACTCGCGCATTTCTTCCCAAACGTCGATGCCGGGTATGACGAAACCGGTGAGAGAATCCGTGCCGATGTGAAGCGTCGCGCCGGCATCGAAGAGGCGCTTGAGGACGCGCTTCTCGACGGCGAGGGCTTGCTTGAGGCGCGTCAGGTTCATTTCGCTGACGTCGCGCGGCAAGCCATCGGTCGGGTGCCAGAGGACGTCGGCGTAATAGCGCGGCAGGAGCGCCGACGCGGCTTTGCGCATCGCTTCATAGTTGGCGAAGTTTCCGCCCTTCGCGATGGTAACCAAGGTCGGCGTGTTCGAGGTGCCGTTCGCGAGCGTGATGTTGACGATGCGATTGATCTGCGCGTCGTCCACGGCCGCCCACGCATCCATCACTTCGGGGAAGTGGCGCGGGTCGGTGTTCGGCGTGAAGGGCACGCCTGTAAAATGCTGCACGTCGCCGATGCCGCCCGGATAGGGCACGGCGCGCGGCACGTGGCCGATCGTGGGCATGCCCTCTTCCTTCGCGGCGGCAATGAGCGCGGCGAGAACGTCGGGGCCGAGGTAGTCATAGAGTTTGACGCAGTCGTAGCCCGCGGCCTTGATGTCGTGGACGACCGCTTTTGCCTCACGCGGGTCGGTGATGGAGCGCGTGTTTTCCCACTGCTTCCTCGGGCCGTCGACGAATGGGCCGCAGGCAAAGATGCGCGGGCCCGCGAACTTTCCCGTGCGGATGAGTTCGCGCAGCGGCGCCACGGTCTTGCCGTCGATGTCGCCGGCGTCGCGCACGCCGGTCACGCCGTGCATCAAATTGAGCAGCGGGAAGAGATCGCGCGCGACGGGGATCGCTTGTGGCGGGTGATGCCCATGCATGTTGATGAGGCCGGGCAGCACAAACATGCCGGCGTAGGAGCCGGGCTTGCCGCCCTCGGTGGGGGCGATCGTGCCGATGGCAGCGCCGGCGATCGTCAGCGATTGGCCGAGCAGGCGGCTCTCACCCGGCTGGATGATGGTGACATTGTGGAACGCGCCACCACGCTCCGGCGCGGGCAGCGGCGCGGGCGGTTGTAGTGTCCAATAGAGGATGGGCGCTGCGATGAGCAGCAGGATGACGATGAGGCCGATAGCCCGAAGGATTCTCATGACTTCCTTTCGGCGGCGCGGCCGACAGCTACCTCAGCCTGTGCGCCCGGTTGGAACTGGTATTGATGCCTGGGATCCGGCTTGCGACGCCACTCGCGGCGCCGGGCGCCATCGCGGACACGGGGACGCCGCCCGAGGGGATGGCTGCCGTCTGCTGTGTATTCGCTACGTCGACGAGAAGATCGGCTGCGGCGAAATAGAGCGCCAGGTTGGCCTTGATGTTTGCCTCGGTCACGCCGCCTTCAACGACCATTGAACGCACAAGGTAGGTCTTGCCGTCGGGTCCGACGCTTCCTTGCGCATTGACGTACTTGTAGTTGAACGCGTTCACGGCGGCGAGCGTCAGCTTCGGGTCCTTCTCGAAAAAGCACGTCATCTGAATGTCGGCACAGCCCTGCGCGTCGCACCTGCCCAAAATGAAGTCGTCATAGCCGTTGCCGGTATTGACGCTGACCACCGGGTCGCCCTGGTCGTTCTTGACCAACTCCGCCGGCTTGCCAGTCGCGGCGGTGACGATCGCCACCATCTTCTCGGGCGCGAGGCGCGTCATGAGATCGGCGGCCGATACAGGGGCCGTTGTGAGGGCGGCGACGGCCGCTGCGGCGAGAACAAGGCTGCGCATGTCTGAGACCCTACGTGGTGTTGCGCGCAATCGTTAGGGGCCGCGGCGTGTGTTGTCCACGCGGTTCGCCTGCAGCGTGAATTTGGACGGGGCGTACAAATCGGTGAGCGGTATAGGCTCACCGAGGATGCCCGCGGTCCCTGGAAGGAAAATTACTCCGACTTTGCCTTGGCGCGTTTCTTCGCTCGGTTTCTGGCGATCATGTTGAGGCTTTCGACGCCGGCCGAGAAGGCCATGGCGGCGTAGATGTAGCCCTTGGGCACGTGGACGCCGAAGCCGTCGGCGATGAGCGTCATGCCGATCATCATCAGGAAGGCCAGTGCGAGCATCACGATCGTCGGGTTCGCGTTGATGAAGTTCGCGAGCGGGGTCGCGGCGACAAGCATCACGACGACCGTCACGATCACGGCGATCACCATAATCGGAATGTGATCGGTCATGCCGACGGCGGTAATGATGCTGTCGACCGAGAAGACAAGGTCGAGCACGACGATCTGACCGATCGCGGCCGAGAACACCATGCCCGTCGCCTTTGTCGCGAACATGTCGTCGTGCGGATTCGGGTCGACGTTGTGATGGATTTCCTTCGTCGCCTTCCAAACCAAGAAAACGCCGCCGGCGATCAGGATCAAGTCGCGCCAGGAGAAGCCGTGGCCGAAGGCGGTGAACACAGGTTCCGTCAGCTGCACGATGATGGCGACCGTGCTCAACAGGACAAGGCGCATGACGAGCGCCAGGCCAATGCCGATGCGGCGCGCGCGCTCGCGATGCTCCTCCGGAAGCTTGTTGGTCAGGATCGAGATGAAAATCAGGTTGTCGATGCCAAGCACGATTTCCATGGCAATCAATGTCACCAAGGCGGCCCAAGTCGCGGGGTCGGCGGCCAGTTGCATCAGGTATTCCATGGGGGCTCGGTCCTGCAGGAAGTGAACGATTTGGACGGTCCGGTCCGCTTTAGAGGAGGCGTTCGGCCATCACAGCGCCTGTAGATAGCGGCTGGGCCTGGGGTGTCCAGTGCGACCTGTCGCGCGCGACAATGGGTTCGCTGCCAAGGTGATTCGCGGATGGCGTTTTCACACGCCCTAAAACGGACCGAACAACTGCTTCTGCGCTGGGCGGAGGAGCCGATCGGCGTTGCCGTGCCCGTGGCGGCGTTCTTCGCGGTGTGGTTGCCGCCGCAGATGCCGGACATGTTCGCAGGCATGGAGGCGCCGATCTGGCGGATGCAGATTTCGGCACGGCCGTTTTTGTTTGCAATCGCCGCGATGACGCTGGGCCTGTCCGCTTGGTTCTGGACGCGCGCCGCGTTGACCGCGCAGATGAGCCGCGGCGAGACGGACAAGGCGCGCATCTTGCGCAAGCGGACGGAAGTCTCCGGCCTTTTCGACGACGAAGACTTGGCGGTGCAGCGCCAACGCCGCGCGCGCGAGGACGAGCACATCGAGTGGTCGTATGAGTGGGCGCCGCGCATGGCGCTTCTGTTCGCAGGCGGCATCACGGTGTTGCCGATCATGTTCGCGATCCGCACGGGGCATTTTTTCACCGGGCTCTTGGGTGCGGAGCTGTTGAGCTTCGGCCTGGTCGGCTTGCTTTACGTTTTCGTGCTTCATCGCACCGAGTTCCGTTGGATGGGCGCGTTCGACGCGCCGCGTTGGATGATGCGTTCGCGGGCCGCGCGGGTGCTGGCGTTTTCACCGTTCGGCTGGCCGTTCGCAATTTTGTCGCTGGCGTGCAGCTTCGTCGCGTTCGTTTGCGTTGCGATCGCGCCGGACTTCGTGGCGCAGTTCGATGCACCGACGACCGCGATCGCGGCGCTATCTTTCGCGGTCGGACCATTGGTGATGGCGCTCGCCGTCATGCGCGACGTTGTCGAGCGGGCGATCCATATCGTGCGTTTTGCGGTCAACCGCGGCGAGGCGATGCACTTCATGCCGGGCGAAGCTCACCGCGTGAAGCGGGTGGCGAGCGTGCTGGGCACGATCATGCTGGCGCTGTGGTTTTTGTCACCGCCTTGGGTCTTGGAGAAGCACGTCGTGCGGCTCTCAAGCACGGTGGTGAAGGAGCCGCTGGGTTCGGCGGCTTGCGCGCCCGCAAGCACGGATGCGCGCGGCGTCAAGACCGTTTGCCGGCCGGACCTGAAGGCTGCTCTGCAGGAATGGGTGGACGCGCGGCGGCGCGCCGATCCGGGGCGGAGCGAGCGGTTGCCGGTGGTGATCGTCGCCGCGTCGGGCGGGGCAAGCCGTGCGGCGGCATGGCTGGTGTCGTCGATGCGGATGCTCGACTTCAAGACGAACGGCGATTTCGGACGCCACCTCTTTGCGATCAGCGGCGTCTCGGGCGGGGCGTTGGGCGCCACGACTTATGTGCGGCTCGTGCGCGCGCAGGGGCGCGAGGATGGGACCGTCGATTGGGAGGCGCCGGCGACGCGGGCGGCTCTGGCGCGGTTTGCCACGAAGGACTTGTTGTCCGGCACGATCGCGACCTACTTCTTGAACGACATGTTCGGCAGCATGGTCGGGCCGTTGTGGACATGGGGCGGGATTCCGGATCGCAACACGGCGCTCGAACATACGTTCGAAGCGATGTGGGCCAATAACAAAGGCTTTGCGTTGCCGCGCCACGTGCCAGAGGGATTTTTGGGGTTGCGCTTCTCGCCGCAAAGCGAGAGCCGCGCCCCCGTCGAACTGCTGCCGCATCTATTGCTGAACGGCACCGATGTCGTTTCCGGCAAGCGGATGATCACGTCGACGATCCGGTCGCCCGCTGATCGGCAGCTTTTCGCCGATAGCGGCGACTTCTTGGCGCTCACCGGGCGCGACATTCGCATGGCGACCGCCGTCACGAACTCGGCGCGGTTTCCGTTTATCTCACCGGCCGGGCGGTTCGTCAGTTCGCGCGCCATGGGTGGCGGCGCGTTTCAGATTATCGACGGCGGCTATTTCGAGAACTACGGCGCACGCACGGTTTGGGAGTTGGCGCGCGCCATCGAAGATTTGAACGCAGCCGATCCTTCGCTCAACGTCGTGCCGATCGTGGTTGTGATCAGCAACGACGTCGAGACCGATCAGCCGCCGCGCGCGGTCGCCAACTCTTGCCGGACGATGATGGAAGACGTCGCGCTTGACGGCTCGCAGATCACGATCCGCTGCGACGAACCGGTGCGCTCGCCGCAGTGCTCGGCAGTCGAGTACGCGGGCTTGGTGAGTGCGGCGAAGGCCGATGATCGCTCGATCGTGCCGCAATCGATGGCGCCGCTGTTGGGCCTTGCCGCGACGCGTAGCGCGCACGGGCGCGATGCGCTCAACATTCTGCGGCGGGATTTCTGCAAGGCGCAGACGTCGGCGCCGAATGATCCGAAGACGCGAATGATCCACATCGCCCTGCCCCGCCCAAACCCCTCGAAGGGCGAGGCGGCGCCGATGAACTGGGTGTTGAGCCCGGCGGCGTGCGACTACCTTGTCAACAAGGCACCGTTCCTGCCGTTCAACGTGACGCAAGCGGCGAAACTGAAAGGCACGCTGGACGCGATCCTCGGCGCCGGGTTGCGGAGCGCGCAGCCGGAGCGACCAATGCCAATCGACTGCGGCGGCGGGTGAGAGCCGTTTCTGGGGCACGACCGTACAGCCGTTTCACCCTTTCAAGGCATTGGTCGCGCTACGTGATTGGCTTTGGTGGTGGGGGTGGGGCTTTTGGGAAGTGGGGGAGCGCGGGGTCGAGCTTGGCCCAGTTTGGGGCGCTGTCGGTCCAGATAATGGCTTTCGGTGGGAAAGCGTTGCGGTCGTCGAACATGCTTACGCGCACGCCGCATAGTTGTGGAGCGCCGGAGCCTTTGGTGAAGACGTGCGTGCCGCAGGCCGGGCAGAACGCGCGACGGGTGATGTTGCCGCTGTCGGCGGTGCTTTCAAACCAGGTGAGCGCGCCCTGGGTCGTGATCGCCATCTCAGGAAAGATGGCATTGGTCGTGCCGTTGCCACCACCGAATTTTTGACAGGTCCGGCACCAACAAGTACGAGCGATGAGTGGCTCGGCGGCGATGGAGATTTTCACGGCTCCGCAAAGGCACTGGCCGATGTGCGTCGTCATTTGTCCCTTATCTTTTTCCATGCCGATCGAGTCATATCATTGCGCGCGCGCCTAGGTCAGCCGCTTCGTGGCGTTGCTGTTCTATTGCAGGCGGCGCAGTGGCACTGGTTCCTCGGGCTCGTCCGGCGGAACCAGGTCCAACGTTGGTTGGGCGCCCGAGGGGAGGTCGCTGACTTCGACTTGGCGGAGTTTGCGTTCAACCGCGCGGGTGCGGATGCCGACGTCGTGGATCGTCTTCTGGGCGGTTTGGAGTTGCTTGTCGAGCTTGTCCCAGACTTCGGCGTAGCGCTGGAACTCCGCTTTCGCTTCGCCGAGGACGCGCCAGACTTCGCTGGAGCGTTTTTGGATCGCGAGCGTGCGGAAGCCCATTTGCAGGCTGTTCAAGAGCGC
>CAZJOM010000130.1:0-2269 GCA_964547645.1 uncultured Flavobacteriaceae bacterium
TTCGGCGCTTTCGGCTATTTTCGGCGCTGATTTTGGATAGGGTGGGAATCTGCGTATAAGTGGGCCTGTGCCTGGGTGCCTTGATCCTGGTCAACGACGCCCCCGCCGCGGTGGCGTGCAATGCGTATTCGCCCCCCTTATAAGGACGATGACCCATGGCACTCTCGACGGTTACGCCGGCTGCGCAGCAGACCGTTCCGGTTTGGGATCCGTTCGTTCGGATCGGCCATTGGACCTTGGTGGTCGCGTTTGCGGTTGCCTATCTGACGGAGGATGAGGCGCTGGAGCTGCACGAATGGGCGGGCTACATCGTGGGGGCCTATGTTCTGGCGCGCATCGCGTGGGGTGTCATCGGGCCGGCGCACGCGCGCTTCGCCGATTTCGCCTACAGCCCCTTGAAGGCGCTCACCTATCTTGTGGCGCTGCTCCGCGGTCAGGCGGAACGCTATCTTGGTCATTCGCCGGCCGGCGGGGTGATGGTGTTCGCGCTCTTGCTGGCGCTCTCGGGTACGGTCGTCACCGGCATGGCGGAACTCGCCTATTCGCATGGCGACGGGCCGCTCAGTTTGGTTCTCGATCGCGGCTTGCCCCCGCCCACGCTCGATGTTGCGCGCACGGATGACGGCGAGGCGGCGGAGGAGCGGGGCGAAGGCAGTGCGCTGGGCGAGGTGCATGAGCTGTTCGCGAATCTGACGCTCATTCTCATCGTCTTCCACGTCGCCGGCGTGGTCGCCGCCAGTATCAGCCATAAGGAAAGCCTGGTCCTGTCGATGATCACGGGGCGCAAGCGGCCGAACTCTTGACGCCCCGATCGGGCCGCCTTGTTTTGGATCAATGCCGCGGGGTCCGCGGGCCGGCATAGTTGTGGGTATGGTTACAAGATCCGAACTGCTCTCGGCGCGCGTGCCGCGCTACACCAGCTATCCGACGGCGCCGCACTTCAATGCCGGCGTCGGCGGGGCGACGGTCCGCGGCTGGCTGTCCGACCTCCCGCATGATGCGCCGCTGTCGCTCTATTTCCACATCCCGTTTTGCGACCGGCTCTGCTGGTTCTGCGGCTGCCACACGCGTGTCGTGAATTCCTACGTGCCGATCGCCGCCTATGTCGACGTCCTGCTGCGCGAATTCGACATGGTGGGCGAGGTGCTGGGGCAGGGGCGGCCGGTGACGCATATTCACTTCGGCGGCGGTTCGCCCACCATGCTGAGCCCGCGCGACATCGCCCGCATTGCCGGTGCGATCCGCGGCCGCTTCGACGTGCGGCCTTCGGCCGAGTTCGCGGTCGAAATCGATCCGCGCACCTTGAGCGCGGACGTCGTCGACGCGTTCGCCCAGGCCGGCGTCACCCGCGCCAGCTTGGGCGTGCAGGACGTCAATCCGCTGGTGCAGCGGGCGGTCAATCGCTGGCAGCCGATGGCTCAAACGCGTGAAGCGGTGGAGCGTCTGCGCAATGCCGGCATCACTTCGTTGAATGTCGACCTCATGTACGGTCTGCCGCATCAAACGGTGGACGACGTGCGCCGCACGATCGACGAGGTTCAAGCCCTGGCGCCGCAACGCGTGGCGATCTTCGGCTATGCCCACGTGCCGGACATGAAACGCCATCAACAGCTGATCGATGCCGCCACGCTGCCCGGGGGCGAGGAACGCCTGCAGCAATACGATGCCGCGAACGCGGCGATGATCGCTTACGGCTATGTGCCGATCGGGCTCGATCATTTTGCGCGCGCCGACGATCCCATGGCGGTTGCCTTGCGCGCGGGGACACTCTCGCGAAATTTTCAGGGCTATACGACCGATGCCGCCGCCGCGCTGATCGGGTTCGGCGCCTCGGCGATTTCGGCCTTCCCGCAAGGCTATGCACAGAACGACACCGATGCGGCCGGCTATCGCGGCAAGATCCGCCGTGGCGAACCGGCAACCGTGCGCGGCCGGGCCGTGACGGCGGACGATCGGGTGCGGCGCGCGATCATCGAACGCTTGATGTGCGATCTCGCGGTCGATTTAGAACGCATCGCCACGGACTATGATTGCGGACCAAACGCTTTCGCGGCCGAGCGGGAGCGTCTTGCCGCGCTGCAAGCGGAAGGCTTGGTCGACATCGACGGCTACCGCTTGCGCATTCCCGATGAAGCGCGGGCCGGCTTACGCCTCGTTTGCGCGGTCTTCGATTCCTATCTGCAGCCCCAGGCGGCGCGTCACGCGGCAGCGGTTTAGCGCGCTGCTCGGCGTTGCCGGACAGCGCGGTCAACGCTAGTAGCCTTCCCCC
>CAZJOM010000130.1:2369-7600 GCA_964547645.1 uncultured Flavobacteriaceae bacterium
CCTTCCCCCGCAAGGGGGGAAGGCAGAGTGCATGCGCGATGGTGTTGTTCACCTGGCCGCAACTTGCGCCGCTGTCGGGGAACTGTGCATAGTTGCAGCAACGGGATGGGGATTTCTGATGAAATTGAAGCTTGCTGCCGCGGCTGCAGCGATTCTGGCGCTTTTGGTGTCGACGGCGCATAGCGATGCGTTCGATCCGAATGACGACGGCCAGGCCGCCTATGTGGAAGGCAATCTGCTTTTTCTGACCTATCACGAGGTCGGGCACATGATTTTGGATCAGGTGCTTGATGTCGATCAGCATGGCGACCGGCGCGCGTCGGAAGAGGACGCGGACGACATTGCGACGTGGCTGATGCTGCCGGACGAGGACGAGCCCGAGCAGGACGACGACATCTGGGCCGCGATGCAGGGCTGGATGCGCGGGGCCGAGCTTCAGCAAGGCGTCGGGCAGAGCCCGCACTATCCCGACGACGCGGAGCGTGCCTCGCGCATTGCCTGTTATCTCTACGGCTCGAATCCTTCGCTCTATCCGCAGATCGCGAAGGCGTTCTCGGTTTCGATCGCGTCGGTGAATTGCACGGAAGAAGTTGCGGCCCTGAAAGACGATCTCGAGGACTGGTTCGGCGACGCGATGATCCCACCTGCGGAGCCCGGCGCGCGCGTGCGTATCGATTATCAACCGGCTGCCGGCACGCTGGCCGAGGCGCGGAACTTCTTGATCCAAAGCCGGGTTCTGGAAGAAGCGGCCGAGGATATTTCGGAGTTCGTGAGCCTGCCGAACGAGATTTCGCTCGTCGCGCAGAGTTGCGGCGCGGGGGCGGCGGAGTTTCGCTATAGCCCGTCGGCGCGGCGGATCACCGCTTGCTACGAAGCCGTCGATTGGCTGATGCGCGACGCAAGCGGCGAACAGCAAGAGATCGCGAGTGGCGCTTCGGCCGGCGGCGACGAGTTGGGCTCCGGCGGCGCCCGCGTCACGCGCAGACCCCGGCCGCGCGGCGGGCGGTAGCCACCGCCACGCCCCTTTTGATGTGTTAGCGCCGTAGGAGCGGCACGTTCGCGCAGACGTCGCGCGTGGTGCTTTGCCATTCGCTTTGCAGCAGCGGGTCAGAGGCGATGTCGGTTTCGCTGAAGTGGCGGGCTTTCTCGCCCAGCCGGTTGGTGCAGGCGTCGCGCGCGAGGGCTTCCCACGGTTGGGTGAGGCGGCTGACGTCCCAAACGCGGATCGTGCCGTCCTCGCTGGCCGTCAGCAATCGTTTGCCGTCGGGGGCGAAGGCGACGCCGAAGACGGCGGCTTCGTGTCCCTCCAATGTCGCCAACAGGCGGCCGTCGGCGGCGTCCCAGAGTTTGGCGGTCTTGTCGTCGCTCGCGGTCGCGATCCTTCGGCCGTCGGGCGAGAACGCGCCGCTGAAGACGGGGCCTTCGTGGCCGGTGAGTGTGGTGCGCAGCTTGTGCGTGGCCGTGTCCCACACCCGCGCGGTGGCGTCGTCGCTGGTGGTGAGCAGGCTGGCATCGTCGCGCGAGAAGGCGACGCCGCCGACGCCTTGTTGGTGTCCCTCCAACGGCGCGAGTTCCTTGCCGGCGGCGTCCCACAGTTTGGCGGTTTGGTCCTCGCTGCCGGTTGCGATGAGCGTGCCGTTATGCGCGTAGGCGGCGCTGCGAACATGATCGCCGTGCCCCGTCAGCGTCAACTTCAGCGCGCCGGTGCGCGCGTCGCGGATATGCGCGGTCGCCGTCTCGTTGGCGATCAGGACCAGGCGGTTGTCGGGCGATAGGGCGGCGGCGGTGACGGGGCCGCTCGCATCGTCGATGCGCAGAATCGCGCGCGCGGGGCGCGTCGTCCATATCCGCACGATGCCTTCTTTGCCGGCGGTGACGAAGCGCCGCCCATCCGGGGCGTAGGTCGCGGCGTAGGCTTCGCCGACGTGCGCGGCGACGCGCGCGGTCTCGCTCAGCGTTTGTGCATCCCATTCCAGCACCACGCCGGACAACGTCGAGGCAATGATGCGTGCGCCGTCGGGCGAGAACTCGACGCTGGAGAAGCCGCCGGCGTTCGAGGGGAGTGTCGCCAAAAGGCGGCTTTGCGGCAGCGGCCAGAGGCGTGCGGTGCCGTCGGCACTCGCGGTCACGATCGCGCGGGCGTCGGGCGCGATGTGCGCGGCGCTCAAGCCCGCTGCGTGGCCGCGCAGCGTGTTGATGAGCTTGCCTTGCGCGGTCCAAACGCGGGCGGCGCCATCGGCGCTCGCCGTCACGATCAACGTGCCGTCGGCCGAGAACGAGGCGCCGGTCACGACGTTGCTGTGGCCCTGCAGCGTTTCGATCAACTCGCCGGTGCGCGCGTCCCATAGTTTTGCGGTTTGGTCGGCGGCGGCGGTGACGATGCTGCGGCCATCGGGCGAGAACGCAGCGCTGTAGAGTTCGAGCGCGTGACCGGTGAGCGTGTTGAGCCGCTTGCCGCTGAGCGCGTCCCAAACGATGGCGGTGTGGTCGGCGCTGGCGGTGACGATGCGGGTGCCGTCTTGCGAAAACGCGACGTTCCAAACGGCGCCGCTGTGTCCTTGAAGCTGGTGCACCTGGGCGCCTGTGGCGGCGTCATAGAGGCGTGCATCGCCATCTTCGCGGGCGACGGCGATGCGCTTGCCGTCGGTGGAGCCGGCGACGTTCCAGATGAAGTATTCGTCCTTCACGCTTGGCGAGATCGTGAGGGTACGGCCGGTGTCGGTATCGAGCACGAAGACGGCGTGCGCCTTGTCGAGGCAGAGAAGGCGGCGCTCGCGGCCGAGGAAGGCGACGCTGACCAGCGCGGCGCCGGTGCCTTTGAAGCTACGCGCTTTCGACCAGTCGCTGCGCTGCCATAGTTTGATGGTGCCGTCGGCGTCGCCGGTTGCGAGCGATTGGCTGTCGGCGGCGAACGCTGCGGTGCTGACGGCGCTGCTGTGATCGAGCTGCGCCACCAACGTGCCTTTGCGGGCGTCCCAGATTTTTGCTCTGCGATCGCGGCTGGCGGTGACGACGAACGCGCCGTCGGGCGAATAGCTTGCGCCGGTAACTTCGTCGTCATGCGAAAGCGGCGGCAGGCTGTCGCTGCTTTCCTGTGAAATGGCGCCGAGGGCGGCCAGGTAAAGCGGTTCGTTCTGCGGCGCGAGCTGCCGGCCCGCGAGCGCATATCTGGTGGCCGACAGCGGATCGCCGACAGCGAGCTTCGCCCAGGCCCGTTCGGCGAAGAATTGGCTGAGCGCGAGGTGGGCCCGGTTCGCGTTCACGACGGCGGCGATCGCGAGCGCTGCGAATACCACCGTCAGAATGCTGAGCACGGCCAGGCGTATGCGGTTGAGACGTTCGGCGCGGCGGCGGTCTCTGTGCCAAAGATCGTCGAAGTCGATGCCCAGCATGCCGGCCGCAAGCCGCGCGCACACGCGGGCGCGGCCGTCGCGGCGGACGTCGACGCCAACGGGTTCGATCGGCATCGCGCCGCTGTCGCCATAGGCGACGCGCAAGGCGGGCGGGAAGCATTCGAGCGCTGGATCGCGCGCGTTCGTTTCGCCGTCCACGATCACGGCGAAGATCTGTCCGCCGGGGCGACGCTGCTTGAAGTGCTCGATCTCGGATTGGACCCAGCGCGATTGCGCCGACCGGGGCGAGCAGACGACGATCAGATTGTCCGATGCCTTCAGCGCGCCGCGCACGACGGTACCGATGTCGCCGGCAGCGGCCATGTCTTCGTCGTCGCGGAAGATTTTTCCGAGGCGCCGCGACGGTCCCAGATCGATCGGGACGTCGCGCGGGATCTCGTAGCTCTCAAGCCAGCGCTGCAGGCGGTTGCCCCAGGCTTTGTCCTGCCAGGAGTAACTCAGGAACGCGCGATAGTGCGTGCCGCTGTGCGGGCCAGTGGTCGGATCGGACGCTTCGCTCCCCACTCGATGCGTCTCCGCGGCTCAGCCCTACATTGCCGCCTTGAACATCGCCGCGTAGTCGTCCGGACCGGCTTTGCGCGGATTGCCGAAGTTTGCGAGATCGCCGAGCGCGTAGGGGATGAGATCGGGAATGCGGTTTTCGGTGAGGCCCATGGCGCCCAGACCTTTCGGCAGGCCGATCTCGGCGTTCAGGCCTTCGATCGCCTTTGCGAGATCGGCGTTGGGGTTGAGGCCCATGGAAGAACGCAGGCGCTCGTATTTTTCGGCCGCATGCCCGTCGTGATAGCGCAGCACGGTCGGCAGGAACACCGCGTTCAGCGTACCGTGATGCAGCTTCAGATCGGGCAGGCGTCCCGCCGCGTGGCTCATCGCGTGCACGGCGCCCAAGCCCTTCACGAACGCCATCGCGCCTTCGGTCGAGGCCATCATCATGTGCCAGCGCGCGTCGCGGTCCTTCGGGTTCTGCACCGCTTGGCGGATCCAGCGCCACGAGCGCCACAAGCCGTCATAGCCGACGCCTTCGGCCGGCGGGTTGACGGTCGGCGTCAGAACGGCCTCGATGCAGTGGGTCATCGCGTCCATGCCGGTCGCGGCAGTAAGCCGCGGCGGCAAGCCCAGGGTCAATTCCGGATCGCAGATCGCGACCTTTGGAATGATCTGCGGGTTGGCGAATGTCATCTTCTGACCCGAGTTCATGATGATGACGAAGCCGACGGACACTTCCGAGCCCGTGCCCGCCGTCGTCGGGATTGCGATCACCGGCGCAACACCCTTGATGTTTTTCGCGCCGCCTTTCAGCGGATCGAACTGCGACAGCGGCTCACCCGAAACGGCAAGCAGCGCCACCGCCTTGCCCAAATCCATCGCCGAGCCGCCGCCGACGCACACGACGCCGTCGCAGCCTTCGGACTTGTAGAGCGCAAAGGCCTTCAGCGTCGCCTCTTCGGTCGGGTTACCGGGCGTCTCGTCGAAGATGGGCCAGTTGGGTTTCGGCGTGATCGGGTGCAACACTTGCTCGATCAATCCGGCCGCCACGACACCTTTGTCCGTCGCGATCAGCGGCTTCTTAACGCCGAGCCGTGCGAGCTCGCCGGCGAGCACCTTCACGGCACCGAAATCGAAATGCGTCGTCGTCAGATATTGCAGCACGGGCATAGGGCAGGGTCCTTGAGAGGCGGTGAAGACGTTGCAGCGCAACATGACCGGACGCCCTGGCCGATGCAACAACGCACATGGGGGAAGGCGGGCGTCTGTCCACCCGCCAGCAGGCGCAATCCGTTGACGCTCCGCCCGCCGAGACGGTAGCGCTAGACGCAC
>CAZJOM010000131.1:0-3001 GCA_964547645.1 uncultured Flavobacteriaceae bacterium
AACCGGCCGCAGGCGCTAAATGCGTTGAATGCGCAGTTGGTGGGCGAGGTTTGTGCGGCGCTTGATCAAGCGGCGACCAACAACAACGTGCGCGCTGTCGTTCTTACCGGATCGGAGAAGGCGTTTGCGGCCGGGGCGGACATTAAGGAGATGCAGCCGAAGAGTTACGCGGACACCTATAGCGAAGATCTTTTCGGCGGGTTTCATGATCGCTTTGTCGCGTTTCGCAAGCCGGTAATTGCGGCCGTGGCGGGCTTTGCGCTCGGCGGCGGGTGCGAGCTTGCGATGATGTGCGACTTCATTATTGCCGGCGACAACGCGAAGTTCGGACAGCCTGAGATCAAGCTTGGCGTGATGCCGGGGATCGGGGGCACGCAACGTCTCACACGCTTTGTCGGCAAGTCGAAGGCGATGGAAATGTGCCTCACCGGGCGAATGATGGACGCGGCGGAAGCCGAGCGGTCCGGGCTCGTCAGCCGCGTCGTGCCGGTTGCGGACTTGGTGAACGAGGCAATGAAGGCGGCCGAGACGATCGGCGAAATGTCGCTGCCCATCGTTATGATGACGAAAGAGACGATCAATCGCGCGTACGAAACCACGTTGTCGGAGGGCGTGCGTTTCGAGCGGCGACTTTTCCACTCAATGTTTGCGACAGCCGACCAGAAAGAAGGCATGGCGGCGTTCGTCGAAAAGCGAAAAGCAAAGTTCGAGCACCGCTGACGGTTGCGGCAAGAAATCCGGGTTGACGCCCGTCTTTGGGGGCGTCTATAACCCGCGGCCCTTGGGCCACACAGCAAGACGTTTAAAGGACTATCCACATGGCGAATATCCGTTCGGCGGCAAAAGCAGCGCGCAAAGCCAAGCGTCGCGAAGCCGTCAACACCGCGCGGAAGAGCCGTGTGCGCACGTTCGTGCGTAAGGTCGAAGAAGCGATCGAGAGCGGCGATGCGAAAGCCGCTGCGGAGGCGCTCCGCGCTGCGCAGCCGGAGATCGTCCGCGGTGGCAACAAGCGCGTCCTGCATAAGCGGGCGGCGGCGCGCAAAGTGTCGCGCCTGACGAAGCGCGTGAAAGCGCTGTCGAAGAAGGCTTGAGGCCTTCGTCTCGACTTTAATTTATTTTCATCTCGGACCGAATTGATGTGGCGCACGTTGTGCGCCACAAGCGTTTCTGCGACATGCCAATTCTTGCGATGGTCTGTCTACGGAGCATTGATGCATCTGCCACATTGACGCGTGATCGTCACAAAACTACGTTGCGCATATCAGCGAGGAATTAACTGATGTTCCTGCTGAAGCGCGTGTCCTGCGCAGTTCGCTTTTCCCCCGCCATAGTTCGCGTCAGCAGAGAATCCGAACGGCGCACGTCGTGCCAAATTGTTCGATGTTCCTGCAAAGTGCCTCTTGGCATCAAACGGCCGTTGGAGTATGGTAAACAAGAGATGAAGAACGGGACAAAAACAATGAACAAGAAGACCAGATTGGGGCTTGAAGTTCTTCGTTACCGTGTAGGCGCGAAGGCGCATAAGACAGCCTAACCTCCCCGGCCTTCTTGTCAGGGCCATATCCATCGAATTCTAAAGTTGAGCTTTGTGGTCGCGGCATCTGTCGCGGACGGGCTCGGATTCCGCCAGGACGACCCCCCGAATGGCCTATGCCGGCAACATCGACGTTAAGGACGCTTGGGCGCTCTTGCAGAGCGATCCGAAGGCTCAGCTTGTCGATGTGCGTACCGCGGCCGAGTGGGCGTTTGTGGGCATGCCTGACCTTTCCTCGGTCGGCCGGAAGGTCATCCTGATCGAATGGCAGGGGTTCCCGGGCATGGCCCGTAATCCTCAGTTTGAGGCCGAGGTGGCGGAGAAGCTTCAGGCGGCAGGCGCGGGTCCCGCGACGCCGATCGCATTTTTGTGCCGCTCGGGCGCGCGCAGCCAGGCTGCTGCTGCTGCGATGACGGCCAAAGGTTTCAGTCAGTGCTTCAACGTTGTCGGCGGGTTCGAGGGCGACCTCGATGCTCACCGGCACCGGGGACAATCGAGTGGTTGGAAGGCTTCAGGCCTTCCGTGGGTTCAATCGTAACTTCGGGCTTGAGGGGGCAGCGAAGGGACAGTTGGTGTTGGGGCGTCGATCCGTGGTCCGTTTGGGCGGACTGCAGATCTTTCCAAAAGTAAACGCGTTGGGCTCGGGCGGACTCACTTTCGCCCGAAATGGGGGGTCATTTGCCCGACGAAAACGAGAGTGGGACGCCGTGAATGTGGCGGCCATGGGCACCGGAGCCAATCCGGGTCTGCGGTCGTCAGGGCAATGCTAGGCAAAAGAACAAGGGACGACAAAACAGTGACCTCACAAGAAAACAAACAGAGCGAATCCTTTGACGCCACGTGGCAACGCGTGCGCGAGTGCATGAAGATGGAACTGGGCGCACAACGCTTTCAGTATTGGATCGAGCCGCTGCGCGTGATCTCGGCCGAAGGCGGCCGCGTGGTCATCGCTTGCGCCAGCCGGTTCGACCGCGACAAAGTGGTCGAAGGGCACGGCGAGCGGATCGCGAATTTGATTTCCGACTTCGCGCCGGAGTATGGCGCCGTCGACTTTGTGGTGGATTCGAAGCCGCGCGCGATTGCGCCGACCGCCGCAAGCTCGCGCGCGACAACGCTGGACAGCCTGGGGCTGCCGCCGGTGGAGCCGACGTTGGTCGCGGGCTCGATCCCGCTCAATCGCGGTCACACGTTTGAGAATTTCATCACCGGCCGGTCGAACCAGATCGCCTTCCAAGAAGCCAAGCGCACGGCGGAGGCCGACTATCCGGTCAGCAATCCTTTGTTCCTTTATGGCGGAACGGGCCTTGGCAAGACGCATTTGATGCATGCGATCGCGTGGCGCAAGCTGCAGCGCGATCCGAGCTTGCGCGTGCTGTTCATCACGGCCGAGACGTTCATGCGGATGTTCGTGACCGCGCTGCAGGCGAAGGAAACGATCGCGTTCAAGAACCAGATGCGCAACGTGGA
>CAZJOM010000131.1:3101-7585 GCA_964547645.1 uncultured Flavobacteriaceae bacterium
GCGGCGCATTTCATGGCGCAGCGCATCAACACGAATACGCGGGAGCTTGAAGGCGCGCTCAATCGCGTGGTGATGCAGTGCGGCGACGGCGCGCGGCCGGTCACGATCGAGAACCTCAACGTTTGGCTGGCGGACTTCCTGCGCGCCTATGATCGCCGGGTTACGATCGACGAGATCAAGAAGCGTGTGGCGGAGCACTACGGTCTGAAGACGGCGGATCTGGAATCGCCGAACCGTTCGCGCTCGATCGTACGGCCGCGCCAGATTTCGATGTATCTCGCGCGCCTCCTCACGCCGCGTTCTTACCCTGAGATCGGGCGCCGTTTCGGCGGGCGCGATCACACGACGGTTATGCATGCGGTTGAGACCATTCAGCGTTTGACGGGCGTCGATCCGGCGTTCGCGGACGAGGTGGAGCAGCTTCGTTTGTCGATCCGGAACTGGCCGGTTGACGGTCCGGCGACGCCGTCCAAGCCGGACGCGAAAGCAGATGCGAAGGCGGACAACGATCAGCCGCAGGCCTAGGGAAAATATCCCTTTAGGATCAAGGTGTTAATATAGGCGTCCCGGGGCGGATTTCGGTTCCCTTGGGGCGCCTTTTGCCACTATATTTGTGCGTTGCGTTGCCGCGTCGTGCGGGAAAGGGCCTATGGCCATTTCTCCCAGCAGGCGCGGCGCCTTTGTCTCCATTCCACGCTTTTCATTCGGACGTCGTATGCGGATCACAATCGAACGGGCGAACCTTCTCAAGGCACTGAACCATGTCCAAAGCGTCGTCGAGCGGCGCAACACGATTCCGATCCTGTCGAACGTCTTGCTCAACGCGGATAAGGGCAAGCTCTCGCTGACGGCGACCGACCTCGATATCGAAGTGGTGGAGTCGGCGCCCGCCGACGTGGTGCGCGGCGGGGCGACGACGGCGTCCGCCCATACGCTCTACGACATCGTGCGCAAGTTGCCGGATGGGGCGCAGGTGCAGCTTGAGTTCGGCGAGAGCGACGGGCGCTTGACGCTGTCGGCGGGGCGCTCGAAGTTTCAGCTGCAGGCGTTGCCGCGCGAAGATTTTCCGACGATGTCGTCGGGGACGCTGCCGCACAAGTTTTCGCTGGGTTCAAAGGATCTGGCGGAGCTGATCGACAAGACGCGCTTTGCGGTGTCGACGGAAGAGACGCGGTATTATCTCAACGGCATCTATCTGCATGCGCAGGGCGAAAAGAAGCAGGTCGTATTGCGCGCCGTCGCGACGGACGGGCACCGCCTGGCGCGCTACGAGCTGCCGGCGCCGAAGGGTTCGAACGAAATCCCGGGCATCATCATTCCGCGCAAGACCGTGAACGAAGTGCGCAAGCTGCTCGAAGATATCGACGATGCGGTCGAGATTTCGATTTCCGACACAAAGATCAAATTCGCGATCGGCTCGGTCACGTTGACCTCGAAGCTGATCGACGGGACGTTCCCGGAGTATCAACGCGTGATCCCGACGGGCAACGACAAGATGCTGGAAGTCGTGCGCGACGAGTTCAAGGAAGCGGTCGATCGCGTGTCGACAGTGTCGACGGAGAAGTCGCGCGCGGTGAAGCTCAATCTGGAGAAGGGCAAGCTGACGCTCAGCGTCGTCAGCCCGGAAGCCGGAACCGCGACGGAAGAGCTTCTGATCGACTACAAGGCGGCGCCGATCGAGATCGGATTCAACGCGCGCTACATCATGGATATTTTGGAGCGCATCGACGGGGCGAAGGCCGTGTTCATGTTTTCGGATGCGGGGTCGCCGACGCTGGTCCGCGAAGCGGAAGGCGACGCGGCGCTCTTTGTGTTGATGCCGATGCGCGTTTGAGCGCGGAAGAAGGTCGTTTGTCGCGATGAGTTTCGGGGGGCCCATGGCTGAAGCGCCGGCCCGCGCGGGTGCGCGGGTTGCCGTGACACGGCTGATGCTCACGAATTTTCGTTCGTACGGGATGCTGGACCTGAAGATCGGGGCGCAACACGTCGTGCTGACCGGACCGAACGGTGCGGGCAAGACGAACTTGCTGGAAGCTCTGTCCACGCTTTCGCCCGGACGCGGTTTGCGCGGCGCGCGGCTCGGCGACATGTCGCGCTCGCTGCCTGGCGATGAGACGCAGCGGCCGTGGGCGGTCTCGGCGACGCTGGCGCAGCCGGCGGGCGACTCGCAACTCGGGGTCGGGTATCTGCCCGGCGGCGAAGACGCGTCGGTCACGAAGCGCGCGGTCCGGATCGACGGCGTGGCGGTTTCCAATCCGGCAGCACTGGCGGAGCGGGTGCGGCTGATTTGGCTGACGCCGCAGATGGACAGGCTCTTTATCGACGGCGTGTCGGAGCGGCGGCGGTTTTTGGACCGGCTGATCGCGAGTTTCGATCCGACGCATGCGAGGCGCTGGGGCGCCTACGAGATCGCGATGCGCGAGCGGTTGAGCGCATTGCGCTCGGGTGCGTCGGCGGCGTGGTTGTCGGCTCTGGAGCGGACTGTTGCGGAGACGGCAGTGGTCGTCGGTGCGTCGCGGCTTGAGGGACTGGCGCGGCTGCGGCATGCGATGGACGAGCAACGCGCGTCGGCGTTTCCGCGTGCGGACGTGTCGTTGAACGGGTTGATCGAAGGGCAGTTGGAGAGTGCTGCGGCGGTCGAGGTAGAAGACCGGTTCGCGGGGTTGCTGGCCGCTTCGCGCGGGGTCGATACGGAGTCCGGCCGCACGAGCGCCGGGCCGCATCTCACGGATTTTGTCGTGCGGCACAAAGAGAAAGGCCGCGCGGCGCAGGATTGTTCGACGGGCGAGCAAAAGGCGCTGTTGATCCGCTTGGTGCTTGGTGGGGCGTCGTTGCCTGCACCGGGCGCGCCGGAGACGCCGATTTTGCTGTTCGATGAAGTGGCGGCGCATCTTGATGACGGCCGCCGGCGGGCGTTGTTCGACGAGATCGACGCTTTGAACGTTCAAGCTTGGCTGACGGGTACGGACACGTCGGCTTTTGCCGGGCTCGAAGGGCGCGCGCAGTTTCGGCGCGTGACCGATGGGCAAGTCCGGCTGGTATGAGACTTTAGGATATTCGGGTACGGCGATGACGACGGAAGAAGAAAAAGACAAGAACAGCGAAGACTACGGCGCGGACAGCATCAAGGTCTTGAAGGGCCTCGATGCGGTGCGTAAGCGCCCTGGCATGTATATCGGCGACACCGACGACGGGTCGGGATTGCACCACATGGTCTACGAGGTGGTCGACAACGCGATCGACGAGTCGTTGGCGGGGCACGCGACGGAAGTGAACGTGGTCTTGAACGCGGACGGCTCGTGCACGGTGTACGACAACGGGCGCGGCATTCCGACGGACATTCACGCGTCGGAAGGCGTCTCGGCGGCGGAGGTCATCATGACCCAGCTGCACGCCGGCGGTAAGTTCGACCAGAACTCGTATAAGGTTTCGGGCGGCTTGCACGGCGTGGGCGTGTCGGTCGTGAACGCGCTTTCGGAGTGGCTGGACCTGCGGATCTGGCGCGACGGAAGAGAGCATTACATGCGCTTTCGCATGGGAGACCCGGAAGCGCCGCTGAAGGTCGTGGGCGAGGCTAAGGGCAAGCGCGGGACGGAGGTGACGTTCTTGCCGTCGTCGCAGACGTTCACGAAGACGGAGTTCGATTTCGCGACGCTTGAGCATCGTTTGCGCGAGCTTGCATTCCTGAACTCGGGCGTCACGATCAAGTTTGCCGACGCGCGCGGCGTGGAGCGCAAGGAAATCACGCTCCACTACGACGGCGGTGTCGAGGCATTTGTGCGTTATCTCGATCGCACGAAGAATGCGTTGATCGGCGCGCCGATTACGTTCAAGGCCGAGCGTGAAGGCGTGACGACCGAAGTCGCCCTGTGGTGGAACGACAGCTACCACGAGAACATGCTCTGCTTCACGAACAACATTCCGCAGCGTGACGGCGGTACGCATTTGGCGGGCTTCCGAGGGGCGCTGACGCGGGTGGTGAATGGCTATGCAAACGAGTCCGGGCTGGCGAAGAAGGAAAAAGTCGCGCTGACCGGCGATGACTGCCGCGAAGGGCTGACTTGCGTGCTGTCGGTAAAGGTGCCGGATCCGAAGTTCTCGTCGCAGACCAAGGACAAGCTTGTTTCGTCGGAAGTGCGGCCGGTCGTCGAAGGCGTCGTCAACGAGCAGCTGTCGAGCTGGTTCGAAGAGCATCCGGCAGAAGCGAAAGCTGTCGTCGCGAAGGTGATCGAGGCGGCGGCGGCGCGCGAAGCGGCGCGTCGTGCGCGCGAGCTGACGCGTAAGAAGAACGCGTTCGACGGTTCGCTGCCGGGCAAGCTTGCGGACTGCCAGGAGCGCGATCCGGCGAAGGCCGAAATCTTCATCGTCGAGGGCGACTCGGCCGGCGGCTCGGCGAAGCAGGGACGCAACCGCTTGAACCAGGCGGTGCTGCCGTTGCGCGGCAAGATCTTGAACGTGGAGCGCGCGCGCTTCGACAAGATGCT
>CAZJOM010000132.1:0-7437 GCA_964547645.1 uncultured Flavobacteriaceae bacterium
TCCCCGAACTTGGTGCCGATCTGGCGTTCGGCCTTGGCTTTCGGTCTTCGCTGCGAGTCTTGGCGTTTGATCTTCGAAAGCTCTGGCCTCGCCACGTTTGCCTGCCCCCTGCGACAAAATTGTTGCTACTTTGTTCTTTACTTCTTCGGCGCTTTCGGCGATATTCGGCGCTGCAAATCAGTATGGTCATACGTGCGTTCGGGGTCTCGCGGGGCCCTTTTTTGTTGCGTGCGAGCCACCCATGACGGCCGCAGCGCCTGCGATCAGAGGGGCCTGCCGGCGAGCGGCGCTCCTTCCGATTGTTTGCGCTACCGCGATGGCGGACCACGCGAATTGGCACAGCCCACCCCTGTGCGTCATGACAAGCTTCAATCGGCCGCTGGCCGCGAAAAACACCGCACCGGGAGAACATCTATGCCTGCACCACGCAAGCGCATGACGGACAGCGACGACGCCTTCTTCGCCGCGCTGGAACGGGGGTACACCGTCAAGGCGGCTGCGACACTCACGGGGTGCTCGCGCCAGGCGCTGTATCGCCGGCGTATCACGGATCGTGCCTTCGATCAGCGCTGGCATGCGGTCGAATCCGCCCGCCTTCGGCGAAGACGGCTACGGACCCGGCGCCACAAGGCGCCGGTGCCGATGTTTGAGCCGAGGGGCCGTGGCAAGGGGCGTAAGCCGCTCAGCGACGGCTTGCTGTTGGCGCGGTTGAAAGTGCTCCGGCCTGGCGCGTATCGCGCGCGTGCGGAGGACGCGGGCAAAGATCGGGAAGCGCTTCGGCTATTGCAGCGCATGATCCGGGAGGGCGCGGTTTCCCGCGAGGAACTGTCGAGGAACGCGCCGCGCCGTCCCTAGCCGCGGCAGCCCCGTCTTACGCGCCGCGCCGAGGAACGGCCTTGTGGGCGGTCTCATCAGGCGCTCTCGACTTGGGCTGGCGCTGAGACGGGGGTCGACGCGGCGCTGGACTCTGGGGCTTGAGAGAGTCATGCAGCGGGTATCGATATTTCATCCGATGCCACCCAAGGAGTTTCATGTCATGGCCCAAGCCCATCAGCGCAGCGTTGCCGAGGTCGATCATCTTGATCCGCGGTTGAACCATCTGGCGATGTCGGATGCGGCGCAGCCTTTGTTTGAGGCGGTGAAGAAGCATATCGCGGAGAACGTGGCGCCGATCGAGGAGGAGTTTCACCGCCTGGGCGAAGGGCGCAAGGACCGCTGGTCGTGGGCGCCGGGACAGCTGGAGCTCTTGGAGACGGCGAAGAACAAGGCGAAGGCGTCCGGGCTTTGGAACTTTTTCCTGCCGCACGCGGAGATCGGGCGCGGGCTCACGAACCTGGACTATGCCTATATCGCGGCGGAACTGGGCAAGCAGTCGCTGGCGTCGGAGTCGCTGAACTGTTCGGCGCCCGACACCGGCAATATGGAAGTGATCGAGCGGGTGGGCACCCCGGCGCAGAAAGAGCGTTGGTTGAAGCCGCTGCTCAACGGCGAGATCCGCTCCGCCTATGCGATGACGGAGCCGAACGTCGCCTCTTCCGACGCGAAGAATATTTCGACGCGCGCGGAACTTGTCGGCGACGAATGGGTGATCAACGGCGAGAAGTACTACATCTCCGGCGCCGGCGATCCGCGCTGCAAGATCATGATCGTGATGGTGAAGTCGAGCCCGAACGCGGCGGCGCAATTCCAGCACTCGCAAATCCTGGTGCCGATGGACACGCCCGGCGTAAAGATCTTGGGCGCGATGTCGGTGTTCGGCGAGGACCACGCGCCACGCGGGCACATGCATCTGAAGTTCGACAACGTGCGCGTGCCGGCGTCGAACATGCTGCTGGGCGAAGGGCGCGGGTTCGAGATTTCGCAGCTGCGGCTCGGACCAGGGCGCATCCATCACTGCATGCGCTCGATCGGTCAGGCGGAGCGGGCGCTCGACCTCATGGTCAAGCGCGGCGTGTCGCGCGAGGCCTTCGGCAAGCCGTTGATCAATCTGGGCAAGAACTTGGAGCTGGTCTCGCGGGCGCGGATCGACATCGAGGCGATGCGGTTGATGGTGCTGAAGGCGGCGCGAGCGATGGACGTGCTGGGCAATCGTGAGGCGCGGGTGTGGGTCTCGATGGTGAAGGCGATGGTGCCGGAGCGCGTGTGCCAGATCATCGATCAGGCGATGCAGATTCACGGTGCGACCGGCATCTCGCAATGGACGCCGCTTGCCGAGATGTACGCGCATCAGCGCCATCTGCGCTTCGCCGACGGGCCGGATGAGGTGCATCACATGGTGGTTGGGCGCGCGGAGTTGCAGCGGCACTGAGGGAGCCATCCGATGAGCGAGCAAATTCTTGAGCCGGACCTGCCGATCGTCGATCCGCACCATCACCTGTGGGATCGGCCGACCGCGATCCTCAAGAACTTGCCGCCGTCCGATCACGGCTTCATGGACATCATTCGCGACATTCCGCGTTATCTGTTGGACGAGTTGCTGGCCGACCTGACGTGCGGCCACAACATCCGCGCGACGGTCTATATGGAGTGCGGGGCGATGTACCGAGCCGACGGACCCGAGGCGCTGAAATGCGTCGGCGAGACGGAGTTCGTGAACGGCATCGCGGCGATGACGGCGAGCGGCATCTATGGCGGCGTGCGCGCCTGCGCCGGGATCGTGGGGCACGTGGACCTGCGCCTCGGCGATGCGGCGGAGGATGTGCTGCGTTCGCATATCGCGGCCGGGCACGGGCGCTTTCGCGGCATTCGCCATTCGGCGTCATACGACGAGGATCCGAATGTGCTGGGGCCATTGGCGGGGCGAAGCGCCGAGGGGCTCTATCGCGACGCCACGTTTCGCGCGGGGTTCAAGCATCTGCACAAGCTTGGACTCTCGTTCGACGCGTGGCTGTTGGAGCCGCAGCTACCGGATCTGATCGATCTGGCGCGCGCGTTTCCGGAGACGACGATCGTGCTCGACCACGTCGGCACGCCGCTTGGCGTCGGGCGCTATAAAGGCAAGCGCGAGGAGCGCTTCGCGATCTGGCAGAGCAATATCAAGGCGCTGGCGGTTTGCCCCAACGTCAATGTGAAGGTTGGCGGCCTGCCGATGCCGTTCGGCGGCTGGCGCGCGCGGATGGCCGGGCCCGACGAGACGTCGGCGACGCTGGCCGCGCAGTGGAAGCCCTATGTCGAGGGGTGCATCGAAGCGTTCGGCGTGCGGCGCTGCATGTTCGAGAGCAACTTCCCGGTTGACCGCTTCGGCGCGACCTATGCGGCGCTTTGGAACGCGTTCAAGCGACTGGCCGCGGGGTACTCGGCGGACGAGAAGACGGCGCTGTTCAGCGGAACGGCGAAGCGAGTTTACCGATTGAACGTCGGATAGGGTATGATCCGCGCAAGTCCTATGACACGTATTTGAAACTGTCGCAGATCGCGGCGAACGACTGGAGGCCAAGATGATCAGAAACATCTTTGTTGCTTGTACGGCGCTTGCTCTGAGCGGGAGCGCGCTGATGGCCGCGGACGCACCGGCGAAGCCGTCGTCCTGCGCGTGGGTGCGGTCGATCGATTCTTGGACGCAAATCGACGAGACGCACGCGTATATCTACACGTCGCCGACCCGGCGGTTTCGACTAACGTTTGTCGCGCCCTGCCGGGAGCTGAAGTGGTCGAGCTTCGCACGGATCGATACACGGCTAAGCACCGGCATGTGTCTGTCGGCCGGCGATACGCTGGTATTCGGGCGCGGGTCGCCGTTTGCCGACGACCGCTTCGAGTTCGAGGAGCGCTGCACCATCAGAGCGATTGAGGCCGCGCCGCTCGAACAAAAGGCACCGGCGAAGCCTGCGGAGACGCCATCGACGCCCTAGGCGTCGCCGCGCGATCGGCCCGGCCGGTACTCGGCCAGACCGATCAGCAATCCGTGAAGAGCAGACACGAGAACGTGTACGACGGCGCCTGGCCCCACGGGTTCAAGCTGCGTGCAGAGAAACGTGCTCGATTCCGGGGGGAACAATGGGTTTGTTGCGTCTCGCGCTCGCGATGGCCGTGCTGCTGGGCCACTTGCCGCTGGCGTCGTACAAATTCGTCAGCGCTGCGGTCGCGGTGCAGAGCTTCTACATTATCTCAGGCTTCTACATGGCGCTCGTGCTTGACGGGAAGTACCGGCGCGCGGGGCTCTTCTATTCGAACCGACTGCTTCGGCTTGCGCCGGCCTACTTCACGATGATGGCGATCGCGGCCGTGGCGCTCTGGGGTTTCAACGCCAGCGCCACCGGCTCGCCGGAGATTTTCGCACGAGCGTTCGCCAATCCCGTCACGGCCATCGTGATGGCGTTCGAGAACGTCTTCGTTGTCGGGCAGGAGCTTTTGTTCTGGGTGACGATCGGGGCCGATGGCGCGCTGGCGTTCGATTCCTCAGGCGCGCTGCCGGACGATACCACGACGCTCGCCTGGCAGGCGCTGCTGGTGCCGCAGGCGTGGTCGCTTTCGATCGAACTTATGTTCTATGCGCTGGCGCCGTTCTTTGCGCGGCTGAGCTGGCGGATGATCGCGGCAATCGCACTAGCGAGCCTGGCTCTGCGATTTGGCGGGTTGCTGTTGCCCGTCAACTTTCCCACCTGGCAGGGGCGGCTCTTTCCGACGGCTTTGTTCCTCTTCCTCGCCGGCATGCTGGCGCACCGTGCCCTGCCCTTCGCGGCGCGCGCGCCGAAGGCTTTTGGGTGGGTGCTGGGTCTTGCCGTCGTCATGCTCATCGGGACTTTGCCGCTCAGCGGCATTGAGCCAACGACGCAGCGCTGGATCACGTTCGGCGCGGTCGCGTTCGCAACGCCGTTCGTGTTCGTCACCTTCAAGGACGATGTCTTCGATCGCTGGATCGGCGAGCTCAGCTATCCGCTCTACCTGTGCCATTTGGTGGTGATCGGCGCCGTGCTGACGTTCGAACCGCCGTTTGCGATGTGGGTCGCGATCGGCGGGTCGGTGTCGTTGGCCGCGGCGTTGCTCGTACTCATCGAGCAACCGGTCGACCGCTGGCGGCAGCGCCGGGCGGCGCCGGTCGCCTTAGCCGCGTAGAGTCGCGCCGGTGGCTTTGGCGACGGCGCCCTTGACCTTGGCGACTGCGGCTTCGATTTCGGGTTCGGTCAGGGTGCGGTCCTTGGGTTGGAGGCGCACCGAGATCGCGAGCGATTTCTTGCCGGGTTCGATCCCCTGCCCTTCGTAGACGTCGAAGACGGTGACGCTTTCGATGAGGGTGCGGTCGGCGGTGGCGGCGGCTTTCACGATTTCGCTGGCCGCGACTTTGGCATCGACCAGGAAAGCGAAGTCGCGTTCCACGGCTTGGAACTCCGGCAGGTCGAGTTTCGGGCGCGCCTTGGTGGGCTTTGCCTTCGCGGCCGGGAGCGTTTCGAGCATGACTTCGAAGGCGGCAACGGGGCCGGTGAGGTCGAACGCCTGCAAGATGCGCGGGTGCAGTTCGCCGAAGAAGGCGAGCACGTTCTTGGGACCAAGGCGCAGTGCGCCCGAGCGGCCGGGGTGATACCAGGCCGGTGCATCGGCGGTGACTTGCGCGGCATCGGCCGCAAAGCCGCAGGCTTCGAGGATGGCCAGCACGTCGGCCTTTGCCTGAAACACGTCGGCGTTCCAAGATTGCTTGCCCCAGTTGCGCGGGCCGTTGCCGAAGCGGAGGCCGGAGGCCGCCGTCAGTTGTTCGCCGGGCTCAGCGCCGGTGAATTGCGGACCGACCTCGAAGAGGCCGTAATCCTTCAATCCGCGCGCAGCGTTGCGTTGCGCGGCGGCGAGGAGGCCCGGGAGAACGTTCGGGCGCATTGCGTCGAGATCGGCGGAGATCGGGTTCGCGACAAGCAGCGCTTCCGGTACGCCGCCGAACAGCTCGGCCTGCGCCTTAGAGACGAACGACCACGTCATCGCCTCATAGAGACCGCGAGCGGCGAGCGTGCGCTTGGCGGCGCGGACACGTTTCTGCATTGGGGTCAGAACCGGGAGCGGCACGCCGGCGATGCGCGGGAGCGGTGTCGACGGAACCTTGTCGAGGCCGGCGATGCGCACGACCTCTTCCACCAGGTCGGCGGGTCCGTGCACGTCGGGGCGCCACGAGGGAACGTGCACCCGGGTGCCGACGACGGCGCGGAAGCCCAAGCGATCCAGGATCGTCATCGCTTCGCCTGCGTGCATCTTCACGCCGCAAAGCTTTTCGATAAGGCCGGGATCGAACGTGATCTCGCGCTTGGTATCGGGAGCGCGGCCGGCAATGGTGACGTCCGACGGCTCGCCACCGCAAAGGTCCATCACCAGCTTTGTCGCGAGATCGAGGCCCGGCGTCACGTAGTCGGGATCCACGCCGCGCTCGAAGCGGTAGCGGGCGTCGGAGTTGATGCCGAGTTCACGGCCGGTGCGGGCTGTGCGGATGGGATCGAAGTAGGCGCTTTCGATGAAGACGTTCGTCGTCGTTTCGCTGACACCGGTGGACTCGCCGCCCATCACGCCGCCCAAACCCAGCACGCCGTTGTCGTCGGCAATGACGCACATTTCGGTATCGAGCTCGTACGTCTTCCCGTCGAGCGCCAAAACCTTCTCGCCCTTCTTGGCCAGGCGAGCGTGGATTTCGCCTTTGAGCTTGTCGGCGTCGTAGACGTGCAGCGGCCGCGCGCGGTCGAGCGACAGCAGATTCGTGATGTCGACAAGGGCGGAGATCGGACGCAGGCCGACTGCCTTCAAGCGCTGCTGCAGCCATGCTGGCGAAGGGCCGTTCTTTACGCCGCGCACCGTGCGTCCGGCAAAGACCGGGCAGGCGTTCTTCGCGGCGTCGTCGAAGTGCAGTCCGATCGGAATCGCGTTCTTGAAGCGCGGGACGATCTTGGTCGTCTGGTCCGCCTTCAAATGCCCAACGCCCGCCGCCGCGAGATCGCGCGCGACGCCTCTGACGCCGGTGCAGTCCGGGCGGTTCGGGGTTAGCTTGATCTCGATGACGGGGTCGGTCAGGCCCATAATCTTTGCGAACGGTTCGCCGATCGGTGCGTCGTCGGGCAGTTCAATGATGCCGTCGTGTTCTTGGCTCAGGCCCATCTCGCGTTCGGAGCAGAGCATGCCATTCGACTCGACGCCGCGGATCGACGACTTCTTCAACTCGAGCCCGGTACCGGGAACGGTGACACCCGCGTGCGCGAACACGCCCTTCATGCCGGCGCGTGCGTTCGGGGCGCCGCAAACCACTTGCAGCTTTTCCTTGCCGGTGTCGACGATACAGACGCGCAGCTTGTCGGCGTTCGGGTGTTTCTCCGCCGAGACGACGTAAGCGACCGTGAAGGGCGCCAGGTCCTTTGCCTTGTCGTGGACGGATTCCACTTCCAGGCCGATGTGGGTCAGCGTGTCGGCAATCTTCTCGACCGACGCGTCGGTGTCGAGGTGATCCTTGAGCCAGGAGAGGGTGAATTTCAT
>CAZJOM010000133.1:0-7321 GCA_964547645.1 uncultured Flavobacteriaceae bacterium
TTCACGCGGCAGAACGGCCAGAGCTTCTCGATCGGTGTCATGCGCCCTGACGGGCAGGGTGAACGCATCCTGAGCACAAGCTTCTCCGACGAAGGTCCGACCTGGTCGCCGAACGGCCGGGTGATTCTTTTCACGCGTACAACCGCTGGTCGAGGCGGACAGGGCAACTCCTCGGTTTGGTCCGTCGATCTGACCGGCGTCAATTTGCGCAAAGTCATCACGCCGGGTGAGGCCTCTGATCCCGCGTGGTCGCCGCTCAATCGTTGAGGGTACTGCGACGTTGGTCACGTGGATTAACATCGTTTTAGGCATGAATTCTTGGGGCGGTGCTTGACGCTACACTTGCGCGCCGATACCGCATGAGAGCAAAGTTTGTTCTGCGCCGGTGTAGCCCGGCAGCCTTTCAGTTCACGTGTGAGGGAGAGACCGTATGGTTCGCGTTGCGACGGCAATGAAGCTTAGCGCAGTGTTGGTGGCGGCGTCGCTTCTGGCCGCGTGTTCATCGACAAAGGAAGAGGCGCCGGCAGTGGTGACACAGCCGTCCGTTTCGTCGATCAAGCCGGGTTCGGCAGAAGACTTCCGCGTCAACGTCGGCGACACGGTTTTGTTCGACGTCGATCAGCACTCGGTACGCGCCGACGCGCAAGCCGTCCTGCAAAAGCAGGCCGCATGGCTCAAGCAATACCCCGCCGTCCGTCTGATGGTCGAAGGCCATTGCGACGAACGCGGCACGCGAGAATATAACCTCGCGCTCGGCGATCGCCGCGCCTACGCGGTGAAGGAGTTCCTGGTGTCGCTCGGCGTCGACGCCGCGCGCCTGCAGACAAAGAGCTACGGCAAGGAACGTCCGGCCTGCTCGGAGTCCGACGAAAGCTGCTGGCAGCAAAATCGCCGCGGCTATTCGGTGATCTCTGCGGGTGCCGGATCGTAACGGTTCGCCGTTCACAAGAATTTGGGGGCGGGTTCCTGGCGAATCCGCCCTTTCTTTTTGACGCGCCCTGCCTCAATTTCGTCACCCATCCGGGCGATCAACGCGAGCCCTGAGGGGCAAAGCCTTAGTAGCGGAGTTTCGAGCAATGTCTTTCTTGTCCAAGTCACGATTGCTGGGCGCGGTCGCGCTCGCCGGCGTAGTCGCGGTGTCGCTGTTGTCGGTTCCGACGCGCGCCAAGGACGACGTTGATGACCTCTCGGACAAGATCGATCGCGTCGAACGCGATCTGCGCGAACTTCAGTTCGACGTCTACAAAGGCAACCCGCCCGCCGCCTCGGGTGGTCTCGCCGGCGGACCTGCAGGCGGCGTGAGTGGCGGCGGCGCACGCCTCAACGACATGGAACAGTCGCTGCGCGAACTGCGCGGTCAGGTCGAAACCCTGACGTTCCAAGTCAAAACGCTGACCGAACAACTCGACATCGCACGCAAGGAATCGAACTACCGCCTCGGCGCCCTCGAAGGCGGCGCGCCAGCGACACCGCTCCCACCCGCGTCGGCCGGCCGCGCAGCACCCGCCAGCAGCCCGATGCTGCCGTCGCAAACGAAGGCCCCCGGTGGTCCCGTCTCACTGACGGGTGGCAGCAACCAAGGCGGGCAGAAACCCGGCACGTTGGGGTCGCTCCCGGCGGACGCCCTGGAAGACGTCGGCCCGGGCGGCCAGTCGCCGCAACAACAATATGACGGCGCGATGGACTTGCTTAGCCGCGCCCAATATCCGGAAGCGCAAGCCGCCTTCCGCGCCTTTGTCGCGGCCAATCCCGCCGATCAATTGGCCGGGCCCGCCCAATACTGGGTTGGCGACATAGCCTTCACGCAAAAGGACTACCAAGGCTCGGCCAAGGCGTTCGCGGATGTGCTGAAGCGCTATTCGAAGACGCCCCGCGCCCCGGACGCTATGTTGAAGCTTGGCCTGTCGCTGCTCGAACTCGGCCAAAAGAAAGAAGGCTGCACCACGCTTGGCGCGCTCAAAGCCAAATACCCGAACGCCAACAAAGCGGTCCTCGACCGCGCGGCCAAACGCGCGTCCGAAGCCAAGTGCGTCTAGCCCCGTCAGCGCGGCCGACTTCGAGGCCGCGCTCGACGCCCTAAAGATCGCGCCACCGTTCGCACTTGCCGTTTCCGGCGGCGCCGATTCAATGGCGCTGATGCTCTTGACCGCGCGCTGGTGCAAACGCAAAGGCATCGCCGCCCCGCAAGCGATCACCGTCGATCACGGCCTACGCAAAGACTCGGGAACCGAGGCCCGGAAAGTCGCGCACTGGGCCCACATCCGCGGCGTCCCGCATCAGACGCTCGTCTGGATCGGCCACAAGCCGGCGGAAAACATCCAAGCCCGCGCCCGCGAAGCCCGCTACCGCCTGCTCGGCGAACACATGCAGGCGCTAGGTGTCAAAACACTGCTCACCGGTCACACGCGCGACGATCAAGCGGAAACGTTTCTCCTTCGCCTCGCGCGCGGCAGCGGCCTCGACGGCCTCGGCGGCATGGCCCCCGTCGCACCATTCCCACTCGCCGAGTTCTCTGGCCTGAAGATCGCCCGCCCGCTGCTCGCCTTCTCGCACAAGCAACTCATGGGCACGCTCACCCAACTCGACCAACCCTGGATCGACGACCCCAGCAACGCCAACGACCGCTTCGCCCGCGTGCAGATTCGAAACGCGATGACGACGCTGGAGAGCGCCGGTCTCACCGCCGAACGCATCGCCGGTGCGACCACCCACCTGCGCCGCGCCCGTGAAGCCGTCGAAGCCGGCGTGGTGCAGCTCCTAACCTCAGCGGTCGAGCTCTCCCCATGGGGCTACGCCCTCGTCACGGCCAACAAATTCGCTGCCGCCCCACGCGAAGTGTCGCTCCGCGCGCTCGCGAAACTGGTCGAAGTTGTGGGCGGCGGCGAGTACCCGCCGCGTTTCGAACAAACCGAAGCTGCTCTCGATTGGCTGACGACGTACACGGGCCCGAAAGGCCGCACGCTCGGCGGTTGTCGCCTCGCGCGGCGCGAGCAGCGCACGGTCCTCATCGCCCGCGAAGAGGCCGCGCTGGCCAAAGAAGACCCGATCCAACGCCTTGAACCCGGCACGCGCTGCATCTGGGATCGCCGCTTCGAAGTCGCTCTGTCGGAGAAGGCAAAGGCCGCGCTCGATATCCGCAGGCTCGGACCCTCCGGCCTCAAATCGCTGGGGCAGCTCTCCACTCCGCCGCCCATCGAACCGCGCCGTATCGCCGCCGCGCTTCCTGCGGCCTGGCGCGACGATGCTTTGATTGCAGCGCCGCTGCTTGATTGCGACCACGCCAAAGCCCAGGTTTCCGCCCGTTTTCTGGGCTTCGCTCGTTAAAGAAGCGTTGCGCAATTACCTGTGAACCAGCGCCTGCTATCTTTTGCGCTGGCGAAAGCCGCCCCTGACACTTATCTGAATAGACCGACTGCGTCGCCGACCAGCGGCCTCATCCTCAAACGATGGACTTGAGCCAGACCGAATGAACGCGAACCCGAACAACCTGCGCAACATCGTCATTTGGATCGTTGTGGGCCTTTTGGTCCTGGCGCTCGTCAATATGCTGACGCCGCAAACCCAGCGCGCGACGCCGACCGAAGTCCCCTATTCGGTCATCCTCGAAGACGCACAGCAGGGCAAGGTCTCGGAAGTCGTGTTCCACGGCGACAAGCTTGTGGGCAAGTACCGCGACACGAACAAGGAATTCACCTCGATCGGTCCGAAGGACAACGGCGAGTTGGCGGAGCAGTTCCGCGCCGCCAAAGTGCGCGTCTCGTTCATCGACGCCGATAGCGAACAGCCGACGCTGCTCTCGATCATCGTCAACTGGTTCCCGATGTTGCTCCTTGTCGGCGTCTGGATCTTCTTCATGCGCCAGATGCAGGGCGGCGGCGGCCGCGCTATGGGCTTCGGCAAGAGCCGCGCCAAGCTGCTGACCGAACGCCACGGCCGCGTGACGTTTGAGGATGTCGCCGGCATCGACGAAGCCAAAGACGACCTGCAGGAGATCGTGGAGTTCCTCCGCGACCCGCAAAAGTTCCAACGCTTGGGCGGCAAGATCCCGAAAGGCGCCTTGCTCGTCGGTCCCCCGGGCACCGGTAAAACGCTGCTTGCTCGCGCGATCGCCGGCGAAGCGAACGTGCCGTTCTTCACCATCTCGGGCTCCGACTTCGTCGAAATGTTCGTCGGCGTCGGCGCCAGCCGCGTCCGCGACATGTTCGAGCAGGCGAAGAAGAACGCGCCGTGCATCATCTTCATCGACGAAATCGACGCGGTCGGCCGTCATCGTGGCGCAGGCCTCGGCGGTGGCAACGACGAACGCGAGCAAACGCTGAACCAGCTGCTCGTCGAGATGGATGGCTTCGAGGCCAACGAAGGCGTGATCCTGATCGCCGCGACCAACCGTCCCGACGTGCTCGACCCGGCGCTGCTGCGTCCCGGTCGCTTTGACCGCCAGATCGTTGTGCCGAACCCCGACATCGTCGGTCGCGAGAAGATTCTCAAAGTCCACATGAAGAAGGTGCCGATCGCGCCCGATGTGAATCCGCACACGATTGCGCGCGGTACGCCCGGCTTCTCCGGTGCCGACCTCGCCAACCTCGTCAACGAAGCGGCGCTCCTCGCGGCGCGCCGCAACAAGCGCATGGTCACCCACCGCGACTTCGAAGAGGCGAAGGACAAGGTCATGATGGGCGCCGAGCGCCGCTCGATGGTCATGTCGGATGAGGAAAAGAAACTCACCGCCTATCACGAGGCCGGACACGCGATCGTCGGCATTCACATGCCCGGTCACGACCCGCTGCACAAAGTGACGATCATTCCGCGCGGCCGCGCCCTCGGCGTGACCATGAACCTGCCGGAGCGCGACCGTCTGAGCTACAACAAGCAGTTCTGCCTCTCCAAGCTCGCCTCGGTATTCGGCGGCCGCGAAGCCGAACTGCTGATCTTTGGTGAGGATCAGGTCACGAACGGCGCCACCAGCGACATCCAACAGGCGACCCGCCTCGCCCGCGCGATGGTCATGGAATGGGGCATGTCGGAAAAGCTCGGCCGCGTTCGCTACTCCAGCAACGAACAAGAAGTGTTCCTGGGCCATTCCGTGACGCAGACCACGAATATCTCGCAAGCGACGGCGCAACTCGTCGACAGCGAAATTCGCACGCTCATCGAGCAGGGCGAACAAAATGCCCGACGCATCCTGCATGAGCGGATTGACGAACTGCACACGCTGGCCAAGGCGTTGCTCGAATACGAAACGCTCTCCGGCGAAGAAGTCTCGGCGCTCTTGCGCGGCGAAAAGATCGTCCGCGAAACCCCGGAGGACACGCAACTGCCGAAGCCGCCGTCGTCCTCGGTACCCTCGGCCGGCCGTCCGCGCGACGGCGGTTCGATGACCCCGGAACCGGCGTAGAACAAAAATAGGTTGAACAACGGCCCCCGCGTTTTGCGACGTGGGGGCTTTGCTTTTTGCCGCGCCTCTCGCATCTTGGATCGCGATCCCCAAGGAGACCGTCATGCGCCTCGCACTCGCCCTGACCGCCGCCGTCCTTGCCGCCGCAAGCGGGTCCGCTACCGCGTCCCCGCTCAGCTGCCCCGCCGAACTCGTCGCCGACGACACCGCCGGCGGCACCGAAGCCGCTCACAAGTTCCGCTACGTGTCGTTCTTCGACGGCGATCCGTCCGAGATGGCGGACCTCGCGCCGGAAGAAGGGCCCAATCCAAAGCTGCTCGAACAGCGTTGGCAGCTGACGCGCACGGCCGGCCGTCCGATCGTCATGGTGTGCCGCTATCACGGCACCGATCGAACGGTACGCCAGGAGGTCCCGTCCGACGTTCAGGAATGCCGCCTAAACGGCTTCATCGACGCCGCCGGCGAAATCATCGGCTCCCCGACGCTGGAGTGCCGCTAAACCGCTTTAGCACTCGACGTTTCGACGCGCGCGCCTATACCTCTCCACACCAAGGAAGGCGCACGCATGATCCGGCTCGGCCTCGACAATTCTTACCGCCGCCTGCCACCCCGCTTCTACGCTGAGGTGGCGCCGGCGCAAGTCGCAGCACCGCGCCTGATCGCGTTCAACCGCCCGCTCGCACGCGAGCTTGGTCTCGACGTCGAAGCCGTGGAAGCGAACGCCGCAACGCTCTTCTCCGGCAACGCGCTCGCAGAGGACGCGCAGCCCATCGCGCTCGCCTACGCCGGCCACCAGTTCGGCAACTTCGTGCCCCAACTCGGCGACGGCCGCGCGCTCCTACTGGGCGAACGCGTCGACACCGCCGGCAATAGACGCGACATCCAACTCAAAGGCTCCGGCCCAACCCCATTCTCCAGACGCGGCGACGGCCGCGCCGCGCTGGGGCCGGTGCTGCGCGAATACATCGTCAGCGAAGCGATGCACGCCTTCGGCATACCGACCACCCGCTCGCTCGCCGCCGTCGCCACCGGCGAGACCGTCCGGCGCGAAGAAATGCTCCCCGGCGCCGTGCTCACCCGCGTGGCGGCGAGCCACATCCGCATCGGCACCTTCCAATACTTCGCCGCACGCCACGACCGCGAAGCCCTGAAACTCCTCGCCGACCACGTGATCGAGCGCCACTATCCGAACCTCGCCAACGAACCAAACCGCTATCTCGCCCTCGTCGAAGCCGTCGCGGCACGCCAAGCCGCACTCATCGCGCGCTGGATGCACGTCGGCTTCATCCACGGCGTGATGAACACCGACAACATGACGGTCTCGGGCGAGACGATCGACTACGGCCCCTGCGCGTTCCTGGACAGCTACGATCCCGCAAGAGTGTTCAGCTCCATCGATCACGGCAGCCGCTACGCCTTCGCCAACCAACCCGCAATCGCCCAGTGGAACCTCGCCCGCTTCGCCGAAACGCTCCTCGACCTCATCGACGAAGACACGACCGCCGCCATCGCCGCCGCAACCCCCGTGATCGAAGCCTTCGCGCAAAACTTCGAGCAGCACTGGCTGACCGGCATGCGCGCCAAGATCGGCCTCAGCAGCAGCGACCCCGGCGACGCCGCCCTCATCCAACAACTCCTGACCGCCATGCACGAAGGCAAAGCCGACTACACGCTAACCTTCCGCCGCCTCTGCGACGCAGCCCAAGACCCCCGCGCCGACCAAGACCTCCGCACACTCTTCACAATGCCAACTACCTTCGACACCTGGGCCGCAACCTGGCGCACCCGCCTAACCCGCGACCCCCAAACCCCAACCGACCGCGCAACATCAATGCGCCGTGCGACCCCCGCCATCATCCCGCGCAACCACCGCATCGAACAAGCCATCACCGCCGCAGAGCAGGGCGACTTCAGCCCGTTCGAGCG
>CAZJOM010000134.1:0-7294 GCA_964547645.1 uncultured Flavobacteriaceae bacterium
CGCCCCTGCCCGGCTTTAAGCCGGCGCAGCAGGTGGTGTTCTGCGGACTGTTCCCCGTCGACGCGGCGGACTTCGAGGAGCTGCGCGAAGCGGTGCAGAAGCTTGCGCTCAACGACGCCAGTTTCTCGTACGAGACGGAGACGTCGGCGGCGCTGGGCTTCGGTATGCGCTGCGGGTTCTTGGGGTTGCTCCATCTCGACATTATTCGCGAGCGGCTGGAGCGCGAGTTCAATCTCAACCTGATCACGACGGCGCCGTCGGTCGTCTATCGCATTCACTTGACCAGCGGCGAGATGATCGAGCTGCACAACCCGGCCGACATGCCGGACGTGGTGCGGATCGAGAAGATCGAGGAGCCTTGGATCACGGCGACGATTTTGGTGCCGGACGAATATCTGGGCGCGGTGTTGAAGCTGTGCGAAGACCGGCGCGGGCGGCAGATCGACCTCACCTATGCGGGCAACCGCGCGATGGTGAAATACAGCCTGCCGCTCAACGAAGTGGTGTTCGATTTCTACGACCGGCTGAAGTCGGTGAGCCGCGGTTACGCCAGCTTCGACTATCACATCGACGACTATCGCGAAGGCGATCTGGTGAAGATGTCGATCCTGGTGAATGCGGAACCGGTCGACGCGCTCTCCATGATCGTCAACCGCCAGCGCGCCGAAATGCGCGGCCGGGTGATGTGCGAGAAGCTGAAAGACCTGATCCCGCAGCACCTGTTCCAAATCCCGATCCAAGCCGCGATCGGCGGCAAGGTGATCGCCCGCGAAACCATCCGCGCGCTGCGCAAAGACGTCACCGCCAAGTGCTACGGCGGCGACATCTCACGCAAGCGCAAGCTGCTCGACAAGCAGAAGGAAGGTAAGAAGAAGATGCGCGAGTTCGGGAGTGTCGAAATTCCGCAGGAAGCGTTTATCGCGGCGTTGAAGATGGATGAGAATTGAGGCGCTTGGTTAGCGACCCCGGACTGGATCCGGGGGAGCTTACCAAAGCCTCATCCCCGCGAAAGCGGGGATCCAGGAGGCAGCGACTTGACCAAGTATGATGACGCGAGCTGGCACTATGGCGGCGACTTTCCCGACGATCTTCCCGATGAAGCGGGAGCGACGCATATAGGAATGTTCCTGGCTTGGGCGCTTCTTGCGGGCCTCGCAGGTGAACTCCATTTCGACGACTTCGCGGAGGACCTAGAAACGCTGCGCCGACGAGAGATAACGCCCGGCGCTTACTTGCTTCGGTGCTGTGACGGGAAGTTCACAGACGAGGACCTAAACGAAGACGGGAATGCGTTCGCCGCAGCCTATTTCCAATTTGAAACCGGGCAGTATTTGGCAGACTACGAGCGGACGCTCGCGGGCAAGCTTCCAACGACCTATCACGTCGCAGACACTTGGGAGAACTTTGATCGATTGCGTCCTATTCTGGATCAGCGCTTTCGCGAGTGGAAGTGCGGTCCATAGCAGGCAGCGGCGGATGAAAACGAACGCGACGACACGATAGGTATCGATGGCGCGGATTGGATCGTGGAGGGCGGGCGCACAGGGCGTTACCATGTCGCGAAGCGCCTCGGTGCACTGGAGCTGGAGTCTGTCGGGAAGCTGTTCCTGGAACTCGCTGACCTTGGCGACGTTGCGCCAATGCGTTGATGGGAGATACTGCGCAACGCTACGGCGCGAACTGTGCTTGGCACTCATCGAACGTCATCGTCTTCGCGTGGATGAGGCCCTGCCCGTCCGCTGCGGCCGTCGGGTCGACGAAGATCATGTTGTAGTCGTTTGCCTTCAAACCGTACGTCCGGGTTTTGGAGAGGTTGAGGACGCCGACGTCGAAGGTGAAGCTGCGGTCGGCTTCGGCGATGAGCCAGTGGCTGTTGTCGCGGTCGTCGGACATGGTGATGGCGTGGCCCGGTTTGATCGTGCCGTCGAGCGTCGGGCGGAGGAGGACGGCTTTTTCTTGCGGTAAGTCCTGCACGCGGTCGAAGGTGCGGGCGTGGAACCCACCTTCGATGACGAGGTGGGCGGAGACCATGTTGTTGTGGACGTGCGGGATGATAGCGCCGCCTTTGCGCATCCCGAAGAAGCGGATGAACCACGGGCGCTCTGTGCCGGCGACATCGATCGTGGCCGGGAATTTCGGGTCGGCGGTTTCGGCGAGGTTGGTCGGGAACGCCATCGCCTTTGTCAGGCGGTCGAAGTCCAGATAGCGGCGCAGCTCGCCCAGGTTCACGCCGGTGTCGAGGGCGGCGATGCGGTCTTGCCAATCGGTCAGCGAAATCTTCGCGGCGGCAAGGTCGCGGTTCAAGTCGGCGACATCTTGCGCCCAGCGGTCGAGCACGCGCGGGGTCGCGGCGAGCGCGCCGGAGGTGTGGATCGCGCTCAGCGCGGCGGCGCCGGCGAGAGCTTGGAAGAGCGAGCGGCGGTCGAGCATGGGCTCAGACTATGTCCGGCGTGGCGACGCGCAAAGTGGCGGCAATCACATGGCCGGCGTGATCGCGGGGGCTTCGCCGAAGCTTGCCGCGAGGTGGCCGAGGTAGGTGTTGATCGTGCCGTCGTGGCCCATGATGTGTTTGGCGATAACGCGGAAGAGCGGGTTTTCGACCCAGCCGTCTTCGGTGATCGTGATCGTGGTGCCGATAGAGCTAGGCGCGACCGTGATCGTCCAGGTGCCGCCGAACATTTCTTCGTCGACGATTCGGCGGACGAGCCGTGACGGCGGGGTTTGCTCCAGCGTTTCATAGGCGAGCGCGTTGCCGGAGGTGAACGCCTCACGCCAAACTTGGTGGCCGTTGCGATCGGGCAGACGCGTGGCAGCCTTCACGTCTTTGCGCCACTCAGGCGCGGCGGCTTCGTCGGCGATGCGGGCCCAGACGGCGTCGGGACTTGCCTTCAGATCCAAGCGGCGGGAGGCCGTATGCTCGCGCGGGAGCGCGCTGCCCCAGGCGTAGACGGCGACGGCGAGTGCCGCAATGGCGGCCACGATTTTCAAGAGCGTGAGCATTGCCCTACCCTTTCGCGCGAATGAAGCGAAGCGCGGCGTGCGTTTCGGAGATGCGGGAGACTTTCGTGTCTTTGAGGCCCGCCTTGCGCGCCTGCATGATGATATCGTCGCCGTTGGGTTTGGTGCCCTTGCGATAGACCAGCCAGAGAGCCGTCTTTTCGCCGAGCATTTTGGCGGCGGCGGCGATGTCCTTCTCCGCCGCAAGCGTGAGGCAGACGACGTTGGCGCCGGCGAGTGCCGTCTTTGCTTTCGCCAGCGAAGCGATGTGCGTGGCGCTTGGCGCGGCTGCGTCGATTTCGGGGATGCGTTCGCCGACGATGGCGACGCTGACGCCGGGCTTGATGCCGAGCTTGTCGGCGAGCGTGGGTGGGTTCAGGATTTTCTTGGCCCACGCGGCCGCTTCCTTCGCGCCGAGGGCGAGCGTGAATTTCTCGGTCTTGGTTTCGACTTTGAGGAGATCGCCGCTTGCCACCGCGGCTTTCACGTCGGTCAGGGCCAGGTTCAGCTTCTTGCCGCCGCTCAGTTGCAGGGCGAAGGAATCCAGGTGGGCGCGGACTTGGGCGCGCTCTTTGCCGGCGACGTATTCGATCAACGCTTCGCGGCCCATACGCCTTACCCTTTCGTTTTGCGTTTGATGGTGGAGGCGGCCTTGGCGAGAAGCGCGAGGCCGTCGGCGGCGCGTTTGCGTTCGGCCGGCGTCAGGCATTCGAGTGCTTCGGCGACGCGCTCGGCGTTCAGCACCGACGTGCCGGCGACGGCGTTGCGGCCCTTGGCGGTGAGTTTCGGGGCCACGAAGCGGCGGTCGGCGGTGCCGCGCACGCGATCGAGATAGCCCAGGCTCTCCAACCGCGTGAGCGTTGCCGATAGAGTTGAAGCCGCGATGCCCAGATGCGCGGCCAGTTCGCCGGCGGTCTGCGCGTCGCTGGCATCGAGGTGCGCGAGCAGCGAGGCGTCGCGCGAGGAAATGCCGTGCGAACTGGTGCGGGCGCGCACATGGTCGACGTGGCAGGCCAGATAGATGCGCGGGTAATCGCGCTGGATGCGGAAGACGAGATCGCTGTTCATGGGCCTCACCCTATGCAGCGAAAACGTTTCGTCAAATCGAAGTAGTTTGACGCGACGACGGCCCCTTTGCTGGCGTCGCCGCCGAACGGGGCCCTGCGGGGGGAGAACCGGGGTCTAGGTGTGTCGGAAAGGGATCGTTAACCGCTGTAGAATCGCCCGTACCAAGTGATTCGGCGTGCGGTTGCCGCGCGCCCAAAATCGACACGGGGGACTTCCATGCTGACCCTTACCCAACTCAAGAGCATCTTTCCGCGCGCGCAGATGGCGGACCTCAATGCGTTCGTCAGCTTCGGCGAGGAGGCGTTGAAGTCGTCGGGCATTCTCGACGGTGCGATGCGGCTGCAGTATTTCCTGGCGCAGCTCGGCCATGAGTCGAACGGGCTCACGAACCGCGAGGAGAACTTGAATTACTCCGCGTCGCGGTTGATGGAGATTTGGCCGGGACGTTTTCCGACGCGCGAGATCGCCGAGCAATACGATCGCAATCCGGAAAAGCTCGCGAACTTCGTCTATGGCGGACGCATGGGCAACGTGAACCCGGGCGACGGGTATCGCTATCGCGGGCGCGGGTACATTCAGCTCACCGGGCGCGAGACCTATCGCGAGGTCGGGCGGATCGCGGGGCTCGATCTTGAAGGGCATCCGGAGCTGGCGTCGAAGCCGGAGAACGCGGTTCGGATCGCGTGCGCGTATTGGACGTGGAAGGGACTGAACGCGGCGTGCGATGTCGCCGACTTCACAGGCGTCACCAAGAAGATCAACGGCGGTACCAACGGGCTTGAGGATCGGCTTGATTGGTTGAAGAAGGTCAAGAGCGTGGTCTCGGCCGCGCCGTCGACATCCAAACCCTCGACCGACACGGCGCCGAAGCCCGCGAAACCCGCACCGCCGATGCCGCGACCGAAACCCAATAACGACGAGGCGGAGTCGCTCTCAAACCCAGCCGTGCTGGAGGCGCAGAAGAAGCTCACGCGGCTCGGCTATTACAAGGGCGTGCTGAACGGCATCTACGATCAGATGCTGCGCGCGGCGCTGTGGTCGTTCCAAAAAGACGAAGACCTGCCGCAAACCGGCCGCCTCGACACGCGCACGCGGCAGGAGCTGAACGTTTAGGGCGCTTGTTTTGAGATGTTGGTGCGGTGGTGAGTCAGTCAGATTTCACCACCAAGACACGAAGAAGCACCAAGGTTCACAAAGACGAAAACGACTCACACAAAGATACAAAGCTACGAAGGGGTCTTTTTTTCGGCGCGTAGAGCCAGTCAGCGTCTGAAGGCGCGCTACGCGCGCGAGTGATCGCGCTTCGTAGCTTTGTATCTTTGTGTGAGATTTTTTCTTCGTGAATCTTTGTGGCGTCGCCTGCCCGCCGAAGCCTTGGCGTAGGCGGGTGGTGAGCCTACTTACTTCCTACTACGTCCCCGCTTCGCCGAAGTCGTCGCGTTCGCGGAAGAGGACGGCGAGGATGACGCCGGTGACGCCGAAGACGGCGAAGGCGGGGAAGCTCAAGATGCTGGCGAAGCCGTCCGGCAACGGGGCCGGCAAGGTGGTACCGATCCAGGCTTGAAAGCTCGCGACGCCCGTCGCCGTGAACAGCGACCATACGTCGGCGAGCGAGCGCATGTGCGGCTCCGTCCCGCGCTCAAGCAGGGTCACGACGTCGGCGCCCAACAGCATGAGCCCGAGCACGATAAAAATCAGCGCAACAAAGCGGAAGATCATGGGCCCCAACAACTCCCCAACGCGTTCCCCGGACCATGGTAGCCGAGGGCAATGCCCGGCCACAAGGTTTACGGGCGGGGCCGTCACTCTCCGGGCGGCAGAAGCCCGCGATTTTGCCTCAAGGGACGGCGGGATTTCGCCTTGCAGCGGAACAACTTGCCACTATAGTCCCGCGCCTTGGCACGAGGCGCCACGGACAGATGGCCGAGTGGTTTAAGGCGCACGCCTGGAACGCGTGTATACCCGAAAGGGTATCGAGAGTTCGAATCTCTCTCTGTCCGCCAGTCTACGCCCTGACGGGCTTCGGCCGGCAGGCCAGCCCTGAGCGAGACACAATCCGTGCAGTTCGGTGCTAAGCGTGCAGTTCGGCGCTAGAGGGTGTCGCCTTTGATCGAGCTTGGGCCACATCATGGGTTCTGCAGATGTGTGGCGACGAACCGACGATGTGCATTCTATCGCCCCCCGCAACAATCTTAGCCGCGCGCGCCAAAACGTGACATCCACAACATCGCGGCAAGAAAACCGTGGCCCTCAGACATTGATGTGGTGTCGGCAATAGCGCCCGATCCTAAGATTACGGCCAACACGAACCTGAGCCCACCATGATCCGAAGCGCCACCTGCCTTGTCGTACTTCTGGCCACAGCGCCTGTCGCTCCAGGCTGACAATCAATTGAGGATCGCCGCCATGAAACGCATCGACAGTTTCTTTGTCGCCGCCCTGTCACTCGGTCTCGCCGTGCCGGCTTTTGCCGGTGACCCGGTACCGGGGATCGATATCAGCCTTAGCCAGTATCCCGGCGGCCGCATCGCGTCGGCGGCAACTGACGCCACCGGTACGGTGAGTTTCCTCAATGTGCCGGAGGGGCGCTATCAGGTACTTGTTGGCAATTGCAGACTGACGGCACCGGCGATCGTGACCATTACCTCCGGCCGCGACAGTCCTATCATTTCAGACCCCGTGCCTGTTGATCGTACGCCTTGCCAGAAGTCATCAGCGCGTGGCTACGCTACTGCCAAGGGCGGCGGCGCCATCACCCTCATAATGCCACCAAACACCGGCACACCGCGTGACGCGAAACTGAAAGCCGTCTCCGGCTTAGCGCCCCGCGAAGCCAAGACGTCGAGCATGCCTGAGGTTGTTATTACGTTGCGAAGAGATTCGGGATCGGATTAAGCAGAAAGGCAGATCGCGTAGCGTGTCTCCAGCGTAAGATCGCTTCGAGGGCTTGCCCCCGCGACCGCGGTCGACCGGTTCAGCGCGTCGTAGGTGAACGTGCTCACCCCGTCGCCGGTCAGATTGCCGTTCGCATCGTCAGCGAGCGCGACCGCCGAACCGCCGATCGGCGAAACGTATCAGGCCACTTGATCGCGGCGCGGTTCCCGTTCGCGTCGAGAACATAGTCGACGTTCAGGTTCCAGTCGTTGCGCCGTTCGCGCGTCAGGTGAGGGGGCCACGTCGACTATGTTCTCGACGCGAACGGGAACCGCACCGCGATCAAGTGGCCGGA
>CAZJOM010000135.1:0-7293 GCA_964547645.1 uncultured Flavobacteriaceae bacterium
GACCCCGGGAGGAATCGAACCTCCGACCCACTGCTTAGAAGGCAGTTGCTCTAATCCGCTGAGCTACGGGGCCAGTCGGTTGGGACGCCTCAATGCGTCCACAAGCCTTTGCGAGTATACTTGAAATTGTCGGCGTAAGCGCGGACCGAGCGTTTGGTCTCTTTTGGCTCGAAGACCTGGTGCGCGATGCGGTAACGCTCCGCGTAGGCGACCGCTTCCTCGCGGCTCGCAAAGGTCAGCCGAACCTGGCCCTTCATGTCGCCGGAGCCGGTCCACCCCATGAGCGGATCGACGCGCCGGGCTTCCTCGGGCTCGAATTCGAGCACCCAGTCCAAGGTTTTGGCCTGACCCGACTGCATGGCGTTGCGGGCCGGTTTGTAGATACGTGCGAGCATGGGCCCCCCTTAGCGCTTGGAACGGCAACAGATCAAGAGGGGTGATGGGGAATGGGTGTTAGGGATTGGAAGAGGCGAACCTATTCCCTATTCCCCATCACAAGTGCTCCCGGAACCACTGCACTTGTCCCTCTAGGAACTGTTCGTGCCAGGGGGCGACGTTGTAGGGGTCGAAATGGCCGCAGTCGTAGATTTCAAGCCGCTTCGGATCGCCCGCCCGGTGGAACGCCTGCCGGGCTAAGTTGGCGGGAATCAAGCTGTCCTTCGTCGCCACTTGCATCAGCAGGGGCCGCGGCGCGATCAGCTCGATGAAGGCATCCGGCACATACTCCGCCGCCCGCGCGATCGACTGAAGCGAAATGCGGTTGACCCAGTTCGGCGCCGTCTTTGCTGTCGTCGTGAACCAATCATAGGCGTCGCTCGCCGCCAGAAACGCCGGCTGACCAGGCTCGTTGACTACCGGCAGCCAACCGCCTTCCGCACCCGTATTTCGCGCCGCTTGGTCGTCCGCCAGCATCTTGCACAAGCCGTCGAACACCGGCCTTGTGATCAATGCGATCAGCGAATGCGGCAGGTTGAGCGCCGGCACCTGGACCGCCACGACTTTCACGCGCGGATCGAGCGCACCAACAAACAACGCATGCCCGCCGGAGAACGACGTGCCCCAGAGCGCTATGCGCGCGGGGTCGACATCGTCGCGTCCCGCCACGTAAGTGAGCGCCGCACGCATGTCCTCTTGTTGGAGATGCGGAATCGCGTGTCCCTTCGGCTCGCCGTCGCTTGAGCCCAAGTAGCGATAATCGAATACCAGCGCAGAGAAACCCTCGCGCTGAAACCGCTCGGCAAAAGGTGCAAGCAGCTGCTCCTTCACGGCGGTGACACCATGCGACATGACGATCACCGGCCGCGGCCCTTCGCCTTCGGCTTGGTAGAACCAACCACGGCAAGTCAAACCGCCACTCGTAAACGTCACATCACTTCGCATTCCCAATCGCTCCTGGACTGCTGTATTGAGTTACGAGTCAGTGCAATAAGTGGATGGCTAGACGACGCCCCCTGCACACGCAAGCGAACACAAAGAAAGAAAAAATGTGACGCGCGTCTCATATTCATGGGACCGCATGCGCGATTGCCAGTTTTGTCAGACCGGAGCGCGTACCTTTGATCGGCGTCGACGCCGGCGGCGGGCAGGCCTCCGCGCAGCGACCTCACCGCGCTCAGCCACCACAATGCCGCTCCCGCGGCACCGGTCGCAGGTTCCGCAGCGTGGCGGAAAGTCCTCGCCGAAGTAGCGACGGATGAAGACGCTGCGGCACACCTCCGTGTTCGCGTAGCTGGCCACGCTCTTCAGCTTACGTTCGCCCTCGAATGCGAATGTTTTCACCTTCGCTACGAGTTCGCGCGCGCCGGCGCGAAACGTCGCGACCGGCACGGCGAGTTTGATAGCGCCGTCCTTACCCAGCGCGATCAGCCCCGCATCCTGAAGATCGGCGAGCAAGGCCTCGGCGATCCGCTGCGGCACGCTCGCCGAAACCGCGAGCGTCGCGGCCGACGGCTTGCGCTTCTCCTCCGCCCAAGCTGCGAGCGCGCTCTCCAGGCTCATGAGATGCCGCACGCTGGGCCGACCCATCGCCTGAAGGTGTTCTTGGATCTCAAGATCGGCCGGGTCGAACAGCAATACGCAATCGGAAGGCGCGCCATCGCGCCCCGCACGCCCCGCTTCCTGCACATAACTCTCGAGCGACCCCGGCGCGTGGTAGTGGACGATCGTGCGGATGTTCGGCTTATCGATGCCCATGCCGAATGCGCTCGTCGCGACCATGAGCATGCGTCCCTTGGGCTCCATGAAGCGCCGCTGCGCCGTCGCGCGCTCACCGGCCGATAGCTTGCCGTGATAACGTACGGCAGGAATGCCGACGCGCTTCAACACGGCTGCAAGCTGGTCGACCATCACCGTCGTCGCGCAATAGATGATGCCGGGCCGCTGCAGCCCGCGAATGAGCTGACCCAACCTCGCATTCTTCTGCGGCCCCGGCAGAATCTCGACCGAAAGGCGCAAATTCTTGCGGTGGGGCGGCGCCGTGATCACCAGCGGCTTGCCGAGGCCCATGCGCACTGCAATGTCCTCGCGCACGCGCGGTGTCGCCGTGGCGGTGAGCGCCAACGCCGGCGGGCCACCAAGCCGCGCCCGCGCCTCGCCCAGCCGAAGATACGATGGCCGGAAATCGTGTCCCCACTCGGACACGCAGTGCGCCTCGTCCACACACAGCAGCGCCGGCCGCGCCCGTTCGATCAACGGCGCCGTCGCCCTCGACTCGATCGTCTCCGGCGTGGTCAGCACGACAAGCCGTCCACCACGCGCCAGCCGCGCCACCGCCGCGCGCCGCTCTGCTGCCTTAAGCCCGCTGTGGAATGAAACAACCGGAACGCCGCGCGCCTTGAGCGCACGCTCCTGATCAGCCATCAAGGCAATCAGCGGCGACACCACCACAACCGGCCGCTTCAAAATCATCGCCGGTACTTGATAGATCAGCGACTTCCCAAACCCCGTCGGCAACGCGACGAGCACATCGCGGCCGCCAAGCACCGCCGCCATCGCCGCCTCCTGCTCACGCGCGAGCCGGCGAATTCCAAAGACCCGCAGCGCCACCCGCCGGCATTCGTCGAGATGGGTCATCGAGAGCACTCCTAAACTGCTGCGAAACGTAACATTTCTTCTCACGCGCAACGACCGATGGGATTTGCTCCGGACAATCCACGGGCAACGCCCGCCGCGCGCAATATGGGGACATAGTGCTGTTCCCGGCTCCGACATTGCGGCCTATCGCGAGCCACCCGTCGCGCCGCTTTAAAGTTAACAGGCGCTTAACGCTCGTCTATTATCGCCTCGCAGGCGCAGCAAGCCAAAATTCCCCTGCACGTGGCGGTTGGGTGACGCCCTTTCACGCTAAACTGTCCCTTCGTGCAAGGAGGGTAGCCATGCGCGACTATCGCTTTCCATCTTTTGTCGCTGCGGCGGTCGCGGCGATCGGACTGTTCTTCGCGCTGAGCGCGTCACCTGCCTCGGCCGATGACGGCGCGCAGGCATTCACCCAAACGATGGTCGACAACGGCTTCGCCATCCTGCGCGATACGCGCATGGACAAGGCCGCGCGGGTAACCCGCTTCAAGGCCTACATCGTCGGGCACATGGACACGCGCAAAACAGCGCTGTTTACGCTGGGCACCTATCGTCGCGGCGCGCCGGAGAGCGTGGTGCAACCGTTCATCGACGCCTTTGCGGCCTATTCGACCGCGATATACGGCACGCATTTGGTCGACTTTGCCGGCGCGACCGTACGCGTGACCGGCGATACCTCGAACAAGCCAGGCGACGTCACCGTCATGACTGTGGCCGAAGGCGGGCCGCTGCGCGAGCCACTGCGCATCGCCTTCCGCCTTTCCGGTGAAGGCGGCACCTACAAGATCGTCGATGTGCAAGTCGCGGGCATCTGGCTTTCGGTGGAACAGCGCGATCAATTCGCCGCTGTGCTGTCGCAGAACCGCGGCGACATCGCAGCTCTCACCGCTTCACTCAAGGACCGCACAATCCGCCTCGCCAGCGGCAGCTGATCGCTATCTCACAAACTCAATAGAGAGAAAATTGGTCGGGGCGAGAGGATTCGAACCTCCGACCCTCTGGTCCCAAACCAGATGCGCTACCAGGCTGCGCCACACCCCGTCCAAGTGGAAGGCGGGTGACATAGGGCTTTGGGCGGCGGCCCGCAAGCGTCGCGGCGACGCGCAGCTTTATTTCGCGGTTTTGCCGCCCGCGCCGGTCATCAGTTTGAATACGCCCTCGGCCGTTAACACCTTGCGCCCCTCGGCCATGACCTCCGCGCGCGCAAAGCCCAGCGACCTGGTCGCCTTGGTGAGCACGGCCGCGCCTTCTACCCATTCGCCCGCGCGCACCATACCGAGATAGTCGACGTTGAGGCGTAGCGTCACCGCCCGCACCTGCGTCCCGCGCCAGACCGCGGACGCCAGCAAGCCATCCGCGAAAGAGCTCAACCACCCACCGTGCACAATGCCGTGGCTGTTACAGTGCCGGGGCAGCGCGCGAAAGCCCTGCCAAAAGCGGTCGCCTTCGACCTTGTGATAGAGCGGTCCGTTATGCGTCGTGTAGGGCCCGCGACCTTTGCTCTCGACAAAGCCTGGCGGCGCGCCTTCCTTCATTGCGGTTCGAACAGCCTATGCCGCACGCGGTCGCCGACCTTTATTCCAAGCTTGGCCGACAACCCGCCATTGATCTCCAACACGCCGCGAATAACGCCGTTCGAGGGAAGGGGCGTTTGGTCCAGCGGCTTCGTGTTGGCGGCGATCGTGATGATCCGCCCGTCCGTGCCCACGAAGATGATGTCGAGCGGAATGTAGGTGTTCTTCATCCAGAACGAGATCTCTTGCGGCGGATCGTAGTCGAACAGCATGCCGTGATCGGTAGCCATGTGGCGCCGGAACATGAGCCCGCGATTGCGGTCCCTTTCCTCTTTCACCACTTCAACCTGGAAGACCTGTTCGCCCCGCGCGCTCTCGATCGACAGCCGCTCGACCGGGTGAGCCGCCGGCACCGAGGCCAAGAAAAGCGACAACGCAAAGAACAAATTCATGCGGCAAAGATAGGCCGGTGCCCCTGCCGGCCGCAACAAAAAGGGCACCATCGCTGGCGCCCTTTGACAAGTCAGTCGACCGATACAGTTACGGCCGCGCCTCGAAATCGGCTGGCGCCATCATCCGGATCGGCCGTTGCGCGGCCGGATCCTCCGGCAGGGTTTCAACATGGGTGGCCGTCAACCCCTTGCCGGTCCGCGACGCGCGGACAAGAACCCGTTGACCCTGGCGCAACTCGCGAACGCCGCAGCGCCGCAGCAAATCCATGTGACAGAAAATGTCATCCGTTCCGCCAACGGCGACAACGAAGCCATAGCCCTTGGGCCGACTGAACCACTTGCAGATCGCCTCGAACACCGGCCCGTCGAGATCGGGTATCTTGATGTCGCGCGAGCGGCTCTTTGCCGGTGCGACGGCCGTCCCGTTGGCGGCTGTGCTGTTGTCGATGCGGTGGAGCTTGCGCGCCTGCAAGCCTTTAACTTTTTGAATGACGTCGCATTCCACGGTCGCGCCTTCAAGAACCGCGGCGCAACCGAACTCCTCGATTACCGATCGATGCAGAAGAACGTCCCCAGGCACGTCCTTCGAAACAATGAAACCAAATCCCTTACCGGGATCGAACCACTTCACCGTACCCGTAACTCGGATTGCCCCATCTTCCGGCGACGGTGCGATTGCTACTGGCGTATCCACTTATATCGCTCCCTTGCCTTATTCTTTGCCTCGACGCTGCTGTCGCAGCGCGATCATTTTCCACAATACACAATTGTGACGGTCTGTAAAAGGCGACAGCCCGACTCAGTGCAGGTTTTGATCCGCGGCGACAACCTTAGGTGTGGATGAGAAGCGCTCACTGCGCGCGTGAGGCTTATCGCACAACTTGCAAGCCGAACGCATCCGCCGCAATTTTGCCATCGTTGTTGACGCGACCACCGCTAACGCGATGAGATGCGGCCAACGCGGGAGCAAGACTTCGTATGGACATGTCGGGGGAATACAAGATCGCGGCGCCACGAGCACGCGTATGGGCGGCGCTGAACGATCCGGAGATTCTGCGCCAGGCGATCCCCGGCTGCGAAGAACTTAACAAACTCTCCGATACCGAACTTGAAGCGACCGCGAAGGCGAAGATCGGTCCGGTTAGTGCGCGCTTCAAAGGCAAAGTCGTTCTCTCAAATCTTAATCCGCCCGAGGGCTACACGTTAACGGGTGAAGGTTCGGGCGGCGCCGCCGGCTTTGCGAAGGGCGAAGCAACGGTCACGCTCGTCGAAGACGGCGACGCGACGATCCTGCGTTACGTCGTGAAGGCCGCGATCGGCGGCAAGCTTGCCCAACTCGGCCAGCGTCTGGTCGATGGCGCCGCCAAGAAGATGGCGGACGAATTCTTCGACAAGTTCGCCGAGCTCTCGGGCGGCAAGGTTCCGCCGCCGCCCACGGAGCTGCGCGCCGATAAGCCCCTCCCGCCGGCCAACGACAACCGCGGCTCACGCATGGTGGAGCCCCCAACCTGGCTGCCCCTCGCCATCATCGGCGCCGCAATTGCGGCGGTGCTGATTTTCCTGCTGATCTAAGACAGCGTGGAGGCGGTTGACCCCGCCCGCACGGCACGAATACGCTCTTCCCAAGAGACCCCTTTCGCGCGCGCCACCTGCGCCGCCCATCGTCTACATATATAAGGAGACACCGCATGACCTCCGTCGCCATGACCGTGAACGGCAAGGCCGTCAGCGGGGACGTCGAAACACGTACCTTGCTCGTCCACTTCTTGCGCGAGAACCTGCGCCTGACCGGCACGCATGTCGGCTGCGACACCAGCCAATGCGGTGCCTGCGTCGTGCATGTGAACGGCAAGGCCGTGAAGTCGTGCACGATGCTCGCCGTCCAAGCCGAAGGCGCGCAGGTTACGACGATCGAAGGTCTGGCCAAGGAGGGCAAGCTGCACCCGGTGCAAGCAGCGTTTAAGGAGCACCACGGTCTGCAATGCGGCTTCTGCACGCCCGGCATGATCATGACTGCGGTCGACATGATCCGCCGCATCCCGAACCTCGACGAAGCGACGATCCGCCAGCAGCTTGAGGGCAACCTTTGCCGCTGCACCGGCTATCAGAACATCGTCAAAGCGATCGACGCGGCGGCGAAGGAAATGAAGGGGGCGCACGCATGACCGCTTCTTCCATCGGCACTTCCGTCAAGCGGAAAGAGGACCACCGTTTCATTACGGGACAGGGCCGCTACACCGACGACATCAACC
>CAZJOM010000136.1:0-2346 GCA_964547645.1 uncultured Flavobacteriaceae bacterium
TGCGCGGCTGGCTCGGCTGTCAGCTCGATCCGAACTCGTGCTGGATGGTGACGCGCTCGCTCGAAACGGTGGCGCTGCGCATGAACAAGGCGGCGGACAATGCGCGCGCGGTCGCCGAGTTTCTGCTGAAGCACCCGAAGGTCGAGCACGTGAACTTCCCGGCGCTGCTGCCGAAGAGCGATCCGCAGCGGCAAATCTACGACAAGCAGTGCACGGGTCCGGGTTCGACGTTCTCGTTCGTCGTCAAGGGCGGCAAGGACGAGGCGTTCCGCGTGCTCGACAGTCTGCAGATCGTGAAGCTGGCGGTCAGTCTTGGCGGAACCGAGAGCCTTGCCTGTCATCCGGCGACGACGATGCACTCAAGCTTCAGCGCGGCGGATCGCGAGCGGCTTGGGATTCCCGACGGCCTCATCCGGATCTCGATCGGCGTCGAGCATCCGGATGATTTGATCGCGGATTTGAAGAACGCGCTTGGGTAGTCTGGGATCGCGGGCGTCCCGCCCGCCCTTCCTGTATTGAAGCGTGGTCAAGAGCGGTCGGGACGTCCGCGCTCCCAGACTAACGTGCGTCCGCTCGTTTGAAAGCCTCTCGCGCCGTCAGGCGGTCGCGGTAGGCGCGCACTGCGGGTGAGAAGTCTTGGTCGATGCCGACATTGGCAGCGAGATAGAGCGCGTAGCCGACGGCGATGTCGGCGGCGGTGAAGCGGTTCGCGACCAGGTACTCTTGCTCCTTCACCGTTGCGTCCACGATGCGCAGGCGGCCGTAGAACCAGGCGCGGTAGTCGGCGGCGGCTTGGGGCAAGCGGCGCTCTTCGGGTTCAAGGCGCGTGTAACGGAGCACGATCGTTTGTGGGAACGTGAGCGTCGCGTCGCTGAAATAGAGCCAGTTCAGATAGCGGCCGTAGTCGGGCTCGTCCGCGCGCACGTGCAGGTCGGGCTTGCCTTGGCTGACCGCATATTTCTCACCGAGGTAGTGGCAGATCGCGGGCGACTCCGTCATGCGCAGATCGCCGTCGAAGAAGCACGGGATCGTGCCCAGCGGATTGATCGCGAGGTAGTCCTTCTGAAACACCCGCGGCGGGAACGGCAGGTTCGTCAGTTCGTAGTCGAGGCCGAGCTCTTCGAGCATCCAAAGCGGACGGAGCGAACGGGCGCCTTTGCAGTGGTAGAGGCGAAGGTTGGCGGCCATATTCAGCGATCCCAGTTAGGCGTTCTGCTCGGTCACCTTGCCATGGACTGGAGAGGACCGCTACAGGCGTGTCATGCCGCTACGGCCGCGTTGCCTTCATCGTGCCACGATTGGCGGGCATGAAGCAGGCCTCACGTCGATGGGGGCTCCATGCGGACGATTTTGTTTCTGGTCGTGGCGTTGATCGCGCTGCTGGTCGCGACGAACCCGACGCGCGCCGAGTTCAACGATTGGATCATGCAATACGCGGTACAAAAGGTCCGCGACGTCGGCCGGGCGCAGAAGCGCGAGGTCGGTTGGAGCGAACGCCTCATCGGCGGGTATTCCACCGGCTGGGTGATTTCGAACCTGCCGGTCGCGCGGTCGAACTACCTCGTGTTCTCGATCTACCGCGTGGACCTGCCGCCTGAGATTCGCGGCGACTTCCCCGGTTGCGTCATCGCGATTGCCGGGCAGTTCGTTCCGCGCAAGTCGTGTTGATCAACGCTTTCGCCTTGCCCGCGTCGCTGCCTCGGCCCGCTGTTTGATACGTCCCGCGTGGTTCATCACGTGGAAAATGTACTGCTGATCGACGGCGCCTTGGAAGAGGTGGGCCCAGGGGCCGGAGGCGTAGATGGGGACGTCTTCACCGCCGTGGGTCTCGGCGCGCATGGGGACAAGCGCCTGCTGTTTGTAGTCGGGTGCGGTCGTGTCGACGTTCGAGAGGTTTTCGCGTGGGTCGCCTTCGGGGTCGGCGCCGGGACCGTTGGCGTAGGAGAGCGTGGTGTAGGGTTTGCCGTCGAGGCCGAGTGCGGGCTTGCCTTGGCCGTCGTCGGCGAGGCCTAGGATCGGGTTCGTGCGCGACGGGTAGCCCGCCATCGTGAGCACGTGGCTGTGGTCGGCGGTGACGACGATCAGCGTGTCGCGCGCGTTGGTGTTGGCGAGCGCGGCCTTCACCGCTTCGTCGAAGGCATTCGTGTCTTCGAGGGCGCGGGCGGCATTGCCGCCGTGGTGGGCGTGGTCGATGCGGCCGCCTTCGACGAGCAGGAAGAAGCCTTTGGGATTACGTTGCAAGATTGCGATCGCTTTCGCCGTCATCTCGGCCAGCGACGGTTCGCCGGCGGGGTCTTTGGCGCGGTCGAGTTCGAACTGCATGTGCTCCGTCTCGAAGAGGGCGAG
>CAZJOM010000136.1:2446-7211 GCA_964547645.1 uncultured Flavobacteriaceae bacterium
ACACAGCCTTTGGCGATGTCGTCCGGCTTCATGTCGGCGTCGCCTTCCCAGTCGCGGCCGGCGGAATGCGAGTAGACGGCGGCCGGGGTGGCGTGGGTGATGCGCGTCGTGGTGACGGCGCCGGTCGACATGCCGATCGTTTCGGCGAGTTCGGCGATCGTCGTTGTCGGGTGGGCGAGGCCGGCGGCGCAGTCGTTCTCCGCCACGCTGGAGTCCACGTTCAAGACGCCGTTGCGGGATTTGACGCCGGTGGTCATGGCGCTGGCCGACGGGGCAGAGTCGGTGACTTCGGCGTCGTGCGAATAGGTGCGCGAGAACGCGGCGTAGGGCAATTGCTCGAATGTCAGCTTGTTCGACACCCCGTCGCGGCCGGCCTTTTGGCCTTGATAGATGCGTGCGGCGGTGACGGTGGTGACGCCCATACCGTCGCCGACGAAGAGGATGATGTTTTTCGCGACGCGCGTGTTCGGCTTGCGGACGAGGGTCGCGCGGAGTTGGGCTTCGGCGGATTGGTAGTAGGGGTCGTTTGTCTGCTTAACTGCCGGTGCCGCAGATGCGGCCGGCAGCAGGGTGAGGCTAGTGGCGGCAAGGAGAGCAAACACGCGCATCGAAGGGTCTCCGGTGGAGCATCGGTCTTAGCGCGTGTTTGTGACGGTTCTTCGTTAGAGCTGCAACCCCGCAACGTAGTCTGCAAGTCTTTGCTGTTCGGCTGCCTTTTGTTGCTCCAGGCGGTCGATGTTGCGCTTGTGGGTTTGGGCTTCGTCTTCGAGCCTGCCCATGTCGCGCAGGTAGCGGTTTTGGAGTTCGTTGCCGGCGGGCACGGCTTTGATATTTTCGCGGATGCGTTGCTGTTCTTCGAAGACGCGGTCGCGGGCCGCGCCTTCGACTTCGATCTGGCTGTCGATTTCTTCGACCTTGCGCTTGATTTCGGCCATGCGATTGAAGGCGGCGCGTTGAGCGGGGCTCAAGTTGTCGTTCGAAGCGTAAGCCAGGACCACGTCAAGCCCAAGGTCGACGAGTTGTTGTTCTTCCTCGCGCGGCCATTGGGTGGTGACGGTTTCCTTGATCGTCGTTCCCGCCTTCACGTCGAAGGGGATGCGGAAGGCGGTGTCGGTCATCTCCGCGGACTTCGGGTCGGGGGTCAGCAGTTCCCAGCCGGCGGAGCGCGGGTGCTCGACGACGACGCGGCGGTCTTCCTTTGCGGCGCCCTTGATCGTGTAGACGGTCGTGCGTTGGTCCACGATCGAAGCTTTGAAGATGCCGTTCGCGAGCGTTGCCTTCGAGATGCGTTGTTCGGCCTTGTCCTCGCGGTCGACGATGACTTTCTGGTCGAGCGCGAAGCCGAGCATGCGGGACTCGGTGACCGGCAGCGTCGCCATCTGTGCGTCGCCGACGTAGTCGGTGTTGTCTTTGCCCTTTTCGTAGAGCGTGAGCACGCCGGGCGGCAGGCTGTTCTCCGTCGCGTTCGTGATCTTGAGCGCGGCGAGCGGATGGCGCGGGTGCGTGTCAGGTTGATAGAGCGAGACGAGTTCGCCCGGGACCTCTTTGTCGACGATCGGCACGGCCAGCGATTGGCCGTTCATGACGGTGACGGTGAAATCCATGTGGAAGGTGACTTGCGTCGCGGTTTCTTTCGACTCGGCGGCGATCGGCTTGGCGGGTTGTTGTCCGCTTGGGCCGCGTTCGTCGCGGTCGGCGAAACCGCCTGGAGACGGCGCAACCATGGCCGGCGGCGGTGGTGGCGGCGGTGGCGGTGCCATGCTCGCGGCGGCTTTGCGCGAGCCGGTGACGGCGACCGCGCCGTCGTCGGGCTTCGGCAAGATGCGGCCGAGGACTTCGACCGGAACTTCGGGACGGTCGACGTAATAGGTGGAATAAAGCGCTTGGCGGAACGTCACGGGGTTGCCGGTGGCGACGGTGAGGTCGACGTCGACCCAGTCGTTGCCGGTGACGTTTTCCAAAATCGCCCAGCCTTGCAGGCGCGCCTTGCCGTTGCCCAACGTCGTCGTGCGGTAGGACGACTTCCAGAGCGGGGCTTCGACGACGTAGGCAACCGTCACGGTGCGCGCGCCTTCGCCGACGGCGCGGATCTTCAGCGTGCGGCCTTGGCCTTCGCGGTGTTCGGCGACGGAGGCGAGCGCTTGTTCGATCTGGCGCTCAAGAACGGGATCGGTGAAGTCGACGGCGGCGGCCTCTTCCAGCACAAATTGCTTCAGGCCGCTTGATGTCATCACGCCGACGCGGTGGTGGGTGACGACCGCATCGCTGTCCGGGACTTTCACGTCTTCTTTGACGACGCTGACGATGCGGCCGGACATGTTGCCGTCGGCGCGGACGGAGACTTCGGCGCCTTTCAGCGCTTCGATCAAGGCGGCGTTGGAGTCGAGCGCGTCCGGGCCGAAGGGCAGGCCGCGGAAGATATCGCTGAGCGGCGCGCGCGAGGGCAGCTGCACGAAGCCGGTGTTGCCCTTGTCGTCGAACACGACGATGCTTTTCAGCACGTCGTCGACCTGGTCCATGCGTACGGGCAATTGCAGTTCGGTCGTGCCGATGACTTTCGCTTCGTATTCGAAGTAGCCGACGCCGCCGGTCGAGAGCATGACGCGGCGCAGTTCGGGGACGACGGGGGCGCCGCTGACCGTATGCGTTTGCGCGCGTTGACTGCCCGTCTCATGGCCGCCGGTCTTGTTGCGCATCGCCCAGAAGAGCAGGGCGACAAGGCCTGCGGCCGCGAGTGCGATACCGATGAGGCGGACCAAACCACCGATCGTCAAACCTGAAGGCGGCGGCGCGGCGGATTGGTCGCTCATGAGCGGACTCCTGAAGTGTTACTTGGATGCGGTGAGGCGGCGCAGGCGGGCGGGCTCTTCGATCACGGCGGCTGCGGCATCCGGCGAGGCGAGGAAGCGTGCGAGTTCGTCGGGGGAGCCGGTTAGCGTCGCCATGCTGTATTGGCCGGGCGGGCGTTCGCCCTTCAGCTTGTGCTGCTCGATCAGGCGGCCGATCTTTTGGCTGTCGAGCGGCGAGAACTCCAGCTCCGACGGCGATTTGAAGTCATAGAAGCCGATGAAAAAGTGCGTGGTGGCGTCCTTTTCCTTTAATGCCTCGGCCGGGCCGGTCATGCGGGCGGCGAACACGTTCTTGTTGCCGATGCGGCGGCTGATGACGTCGTAGAGGTGGTACTTGTTGTTTTCCACCCAAACGAGACGCAGCGGCTGTCCCTGTTCGGTGCGTTGGAAGTGCAAGAAGGCGTCGCCCTCTTCGTTCTGGCCCTCGATGCCGCGCCAGGTGCCGACGAGGCGTTCGTCGTCGACGGGGCCGGAGCCCGCGGGCACGTTCTTGGCGACTACAAAGCAACCGGCAAGCGCGAGCGCGGCCAGGGCGACGGTGACGACGGCGAATGCACGACGAAGCATGATTTTGTTCCTCCCCGCGGACCCCCGAAGCGGGGCACCTTAGCGGAGCCCTAGACAAGCGGCCAACTGCGGCAGAATTGCGCCGTTCGTATGATCTCCCGCAGGTTGCAGTACACCTGGGGAGGACATCGTTTGTCACCTTTACCGGCTTTGTTGGTGTGTCTAGTTGTTCCGTTAGCGTTTTCATTGCCCTTTCGTGAGGGGGACAAGAAAGAAATTGAACCACCAAGGGCACCAAGATCACCAAGAGGCTCAGCCCGCCCAACGAGCACCCGCGCGCGGCACGCGCGCATTATTGGCGCTTCGCGCCCGGGGCGATTTCGGATGGCAGAGCCTCTTGGTGCCCTTGGTGGTTCAATCTTCTTTCAGTCCGCTTCCGCGCGGCATGATCACTGACAATTTGCAGGTCCCATGACACAAACCGTTTTGATTATCGATTTCGGCTCGCAGGTGACGCAGCTGATTGCGCGGCGGCTCCGCGAGCAGGGGACGTATTGCGAGATCGTGCCGTTTCAATCGGCCGAGGCCTGGCTGAAGAAGAACAAGACCGCGGCGATCATTCTTTCAGGCTCGCCCGCCAGCACGACGGAGGAGGGCAGCCCCCGCGCGCCGCAACAGGTGTTCGACGCCTGTGTGCCGGTGCTCGGCATTTGTTACGGCGAGCAACTGATGTGCGCGCAGCTTGGCGGCAAGGTTGAGGCCGGCCATCATCGCGAGTTCGGACGGGCGACGTTGGAGGTCACCGACATCTCGCCGTTCTTCGACGGTGTGTGGGCGAAGGGCGCGAAGGACGACGTCTGGATGAGCCACGGCGACCGCGTCACTGCGTTGCCGCCGGGCTTCAAGGTGATCGCGATTTCCGGCAACGCGCCGTTCGCCGCGATCGCGGACGAAGCGCGCAAGTTCTACGGCGTGCAGTTCCACCCGGAGGTCGCGCACACGCCGCGCGGCGGGGCGCTGCTCAAGAATTTCACGCAAGGCATCGCCGGCGTGAAGCCCGATTGGACGATGCAATCGTTCCGCCGCACGCAGATCGAGCGCATCCGCGCGCAGGTCGGCAAAGGCAAAGTCGTGTGCGGGCTTTCGGGCGGGGTGGATTCCTCCGTCGCCGCCGTTTTGATCCACGAGGCGATCGGCGATCAGCTGACCTGCATCTTCGTCGACACGGGGATGATGCGCGCGGGCGAGGCGAAGGAAGTCGTCACGCTGTTCCGCGAGCACTACAACATCCCGCTGGTGCACGTGCACGCGGAGGACATGTTCCTCGATCGGCTTGCGGGCGTCACCGACCCGGAGACGAAGCGCAAGCGCATCGGCGCCGCCTTCATCGAGGTGTTCGACGCGGAGGC
>CAZJOM010000137.1:0-3224 GCA_964547645.1 uncultured Flavobacteriaceae bacterium
GTGATTGGCGTCGCCATCAATGAGGGCAAGGGGCCGCTGTTCACACTCGATGAGCGCGTCGAGCTCGTGCGCCACGAAGTAGCCCAGATCGCGAAGGACGCGGGCGTAACCATCAGTGTCGAACCGTTCGACATCCTGCTGATGCACTTCGCCGAGAAGATTGGCGCGCAGTTTATTATTCGAGGCCTGCGTGCGGTCAGCGATTTCGACTACGAATTCCAGATGACAAGCATGAATATGGCTCTGAACCGCGAGATCGAGATGGTCTTCCTCATGGCGGGCGGGAAATACCAGGCGATCGCCTCACGGCTCGTGAAAGAAATCGCTTCGCTGGGCGGCGACATTTCGCATTTCACGTCACCCTATGTCGCCGAGCGCATCCGCGAAAAATTCACCGCGCGGGGCGTCAAGTTTGCACCCGGCAAAGTCGTGCCCCTAAAGCGCAACGGCACCAAGCCCAAGCCGAAGTCATAGAGTTTGCGCGTCGCCGATTTCGACTTCGAGCTGCCCGAAGAGCTGATCGCCCTTCGCCCGGCGACCCCGCGCGACTCTGCGCGTCTGTTGATCGTACGCGAAGGTGCGACGAGTTTCGAAGAGGCGACGGTACGCGACCTGCCGTCGTTTCTGAATGCCGGCGATGTTTGCGTTTTCAACGACACGCGGGTGATCCCGGCGCAGCTCTTTGGCGTTCGGCCGGCGCGTGGCGAGAGCGCCGAAGCTGAGATCGAGGTTACGCTGCACAAGCGTGAGGCGTCGGATCTTTGGGCGGCGTTCGCGAAGCCGGGGCGAAAGCTGATCGTGGGCGATTGCGTTCGGTTTGGAGACGGGCTGGCCGCTGTGGTCGAAGCGAAGAACGAGGGTGGCGAGATTCATCTGCGCTTCGATGCGTTCGGTGCGGCGCTCGATCAAGCGATTGCTCAAGTTGGCGTAACGCCCCTGCCGCCCTACATAGCGGGGCGCCGTGCGGCGGACGAACGCGACATGAGCGACTATCAGACCGTCTTCGCCGCGCGCGATGGTGCGGTGGCGGCCCCGACGGCGGGTTTGCACTTTACGCCGGAACTCTTGGCGGCGCTCGACGCGCGCGGGGTGCGACGCGAGACCGTGACGTTGCATGTCGGTGCTGGGACATTCTTACCCGTGAAGGCGGACGACACGGACGACCATGTGATGCATGCGGAATGGGGTGAAGTGTCGCGCGAGGCGGCGGAGGCGATCAATGCGGCACGCGCCGGCGGCGGGCGGGCGCTCTGCGTCGGGACGACGAGCCTGCGCATTGTGGAGAGCGCGAGCCGGGGGAGGGTGTTGCCTTTCGCCGGCGATACGCGGATCTTCATTACACCCGGCTATGCGTTCAAGTCGGTCGATATGCTGCTGACGAACTTTCACTTGCCGCGTTCGACCCTGTTCATGCTGGTGAGCGCGGTTTGCGGGATTGAGACGATGCGGGCGGCGTACGCGCATGCGATTGCCAAGCGCTTCCGTTTCTATTCTTACGGCGATGCCTGCCTTCTGATACGGAAGCGCCCATGAGTGAGTTCTCTATCTTCCTGGGACCGCGGGCATCCTTGCCCGCTCTTCTTCTTTTTCGACGCTTTAAGAGAGAGCGGGCAGGGATGCTCGCGGTCCCAGGAAGAAGATGAGCTTTTCCTTCGCGATAAAAGCCACAGACGGTGCCGCGCGGACCGGCGTCATCTCGACCGTGCGCGGAGAGATTCGCACACCTGCGTTTATGCCGGTCGGCACTGCCGGCACGGTGAAGGCGATGCTGCCGGAGTCCGTGCGGGAGACGGGTGCGGATATTTTACTCGGCAACACGTATCACCTGATGTTGCGGCCGGGGGCGGAGCGGGTGGCGAGGCTCGGCGGGCTCCACAAGGTGATGAACTGGGCGCGGCCCATCTTGACCGACTCCGGCGGGTTTCAGGTGATGTCGCTGGCGCAGTTGCGCAAGCTCGACGAGCAGGGCGTTTCGTTTCAGTCGCATATCGACGGGGCGCAGTATCAACTGACGCCGGAGCGTTCGATGGAGATTCAGGCGCTGCTCGGCTCCGACATTCATATGGTGTTGGACGAGTGCACGCCGTTTCCGGCGGGCGAGGCGGAAGCGGAAAGTTCGATGGAACTTTCCATGCGCTGGGCGAAGCGGTCGAAGGCCGCGTTCCGCGAGGCGCCGGGGCGGGCGTTGTTCGGCATCGTGCAGGGCAGCGTCTATCCGCACTTGCGTGCGCGTTCGGCGGCGGCGCTGCAGGAGATCGGGTTTCCCGGTTACGCGGTCGGTGGGCTCGCGGTGGGCGAGGGGCAGGCGCGGATGTTCGAGGTGCTCGACTTCACGGTGCCGCACCTGCCGGCGGATCGACCGCGCTATCTGATGGGCGTCGGCAAGCCGGACGATATCGTCGGCGCCGTGATGCGTGGGATCGACATGTTCGACTGCGTGCTGCCGACACGCTCCGGCCGCAACGGGCAGGCGTTCACGGCGCGCGGACCGGTGAACCTGCGCAATGCGCGGCACACGGACGATCCGCGTCCGTTGGAGGTTGGATGCCGCTGCCCCGCTTGCCGGCAGTACTCACGCGCCTATCTGCATCACCTGGTGAAGTCGGACGAGATTCTGGCGTCGATGCTGATCACCTGGCACAACCTCACGCACTATCAGGATCTGACGGCGGGTTTGCGCGAGGCGATCATGGGTGGGCGGCTTGCGGCTCATGCGGCCGAGCTGCGGCAACAATATGCGTTGGGCGATATCGAACCTAGTTGATATCGCCGAGCCACCCATTCACCCACGACGTCAAGTTCTTCCCGGCTTGTGACGGGTTGGTCGAGTCCCAGTCGCCTTTGTTGTCGAGCATCACCTGTGAATAGGTGCGCTTCGCGGCGTCGTAGGTGTAGCAATAGACCAGCGTTTGGCCCATGTCGGCGCCGCGCGGCGACGGTTGCGTTGGCTTTGCGTCCGCCGCGTCGGCGATCAGCGGAGCGTTCTTCTCGATCTCGGGCGTCGGGACCTTCTTGCCCGAGACGACCATCGCGCCTTCGTAGCGCATCTTGAGGTCGGCTTCGGTCAGCATCGTCATGTCGCGTGGGTCCCAAGGTCGAGCTTGTCCCGCTGGCGAGCGTTCAACCTTGTAGCGCCAGATGTTGCCCGCGGTGTCGAGCACGGCGCCGTAACGCTGATAGCCCCACGCGTGGTTCACATACTCGCGCCCGCAGAGCCAGGTTTG
>CAZJOM010000137.1:3324-7171 GCA_964547645.1 uncultured Flavobacteriaceae bacterium
ACGCGCGCCGGAACCTTCTTTCCGGATTGCTTCGACAGCCACTTGTCCCAGTGGGGCCACCAGGAGCCTGGGGTTTCTGTGGCGCCGGCGATCCAGTCTTCAACCTTCTCCGGCAGTTTGTCGTTGGTCCAGAATTGGTACTTGTTCGCGTCAGGGTGATTGATGACGCCGGCGATGTGGCCTGAGCCGGCCATCATGAAGGTGATGGGGCCTTTGAACAGTTTCGTCGATTTGTAGACCGAGCGGCAGGGCGCAATGTGGTCTTCCTTCGACGACTGTAGGTACATCGGGATTTTGACCTTGGCCAAGTCGAGCTTCTCGCCGCCCAGCACCATCTTGCCCCGTGCGAGGTTGTTGTCGCGGTAGCATTCGCGCAGATAGAACATGTGCATCTTGATGGGCATGCGCGTCGAATCCGCGTTCCAGTAGAGCAGATCGAAACGCATCGGGTCGCGGCCCATGAGGTAGTTATTGACCACGAAACTCCAGATCAAATCGTTGGAGCGCAGCATGTTGAACGTGGTCGCCATCTTGGCGCCGTCGAGATAGCCGCCTTGGGCTCTCATCGTTTCTTCCATCGACTTCAATTGCTCGTCGTCGATGAATACCTGAAGGTCGCCGGCTTCGGAAAAGTCGGCTTGCGCGGCGAAGAAGGTCGCGGACTTGATGCGATTGTCGCCCTTGGCTGCCATGTAGGCGAGCGTCGCGGATAGGAGCGTGCCGCCGATGCAGTAGCCGATCGCGTTGACTTCACGCTGGCCGGTGGCTTTTTCGATCGCGTCGAGCGCTTCGAAGATACCTTCGCGCATGTAGTCTTCAAAGGTTTTCTGGGCGAGCGCCGCGTCCGGGTTGACCCAGGAGGCGACGAAGACGGTGTACCCGCGGGCGGTTGCCCACTTCACGAACGAGTTTTTCTCGCCGAGGTCGAGGATGTAATACTTGTTGATCCACGGCGGGAAGATGACGAGCGGGCGCTCGTATTGTTCGTCGGTGGTTGGCATGTACTGGATCAGTTGCATCAGGTCGTTCTGATAGACGACCTTTGCGGGCGTAAGCGCGAGGTTGCGGCCGACCTCGAAGAAATCCATGTCGGTTTGGCGGATCGCGAGCTGGCCTTTGCCCCGCTCGAGGTCCTTGAGCATGTTGTTCAGACCCTTGACCAGGTTTTCGCCGTTCGACTTGAACGTTTCGCGCAGGACCTCGGGGTTCGTGAACAGGAAATTCGAAGGCGAGAGCGCGTCGGCGAATTGCTTCGTATAGAAGTCGATCTTCTTGCGCGTCTTGGGGTCGAGACCCTTGACGTCGCTCATCGTGTTCTGGAACCAACGGGCGGAGAGCAGATACGACTGTTTGATGAAGTCGAAGATCTGGTGCTCGCTCCAATCTTTATCCTTGAAGCGCTTGTCGCCGGCCGACGGTTCGATCACCGGCGGCACGTCTTCGCCGATCATGCGCCGGGCCGTGTGATGCCAGAGGTTGAGGTAGTCGTGCCACAGCTTGAAGTTGGCTTCGACGAAATGGCCGGGGTTGCGGACCGCATGGCTCAAGAAGTCGACGAAGGTTTGACCGAGGTTCAAAGGATCGCGTTGAACGCTGCCGCCCTTGCCGTTCTTCATCTGACCTTTCATGAAGTCGGTGACCAGACGTTGGCTTTGCGCCGCGACCTTGACCATGTTGCGCGAGAATTCGGCGGGGTCTTTGATCTGGTATTCGCTCAGCATTTTCTGCGGATCGGCCATTTTCGTCTTCTCTCCCCGTGCGGGCGGCTTCTGGCTGGGCCCCCGTCACTACCTGCGCCTGGCAGTAAATCACGGGGTGCGGCAAGTGTCACAGGCGTCAACGGTGGCTCTACACCACAAATAATAAAGGTAGCGTTTCCGGGCCGGTTTGCGGCAAAATCGGGGTGCTTTGCGGGTGCCCACTCCCGCCGCTACCCCACGCCTGAAAATGGAGTTTCCCTGATGTCCCGTTTGGTATTGCGTTTGTTGCCTGTGGCGGCTGCGGCCGGCTTGCTTGCGGCCTGCTCGTCCATGCCGGAGTGGACGAAGCCGACGACCTGGTACGACGGGGTGACGGGGGCCAAGAAAGAGGCGCCCGCCGAGGCCAAGGCCGAGACGAAGCCTGCGGAAGGCGCGGAAGCGACCAAGACGGCGACCACCGCTGCAGCCGGCGGGGATCCGGTGGTTGATCCTCTGGAACCGGCGGTCAAGGGGCCGCGCATTAAGCCTGCCGACAAGCCGACCGCGTTCCCGAACCTGTCGGCGCAACCTGTGGCGCGCGAGGCGACATCGACGGACTCGCAGCGTCGCGAGATCCGCGACAGCCTGGTCGCCGATCGCGACAACGCGCAGCACACGGCTGACGAGCTTCGTGGCGGTACCGCACCGGCGGCCGCGCCGCCGACTCCGGCTGCTAAGCCGGCGACGAAAACTGACGAAACCGAGGACAAGCCGAAGAGCGAGTGATCGCACCGGCGATACCGTTTAATGAGCCGGCCCCCGCGGGTCACGCTCGCGGGCTATGGAGCCAGCCTTGAATACCGACTTCCTTCGCATCAAGCGCCTGCCGCCGTACGTTTTCGAAGAGGTCAACCGCCTCAAAGCGAAGGCACGGGCGGCGGGTGAGGACATCATCGACTTCGGCATGGGCAATCCCGATATGCCGACGCCGAAGCACATCGTCGAGAAGCTGATCGAGACGACGCAAGACCCGCGGATGAACCGCTATTCGGCGTCGCGCGGTATTCCGGGTTTGCGCCGGGCGATGGCGGCCTACTACGGCCGGCGCTTCGGCGTGAAGATCGATCCCGACCGTGAAGTGATCGCGACGTTGGGGTCCAAGGAGGGCTTCGCCAATCTCGCGCAAGCGATGACAGCACCGGGCGATACCATCATCGTGCCGAACCCAGCCTATCCCATTCACGCGTTCGGGTTCATTTTGGCCGGTGCCGCGATCCGCCATGTGGAGGCGTCGAGCCCGGAGCAGTTCTTGCGCGGTATCGAGCGCGCGGTGCGCCACGCTGTGCCGCCGCCGACCGCGGTGGTGGTGAGCTATCCCTCGAACCCGACGGCGCAGGTCGTCGATCTCGACTTCTATAAGGAGGTCGTGGCGTTCGCGAAGGCGAAGGGGCTTTGGGTGCTATCCGACCTTGCCTATGCCGAGATCTATTTCGGCGACAAGGCGCCGCCGTCGATGCTGCAGGTCGAGGGCGCGAAGGACATTGTGGTCGAGTTCAATTCGTTGTCGAAGACTTATGCGATGCCCGGTTGGCGCATGGGCTTTGCCGCGGGGAACGAGCGGCTCATTCATGCGTTGGGGCGGATCAAATCGTACCTCGACTATGGCGCATTCACACCGATCCAGGTCGCGGCGGCGGCGGCGTTGAATGGGCCGCAGGATTGCGTCGACGAAATGCGAGCGATCTACAAAGCGCGGCGCGACGCCTTGGTCGACAGTTTTGCGCGGGCCGGGTGGCCGGTACCGTCGCCGGAGGCTTCGATGTTCGCGTGGGTGCCGATCCCGGAGGCGTTTCGGCCGCTGGGGTCGCTCGCGTTTTCGAAACTGTTGCTGGAGCATGCGAAGGTCGCGGTGGCGCCGGGTATCGGCTTCGGCGAATACGGCGACGGGCATGTGCGCATCGCGCTTGTCGAGAACGAGCAGCGCATCCGTCAGGCAGCGCGCAACGTGCGCAAGTTCTTGAGTGCGGGTCCATCCGTCGCGGAGGCGAGCGCCGCTCGCAACGCTGCACAATGACGACACTTCGAGTGGGGATTGCGGGGCTCGGCACGGTCGGCGCCTCCGTCGCGAAGATTGTGGTCGAGCAAGGCACTGCTTTAGCTGCGCGCTG
>CAZJOM010000138.1:0-7125 GCA_964547645.1 uncultured Flavobacteriaceae bacterium
CGCCGAAGGCGTGGCGGCCGACGACGATGGGGTCGGTCCAGCCGGGGACGAGGCGAGGAACGTTGCGGCAGATGATCGGTTCGCGGAAGACAGTGCCGTCCAGGATATTGCGGATCGTGCCGTTCGGCGACTTCCACATCTTCTTCAGCTTGAATTCCTTCACCCGCGCTTCGTCGGGGGTGATGGTCGCGCATTTGACGCCGACGCCGTAGCGTTTGATCGCCTCGGCCGCCTCAACGGTGACGTTGTCGTCCGTTTTGTCGCGGTATTCGATGCCCAGATCGAAGTATTTGATGTCGATGTCGAGATAGGGAAGAATCAGCTTCTTCTTGATGAGATCCCAAATGATGCGGGTCATCTCGTCGCCGTCGAGATCGACGACAGGGGTCTTCACCTTGATCTTCGCCATGGAACTTTCTCTTGAAATTGTGCGCGGTTCGCGCAGGTGTTTAGCGGCGGCTTTGCCGGGGCGCAAGGCGCCATGAAGACACCCGCCATCATCCTGTCGCACCCGCAGATTGGCGAGAATATCGGCGCCGCGGCGCGGGCGATGTTGAACTTCGGCTTGACCGACTTGCGGTTGGTCCGCCCGCGCGAGGAATGGCCGAACAAAAAGGCCGAGGCGATGGCGGTCGGCGCGGTCAGCGTGCTGGAGGGCGCGCGCATCTTCGACACGACGGAGGAGGCGGTCGCGGATTTGGGGCTGATCTTTGCCACCACGGGGCGGGACCGGCTGATGTCGAAGCGCGTCGTGACGCCCGATGAGGCGGTGGCGGAGTTGGCGGTCGAGCTGCAACAAGACAGGCCGTGCGGGATTTTGTTCGGGGCTGAGCGGATGGGGCTCACGAACGAAGAGGTCGTGTTGTCGGACGCAATCATGACCGTTCCGACGAATCCGAAGTTCGCGTCGTTGAACTTGGCGCAGTCGGTGGCGGTCGTCGGCTACGAGTGGTTCAAGGGCACGCACGAGAAGCCCGACTTCAAGGTGCCGGCAAAATACCGGCGCTCGAAGCTCGCGAACAAAGAAGACCTGATCGGCTTTTTCGAGCACATCGAGGGCGAACTCGATGAGGTGGAATTCCTGTTCCCGCCAGCCAAGCGCCCGGCGATGGTGCAGAACATGCGTAACATGTGGCACCGCGCGGAACTGACCTATCAAGAGGTGCAGACGCTGCGTGGCATGGTTCGCGCGCTGGCTGGAGGGAAGAAGAGACGGAAGAAGGAGGAAGGAAAGTAGTTCACGCAACGCCGCAATCGCGAAGGCGCTTACTTCGCGCCGTGATCTAGGCGCAAGCTAAGAAGCGGTGCAAGTACTCAGTTGGCGCGAATAGGTCGTTTCGGCTTCGCGACTTTGCAAGGCTCATCAGACCGTTCAGAAGTCTGCATCCCTCGCGCGGCGCCATGTTGCACGACTTGTTCGTATTGGTGGTATCGCTGGCCGTTAGTACGAGGATGCCGTAAGTGGCTCCCGAGCATCTGGTTGCGGAGACGATGATCTTTGAAATCTCATCGAAATCGCCATCGCCCACGACAATCTGATGTTCGAAGCGATCTGGCTTCTGGCTTGTCGGCGTTGCAGAAATCCAGATCGTCGGCGGTGGCTTGTCTTGGGCTCCATTCCAGTGGATGCGATAGGACACGATGTGGGTGGCCACCGCGGTGTGGTACTGGTTATTTGCAAGTTGGGGGAGATTGATCGTCAACAGCGGGAGAAACAAGGCGACTGCAACCGCCAGCCAGACGACCCAAGTCTCCTCGCCTTTCTTGGCCATATTCGTGTTCCGCGGTGCGTACGCTCGTGATACCAGCGCAGCTTACAGAACCTTGAATAACTGTCCACCGACTGGGGGCCTGCGATGATCTGTCATGGTTTTGCTGAAGCAAACGAGCTGAAGCTGCACTACGCGGCGAGTGGGTCCGACGATGGACATCTGCTGCTGTTTCTGCATGGCTTCCCGGAGTTCTGGTATGCGTGGCGGCATCAGCTGGCAGACCTTGGTGACACCTACCATTGCGTGGCGCCGGATTTGCCGGGGTACAATATTTCGTCCAAGCCTCCGGAAGTTGCGCGGTATCGGACGAAGCGGTTGATCGACGATGTTGTCGCGTTCGCGGCGCAGTTTTCGCCGAAGAAGAAGTTCACGGTCATCGCACACGATTGGGGTGGGGCGCTCGCCTGGGCGTTTGCGATCAAGCGGCCGGAGTTGATCAGTCGGTTGATCATCGTCAACGCAGTGCATCCGGGCGCGTTTCAACGCGAGATGGCGAAGAACCCGGCGCAAGCGGCGGCCTCGCAGTACATTCATGAGCTGCGCGCGGAGGGGGCGGAGGCGCGCTATGCGGCGAACGGCTATGCGCTGCTGTGGCGTTCACTCGCGAAGACGGCGGAGGCGGGGCACTTGAACGCCGACGACCGCGCGGCGTTCGTCAAAGCGTGGAGCGAACCGGGCGCGCTCACCGGCATGTTCAACTGGTATCGCGCGATGCGGATCGAGCCGCCAAAGCCGGGTGCCGCGCCTGCTAACGAACTCTTCAACGACGAGGCGGTGATGGTGCGCGTGCCGACGCTCGTCATCTGGGGCGATCAGGATACGGCGTTGCTGCCCGGCTGCGTCGACGGGCTGGAGCGGTGGGTGCCGAACGTCGAGGTCAAGCGCGTGCCGGACGGCAGTCATTGGATCGTGTACGAAAAGCCGAAACTGATCAGTGAGGCGATACGCGAATGGCTCACGCGTACGTAGCAATGCTCGCTCTCACCAGCCCATCTTCGCCGAACACGAACGTCTCTGCCGCGTTTTGGCCGCGGTGGTTACGATAGGCGATCGTGAGGCTGTCGCTGCCGATATAGAGTCGGTCGAAGGTGAAGTGCAGGTCTTTGGCGCCGGCGAGCGCTTTGCCCCAATAGCGGGCGAGCGCCGGTTTGCCGGCGACGAAGTCAATCTTCTCACCCGTCACGGTGGCGATGCGTGGTGAGTGGAAGACCACATCGTTGGCGTAGTGGCTCAAGATCGCGTCGAGGTCGTGCGCGTTCCATGCCGTGATCCAATCGGCGGCGAATTGCTGGGCCCATTTGGGGTCGATCATGGCGTTTGTCCTGGGTCAGAATGGCCATTTGACACTATGGGGGCCCCCCTCTAAAACCCGCGCCTCGCTGGGGATTTCTCTGGCGGATTGGAAGCACCCGTGGCGGGGAAGCCCCCGCCTGTCGGCCCGGACGTTTGGGGCAGAGGAGGGCAGCATTTCCTAGACTTAACGTATTGAACTTATAGGGAAATTGCGAATGACGAAGCGACAGAGTTCTAAGCACAAGATCGACCGCCGTATTGGCGACAACCTGTGGGGCCGTCCGAAGAGCCCGCAGAACAAGCGCGAATACGGCCCCGGTCAACATGGCCAGCGCCGCAAGACTAAGACGTCGGACTACGGCGTGCAGCTGAAGGCCAAGCAGACGCTCAAAGGCTATTACGGCAACATCACGGAGCGGCAGTTCCGCAAGATTTACGCCGAAGCGGCGCGCCGGCGCGGCGATACCGGCGAAAACATCATCGGCTTGCTCGAGCGGCGTTTGGATGCGGTCGTCTATCGCGCGAAGTTCGTGCCGACCGTCTTTGCCGCGCGTCAGTTCGTGAACCACGGCCACATCAACGTGAACGGCCGCCGGGTGAACATTCCGAGCTACATGGTCAAGGAAGGCGACGTGATCTCGGTGCGCGACAAGGCTCGCGAGATGGAGTTGGTCGCGGTTGCGGTGCAGCTGCCGGAGCGCGACGTGCCGGACTATATCGAGGCCGATCACGGAAAGCTGACGGCGAAGTTCACGCGCACGCCGAAGCTGAACGACGTGCCGTATCCGGTCAAAATGGAACCGAACCTGGTCGTCGAGTTCTACTCGCGGTAAGGTTGCGGTTGAAGGATTTCGGGGCGGTCGCGTGTGTGCGGTCGCCCTTTTTCTTTGCCTTCTTTTTGTCCAATGTGGGGACCAAAGTTGGGCCGTTCGCGGAGGCACGTTCATGATCGTATCGGCGTTGTTTGCAGCTGCGGTGAGCGCGGTGATCGTCAGCCCATGCGATGTGGTGACGACGCGCGAGGTCGAGAAGCTGTTGCATGGCCGCGCCGTCGATGTGCCTGCGAGTGAGATGGGCGAAGAAACGGCGCCATCGTGCCTTTGGGCGACGGCGGGGCGTCGCACGGAGATGAAGCTGTCGATCTGGTCGAAGGATGAGCTGCCGGTCGTGAGCATGCCAGATGCCGCGAGTTACTTCGCGAAGCTTAAAGCCGAGGAAGCAGGCGCCATCGATCTGCCAATCGGCGATCGTGCGTTTGCCAGCGTGCCGGGTGACACTGTGTACGGCCGGATCGTCGTCGTGAAGGGCGAGCGGCTGTTCACATTCGAATATGCGCGGGTGAATGCCCGCGAAGCGAAAGCTTTCGCGGCGCGCGTGATGGCGCGGATTTGAGTGCATCCGATTGAGATTGGACTGGTGATGGCCCAACCCATCACCGCCGTTCGCGATGACAACTAAACGAGCGTGCGTTTGAAAGTGCCGGCGTCGACGTTGCCGCCTGAGAGAATGACCGCGACTGTCTTGCCCTGGGCGTCCAGCTTGTTCGAGAGCAGTGCAGCTAGCGCGGCGGCGCCGCCGGGTTCGGCGACCAGCTTAAGTTCGTAGAACGCGTGCGCCATGGCGGCGAGCGCTTCGTCGTCGGTGACGACGAGCGCTTCGGCGTTGCGGGCGCGCAAGATGGGGAAGGTGAGTTCGCCGGGCTTGTCGACCATGAGTGCGTCGCAGAGCGAGAGCGGCGCCGGAGCGTTGGCGAGGCGCACGCCCGCCTTCAGCGAGCGGGCCATGTCATCGTAGCCGGTGGGTTCCACCGGATAGACCCTTGTCGTGGGCGACGGTTCGCCAAGCGCGGTCGCAATGCCGGCGGCAAGGCCGCCGCCGGAGCAAGGAACGAGGACCGCATCGATCGTGACACCCATGGCCTTCGCATCGTGCGTGAGTTCGAGGCCAATCGTGCCTTGACCAGCCATCACGTGAAAATCGTCGAACGGCGGCACGAGCGTGAGGCCGCGCTCGGCGGCCAACGTCCTTCCGATGGCGACGCGGTCCTCCTTCAGGCGGTCATAGAGGACGACTTCGGCGCCGTAACCCTTGGTGTTGTCGATTTTGAGCTTCGGCGCGTCGGCTGGCATGACGATAACGGCGCGAGTGCCGAGGTCGCGCGCGGCGCACGCCACCGCTTGTGCATGATTGCCCGAAGAGAAGGCAACCACGCCGCGTTTGCGCTCATCGCCCGTGAGTAGCGACAGGCGGCTTATCGCGCCGCGGAACTTGAACGAACCGGTGCGCTGCAGGACTTCGGGTTTGACGAGCACGCGCGCCCCGGTGAGCCGGCTCGCGGCGTGGGCTTCCAGCAAAGGGGTGCGAACGGCACGACCGCGGATGCGCTCCGCGGCCGCTTGAATATCGGCGAGGCTGAGGCTCACGCGGCTTCGAGCGCGATGCCTTGTTCGGCGAGGAACGGGCGCAGTTCGCCGTTCTCGAACATCTCTTTCACGATATCGCATCCGCCGACGAATTCGCCCTTGACGTAGAGCTGCGGGATCGTCGGCCAGTTCGAGAAGTCTTTGATACCTTGGCGGATCTCGGCGTCGGCAAGAACATTCACGCCTTTGTACTTCACACCCATGTGGTCGAGGATGTGAACGACGGTCGCCGAGAAGCCGCATTGCGGCATCGCGGGCGTGCCCTTCATGAAGAGCACGATGTCGTTCGATGTGATGTCGGCTTTGATGCGGTCTGCGACGCCGGTCATGTGTTCGTCCCGATAGCTTGAAGGCTTCAGAGATAGGATTGTTGGCCGGGGGCGTCAAGAAAATGGCTCCGGCCCCCGGCAAAACCGACACGAATTGGCGTTAATCTCGCGGTTGCGAGTCGCTTCGTGGAGGTGCCAATGACCGTGAACGCCGAATTCAAGAAAACCTATCCCGACCTAGACCCCGACGACGCCATCGTCGGTGAGGACGGCCCGTACCCGTTTCTGGGCGGTGAGCTGACCGAGGTGTGGTTCGAGGAGGGTGAGGAGTACGGCACGTGCTTTTATCTCAACCACCCGAAGCATGGGGTGAAGATGCTGAAGGACTTTGAGGCGCTGTGCGCGTTTGTGAGTGGGCTCTAACCACCCCTCTCCCTTCCTGAAGTGGAAGGGAGAGGGGAGTCATGGGGCGGATGTTTGTAGCGCCAGCGCGTGCAGTTCGCCGCCCATTCGGCCTTTGAGGGCGGCGTACACCATTTGGTGTTGTTGAACGCGAGTTTTGCCTTTGAAGGCTTCTGAGATCACTTCGGCGGCGTAGTGGTCGCCGTCGCCGGCGAGGTCGCGGATCGTGACCTTCGCATCGGGGAGCGCTTCTTTGATGAGGCGCTCGATATCGCCGGCGTTCATGGGCATGAGTGTAACTTAGGCCGCGCCCATGAGTTTGGGTAGCCAGGCTTCGTTCAAATCGCGCAGGCGGGCGTGCGGGAATGGGTCCTCGCCATCGAATTTGAGCGTGGGGCCGCCGGTGGTGCCGAGCCTTTGCGCGGGGATGCCGGCGAGTTTGGCTTCGGCGAGGATGCGGTCGGCCTCTGTGGCGGTGGCCGTGAGCACGTAGCGGGATTGATCTTCGCCGAACCAGAAGGCGTGGCGAGGGAGACCGTTGGGCGTGACGACGGTGGCGCCGATGCCGGAGGACATCACCATCTCCGCGATCGCGAGCGCAAGACCGCCGTCGGAGCAGTCGTGGACCGCCGTGACGCGGCGGGCTTCGATCAGTGTGCGGACGAAGTCGCCGTGCTTGCGTTCAATCTTCAAGTCGAGGGGCGGGGCTGCGCCTTCTTCGCGACCGTGGATCTCGCGGACGTAGATCGATTGGCCGAGGTGGCCCTTCGTTTCGCCGATGACGAGGATGGTTTCGCCGGCGGCCTTGAACGGGATCGTGGCGTGCTTGGTTACGTCTTTGATGATGCCGACGCCGCCGATGGCGGGCGTGGGCAGGATCGCTTGGCCGTTGGTTTCGTTGTAGAGCGAGACGTTGCCGGAGACGATCGGGAAGTCGAGCGCGCGGGCGGCGTCGCCGATGCCGCG
>CAZJOM010000139.1:0-6644 GCA_964547645.1 uncultured Flavobacteriaceae bacterium
ATCTTCTTCCCAATATACCCGACGATCGCCATCGCCACGCCGATGCCGATGACGACGCCGGACGTCTGCCCAACGATTTCCATGAGCGCCTTCGGGTCGGTCGATTGTGGGGCAAAGCCCATCATCACGAAGAAGAACACCACCGCGAGCGCGGCGAGAACGCCCCCCACGATTACCAGCCGCCAGTTTCTCTGCCGCATGCTGTCCCCCAGAATCGCTGCGGCGGCGATTGATGCATGAGCAGGCACAATCACGCAACGCTGCGCTCCGTTAACGGAGCGACACCCGACCGGGAGCATTTGCGCGAAATTCGCACGACAAAGCCGTTGTTCCGGCGTGGGCCGTTGCAGCGGAGAAACAGTTGCGCGGGCAGAATTGCTTTAAGATTCGCATTGATCCGGGGGGACCACTCGATGAAACGCGTCGCGATCGCCGTGCTTGCCGTATTGCTGCTGAGCTCGTGCACCGACGTGAAGCCCGGCACCGACATGTACGCGTCGCAACGCGCGATGCCGCCCGATCGCGGCATGGAGTGCCTGAGCTTGGCGCTCGTTGACGAAAAGTGCACCCGTGATTGGTACGCCTGCAAACAAGACGCAAGCGGCGGCCAGACCTGCGCCGCCAGCTTCAAGTCATGCTGCCGCCTGCACGGTCAGGGTTCGCGCTCCAAGATCGGTGCACCCGAACCGGTCGACGACTGACAGCCTCACGGCCGATAGAAAATGTGCGACCCGATGCGCGCAACTTTGACCATGCTCGACGCCCAATAGGGCTTGACGCTGTCCGCGTGATAGAACGTCGCGCCGCGGGAGACGGAGCGCACGCGCCCATGCGTCCGCAGCGCTGAACCCGCCACACGCTTCGCCCGCCGCCAGGCCCGCTCGTCGCGAACCACATCCGAGATTCCGTCGCACGTAAACGAGAATTGACAGCCCGTCGTTCGCGACGCGCCTTCATAGACGACGCCGCAAACCGTCTTCGGCCGCCCTGGCACACGCGTGCGCGCCAGCACGACCTCTGCAACGGCCTTCTGCCCCTTCGCGCTTTCGCCACGTGCCTCGAAATAGATCGCTGTTGCGAGACAATTCTTCTCGCCCGACACGTTCGAAGTAGGTGCCTCCGCCGACGGCGCCGGCTCGTCGGGTATGGGCGCCATCGCCACCGCACCCGGCAACAACGAAAGCACATTCGCCTTCATCGCCTCCCCCGCAGCATCCTGTGTCCCCGCATCCGCGGGCAACGCCGCCCCTAAGCTCGACCAAACCAAAGCTGCACCGAGCAACCGCATTGAACCGCTCCTTCACCATTTTCGGAACGCGCAGCTATCAAGGGTACCCGTCGGTGCCCACTAGCGAGCGCGACAGCAAACGCAGCGATTGTGCTTAAACCGTTGATTTTCCGTCGCGTGGCTGACGGCAATAACGAAGAATTAATCGGAGGGAGCCGTCGCCTGAAGCTTCATGAATTCGCTGTAAGCCCGCTACGCGACGGCCAAAAGCCCGCGCAGTCGTGAACAACCTCACGGCGATGTGAGTTCAACAATTCGCCCGCGCCCCGTCAAATTGCGCAGGGTTAGGCTGGAGAATCCCTGGTGCGCGCGCTGACGGCGTTGAGCCTGAAGAGTCCCGCGGCTGTCGCTGTCGGCGTGGCCGTCACGATTCTGTTCGGCATGTTCGCGCTAACCACGCTTCCGATTCAGTTATTCCCGGAAATCGAGCGCCCGCAAATCGGCATCCAAACCGGTTGGCGAACCGCCACGCCGCGCGAGGTCGAGGCGCAAATCGTCGAACCGCAGGAAGAGGTCCTTCAAGGTATCTCGGGCCTCGAAGAGATGAACGCGTTCGTCAATTCTGGCGGTGCTTACATCAACCTCACGTTCGGCATCGGCACCGACATGCGTCAAACGCTGGTCGACGTGATCGGCCGTTTGAACCGCATTCCCTCGCTCCCCGCCGACTCCGAGCGGCCGTTCGTGCAGCTCGCCAATACGCAAGACTCGAACGCCTCGCTGCTCTACGTGTTCCTGCAGCGCCAACCCGGCAACCCGCGAGCGATTGAGGATTACGAGTCGTTCCTGCGCTACACTGTGGCCCCGCGACTGGAGGCCATTCCCGGCGTCGGCAGCGTCGAGATGAACCTGACCGGCGCCCAGGAAGAGCTGCAGATAATCTTCGATCCGCTGAAAACGGCCTCGCTCGGCATTCAAATACCCAACATCGCCCGCCAAATCAGCGCTTCCGACGATGTGTCCGGCGGCACCATCGACGTTGGCCGGCGCCAATACGGTCTCTCGTTTCGCGGCCGCTACTCCGTCGACGATCTTAAACGCCTGATCTTGGAGTGGCGCGACGGCAAGCCGGTTCTGCTGGGCGACATCGCCGACGTGAAGGTCGCACGCGCCAAGCGCAACTCGTTCGCCTACCAAAACGGCAACCCCGCCCTGGGCTTCCGCATTGTGCGCGAGACCGGCGCCAATGTGTTGGCCACGGTAAACGCCGTGAAAGCGGAACTCGTCAAAATCAACGAGGGCCCGGCAAAGGAACAAGGCGTCAAACTGCAGTACTCGTTTGACCCCTCGCACTTTATCAATCAAGCGATCGAGATGCTTTCGCGCGACCTGATCCTGGGCATTCTGCTCGCGGTCGGCGTGCTCTGGTTCTTTATGCGCGAGTGGCGCGCAACGCTGATCATCTCCGCGGCGATCCCGATTTGCCTGCTCGCAGTCGTCGTCTTGCTGCAAGCGACCGGCCGCAGCATCAACGTCGTCTCTCTAGCGGGCCTGGCGTTCGCCACGGGCATGGTGCTCGACGCAGCGATCGTCGCGTTCGAGAACATCTTGCGCCTGCGCGAACAGGGCATGCCGGCGGCCGAAGCGGCCCAGAAGGGAACCGACCAGGTCTGGGGCGCACTGCTCGCTACCACAGCAACGAACGTTGCAATCTTTCTTCCCGTCATCTTCATCAAGGACGTGGAAGGCCAACTGTTCGCAGACCTGTCCTTGACGATCGCCGCCGCAGTCTTTGTCTCGTTGATTGTGGCGATCACGGTCGTACCCATGCTGTCGGCGATCTTCCTGAAGACGCGGCCGCGCGTACCGGAGTTCGCGAGCGTTTGGCGCGGCATCGCCGACTACGTGATGGGCACGACCGACACACCCCGAAAGCGCCGCCTCTGGATTGGCGGCCTCATCGGCGGGTCGATCGCTGGAACGATTCTGTTGGCCCCAAGCTTGCAGTACCTTCCGCAAGTCAAACGCGCCGCCATCGATGTCTTCTTCCAACTGCCACCCGCCGCGACTACGACGTTCACGGAGAACGAAGTCGCCAAGCCCATCATCCAACGGCTGACCCCGTACATGAAGGGCGAGAAGCAGCCACAGCTCCTCAATTACTATCTGATCAACTACGGCCCCGGAAACTTAAACATGGCCGTGCGCGTGATCGACGATGCCGAGCTATCGCCGCGAATGCTCGAAATTGTCCGCAAGGAAATCCTCAAAGACCTCCCCGATACGCAAGCTTTCGCCGCGGTCGGCAGCCTGTTCGGCGGCTTCGATGCCGGCGGCGGCATTGCCATCAACGTCCAGTCGACCGACGCCGAAGCGATGCGCAACGCCGCCCGGCGCGGCTTCGAATTGCTAACGGCCAAGTTCCCGGACGCCTCCGTCAACCCCCAACCGTCGCTCGACTACGACCAGCCGGAGTTCAAGATAACGCCGAACGACCGCGCGATCAGCGAGGCGGGCTGGACGCGAGTCGACTTGGGCAACGTCGTGCAAGCCTTCGGCGAAGGCGTGTACAGCGGCCGCCGCTACGACGGTGACAAACGGTTGAACATCATCCTCAAGTCGGACCCGCTCACCTCCGCCAACGATCTACTCAGTTCACCCGTTGCGACACCGACCGCCGGCGTCATGCCGCTCGGCCAGTTGATCGACGTGCAAGAGTCGCTGGCACCAAGCGGTCTCTATCGCCTCGATCGCCGCCGCACGATCGCGCTGTTCTTCTCGCCGCCCGAGAACATGGCGCTGCAAGATGCGCTCAACACGATCCGTACCGAGATCGAGCCGGAAATCAAAAAGCTCCTTCCCGCCGACGGACGCGTGTTCTATGGCGCGGCGGCCGATCACCTCGACAACGCGCTTTGGACGATGGGCAAGAACTTCGGCCTGGCGGTCTTATTGCTGTTTCTGATCATGGCCGCCCTTTTTAAGTCGATGCGAGATTCGGCCATCGCCACCATCGGGCTACCGCTGGGCACGGTCGGCGGCGTCGCGGCGCTCCAGTTCGTGGGGCTCTTCACGTTCCAGCCGCTCGACCTCCTCACGATGATCGGCTTCATCATTGTGCTGGGTCTCGTCGTCAACAACACGATTCTCCTCGTCGCGCGCACGCGTCAAGCCGAAGCCGAAGGCATGACGCGCGCCGAGGCCGTTCGCTCAAGCCTCGAAACCCGCCTGCGCCCCATCTTCTCCAGCACGCTGACCGCGGTCTTTGGCATGCTGCCGCTAGTCGTCATTCCGGGCGCCGGCGCCGACATCTATCGCGGGCTTGCGTCCGTCATTGTCGGCGGCATTCTCATCAGTCACATCTTCACCGTGATCCTAATTCCGGCGATGCTCAGGCTCGGGGAACGTCCCGTCGTCGTCACGCGGGAGCCGATGACCCCGCCTAAGCCCCGCGAATTGAAGGTAGCCGCATGATCCAGAAACTCGCTCAGCGCCTACGCTTGGATCGCCGCGCGAAAATCGGCGGCGGCCTCGTCGCGCTCGGGACCGTTGCCCTAGGCCTTTGGTTCGTGACCCGCCCCGCCACCAACGTTGTCGTCGCGCCCGCGGCCGAAGCCGCTGTACAACCGGACCAAAGCGAGTGGCCACCGGTCAGCATCGCTAAGGTGACCGCGACCCGCATTGCCCCGCAAGCGAGCTACCCCGGCACAGTCGTTTCACGCAACGACTCGCGCCTTGCCGCCGACGTCGAAGGCCGCGTCGAATGGGTCGCCGACGTCGGCACTGTGGTTGCGAAAGGCGACGTGATCGCGCGGCTCGACGCCAATCGCGCCCGCATGCAGCAGGACGCAGATGCGGCCACGGTCGCAAAACTGTCGGCCCAGCTGCGCTACGACCGTGGACATGCAACGCGCATGCAGGAGCTCGCGGAACGCAAGGTCGTCTCGAAAGCCGCCGTCGACCAGGCAGCCGCGACGCGCGACGCAAACGAAGCCGCTCTGAAAGCCGCTCAAGCCGGCATGAAGCGCTCGCAGTATCAGTTCGACAACGCACAGATCCGGGCGCCGTTTGCCGGCCGCATCGTTTCGCGCCTCATCAACGCCGGCGAGTACGCGAGTCCCGGCAAAGAAATTGTTCGCCTGGTCGATCTGGACGCCATAGAGATCGCGACACAAGTCCCGATCGCCTCGATGCAGCACCTGAAGGAGGAAATGCGCATTACGGCAGAACTTCAGGGCAAACCCGTGCAAGCGACTATCCGCGTCATCGTACCCGTCGGCGACAGCGCTAGCCGCACGGTGGAAGTTCGCCTGGCGTTGGATCCCGGCGCAGCCTTCGTAGGCGACGCGGCGAAAGTGCTGATCCCAGCCGCGGCACCGCGGATGGTTCTGGCCGTGCCGCGCGACGCCCTCGTGCTGCGTGAGGAAAACACCTACCTCTTCAAGCTCTCAGCAGACAACAAGGCTGAACGCATCGTTGTTGAAGTCGGTGCGGCCGACGGCGACATGGTCGAAGTCACGGGCATGCTCAAAGCCGGCGAGCGCGTCATCATCCGCGGCGCCGAACGCATCGAGAGCGGCCAAAAGGTCCGGCTGGTGACCTGACGCCACCAGCATCATGAACTGATCTACCGTAACATCGCGCGATTCGGCGCCTGCCGCAGGCGTCAGTTAGGGCTTGGCGCGCGCCCCTCCCCTCCCTACATTCCGCCCCACCCCATGGCCCGCGCTGCTCCCCGCTTCGTTTGTCAGTCCTGTGCCGCCGCCTACCCAAAGTGGGCAGGCCGCTGCGAGTCGTGCGGTGCTTGGAACTCGCTGGCCGAGGAAGCGGATGAGACCGCAATCCCCGGCGCGAAGGCCTCCGGCCGCGGCGGCCGGCTGATTGCGCTCGAGCCAGTGAAAGGCTCCTCCCCCACCCCGCCGCGTATGCTGACCGGCATCGCGGAATTCGACCGCGTTTGCGGCGGTGGTTTGGTCGCGGGCTCCGCGCTGCTTGTCGGCGGCGATCCCGGGATCGGGAAGTCGACGCTTCTGTTACAGGCGATGACAGCACTCGCGAAGTCCGGCAAGTCTGCCGTCTATATCTCAGGCGAAGAAGGCATCGACCAAACGCGCCTGCGTGCAAAGCGCCTCGGCCTCGAAGACAGCCAAGTCAAACTCGCCGCCGAAACGAGCCTGCGCGATATCCTGACCACGCTCGACACCGGCAACGCGCCCGCGACGCTCGTCGTGGACTCGATCCAGACCGTTTGGTCTGACGCGATCGAGTCTGCCCCTGGCACCGTTAGCCAAGTCCGCGCCTGCGCCCAGGAGCTTATCCGCTATGCGAAGCGCCGGGGCACCGCATTACTAATTATCGGCCACGTCACCAAGGACGGCCAGATCGCCGGCCCCCGCGTCGTCGAGCACATGGTCGA
>CAZJOM010000140.1:0-1826 GCA_964547645.1 uncultured Flavobacteriaceae bacterium
CTGCTGCTCCGCGCTCCCGACGCGCTCGAACCCGAGAAGGATCGCAAAGCAATCCGTCTCGGCACTTACAAGCCGGAGAAACTCACCGATGCCCGCGTCCGTGTGCTCGATGTCGCCAGCGACGGCCTGGCCCGCCGCCTCTCCGAACTCGCTGAAGCGGCGGGCGTAACGACGGCGGTCGTCAGTGGCCTCATCAAATTGCGTGCGCTCGAAGAGGTGAAGCTCCCGCCTTATCGCCCCGGCCCGCCACCGGATCCCGCCTTCGCCGGCCCCACACTCTCGGCCGCGCAATCCAAAGCGGCCGCGCACATGATCAAGGCCGTGAACGCGCATCGCTTCGAAGCAATGCTTCTCGACGGCGTCACCGGCTCCGGCAAAACCGAAACCTATTTCGAAGGGATCGCCGCCGCGCTCCTGAACGGCAAACAAGCGCTGATCCTGCTTCCCGAAATCGCGCTCACCGTGCAATTCCTCGACCGCTTCACCAAACGCTTCGGCGTGAAGCCGACCGAATGGCACTCGGACCTGACGCAAGCTCAGCGCCGCCGCAACTGGCGCGCCGTGATGCTGGGCGACGCGCGCGTCGTCGTCGGCGCCCGCTCGGCGCTGTTCCTGCCGTTCAAGGAACTGGGCCTTATCGTCATCGACGAAGAACACGACACCGCGTTCAAACAAGAAGAGGGCCTCATCTATCACGCGCGCGATATGGCCGTCGTGCGCGCGCGCATGGAGAATTGCCCGATCGCTTTGAGCTCCGCGACACCCTCGCTCGAAACCTGGGTCAACGCCGAAAGCGGCCGCTACGCGAGGCTGCATCTTCCCGAACGCCACGGCAGGGCGACGCTGCCCGAAGCGGCGCTGATCGACATGCGTAAGGAGGAAACCAAAGCCGGCGAATATCTTTCGCCCACGCTCACGCGCGCCGTCGAAGAAACGCTGGCGCAAGGCGAACAGGCGATGCTGTTCCTGAACCGCCGAGGTTTCGCCCCGCTCACGCTCTGCAAAGCGTGCGGCCACAAGATGGGCTGTCCGCGCTGCACGTCGTGGCTGGTCGAGCATCGCTACAAGCGCAAGCTCGTCTGCCACCACTGCGGCTACGATCGCAACGTCCCGGCGGCCTGCCCGGAATGCAAAACGGCGGGCGCCTTCATCGCTTGCGGCCCTGGTGTCGAACGCGTCGCCGAAGAGGTCGCGCAAAAGTTCCCGAACGCGCGCACGAAGATCGCCTCCAGCGACACGATGGGCGGCCCGCGCCAAGTGCAAGTGGCGATCGAAGCGATCGCCAACCACGAAATCGACATCCTGATCGGCACGCAAATCGTGGCCAAAGGCCACAACTTCCCGATGCTGACCCTCGTCGGCGTCGTCGATGGCGACTTAGGGTTGGAAGGCGCCGACCCGCGCGCCCGCGAACGCACGTTCCAACTCCTGCACCAAGTCTCCGGTCGCGCCGGCCGCGCCGATCGCAAAGGTCGCGTGTTGATCCAAACCAGCGACACGAACCACGCGGTGCTGAAAGCGATCGCCTCCGGCAACCGAGACGCCTTCTACGCCGCCGAATGGGGCAAGCGCGAAACCGCAGGCCTGCCCCCCTTTGGCCGCATGGCTGCGTTGATCCTCTCCGGCCGCAAAGAACAACAAGTCCACGAAGCCGGCGAAACGCTCGCCGCCACCGCCCCCAACGCCAAAGGCGTCCAAGTCTGGGGCCCAGCCCCCGCCCCGCTTTCGTTGATCCGCGGCCAAACCAGACTACGCCTAGCCGTCCACACCGACCGCACCGTCAACCTCCAAGCCTACCTCCGCGCCTGGCTCGACCCGGTGAAGCT
>CAZJOM010000140.1:1926-6620 GCA_964547645.1 uncultured Flavobacteriaceae bacterium
ACCGCACCGTCAACCTCCAAGCCTACCTCCGCGCCTGGCTCGACCCGGTGAAGCTGCCGTCATCGGTGTTCCTCACGATCGATGTGGACCCGCAGAGTTTTTTGTAAGGTTGCCGATCTATCCTTTGGCCTTCGCCCGCTCGATCGCCTCCACGATCAGCTTCTCAGCCTCCCCGACGTCTACCCAATCGCCGAGTTTCGTCCACTTCCCCTTCTCCAGATCTTTGTAGTGCTGGAAGAAGTGCGCCGTCTGATCGCGCAGGATTGGTGGCAGATCGCGATAACTCTGCACGCCCGCATAGAACGGATGCAGCGCATCGACCGGCACCGCGAGGATCTTCTCGTCCGCCCCCGCCTGATCCGTCATGATGAGCGCACCCACAGGCCGGCAGCGGATCACCGCCCCAGCCACCACCGGAACCGGCGCGATCACCAAAACGTCGATCGGGTCGCCATCCTCCGACAGCGTGTGCGGGATGAATCCATAGTTGCCGGGGTAATACATCGCCGTATGCAAGAACCGGTCGACGAACAGCGTGCCGGAGGCCTTGTCCATCTCGTACTTCACGGGCACGCCGCCGAACGGAATTTCGATCAGCGCATTCACATCCTTCGGCGGATTGCGCCCGGCGGTGATTTTCGAAAGGTCCATGTGCAGCGAACTCCAGAAACCGTTGGGGAACCTCGCCGACTTGCGCCCCCGCGTCAAAGTCGCGCTTTTCCGCCATGTTGCGCCGCAATGGGGGCTATGCTAGACCCCCGGCCGCGGCGTCGCCGGGGGTGGATTTCGCGCCTGCCCCAAACGCAAAAATAGTCGCAAATTCAATCGCTTAAGCCTCGCCAATCCCTCGGCGGTCAACAGGCTTGAGTCAGCTTTTGTTTGGAGCCTCATTCGTGGCAACCGAGAACGTTTCCGTTGCGGGTCTAGCGGGTCGCTACGCGACCGCGTTGTTCGAACTCGCAACCGAAGCGAAATCGCTCGACGTGGTGGCCTCCGACCTCACGCGGCTGCGTACCCTGATTACCGGCAGCGCCGATCTCGCCCGCCTGGTCCGCTCGCCGACCTTCACCCGCGAAGAGCAGGGCAAGGCGATCGCGGCGGTGCTCGCGCGCCTCGGCGTCAATCAACTCACCAAGAACTTCATCGGCCTTCTCGCCGCCAAGCGTCGTCTCTTTGCGCTCCCCGGAATCGTTTCCGCGTTCGAAGCGCTCGTTGCTCGCCAGCGCGGCGAAATGACTGCCGAAGTGACGAGCGCGCAACCGCTCAAGGCCGAACAGCGTACCGCCCTCATGGGCACCCTGAAAGACGCGATGAAGCGCGACGTGCGCCTCACCGAACGCGTCGACCCCACTCTTCTCGGCGGACTGGTCGTCAAGGTCGGCTCGCGTCAGATCGACTCATCACTCAAATCGAAGCTCGTGCGTCTCGAACGCGCGATGAGAGGCGCTTAAAGCAATGGACATCCAAGCCGCAGAAATTTCCGCGATCCTGAAGAATCAGATCAAGAACTTCGGCGCCGAAGCCGAAGTCTCCGAGATCGGCCAAGTGCTCTCCGTCGGTGACGGCATCGCCCGCATCCACGGCCTCGACAAGGTTCAGGCCGGTGAAATGGTCGAGTTCCCGGGCGGCATTAAGGGCATGGCGCTCAACCTCGAAAGTGACAACGTCGGCGTCGTGATCTTCGGCAATGACCGCGACATCAAAGAGGGCGACACCGTCAAGCGCACGGGCTCGATCGTGGACGTGCCAGTGGGCAAGGGTCTGCTCGGCCGCGTCGTCGACCCGCTCGGCAACCCGCTCGACGGCAAGGGCCCGATCCAGGCGACCGAACGCCGCCGCGTCGACGTGAAGGCGCCGGGCATCATTCCGCGCCGCTCGGTGCATGAGCCGATGCAAACCGGCCTGAAGTCGGTGGATTCGCTCATCCCCGTCGGCCGCGGCCAGCGCGAGCTGATCATCGGCGACCGCCAAACCGGCAAGACCGCGATCGCGCTCGACACGATCATCAACCAAAAGGGCGTCAACGCCACCGGCGACGAAAAGCAGAAGCTCTATTGCATCTACGTCGCCATCGGCCAAAAGCGTTCGAACGTCGCTCAGATCGTCAAGACGCTCGAGCAGTTCGGCGCGATGGAATACACGATCGTCGTTGCCGCCACCGCGTCCGACCCGGCGCCGCTGCAGTTCCTGGCACCGTTCGCCGGTTGCACGTTTGGCGAGTTTTTCCGCGACAACGGCATGCATGCGGTCATCATCTACGACGACTTGTCGAAGCAAGCCGTAGCCTACCGTCAGATGTCGCTGCTGCTCCGCCGTCCGCCGGGCCGCGAAGCTTACCCGGGCGACGTGTTCTATCTGCACTCTCGTTTGCTTGAGCGCGCCGCGAAGTTGAACGACGCGAACAAGGGCGGCTCGCTGACCGCGCTCCCCGTCATCGAAACGCAGGCCAACGACGTGTCGGCCTATATCCCGACGAACGTCATCTCGATCACCGACGGCCAGATCTTCCTTGAAACCGAATTGTTCTACCAAGGCATTCGTCCCGCGGTGAACGTCGGCATCTCGGTCTCGCGCGTGGGCTCGTCCGCACAGATCAAGGCGATGAAGCAAGTCGCCGGTACGATGAAGTCCGACCTCGCGCAGTACCGCGAAATGGCGGCCTTCGCCCAGTTCGGCTCCGACCTCGACGCCGTGACGCAGCGCTTGCTGAACCGCGGCTCGCGTCTGACGGAGCTGCTGAAGCAACCGCAATACGCGCCGTTCCCCGTCGAAGAGCAGGTCGTCTCGATCTACGCCGGCACGCGCGGCTACCTCGACAAGCTGCAGGTCAGCCAGATCGGCAAGTTCGAGCAGGAGCTGCTGCGCACGATCCGCGCCAGCCACAAGGATATCCTTGACGGCATCCGCAAGGAAAAGGCGCTGACGCCCGATATCGAAGGCAAGCTGAAGTCCGTCCTGGAATCCTTCTCCAAGAGCTTTGCGTAAAGGCCGATGCCAAGCTTAAAGGACCTCAGAAACCGCATCGCGAGCGTGAAGTCGACGCGCAAGATCACGCGCGCGATGCAGCTCGTGTCGGCCTCGAAGCTAAAGCGCGCGCAAGACGCCGCCGAAGCTGCGCGGCCCTACGCTGAAAAGATGCAAGGCGTGCTGGCCAACCTCGCGGCCGGCGTCGGCACGCAGGCCGGCGCGCCGAAGCTACTGGCGGGTACCGGCAGCGATCGCCGCCATCTGCTCGTCGTCATGACGGCGGACCGCGGTCTCTGCGGCGGCTTCAACACGAACATCGTCAAGCTTGCCCGCCAGCGCATCGAATCGCTGCTGCGCGAAGGCAAGCAAGTCAAAGTGCTCTGCGTCGGCCGCAAGGGGCGCGATCAGTTGAAGCGCAGCTATGCGAACCTGATCATCGGCACGATCGAGTTCACTGGCGTGCGCCGCCTCGCATTCGCGAATGCGCAACCGATCGCCAAGCAGGTGCTCGACATGTTCGAAGCGGGCGATGTGGACGTCGTGACGATCTGCTACGCGCGCTTCAAGTCGGTCATCAGCCAGATCCCGACCGCGCTGCGCCTCATCCCCGCCGAAGTGCCGGCCGGCACGAAGACGGCCGACCTCAAAGGCGGTGCCTACGAGTACGAGCCCGACGAGCAGGAAATTCTGACCGATCTGCTGCCGCGCAATGTTGCGGTACAGATCTTCCGCGCCTTGCTTGAAAACCAAGCGTCCGAACAGGGCGCGCGTATGGCCGCGATGGACGCGGCGACGCGCAACGCAGGCGACGTCATCGCCGCGCTGTCGACGAAGTACAACCGCTCGCGCCAAGCGCAGATCACCAAAGAACTCATCGAAATCATTTCGGGCGCGGAAGCGCTCTAAGAGGCAGATCCCATGAACGCACCGACCAACATCACCGGCACAGTCACCCAGGTCATCGGCGCCGTCGTCGACGTGCACTTCGACGGCGAACTGCCCGCGATCTTGAACGCGCTCGAAACCAAGAACGGCCAAACCCGCCTTGTGCTCGAAGTGGCACAGCACTTGGGCGAATCGACGGTTCGCACTATCGCGATGGACTCGACCGAAGGCCTCGTCCGCGGTCAGGAAGTGAAGGACACGGGCCGCGCGATCGCGATCCCCGTCGGCCCCGGCACGCTCGGCCGCATCATCAACGTCATCGGCGAGCCGATCGACGAAGCGGGTCCGGTGAAGGGCGTGGAAATGCGTCCCATCCACGCCGAAGCGCCGAAGTTCACGGAACAATCGACCGAAGCGCAGATCCTCGTCACCGGCATCAAGGTCGTCGACCTGCTCGCCCCCTACGCCCGCGGCGGTAAGATCGGCCTCTTCGGCGGCGCTGGCGTCGGCAAGACGGTTCTCATTCAAGAACTGATCAACAACGTCGCGAAAAAGCACGGCGGCTTCTCGGTGTTCGCAGGCGTGGGCGAGCGTACCCGCGAAGGCAACGACCTCTATCACGAAATGATCGAATCCGGCGTGAACAAGGACCCGAAGAAGGGTTCGACCGACGGTTCGAAATGCGCGCTGATCTTCGGCCAGATGAACGAACCGCCGGGCGCCCGCGCCCGCGTCGGCCTGACCGGTCTCACGGTTTCGGAATACTTCCGCGACCAGGGCCAAGACGTGCTCTTCTTCGTCGACAACATCTTCCGCTTCACGCAAGCGGGCTCGGAAGTGTC
>CAZJOM010000141.1:0-6557 GCA_964547645.1 uncultured Flavobacteriaceae bacterium
ACGACGACGGGCGGAAACGCGCTGAAATTCTACTCGTCCGTGCGGTTGGATATTCGCCGCATCGGAGCGATCAAAGAAAAGGAAGACGTCGTCGGCAGCCAGACACGCGTTAAGGTCGTGAAGAACAAGGTTGCGCCGCCGTTCCGTCAGGTCGAGTTCGACATCATGTACGGCACCGGCATTTCGAAGATGGGCGAGCTTGTCGATCTCGGGTCGAAGGCTGGGATCATCGAGAAGTCGGGCTCGTGGTTCAGTTACGACAACCAACGGATCGGGCAGGGCCGCGAGAATGCGAAGGCGTTCTTGGGCGAGAACCCCGATATCGCGGCAAAGATCGAGGCGGCCGTGCGTGCGAATGCCGGCATCTTGGGAACCGCGCTTGCCACCGCCGGCAAGGATGACGACGACGGCGACGAAGAGGAATAAGCCACCTCAACGAGCTTCTGAAATTCTCTCCACCCCCTCAGTGCCCCCCAAAAGTGGAGAGATAGGCCCGGACCTTCCCCCAAGGTCCGGGCCGTCTTTGTTTTGAGCGATAGAGATAGATGAGCGAAATCGCCCCCACTGCGGGGCGGTCGAACGTTCGAGGCCGAAGGCCGAGAAGGTTCGGGTGGGGGCGTTGAGCGTTTGGGGGTAGCCGTCAGACGCTCTGTCCCCCCACCCGAAATTTCTCAGGCTTCGCCTTCGAATTTGTCGACCGCCCCGCAGTGGGGGCGGTTTTCGTTCTAAGCGTTAAGCGCCGCTGTGGCGTGAATCTCCAACGAGCGTCTTCGTCGCCTGGACAGGGCGGGGGCGGGCCGATACATCCGGGCGTCTGGATAATTTGGCCCGATTTGAGCCCCACAATGACCGCACTGAACGACATTCGCTCCACCTTTCTCGACTACTTCTCGCGCCACGGGCACGAGGCGGTGGCGTCGTCGCCGCTTGTGCCGCGGAACGACCCGACGCTCATGTTCACGAACGCCGGGATGGTGCAGTTCAAGAACGTGTTCACGGGCGCCGAGAAGCGGCCTTATACGCGCGCGGTGTCTTCGCAGAAATGCGTGCGCGCCGGCGGCAAGCACAACGATCTCGACAATGTCGGCTACACAGCGCGGCACCACACGTTCTTCGAGATGCTGGGCAATTTTTCGTTCGGCGACTATTTCAAGGACGTGGCGATCGAGCTCGCCTGGAATCTGATCACGAAGGAATTCGCGCTCGACAAGAGCCGGTTGCTCGTCACCGTCTATGCGGACGACGACGAGGCGGCGGGGCTTTGGAAGAAGATCGCGGGCTTTCCGGAGTCGAAGATCATCCGCATCCCGACTTCGGACAATTTCTGGTCGATGGGCGATACCGGTCCGTGCGGGCCATGCTCAGAAATCTTCTACGACTACGGCGACAAGATTCAGGGCGGGCCGCCGGGCTCTCCCGATCAAGATGGCGACCGATTCGTCGAGTTCTGGAACCTGGTTTTCATGCAATTCGACCAGGTGTCGAAGGACAAGCGCGTGCCGCTGCCGAAGCCGTCGATCGACACCGGCATGGGGCTGGAGCGGATCTCGTCGATCCTGCAGGGGCAAACGGACAACTACGACACGGATTTGTTCAAGCGTTTGATCGATGCCTCGGCGCAGGCATCGCAGACGCGGGTGAACGGACCTCATGCGGTCTCGCACCGGGTGATCGCGGATCACTTGCGGGCGTCGTCGTTCCTGATCGCGGACGGGGTGCTGCCGTCGAACGAGGGACGCGGTTACGTGCTGCGCCGGATTATGCGCCGCGCGATGCGGCACGCGCATATCTTGGGCGCGAAGGAGCCGTTGATGTGGCGGCTCGTGCCGGTGTTGGTCGGCGAGATGGGCGCAGCGTATAGCGAGCTCGGCCGTGCGCAGGCACTGATTACCGAAACGCTAAAGCTTGAAGAGACGCGCTTCCGGCAAACGTTGGAGCGTGGGCTGAAGCTGCTCGACGAGGCGACGGGCAGCATGGGCAAGGGCACGACGCTTTCGGGCGACGTGGCGTTCAAGCTCTATGACACGTTCGGCTTTCCCTATGATTTGACCGAAGATGCGTTGCGCGGGCGCGGTATCGGCGTCGATCGTGCGGGCTTCGACGCGGCGATGGCGAAGCAGAAGGCGGACGCGCGCGCGGCGTGGGCGGGTTCGGGCGAAGCCGCAACGGAGACCGTTTGGTTCGAGCTGCGCGAGAAAGTCGGCGCGACTGAGTTCTTCGGTTATGAGACCGAAACGGCGGAAGGCGTCGTCACCGCGCTCGTCAAAGGCGGCAAGCCGGTTGCGGAACTGAGCGCGGGCGACGAGGGTCAAGTGATCGTCAACCAGACGCCGTTCTATGGCGAGTCCGGCGGTCAGGTCGGCGACGAAGGCGTGATGTTCACGGCTGCGGGCGCGGAATTCGCGGTCAGCGATACGCAGAAGAAGCTCGGCGACGTGCACGTGCATATCGGTAAGCTGGGTCGCGGCACGTTGAAGGTCGGCGATGTGGTCGATTTGCGCGTCGACACAGCGCGGCGCACGGCGACGCGCGCAAACCATTCGGCGACGCATCTGCTGCATGAGGCGCTGCGCCGGGTACTCGGGCCGCATGTGACGCAGAAGGGCTCGTTGGTCGGGCCGGACAAGCTGCGCTTCGACTTTGCGCATCCGAAGGCGGTGAGCGAGGCGGAGCTTGCGGCGATCGAGACGATGGTCAACGGCATGGTGCGCGCGAACGACGATGTCGTCACGCGTCTGATGACGCCGGAAAAGGCGATCGAGGAAGGCGCAATGGCGCTCTTCGGCGAGAAGTACGGCGAGGAAGTGCGCGTGCTGTCGATGGGCGTCGAGGGCGGCAAGACCTATTCGGTCGAGCTTTGCGGCGGCACGCATGTGCGGCGGCTCGGCGATATCGGTCTACTGAAAGTCGTGGGCGAAGGCGCGGTGGCGGCCGGTGTGCGGCGCATAGAGGCGCTGACCGGAGCGGGCGCGCTTGCCTATCTGAACGAGCAACAGCGCCTGGTGCGCGAGGCTTCGTTGGCATTGCGTACACCGCCGGCGGAGTTGCCGGAGCGGATTTCGCGCCTGCTCGACGAACGCAAGAAGCTGGAACGTGATCTGGCCGACGCGCGGCGGCAGCTCGCGATGGGTGGCGGCGGTGGCTCGGCGAACGAGGCGGTCGAGATCGCCGGCGTGAAGCTGATGGCGCGCATCGTCGAGGGTGTTGAGCCCAAGGAGCTGCGTACGCTGGTCGAGGAGGGCAAGGCGAAGGTTGCTTCGGGCGTGGTCGTGTTTGCGACCTCGGTCGACGGCAAGGCTGCTATCGCGGTCGGCGTCAGCGAAGACTTGGTGAAGCGCTTTAACGCGGTCGATTTGCTGCGCAAAGGCGTCGAGGTCGTCGGTGGCAAGGGTGGCGGAGGCCGGCCGGAGATGGCGCAGGGCGGCGGACCCGACGGTGTGAAACTGCAAGCTGCGCTCGATGCGATAGCGGACGCGATGAAGGCCGGCGCGTGAGCGCGGCGGTGAGCCTGCGGCGGCGGTTCTATCTGCTGTTGGAGTCGAACGGTGCGGCGGCCAGTGCCATCGATCATGCGCTGGTCGTGCTTATCGTCTGCAACGTGCTCGCGGTCGTGCTCGAAAGCGTGCCTGGCATCCACGCGATGTTCGCGCTCGAGTTTCGGGTATTCGACGCGATCTCGATCGCGATCTTTACGTTCGAATATCTGGTGCGGCTGTGGGTGTCGATCGAGATGCCGGTCGTGCGGCAAGAGGGGCCGGTGATGGGGCGGCTCGTCTATGCAACGCGACCGTCGATGCTGATCGACTTCATCGCGATCGCGCCGTCCTACTTGAGCTTTCTGATGCCCGGCGTCGATACCCGCGTGCTTCGGGTGTTTCGCCTGTTGCGGTTCTTGAAGCTGGTGCGTTTCTCGCCGGCGATGACGACGTTGAGCCGTGCTCTCTATGAAGAGCGCCGGGCACTTTTGGGTGCGCTGGTGCTGATGGTGGGCACCGCAGTGTTTTCGGGCGCGATTATGCATGCGATCGAAGGCCACGCGCAGCCGGAGAAGTTCGGAACGATTCCGGACGCGATGTGGTGGGCGCTGGCGACGCTGACGACGATCGGTTACGGCGACGCGGTGCCGGTGACGCCGCTCGGCAAGATGTTCGGCTCCTTGGTGATGGTCTTCGGGCTTGGGCTCTTTGCGGTACCGATCGGCATTATCGCGACCGCGTTCGTGAACGAGATTCACCGGCGTGATTTTGTGGTGACCTGGGGTATGGTGGCGCGCGTGCCGTTGTTCGCGACGCTCGACGCGGCTGCGATCTCGGAGATCATGAAGATCATGCGTACCCGCATGGTCGAGGGCGGGACCGTGGTCGCGGCGCGCGGCGACGAGGCCGAGGGCATGTACTTTATCGCCGACGGCGAAATCGAGATCCGCTTAAAGAAGCGCACGCTGCAGCTTGGCCCCGGCGATTTCTTCGGCGAGGTGACGCTGTTGAAGAAGGTGCAACGACGCGGCACGGTGGTGGCGCGCACGCGTTGCCATCTCCTGATGATCGACTCGATCGATTTCGAAGCGCTGCTCGCGCGCGACGACGCGCTACGGGCGCGGATATCGGCGGTTGCCGACGAGCGTTTCGCCGATTGGGCTGGCGCGGAGAGCGACGTCCTCGACGAAGAAATGGCCGCCAACCGCGAACCCATGCGCCCGATGGGCGATCCGATCGTCTAAACCATCCGATTCGCGCGGGCGGGGGATTGGGGCTAGACTGACCTGCTCAGGTGCGCGGGGACACAGTCATGATGCGCAATGTCGGCATCTCGGTGGGCAAAATCCTGCTCTATCTCGTTTTGGTCGGCGCTACGGTGGCCGGGATCGTCGAGTTCGTGCTGCCGCAAATGGGCTATCCGAGCGGTTCGAAGTTGCCGTTCATCGTTTTGGGGGTGGTGAATTTCGTCGCGATGTTCGTGCCGGCGGTGCTGCTCACGATCATCATGGATCACAAGTCGCCGATGGCGATGGGATTCCAGCCGCAAGGATCGCTCGCCGACTTTCTGACGGGCGGCCTGGCCGGTGGTTTCATCTTCTTATGCGCGCTGGCGGCCGCGTTTTTTGGCGGCTGGGCTCGCATCGACATGAGTTTCGCCGGCTTCTCGATGACGGCGATGGCGCTGGGCGCGGTTGGCACCACGCTGGCGGCGGCCGGCGAAGAGGTGATGCTGCGCGGGTATGTGCTGCAGGAGCTGATGAGCAAGTTTTCGACGGCCGCGTCGGTTCTCGCGTCGTCGCTGTTCTTCACGGCCTTGCACGCGAATGCGTTTTTGCACAACGACATGGCGGCGATCGGGGCGTTGAATATTTTTCTGGCGAGCGTGCTGTTGTCGTTGGCTTATCTGGCGACGCGGACGTTGTGGCTGCCGATCGGCATTCACACGGGCTGGAACTTCGTGCAGGGGCCGCTGCTTGGGATCAACGTCAGCGGCAACGATTTCGCGACCGGCTGGCACCCGGTGACGCTGTCGGGGCCGGCGCTGATGACGGGCGGGTCGTTCGGGTTCGAGGGAAGTCTACTCGGCGTGATCGGCCCGGCGACGGGGATTTTGATGATGGTCGCGGCGCGCAAGCGCGCCTGAGAACGGAATACGGAGTACAGGGATCAGACGTTGCTCGTCGGATCCCCGTAGTCTGTCTTCGGTATTCCGATCTACATCTTCATCGCCTTCTTCAGGTTCGCGTCGATCTTGTCGAGGAAGCCTTCGGTGGAGAGCCACTTTTGATCGGGGCCGACGAGTAGCGACAGGTCTTTCGTCATGTCGCCGGCTTCGACGGTGTCGACGCAGACTTTTTCCAACGTCTCGCCGAAGTGGGTGACGTCGGGGGTGCCGTCGAGCTTGCCGCGATGGATGAGGCCGCGGGTCCAGGCGAAGATTGAGGCCATCGAGTTCGTCGAGGTTTGCTCGCCCTTCTGCCATTGACGGTAGTGGCGCGTGACCGTGCCATGTGCGGCTTCGGCTTCCATGATCTGGCCGTCGGGGGTGAGCAGAACGCTGGTCATGAGGCCCAGCGAGCCGAAGCCTTGCGCGACAGAGTCCGACTGGACGTCGCCGTCGTAGTTCTTACACGCCCAAACGAACTTGCCGCTCCACTTCAAGGCGGAGGCGACCATGTCGTCGATCAGGCGGTGTTCGTAGACGATCTTCTTCGCGTCGAACTTTGCCTTGAATTCGGCATCGAAGACGCCTTGGAACAGATCCTTGAAGCGGCCGTCATAGGCCTTCAGGATCGTGTTCTTGGTGGAAAGGTACACCGGCCAACCGCGATCGAGGCCGTAGTTGAAGCACGACCTGGCGAAGTTCTTGATCGAGTCGTCGAGGTTGTACATCGCCATCGCGACGCCGGCGCCCGGGAAGGCGAACACTTCGTGACTGATCGGCGCGCCGCCGCCTTCGGGCGTGAACGTGATCGTGAGCTTGCCCTTGCCGGGGACGACGAAGTCGGTCGCCTTGTACTGATCGCCGAAGGCGTGGCGGCCGACGACGATGGGGTCGGTCCAGCCGGGGACGAGGCG
>CAZJOM010000142.1:0-6512 GCA_964547645.1 uncultured Flavobacteriaceae bacterium
CGAAGGCCCTGCTCGAGGGGATGGAGCCTTGAGCGGGGCCTTTGCGCGTCTAGGGCAAACGCTACCCTGCCCTCCCCCTAGCGAGAAGGTTTGAGCGAAGGGCACGCCCTGAGCAGCGTGGCATCGGCTCAAGTGTCACCTTTCTTGTGAGAAGTCCGAGAAGGAAGCGGCCCTCTCAACTCGTTGTCCGTTCACGTGGTCGCCGCTTACTTTTCCTTCGCGTTGCGAAGTTTTTCGATGCGGGTGCGGGCGCTGTCGCTCAGCGCGCCCGGAGAGACTTTGCCCGAGGCGACGAGGTCGAGCACCTCGCGCTCCATCAAGAAGTCGCGCACGACCACGGTTTGCACAGGCGGCGCGGCGAGCGGCGGCGGCGTACTCGATCGATCGCGATATTGCGGGCGGATCGCCTTTAGGCGTGCGATCAAGAGCGGATCGGAATACCGCTTCTTTGCGCCGACTTTGCGCCCTTGATAGAAGACGGGCTGGTCGACGCCGAGCCGGCCGCGACGATCGGCTTCCTCCTCCAACAAATCGCCCGCCATCACGAGCGCATCGTTCCAGCGCGCGGCGAAGTCGGCGTCGCCCTTGCGCCAGCGGTAAACGCTGGGCACCGCATAGCCTGACGCGCGGCAGGCGGTGGCGACGGCATGCGCATTCGCCAGCCCCAAGAAAAATGTCATGTCGCGCGCTGGCGTGCGCTTCGGCGGTGGTGGCATCGGCCTTGATCCAACAACGAAAAGCGCCCGCCGGGTTGGGGCGGGCGCACGTCTACCAATACTGAGATTGAGCGCCGAATATCGCCGAAAGCGCCGAAGCGGTCAAGAACAAAATGGCAACCATTTTGTCGCAGCGCCCGATGGGGCGATTGGCCAGCTCAAGAATACGGAACAAGACCGCACGGCAAGACGCCCGGCGACGACCAACCCTCAAGACCGCGTTCCAAGACTTAGGAGCCGATGCAGGCTTCACCCGCGAGCGGCTCGACGGATGCAACCTTGACGGCAACGCGCAGCGCGCCTTTGCGCATGATGCGAACACCGGCAGTTCCTGCTAACAACGAACGGCGCACCACCAGGCTTGGCCCAGTGCGTGGCGATCGCGATCCCGGCGACGTATGCTCGGATGAAGCCGAGGACCGCTACGAGAAGACAAGCGTGAAGGTATTGATCCCTTCCATTCGGGCTGCCGGATATGACGAAGCCGAAGCCCGTGACGAGCGTCGGGACAACGTGGCCGATCAGCGGTACGTAAAGAAACAGATAACGCCAACGGATCAAGGCGGCGTGCTCGCGCGAGATTTGATCGCGCAGGCTCGCCGACGTCGCCAGCGCCACACTGCAACACCTGAAGCGATCGCGATGAAAAGGGCGAGACTCAACACCGCCCAACCGCGACCGCCGGGCCGGTCGATATTGCGCGACCACACGCTCGGCCCCGGCTCGCCCGACCGAGGCAATCGGAAGGCGACGAGTGTGTCGCTCGGTGCGACGACGCCGGCATCGGGATAGCCGCCTGCTGCAACGAGAACGAACTGCTCGCCCTGCCACTCGTAGGTCATGGGTGTTGCTTGTGCCGTCGCGGGCAAGCGCCCCTGCCATAGTTCGCGGCCGGTTCGCACGTCGAAAGCGCGGAGATAGCGATCCATCGCCGCCCCGATGAACACGACACCGCTCTTCGTAACGACGGGCCCGCCAAGATTCGGTGTGCCCCACGGGAGAGCGAGTAGACCGAGGGTATATTCCTCAATCGTGCCGAGCGTCGATTCCCAAAGCAGTTTCCCGTTTTTGAGGTCGACCGCGGTGAGCACGCCCCAGGGGGGCGGATTGCAGGGCAGGGGCACCGGCGATCCCAGGACCGGGTCGCGGATCATACCGTAGGCTGCACCGGTTTGCGGCGACACTTCGCGGGTCGGGAATTCCTTGTCGAGGCGATCGAACTCGCGCGCCTCGAACAGCGTCACCATGTGCGCGATGCGAGAGGTGTTGGCGATGAGGATTTGGCGTTCGGGGTCGAACGCGACGCCACCCCAATTGATGCCGCCGCCGGTGAAGGGAAAAAGGATAGTGCCTCGCTCGGATGGCGGCGTGTAAAGCCCTTCGCTTCGCACCGCTGCCAGCAGCGCGCTGCAACTCCATCGCTCGAGCGGTGTCAGCCCGAAGGTATTGCCGGGTGTCAATTTGTCGGGAACCAGCGGTGGTACATGGAGAGGAAACGGTTGCGTCGGCGATAATACTTCACCTGCGACCGCACCTTGCGGGACTGCGCGCTCTTCTACCGGAAACACCGGAACACCCGTGTCACGGTCGAGCACGAAGACGAGTCCTTGCTTCGTGCCCTGGATCACGACGTCGCGCGGACCGTCGTCGAGGTTGAGCGTGGCGAGTGTCGGTTGGGCGGGAAGATCGTAGTCCCACACATCGTGATGGACGATCTGATAGGCCCAGCGCACCACCCCCGTTTCGGCCTTGATCGCGACGACCGAATTGGCGTGGCGGTTGTCGCCGGGGCGCAAGCCGCCGAAGAAGTCGGGGCTCGGGCTTGACGTCGGCATGAAGATGAGGCCGCGCCCTTCGTCGACCGACATCGGCGCCCACACATTGGCGTGCCCCGCCTGTCTCCAGCCGTCGCCCCAACTCGACGCGCGGGGATCGCGCGCGTCGCGCGGGATCGGATCGAAGGTCCATCTGACTGCGCCGGTGCGTGCGTCGAAGGCGTGAACGGTGCCGAACGGCGCAGCGACGCGTTGGTTGTCGCCGATCGACGAGCCGACGACCACAACGCCGGACGCAACGACGGGGGCCGAGCTGATATTGAATTCGCCGGCCCAGAGTAGGGGGAGCGAGGGCGCGAGCTTGATCTCGCCCTTTACGCCGAAATCGCGGCACGGACGGCCGGTCGCCGCATCGAGCGCGATCACACGAGCATCGTTGGTACCGGTGAAGACACGCGTCGCGCACGCCGTCGACGGAGGGGCGGGATCGACCCACAGCGCAACCCCGCGACAGTTGAACCGGTTGGCTGGGCGAACGTCTTCGGTCGGGATCTTGGGATCGAAGCGCCACTTCTCCTCGCCCGTTCCGGGATCGATCGCGATCACGATGTTGAAGGGCGTGCAGAGATAGAGACTATCGCCGCGGAGCACCGGCGTCGTCTGCCATTTCATCTGGCGCAAGATGTGCGCCGGGCGACTCTCGATTTCGCGCGTCCGATAGGTCCACGCCGGAATCAGCTGGTCGACGTTCTCCGGCGTGATCTGCGAGGCCGGCGAGTAGCGCATGCCTCCGGCGTCGCCGCCATAGTGGCTCCAACCGGCGTCCGCCGCAGCAACGGCGGGCGCGAGCACGACAAGCACAATAGCAAGCAGGCGCCTCATGACGCGTGCTCTTTCGTTGCGATCGCGAGCACGGGCTCGGCATCGCGCTCGACGACCTGCACGGCAAAGCCCGCGCGCCTCAGCGCGGCGATAACCTCACTGCGCGGACGAAAGCGATACACTTCCTTGGGGAACGACGCGACCGCTGCACTGTCAGCGTCGGTGCGAAACACGAGAGCGAAGCGCGCGCCGGGCTTCAGCACGCGCGCGATCTCGACGAACGACGCGTCCACACTTTCCCAGAAGTAGATCACATGCACGCAAAGCGCCTTGTCGAACGAGCCGTCTGCGAACGGCAACGCGTGGGCCGGGGCGATGGCAACGTTGACCTTGTGCGCTTTGACCGAAGCACGATTTCGCGTGACCGCGATCTCGGCCATGAGCTCGGAAGGATCGGCGCCCGCCGCGTGTCCATTGGCGGTGCGTGCCGCAAGCAGTTCTAAGCTGCGACCATGGCCGCAACCGATGTCGAGCACATGGTCGTGCACCTCGACATCGAGGGCATCGATCGCGCGAATGTTTTCCGACAGAGTCTCGCGTGCCATAACAAAGGCAACGAAGCGCCCGAGTAAGCCGTTGGCGTTGCGCGCCTGTTCGGCGATGAAGAGTGGTCTGCGCATTTTTAGTCTCCTTGCGTTCGTGCTCACTCAGCCGCCGGCAATGCGCTGCGCCGGGCGCGTTTTTCCCGCCACACCAGCACGGGCCACAAGAGCGGCGCAGCGAGTTGGGCGCACAGGTTCTTTGGAATCGGATCGGGATCGATGCCGACGCCCTCGAGCGGCTCGTCGAGCGGGTGGCGGAAGGTGCCGAAGAGATGGTCGAAGAGCGGCGTCAAAGGCGCGAGATTGCAGACACCGCGCGCGTAATCCTTGCTGTGGTGCAGCCAGTGCGTCTTCTGTGTGACGATCATGGCGTGGACGAAGCGAGGCAAGTTCTGTGCAAGGTTGGAATGGTTGAGGTTACCCAGAAAATTCATGAGTGCCGCAAGCCACAACAAAACGAGTGTAGGTGCGCCGAGAGCAACGAGCGGGCCGTAGACGACGAGCGCGCGGATGGTCGCTTCCAGAAAGTGGAGACGCGCACCCTTGAAGACGGTCATGCGGTCCGCGTTGTGGTGCAGCGCGTGGATCGGCCAGGCGATGCTCCAGGAATGGTAGGCCCGGTGCTTGCAGTAGTCTGCGAAATCGACGACCACGACGGCAACAAGCACTTGCGCCCATAGAGGCAGGTCCGCGGGCCAGAGTCCGAGGTTGCCTTGCGCGCCTAGCGCGCCGCCCGCCGTGGCGAAGAGGATCAAGAGCGCGCTGCGGCCAAGCGCATCGCCGAAGATGTTGCTCAGGCCGTGGAGAAGGTCGTTGAAGGTTTGCCTATCGTTTGTCCAAGTCCAATCCGGCCGCTCGGGGAGCACGAGCTCGAGCGTCGCAATCAACGCCAAGTTGGCAATGGTCACCGCCAGTGACGTGAGTGCAGGGTCGAAGCCAAGCCGAAGAGCGGTGTCGAACGCGAGCAACGTACCCACGAACAGCACCGGAAAAGTGAACCATGCGATAAGGGACTTGAGAGTGGCCATGACGCGGCTCCTTGAACCCGGCTGCATTACGGGTCGCACGATGCCGATGGCGTTCGCTGAAGGCTCGCCGCGCGTGAAGGGCGGCTAGCCGGATTCGAAATCGGTTAGCCGATTCCGAAAATATCGTGAGATATCAAGTGGCTAGCGCCCGCCCGCCGTCCGCGGCCTTTACGGTGGCCGAAAGGGCCTGTGCGCGGAATTCAGAGGGCGTGACCCCTGTTTCCGCCTTGAACGCACGGTTGAACGGGCCCAACGATTGAAAGCCCGCATCAAGGGCGATGGTCGAAACCGGCACCTCGCGCTGGCTCGGGTCAGCGAGCGCCTCCTTGACGTCGGCAAGGCGCCATTGGTTGAGGAACGCAGCGAAGTTACGATGGCCAAGGTGCTGGTTGATCAGCCGCCGCAGTTTGTATTCCGGAACGCCCACTTTGAGCGCCAATCCAGAGATCGACAGGTTCTCTTCGCGATAAGCGCGCTCTGTCCTCATCAGTCTGTCGAGCCGCTCGGCGGTCTTGGCGTCATCGCCGTTCGCGACTCGCGCGATGGGCGCCGCGCGCGACAACGCCTCTGTCTTGCCGGGCGCCGCAAACAAATCGGGATCCGCCTGCGCGAGCGCACCCAAACTGGCAAGGCCTAAGAGAAGGAGAACCAGCGCCGCTAGCGGCGAGAGTGCGCTTGCAGGACCGGCGAATATCTCTGCAATCTGCACGGATATAACGGAGATGGCGTAAACGCCGCCGGCCGCTAGTATTGGTCCCCTGAGCCGCCGCCGCGATTCGACAAGATCGTTGCGCCATCCGCCCCAGACTACGAAGAGAACGTGCACCATAAGCGCCGCACTGACGAGGTTGTGCGCGAGAAGGATTGCACCGTTTGCCGCGCCGGTGGTCAGCGTTGCCGCGACTCCGATGGTAAGCAGCACTGCCGCCGGTGCAAAGCGAACGGCCTCAAGCCGCGAACGGTCTTCAAACAGTTCATCGGCAAAAGCCCAGAACAGCCCGGCACCCATCACCGAGAAGGCCCACACCGACAGCCATGCCCAGCCAAGCTCGGCGCGGATCGCCGGATGTTGGGTCAGCGTGTGCGCCGCCGCAGCGAGGCAGAAGAGCGCGCCGGTAATCCGCGCCGGTGTGAACGGTCGACGCGCGATCACGATCCCAAGGCCGACCATCGCGCCAACGGCCGCGCCGCGCGTCAGAACCTCCAAAATTGGCGCACCTACGTCGGCTGCCATCGCGTGAGTGTCCCCCTGTTGCCAATCGGCATGCTACGATCTCGAGCCACGCGACGGCCAGTGGCGTGTTGCCTGCGAAGTGCGGACCCCTGTTGCCGGTCAGGGCAGCGTACATACACCAATCCTGAAGTCGAACGCTGGTCGGGTAGGTTAAGCGCCGCGCGTCGACACTTTCATTTCAACATTGCCACGGATCTAATCTGGCGCAGCAATGCCGGGTTCGGCCGCAAAGCGTTCACGCAGGGCGGCGACTGAGTTGCCTTGCAGGGTTGCTTTCAACTCCGGCCAGCGTTCGGCGAGTTTGAGGCGGCGGGCGATGGCTGCCCTGCCCTCTT
>CAZJOM010000143.1:0-6432 GCA_964547645.1 uncultured Flavobacteriaceae bacterium
TCCGGCACGGAGTTCCCGGCATCGGCCTTGACCGTGAACGCATAGGCGCCCGGCGGAAATACCAACCCGCCAAAGAACGGCAGCACATGATTGAACGTCGCCCCGGGCGCGAGTGGACCGACATTGACCGAAAGAACGTTCGGGAACATAGGGTTCGTGTAGTTCGGCACGAACGCGGGCGGAATCTCGGGGCAACCGCCGCCGCCGCCTACCACCGGCGGCTTGCGCCGCTTGCAGTTGATGGTGACGACGCTGATGCTCGCCGGCCCATCACCAATGTTCTTGACCATGACCGTCCCGGTCGCCGTATCGAAGTCCGGCACCAGATCGGGCCCTGCCGCCAAGGCTGGCATCGACAAAGCAACGATAGCGGCGGCGGCGAAGAATGCAGTTCTCATGTGAAGAGGTTCCTTCCCTTTGAATGAGAGCGCTCTACGCCGATCGCGGCCGGCCGTAAGCAACGACCGTCACACACACCCCGGATCCGCAGGCTCCAATGTGAACGGGATCACAGCGCATTGCCGGCACCCGACCGATCCTTTTGGCCCCGCGCGGTCCTTCAAGTCACCGCATTCAAGTGCGCGCGCCCCACGATCAGCGGATCGGGCGGCGGTAGGTTCTTCGTGTCCTTGCCGCTGTAATCGAGCTTGTTCAACACATAGCGCATCGCGTTCAGCCGTGCGCGCTTCTTACAGTCCGATTTGATCACGATCCACGGCGCCTCGGACGTATCCGTGTGCAGAAACATCGCCTCCTTAGCCCTTGAATACTCGTCCCACTTGTCGAGCGCCGCCATGTCGATGGGGCTGAGCTTCCATTGCTTCAAGGGATGCAACTCTCGCTCACGAAACCGGCGGTGTTGTTCCTTCTGGCTGACCGAAAACCAAAACTTGAACATGTGAATGCCGCTGGCGACCAGGTTGCGCTCGAGCTCCGGTGCCTGACGCATGAACGCTTGATACTCCGCATCCGAGCAAAAACCCATCACGTGCTCCACACCCGCGCGGTTGTACCACGAGCGGTCGAACATCACGATTTCGCCCTTCGTCGGCAGGTGTTCGATGTAGCGCTGGAAGTACCATTGCCCGCGCTCGAACTCACTCGGCTTCTCAAGCGCAACGACACGCGCACCGCGCGGATTCAAATGTTCCATAAAGCGCTTGATCGTGCCGCCCTTGCCGGCGGCATCGCGCCCTTCGAACAGGATGACGACGCGCTGACCCGTCGCTTTCACCCAGGCCTGAAACTTCAACAGTTCCACCTGGAGCCTGTACTTCTGATTTTCATAACTCTTGCGCGAAAGCCGGTTCTTGTAGGGGTAGGCCGCACTCCGCCAATCGTCGACGAGTTCGTCGTCGGGACTAACCGGCATGCGCACGTCAAGTTTCTGCCAGCGCATCAAGGCCGACTTGATCGCGTTGGCATCGTCCGGAGAGGCGCCCTCAAGGATTGATTCAAGCGCCTTCAGGGCAACGGCGCCGTCGTCCGTCTGCTTTGCGATGTCCTTCGCGGCGGCGACCTGCGCGCCACGCTTCTTGCGTACGTTTTGTGTAACCGTCACGGTTTCGAGCTGTTTGCTCGCCGCAGGCTCCGCTATTTCGATCTGCTCTTTCGACACGCCGTTACGCATGCAACAGTTCCACCTCGGCTGCCGCGGTCGATCCGCGCCCGGTTCGCCCAAGCGATCACAAAACAGCGTGCCGCGCGTTGACTTGCGTCAAGCGGCACCCCTCGTTTGATTAGGATCAAGGCGGTATTCCGCGGAATTGAGCGAACTGGCGCCATTCGCCATTTGCACCTGAAGGAACAGCCCCATGGCCCAAGCCGCGACCGCCACGAAACCGAGAGCAGCAACCGTCGAGCACTTCGATGTCTTGATTGTCGGCGCCGGCATTTCCGGAGTGGGTGCGGCTTATCACCTGACAAAGCAATGCCCCGGCATGTCGTTTGTCGTGCTTGAAATGTACGAGAACTTCGGCGGCACCTGGTGGATGCACCGCTACCCGGGCATTCGCTCCGACAGCGATCTCTACACGTTTGGCTATCGCTTCAAGCCGTGGGTCGGCAACCCGATCGCGACGGCGGATGAAATCTTGAAATATATGGGCGAGGTGATCGAGGAAAACGACCTCGGGGCCCACATCCGCTATCGGCATAAGATCACGTCGGCAACGTGGGACAGCAAGACAAACAAATGGACGCTGCAGGGCGTACGCACCGACACGAACGAACCCATCGCGTTCACGGCGAACTTCCTATGGATGTGCCAAGGCTACTACCGTCATGCGCAGGGCTACACGCCCGAATGGAAGGGCATGGACAAATACAAGGGCCGTATCGTCCATCCGCAAACCTGGCCTGACGACCTCGACCTCAAAGGTAAGAACGTGATCTGCATCGGCTCCGGCGCCACAACCGCGACCGTGGTTCCCGCGATCGCCGCCGACTGCAAGCACGTCACCGTTGTGCAACGTTCGCCGACCTATTTCATCCCCGCGCGCAACGCGAATGACCTTGCCGACATCCTGCGCCAGATCGAAGTCAAGGAAGAGTGGATCCACGAAATCGTCCGCAAGAAAATCCTCTACGATCAGGCGCAGCTGACCACCCGCTCGTTCACGGAGCCCGAAGCGGTCAAGCAGGAACTCCTTGCCGCGGCCGAGTTGTTCTTGGGACCCGAGGAGGTGAAGAAAAACTTCACCCCGAAATACCGCCCCTGGCAGCAACGCATCGCCTTCATTCCCGACGGCGATCTGTTTCAGGGCATCAAGGCCGGCAAGGCCTCCGTCATCACCGACGAAATCGAGAGCTTCACCGAAACGGGCGTGCTGCTGCGCTCCGGCAAACACGTCGACGGCGACGTCATCATCACCGCAACCGGCTTCAACTTGAGCGTCTTGGGCGACATCGACTTCACGATCGACGGCAAGAAGCTCGACTTCCACGACACGATCACCTATCGCGGTATGATGTTCACGGGCGTTCCGAACATGCTCTGGGTGTTCGGCTATTTCCGTGCCAGCTGGACGCTGCGCGTAGATCTGCTGGGCGATTTTGTCTGCCGGCTGCTGAACCACATGAAGGCAAAAAGCAAGCACCGCGTCAGCGTAGCGCTCCGCCCGCAAGACGAGGATATGCCGATCCTCGACTGGATTGACCCGGCGAACTTCAACCCGAACTACCTCATGCGCTCCATGCACTTGCTGCCCCGCCGCGGCGACAAACCTGAATGGCAGCACACGCAAGACTACTGGGTCGAGAAAGACCAAATCCCGGCAATCGACCTCGACGGCAAGGAGTTCGTGTACACGTAAGGACACTTGGCTTTTCCCAAGCCGCTCCTTTTGCTATCCACGCCGCCAGCTTAGAGCCCCCGGAAATGCGAGCCGGGGCACGGGATCGACGCGGACATGGAATTCGCCCTGCCCTTCCTGAGTTTTCCGGTGATGTTCGCTGTGATTTGGGTGGGCGTGACGTGGCTCCTCGGATGGATGTCGGGGTGGCACACGCTCATGGAACGCTACCCTGACCGGCACGAGCAACCGGCGCTGAATCTCGCGTGGCAAACAGGCGCGATGGGCGTCGGCGTCAACTACAAGAACGTCCTGAAGCTCGCGGTGTGTCCTTCGGGACTTCGCATCGGCGTGATGAAGCTGTTCGGACCGTTCGCACGCGATTTCCTGGTCCCATGGCGCGACCTCAAGGTGAAGAGGTCACGTTGGTTCTGGACCGATGTCGCCGAACTCGAGTTCGGCACCCACGGCAAACTCGTCGTCATCGCCGCCGTCGCCGACCAGCTTGCAGCCGCCGCCGGGAAGAACTGGCCGGAGGGCCAAAAGCGTCGCTGACGCTCGCTCGCAGGCGCGAGGCACCTAACGATGCGAAAGCGCAATGCCAGGAGTCACATACGACGAACCGCTAGCCGGCCTGCCAGGCTGACGACGCGCTCCGTAATCGCGCCCAACTGTCTTCGGCAAGGCGTGTGGTCGGGGTAGCGGTGGCGGCGGATATCAGTTCCACCGCGATCACAACGACAATGGCGGCGGCGACCATCCAAGCGATCCAATCGCGCGGGTAACTTTTCATTCTCTCCTCCCTGATCTGTCCGCCTCCAGGGTCGAGCCACGGCGTGCGCGCGACAACTCACGTTCCATTGATGTTTGTTGCGCGGACGTTATAAGAACGAGTCGACGCGCCATTACCCGCCAAGCGACGAAGCAACCACAGCACGGCCGCAGATCAATACCGCGTGAGGCTGGCCTGCCAGCGCCTTTGGCAACGCGTGGTGTTCGCCTTGCGTTTGTTTGGAGGTAAGCCAATCTAAGGTATCGCGACCGCTAGCGCCAACAAGAAGGCGGCGCCGTGTACGGCGCCGCAGTGGTAAGTGCAGTGGTAAATCTATCGCTACGCCTGCGGCAACCCTGCGGCTCGCTCCTCGGCGAAGGGCAAAGTGATTGTGACGCGCGTACCCTCACCGCGCGCACTCGAAATGTTCAGGCTTCCATGTTGTGCCTCGATAAGCCCCTTCGCGATCGCAAGACCGAGTCCGGCACCCTCGAACCGCCTCGCCAATCCTTGATCGACTTGCGAGAACGGCTCGCACACCACCGAAAGTTTGTCCTGCGGAATTCCTTCACCCGTGTCCTCCACAGTCACCGTAACGCCGTGGGTTTCCGCACGTGCGGAGATCGCCACCGCGCCGTGGTCTGGCGTGAACTTCACAGCGTTGTCGATGACGTTTGACAATACCCTTCGAATGGCCCGCAGATCAGCCGCGACCAACGGCAAGTCCATATCCACCATACAAGACAGAGTGACACGCCGCTTCTCCGCGCTCGTCCGCAAGCCATCGGCGAGCGAATGCACGATATCGTGAATGTCCAGGGGCTCTATTTCCAACTTCACGTCCCCGAGCTCGAGCTGCGACATCTGCAGGACTTGGTTGAACACCTCGATAAGACGCTTCCCGCTACTTTCAATGTGCTGCAGATACTGCCTCTGGCGGTCGCTACATGTCCCCACGGCACCGCTCAACATAAGATCGGTGAAACCGATGATCGCGTTCAGCGGGGTTCGCAACTCATGACCCATATTGTTCAAGAACTGAGCCTTGGCCCGATCCGCGGCTTCCGCTCGCGTGCAAGCCTTGGAAAGTTCGAGAGTTTGCTGTTCGACCAGACGTTCGACCTGGGTGCGTGCCGTTCGCTCGCGCGCCAGACCGCGGCGTAGCGCGCGCGCCTCTATCTCGTCGCAAACCAATTGCGCCAGCAACAGAAGTTGCGCTTCGTCGTCGCTCGAGAAAATGCGCCGTCTCCGATCGATGACGCATAGCGTCCCGATCGCATGCCCCGACACAGGACGCAAAGGCGCACCGGCGTAGAACCGAATGTGGTGAGGGCCTACGACCAGAGGGTTGTCTTGGAACCGGGGATCGCGGCTCGCGTCAGTGACAACCATTGGGCTCTGGCCTTGAATCGCGTGCGTACAAAATGAGACGCTTCTCGGCGTTCCGCCAATATCCAAGCCCTGCCGACTCTTGAACCATTGCCGGTCGGCATCCACCAACGAAATCAAGGCGATCGGAACGTCAAAAACGCGCCGTGCAAGTTCCGTCAAATTGTCGAAACGCTCCTCGAATTCGGTGTCGAGCAGCTCAAGGTCCCGCAGCGCGGTCAATCGCTGAAGCTCGTCGCCCGCTTCGACTCGGTTACCGATTGCAGCCAGGCCCATGATCTCACCTTCCGATTAACGTGAGGGCGGGCGATGACGTGGCGCACTACGAACGACGACCCGTGCGGCCTGCAAGCGTCTGTCCCTATGACCAATACTGGTTTCGAGCAAATTGGCCGCATAATGACCGGCATCTGCGGCCGCAAAATGCGCAAGCAGAAAGCGTCCATACGCTTGCAACAGCTGCGGCACGTTTTGGTATCGAAGCCGGCCCAGTTCTTCGAGCATTGCGTGCAACACGGCAGGCTTGTGGTTTCCGACAGCTGAGAAGAACCCGTCACCTTCGCGCCCAGCACGTCCAGTGACCTGTTCCGTGCCTTCCTCGCTAGCCCTACCTTGGAACTCGTCGAAGTCGATACCATTCATCGCAACCTCCTGTGTCCCTGCGACAAAGGTACTGACGAGACCTTAACGGGCTTGAAAGAATCTAAGTAAATTCGACAAGCTTGTGAGGAACATTTCCCCACACTTCGTAGCGCCAACCCAAGGCACGCCTGCTATCGGCTGTCGCTCTCGTCAGCTGGCAAAGGCCCCTGCGACAAGAGGCAGGGACGGACCTCACAACGCCTCGTTGCGCCCAAGATGCATGTCGGGATCGAAGGGATAGAGCGGGCGCTTGATGCGCGTGTACTTGAACAGCTTCAGGTCTGAGGCGGTGCAGCCGTCGCCGTCGCACATCACGATGTGCTTGGCGATCGGCTC
>CAZJOM010000144.1:0-6381 GCA_964547645.1 uncultured Flavobacteriaceae bacterium
CGATGCGCGATCGCAATCACCGTGCGCCCCTGCATCAACTCGAACAATGCCTCTTGAATCAGATGCTCGCTCTCCGAATCGAGCGACGATGTCGCCTCGTCGAGCACCAACACCTTCGCGTCCTTGACCAACGCCCGCGCGATCGCAACCCGCTGCCGCTCGCCGCCCGATAGCTTGATCCCCTGCTCGCCCACAATCGTGTCGTAGCCTGCCTCGCGCCCGGTGATGAAGTCGTGCGCATGCGCATCCTTTGCCGCCGACACGACCAGCCGCTCGTCCGCGTCCGGCTTCGAATAGCGAATGTTGTCGCGCACCGGCCGGTGGAAGACGCCGGGCATCTGCTGCACCTCGGCGATCGCCTCGTTGACGGAGTCCCAGGTCACCTCGGCAACGTCTTGCCCGTCGATCAGAATGCGCCCGCCCTGCGGTTCGAACTGCCGCCGCAAGAGCTTCACCAGCGTCGACTTGCCGGCACCCGACTTGCCCACGAGACCCACTTTCTCACCCGCGCGGATCTTGAGGTTCAATCCCTGAAACACCGGATGCCCATCCGCGTGCGAGAACGAAATATTTTCGAAAGCGATCTCGCCGTGCCGCGCCACCAGCGGCTTCGCGCCGGGCTTATCGACGATCTCATGCGGCTGCGTGACGAGTTCCAACGCCTCCGCCAGCGTCCCCAGTTGCTCGAAGAAATCGAGCATCCGGTAAGACAATTCCTGCACCGACCGCGCGATCATCGATCCCAAGAAGAAGATCATCGTGAACGCGCCGACGGTAATCGCCCCCGACAGCGTGTCGAACATGGCCAGCGCCACGAGCCCCATCAACAGCACAAGCATCGCCGTCGACATGAAGAGCCGCATGACAATCAGGAACCAGCGCAACGACTGCGACGCGTTCATTTCATCGGCCAAGAAGTTCGACAGAAACTTGCGCTCGTAAGCCGCCCGCGCAAACGCCCGCACCAGATCGGCATTCGAAATCGCATCGATCAAGCGCCCGGTCGACGTCGAAACCTCGTCGGAAAACGCCTTCGACAGCGTCACACAACGCCGCGCCAACCAAGTCACCACGATAAGATAGATCGCGGTCCACCCGAACAGCACCGCCGCGTAGTACCCGCTCTGCAATGCCAGCAGCACACCACCGACGCCAAGCAACACCACGATCCGCGTGCTATCGAACGCAACGATACTCAAGAGCGACACTGTCGCCTGGCCCGCCTGCTTGACCTTCTGACCAAGCTTGCCCGCAAAGTTCTCCTGAAAGTACCGCGGGCTGTGGCCCAGCATGTAGGCGAACAGATACTTCTGCGCCAGCGCCCGCATCCGCGGACTCATATAGATGTCGATCGCCTCCGCCCCGCGCACAATCACGCCGGGCGCGTACCACACGATCCCCAGTAGAACGAGATAGAGCGCCACCGCGCTGAAATCTCTTTCACCCGCTTGCGTCGCCTCGGTCAGCGCATTGATCGTCCGGCGCAACACGTCGGGACTCATCGCCTCGATTGCAGTCGCAAAGGCGACGCATGCGACGAACGCCGCAAGGCGCCACCGATAGTGCCGTCGAACCAAAAACCACAAAAAGCCGAACGGCGTGCCCGGCACGCGCTCGCCTTTGGCAACTTCGGGAAGCGCTTCGTCGTCGGGCTCAAGCGTCAAAAGACGCGGCGCGAAGCGAGGCTTCATCTTGCGTCCACGTTCGGGCGCAGTCATGACACCACCGATTCTGTAAGAAAAAGGGCCGCGAGGAATACGCCCGCCGCCCCGCCCTGGCTAGGGGGTACAAGCCGCCGCCGCGGCCGAATGATGCGACAGGTCACGAAGTGTGGCCTCGGGCCCGCACAGGGCGCAGTGCGGATCAGGCTTGACCTTTACCGTCCGGAACGTGCCGCCAAGCCCGTCGTAAAGCGTGAGCCGCCCCGCCATCGTGTCGCCGATCGCAAGGATTTCCTTGAGCGCCTCCAAAGCCTGAAGCGTCCCCATGACCCCGGCAAGCGCACCCAAGATGCCGGCCTCGGTACACGACGGCACTGTCCCCGCCGGCGGCGCTTCCGGATAAAGGCAGCGATAGCAGGGATACGTTCGCTTACCCCCCGGCCGCACATGCGCCTTGAACGTAGCCAATTGCCCATCGAACTGCCCGATCGCCGCCGACACCAACGTGCGACCGGCCAAATAGCAGGCATCGTTCACCAGAAACCGCGTCGCGAAATTGTCCGACCCGTCGAGCACGATCTCGTAGTTCCTCACGAGTTCGATCGCATTGTGCGCATCGAGCCGCGTCGCGTGCCGATTGATGTGCGTATCCGGATTGAGCGCCCGTGCACTCTCGGACGCGCTCTCGACCTTCAACCGCCCGATATCGAGCGTGCGATGCGCGATCTGCCGCTGCAAATTCGAAAGCGAAACCGTGTCGTCATCGACGATCCCGATCGTCCCGACCCCCGCCGCCGAAAGATAAAGCAAAGCGGGCGACCCCAATCCACCCGCACCAACGAGAAGCACACGCGCCTCCCGCAACCGCGCCTGCCCCACGCCGCCCACCTCCCGAAGGATGATGTGCCGCGCGTAGCGTTCGAGCTGTTCGTCGGACAAGGCCATGGGCAGACCATACGCGACAATGACCACCCAATCCCAGCCCTTCCCTTTCCGGCGGGGATAGGGTTGGCCTAGAGGTCCTTCGCCAACTCGTCCCGCGTGGCACCCTGCACCATCGCAATGTGCCCGTAGTTCGAGTGCGTGAAACCGATCATCACCGGCACCGCGGGATCGCGGAACTTAGCCACCTGCGCCGGGCTCAAACCAAAGCGTAAGAAGTGCACCGACGACGTCTTGCCGTCCTCTGCCGTGCGCTCGACTTCAGTCTCGAACGAGGCCTTCACCCGCTCGCCGCCGATCTCCAGGAACGCGGCTTCTTCGATATGCGTCAGTTGCCGCAAAATCCGCGCGCGCTGCTCCGGGTCGGCGATCTCGAACATCAAGGTCGCGACCAACTCGCCCTTTTGCGGGATCAACGGATTATAGGCATTCAACTCATCCTCGATTTGCGCCTCACCGCCGCGCTCGATGTAGAGCATCTCGTGCACTTGGCTCCACATCGTCTCGTAGTTCTCGAAATAGAACGTCGCGTGCGGTCCGACCTCGACCCGGCGCAGGCGCTTGATCGGTAACAGCGCCTTCCGCCGCTCCGCCCGCTCCTTGCCATAGCGCGTCAGGTCGATCAGATCGGCGCGCGTTATCTTGCGCTCAGTTGCAGACATCGCCTCACTCCACCAACCCATAAGCTTTCGCCATCAACTCGATCGGATGCGCAATCTCCGACGGCGCCGCCGCCTCGTCGAGCGCGCGCATCCCTTGCTTCAAGTGCTTTGCCGCCAGCGGGCAATCCGACACGACATGCGCATTAGCCTGCGTATTCGCCGTGCGCGCTGCCGGTTTGCCGACTTTCATCGCCACCTCGTGCGTCGGCTTCAGCACGCCGAACGTGCCGCCGTGGCCGGAGCAGCGTTCGATCACGTCCACCTTCGTCTGCGGGATCAGCTTCAGCATCTCAGCCGCCTTCGGCCCCATATTCTGCGCTCGCGCATGACAGGCGAGATGCACACTCACACCGCCGTCGACCGGCTTCATACCGTCCGGCAATCCGTTCTTCTTCGCGATTTCCACCACATATTCGTCGATGTCGTAGGTCGCCTTCGCGAGCTTCTTCACCGCCTCGCTGTTCGGCACGATCAGCGGCCACTCGAACTTGAACATCAGCCCGCAGCTCGCCGTCAGGGCGATGATGTCATAGCCTTCGTCGACATATTTCAACAACGCCGCCGACACCTTCTCCGCTTGCGCGGTCACGCGCGCCAAGTCGGCTTGTTCCAAAAACGGCATCCCGCAACATCCGGGATAATCGACGACCGTCTCGACGCCCAAGTGATTGAGCAGCCGCCGCGCCGCCGTGCCCGTCGCAGGGCGGTTGTAGTTCACAAAGCACGTCGCGTAGAGCACCGCCTTGCGCTTGCCGAATGCCGGCGCCTTTTCGTTGGCGCTCAAACGCTCCTGTCGCGCCGCCATGGTGAACGTGCGCGAATGAAACTTCGGCAACTCCGCCCGCGCGTCGATACCCGCCACGCTCTCGGCCACCTTGCGCGTGAGCTTGTTCTTGACGTTTGCGCCCCAATTCACGATCGGCGCCACCGGCACCGCGAGCGTTCCGTTGCGATCCATCTCACCCATTTGCCGGGCCACGAAATGCGTCTTGCCGGCCTGCGCTTCCGCGTAACGGTAGCGCAGCATCAGATGCGGAAAGTCGAGATTAAACTCGTGCGGCGGCACGTATGGACACTTCGTCATGTAACACATGTCGCAAAGCGTGCACGCCTCCACGACCGGCGCGAAGTCCTCCGACTTCACCCCATGCATCTCGTCCGGCGACGCGTCGACCAAATCGAACAGGCGCGGAAACGAGTCGCAAAGATTGAAGCAGCGCCGGCACCCATGGCAGATGTCGAACACCCGCCGCATCTCATCGTCGAGCTTTTGCGGATCGGTGAAGTCCGGATTCTGCCAATCGAGCGTGTGCCGGGTCGGAGCTTCGAGACTGCCTTCTCTCACGAGACCTCCTTAGCGCAAGCGCGGTCTGGGAGCGCGGGCGTCCCGCCCGCTCTTTTGCGAGCTCTCAAACGGCAAAGTGGAGGGGAGGAAGAGCGGGCGGGACGCCCGCGCTCCCAGACAAGAAATTTTAGCCGAGGGTGTCCAACGCCTTCTGGAAACGCCCAGCGTGGCTCTTCTCCGCCTTCGCCAGCGTTTCGAACCAGTCGGCGATCTCGTCGAAGCCTTCTTGCCGCGCGGTCTTGGCCATGCCCGGATACATGTCCGTGTACTCGTGCGTTTCGCCCGCGATCGCCGCCTTCAGATTGTCGCCCGTCGCACCGATCTTCAGACCAGTCGCCGGATCGCCGACCGATTCCATGAACTCGAGGTGGCCGTGCGCGTGGCCCGTTTCGCCCTCCGCCGTGGAACGAAACACGGCCGCAACGTCGTTATAGCCTTCAACGTCGGCCTTCTGCGCGAAATAGAGGTAGCGCCGGTTTGCCTGGCTTTCGCCGGCAAACGCCGCTTTGAGATTTTCGTGTGTCTTCGTACCGGTGAGCTTAGCCATGAGGAGTCCTCCTGCGAAATGATGGCAGGAACATAACGCCCGAAACGTGCGAGTCAATACGTTAGAACAGTTCTAAAGAGCTAGGCCCGCGGCTTGAGCCGGACCACCACCTCGACCCGCTCAATCTCCATGCCCGCGGGCGCCTTTGGCAGGCCCGCGATGCTGACCGCGTCGCCGGGGATATCCATCAGCATCTCACGCTCCTTGGCGTAGAAATGGTGGTGATCGCCCGTATTCGTATCAAAGTAGGTCTTGTCGCCATCTACCACCACCTGGCGGAGCAATCCCGCCGCTGTGAACTGGTGCAGCGTGTTATAGACAGTGGCCAACGACAAATGCGCGCCCGCCTTCGCAGCCTCACCGTGCAGCACCTCGGCTGTCACATGCCGGTCGCCGCTGGCGAACAGCAACCGACCCAGCGCAATCCGCTGGCGTGTGGGCCGCAGGCCCGCTTCTCGCAATCGCACGACCAAACCGGCGGAAGTCGCCTTCGAAGCTGTGGAACGCATGGGCACGGTCACAAACCTTCCGGGCGAGAGGTTGAAACCCCCACCGCCACCGCATAATGTTGATCGGACGACGAAATCTTACCCTCGAAGCCACGCTCTTTTGAATAGCTCAAAACTGCGCGGTTGGGAATTCGGAGCATTAACCCTCGATGTCAAGTGCCCAGCCGGGTTCCGCCCCGGCCTCAGAACCGCTCACGAGTGCCGTCAAGCATCTGAGTTCGTTCAACTATTCGGCGTTGATCGACTGCGCGCAGGGGCGCCTCTTTGGACCGGGAAATGCCCGCCTACCCATGCCGCCGATGCTGATGTTCGACCGCATCACCCATATCGGTGACACCGGCGGCGTGAACGGCAAGGGACAGATTATTGCTGAACTCGATATCAAGCCGGACCTCTGGTTCTTCAAATGCCACTTCGAATCCGACCCGGTCATGCCCGGCTGCCTCGGCCTCGACGCGATGTGGCAAATGGTGGGCTTTTTCTTGGGCTGGATGGGCGGCAAAGGCCGCGGCCGCGCCGCCGGCGTGGGCGAAGTCAAATTCACCGACATGGTTCTGCCGGACGCCCGCCTCGTCACCTACGTCATCGACTTGAAGCGGGTGATCCTGCGCAAGTTGGTCTTGGGGATTGCGGACGGTGTCATGAAAATCGATGGCAGGGTTGCCTACGAAGCGAAAGACCTGCGGGTCCTCCTCGCGCCGGATGCGCCTGCCGC
>CAZJOM010000145.1:0-6296 GCA_964547645.1 uncultured Flavobacteriaceae bacterium
GGGTTGCGCACGACGAGGATCGCGCGGATGTGACCGTCGTCGATGTCGAGCTGCGTGACGGTCTCGAAGCCTTGGCCGTCGACTGACCATAGCGAGGGTAGACCGTTCAGGGTCACCCACTTGATCTCGCGCGGCCCGCCTTTGGCGTTGGCCAGATGCAGCACAAGCTGCGCCACCTCTTCGCGCGTGTTCACGACGCGTAGCGCAGCCGGTGCCTTGCCGCCGCCGTCGCTGATCAGACGCACGTCGCTCTTCATGATCGAGACCAACGCCGATAGGTCGTTCGCGATGACGGCCGCCGAGAACGAAGCGAGCAAACGCTGATGCGCCTCCGGGTCGGCACGAAAACGCGGCCGCTCGGCGCGCACCCGGTCACGCGCTCGCGACACCAGCTGGCGCACCGCGACCTCGCTTTTGCCCAAGGCGGTGGCGATCTCGCCATAAGAACTGTCGAACGCTTCGCGCAGGATGAACGCCGCGCGCTCCTCCGGGCCAAGGCGCTCGAGGACCACCATCAAGCCCAGCGAAAGGTCGTCGGCAAACGAGTCCCGGCTTTGGTCGTCGCGCCGCTCGCCGCCGTCCATCGTGAGCACGGGCTCCGGTAGCCACGGCCCGACATACACTTCGCGCGCCGCCTTGGCGCGACGCAATCGGTCAAGGCAGAGCCGCACGACAACGGTGGTCAGCCACGCGGCCGGCGTATCGATCTCGGTTTGATTGGCCGCCTGCCAGCGCAAGAACGCATCTTGCACGGCGTCCTCCGCCTCCGACCATCGCCCGAGCATCCGGTACGCGACATTCGTCAGTCGCTTGCGTTCGCCCTCGAAGGTGGAGGTTGCGCTCATGCCGCCTTCGCTGTTGCCGTCACTTGATTGTTCACGACCACACGCTCGCAGGTATGCGCGAACCCAAGCCCGCGCTTCAAGCCCGGATAGAACCGCGCCGCCGCAATCGTGAACGCCAACTCGATCAATCCCTTCTCGCCCCAGAGCTTGCGGATCGCCTCGCGCATCTCGTCGCAAGCCTCGCCGCGCCCGACCGCATCGCCGTAATTGAACGCGAGTGCCACATGCGGCGGCACCTTGTCCATCTTACGCGCCGCGAGCGCCCGCAGCACGTCGCCGTTGACGCCGTCTTGCAGCGCAAAGTTCACATGGATTTGCACGCAAGGCCCGCAATCTTCGACCATTGCCGCCGCCATCCCCGCCGCGTGATAAGCGTCGGCTGGCGTGTACTTGCGGCCGCCTTCGACGACCTTGATCATCGTGAAGCGCCACAGACGCGAGGGTGCGACATCGCGCAGATAGTAGGCGTAGTCCATGCTGACGCCGCCGAGCTGCTTCTCGCCCCACTTGAGCATCTTCGTCAGTAACCACCGGTTCATGGCATGACCTCCGTCAAACTCTGCCTGCGCCGCTGCAAAATCGGAACAACGACCGAAAGCAACGCCGGCAGATGCACGGCCGCAAGTTCGTTCAAAATCACGTCGTGATGGTGACCCATCATCGTCTCGCCGACATGCAACAGCGAATGTGAAGCGATGAACATCGCGCCAAGCGCGCTCGCCCGCCACCCGCCGCCAAGCTCGCTCCAGGCGAGCCCGACACCCGCCGTCACATACGCGAGCCCTATGTCGCGCACGAAGTGCAGGTTCAACGGCCCCGTGTCCGGCACCCCCGGCACAGCCGCGTACCAGCCGGGCGGGTCGACGAACATGTAAACGCCGTTCAGGCCCATCATGGCCGCCAGGATAAAGGTCAGAATTCGCATGGGCTTTCGGGCCTCCTTGGCCCTATGACGCTTGACCCCCGGCCGGTGTGACAGGCGCCAAATGTTGACAATGCCGACCCTATCAGGCACCTCTCGCGACAGAACGACGCAAGCCCACAGTTAACCCTTTGGATCGTCTAACAGTTTCGCCGCCATGACCACCTATCTCGACTTCGAAAAACCGATCGCCGACCTCGCCGGCAAAGTGGAAGAACTCCGCCGCGTCGCGACCACGGGCGAGCACCCCGTCTCCATCGACGAGGAGGTCTCGCGCCTTGAGGCGAAGGCGCAGCAGCTGCTGCAGGAGACCTACGCCCGGCTGACGCCGTGGCAGAAGACGCAAGTCGCCCGCCATCCGGAGCGCCCGCACTTTCTCGATTACGTCCATTCGCTGATCCAGGATTTCACGCCGCTCGCGGGCGACCGCGCTTACGCCGACGACAAGGCAATCCTCGGCGGCATCGGCAACTTCCGCGGCCGCAGCGTCATGATCATCGGCCACGAAAAGGGCAACGACACGAAGAGCCGCCTGCGTCACAACTTCGGCATGGCAATGCCCGACGGCTACCGTAAGGCGGTGCGCCTGATGAACATGGCCGAACGTTTCAAGATGCCGGTGATCACGCTGATCGACAGCGCCGGTGCTTACCCGGGCATCAGCGCGGAAGAGCGCGGGCAGGGCGAAGCCATCGCCCGCGGCACCGAACGCTGCCTCACGCTGCAGGTGCCGATGGTCTCGGTCATCATCGGCGAAGGCATGTCCGGCGGCGCCATCGCGATCGCCGCCGGCGACCGCGTGATCATGCTCGAACACTCCATCTATTCCGTGATCACGCCGGAAGGTTGCTCCTCGATCCTCTGGCGCTCCGGCGCCAAGGCACAAGAAGCCGCCGCCGCACTAAAGATCACCGCTCAAGACCTGCTGCAGCTGCGCGTCATCGACTCGATCGTCACCGAACCCATCGGCGGCGCCCACCGCGGCCGCGACCGCGCCATCGAAGACGCCGGCGACGCCATCGACCTAGCACTGACGGAACTCGAAAGCCTGTCGCCGGAAGCGCTCAAGAAAGCCCGCTGGGACAAGTACCTGGCAATGGGCCGCGTCGGACTGGCGTAAGCCTGGAAGTGCGCCTGGGACCGCGGGCGTCCCGCCCGCTCTTTCTGACTCTCCGCGACAGTCGCGTTGGAGACGTGGTCAAGAGCGGGCGGGACGCCCGCGGTCCCAGGCGGCGCGCTTCCAGACGTTAGCGAACGCTCCGAAAATACGCCCGCACATCATCCGCAAACGCCTTCGGCTCTTCCATCGCCGCGAAGTGCCCGCCCGCTTTCATCTCGCGCCAGCGTACGATGTTGTAGCCGCGCTCGCCCCATGAGCGCGGCGTCGGCGGCAGAACGTCCATCGGATAGTCGGAATAGGCGGTCGGAACCGTCACCCGCTCGCCGGGCTTCAGTGCGCCGCTGCCCTCCGCCGGCCCCGCGCGATAGAGCATGTTCGCCGAATTGATCGTGCCCGAGAACCAATAGATCGAAAGCTGCGTGCACATCGTGTGCATCGGAAAGCGCGCCTCCATCCCCTCATACGGATGGTCTTTGCGCGTATCGCCAAGCCGCCAGTATTTGTCCGCGAGCCACCCCGCCAACCCCACCGGCGAGTCCATCAACCCAAACCCCAGCGCCATCGGCTTCGTCGACTGGATCGAGCGATAGCCTTCCTCGCGGGCCCACCACGTCTTCATCTTCGGAATCCACGCCGCTTCCTCTGCCGTCACCGGCGGTTGCGACGGATGCTTTAAATACGGCCGCAGCGGCAGCATCGTCAGATGAATCGCGATCACGCTCTCCGGATGCTGCAGGGCGAGCCGCGAGGTGACGAAACTTCCCCAATCGCCAGCCTGTGCCGCGTAACGCTTGTAGCCCAGCACGTCGTGCATCAGCCGATGCCAAATGTCAGCCATCGCCGCCGGCCCAATCGGAGTCTTCGGCTTCGACGAAAACCCATAGCCGATCAACGACGGTACGATCACATCGAACCCGTCCTCCGCATCGCCGCCAAAGCGCTCCGGATGCGCGAGCGGCTCGACCACATCCAAAAATTCGCGATAGGTCGACGGCCAACCATGCGTCAGGATTAGCGGCAACGGTTTCCGCCCCGAGCCCTTCTCATAGAGAAAGTGAACCGTATGGGTTTCGCCTCCCGACTCAAGATCGACGGTGAACTGCGGAAGCCGATTAAGCTCTGACTCCGCCTTGCGCCAATCGAATGCGTCTCGCCAATAGCCGACGAGCCGCTTCATATAGGAAAGGTTCGTCCCCCAATCCCACGCCTCGTTGCCGGCGGGCTCGTTCGGCCACCGCACACGCGCAAGCCGCGCCTTAAGATCGTCGATGTCGCTCTGCGGAATGGCGACTTTGAATGACTTCGGCGTCGTCACGCTCAATCCATCTCCCGACCGAATGCCCGCACGTCTTCGATGAAATCCTGCGGCCGTTCCATGGCTGCGAAGTGGCCGCCGCGTTTGAACTCGGTCCAGCGCACCACGTTCATATGCTTCTCCACCATCGAGCGCGGCGGGAAGGGGATGAGGTCCACCGGAAACCGCGCGATCGCGACCGGCTTTTCGATGCGCGCCTTTGGCGTGATGGGCTTACCCGGATCCTCGAACAGCCCCCGATACATCCACGTCGCCGTCCCGAACGTCCGCGTGACCAGATAGATCATCACGTTCGTCAGCAACTGATCCTTCGTGTAGACGCTCTCCAACTTGCCGTCGTCGAGATCGGACCAAGTTTTGAACTTCTCGATGATCCACGCCGCCGCGCCGACCGGCGAGTCCATCATGCCGTAGGACAGTGTCAGCGGCTTCGTCGACTGCAGCCGGAAATAGGCGCCTTCCATGTCGAACAGCATCTGAAACTGCTGCTCGGCCTGCTTCTCCTCCGGCGTCTCCGCCACCACACCCGGCGAGCGCCAGCCCAGCATGTTCAAATGCACGGCCTTGCAGCCACGGCCTTCGAAGCCGAGCCAACCCGACACCGCCGAACCCCAATCGCCACCCTGCGCCAGATAATTCGTGTAGCCGAGCGTGCCCACCATCAGTTCATCGAAGTAACTCGCCACCGTCCGTGGGCTCACCGGCTTGGCTGGTTTGCCGGAGAACCCATAGCCCGGCAGCGACGGCACCACGATGTCGAACGCGTCGCTCGACTTACCCGCGTGCTTCTCGGGATAGACCAGCGGCTCGATCACGTTCATGAACTCGATGATCGACCCAGGCCAGCCGTGCGTGACGATCAACGGCCGCCGCTTGGGACTGTTGCTGCGAATGTGAATGAAATGAATGTCGAGATCGCGCACCCGCGCCATGTACTGCGGAAACCGATTGAGCACCTCCTGCTCGCGATACCAGTCGTAGCCGTGGATCCAGTATTCGACGATTTCTTTCATCGTCGAAAGTTCCGTACCATACGCCCACCCACCGCCGGTGGGCGCATCCGGCCACTCGAACGCCTTCACGCGCTCCATGATCTTGTTGACGGTCGCTTGCGGAACTTCGATTTTGAAGGGAACGGGCGCGGACATGGGCGGCTCCTATGGTCTAGGCCGCGATTGGAGCCCCAGAGCGCCACGCTTGCAAGTTACCTTTTCTAGAACCCGTCATTGCCCTAGGCTTCGCCGCGAAACAGGGACGCTACGTCATGAGCCAATCGATCACCGTCAAACGCATCGCAGGCGCCCTCGGCGCTGAAATTTCCGGCGTCGACTTGGGCAAACCGCTCGGCAACGACGCCTTCGCCGGTGTTCACAAGGCGCTCCTCGATCACTGCGTGATCTTCTTCCGAGATCAGAACATGACCCCGGATCAGCAAGTCGCGTTCGCCCGCCGCTTCGGGCCGATCTCGATCCACCCCTACGCGGCCGCCGTCGACGGCCACCCGGAAGTCATGCGCGTCTTCAAAGAGAAAGACGACAAAGTAAACTTCGGCGGCGGCTGGCACTCCGACATGACGTTCCTCGAAAAACCACCGCTAGGGTCCGTGCTCTACGCGCGCGAGGTCCCGCCCCAAGGCGGCGACACGATGTTCGCGAACCAATACCTCGCCTACGAAGCACTCTCGCCCGGCATGAAACGCACGCTCGACGGGCTGAACGCCGTGCACTCCGCCAACGCGCAGTACGGCGTCGACGGCATGAGCGAGGCGAACCGCCACAACGACCAACGTAGCATGAAGCCGAAAACCTCGGACGACGCGAAGGCTGAGATCGTCCACCCTGTGGTCCGCACGCATCCCGAAACCGGCAAGCGCGCGCTCTACGTCAACATCGGCTTCACCCAGCGCTTCGAAGGTTGGACGAAAGAGGAAAGCCGTCCGCTCCTACGCTGGCTCTACGAACACTGCGCCAAGCCCGAATTCACCTGCCGCTTCGCCTGGACGAAAAACGCGGTCGCCTTCTGGGACAACCGCTGCACCCAACACTACGCCCTCAACGACTACCACGGCCACCGCCGCGAAATGCACCGCGTAAC
>CAZJOM010000146.1:0-6130 GCA_964547645.1 uncultured Flavobacteriaceae bacterium
TCGCGCACCACTCCATCGCCTTCGAAATGCCGACGAGGCGCGGCAGGAACCAGCTGGAGCAGGCTTCCGGCACGATGCCGCGGCGGGCGAAGACAAAGCCGAAGCGCGCGTTGTCGCTGGCGATGCGAATATCCATGGGCAGCTGCATCGTGACGCCGATGCCCACGGCCGGGCCGTTGACCGCGGCAATGACGGGCTTCACGCAGTCGAAGATGCGCAACGTCACACGGCCGCCGCCGTCGCGCACGCCTTCGTGGCTCCAGTCGACCTCGCCGTTCTTGACCGGGACGCCAGCTTTTTCGGGCCGGTCGGTGCGCGCGTCGTAGTCGAAGGTCTTTGCGCCAGCTGAAAGGTCGGCACCGGCACAGAAGCCCCTGCCCGCCCCCGTCACAACGACGGCGCGCACACTGTCGTCGGCGTCGGCCTTGCCAAACGCTTCGATCAATTCGGCCATCATCACCCCGGTGAAGGCGTTCAACTTGTCCGGGCGGTTCAGCGTGATGGTCGCGACCTTGTCGGCGACGTCGTACTTGATCTCGGTGAAGGACATGGACTGGGTTCCCTGCGCTGATGACGTGATGAGGGGACCTTAGCGAAACAATCAATCCGATGTCATCCCGGAAGCGCTGGACGAGGGGCAGCGTTGCCCATATTCCTTTGGGACACACGCCATTGAAGAACCGAGGAGCCTACCCATGCATCCGTCCGTCCACGCGAAGGCGCACCCCGACAAGCCTGCTTTCATCATGGCATCCAGCGGGGAAACCGTAACGTATGGGCAGATGGAGGAGCGGTCGAACCGGGGGGCACAGTTGTTTCGGCAACTCGGGCTGAAGACCGGTGACGGCATCGCGATCTTCATGGAGAACAACGTCCACTACCTACCACTGGTGTGGGCGGCGCAGCGGTCGGGACTCTACTTCACCTGCATCTCGTCACGCCTAACGGCGGGCGAGATCGAGTACATCGTCGCCGATTGTGCGGCGAAGGTGTTTATCACTTCGCAGAGCATGGGCGATGTCGCGCGCGAACTGGGCGCCAAGATGCAGGGCGTGAAAAAATTCATGTTGGGCGGCACGATGCCCGGTTACGAGGGCGCCGAAACGGCGTTGGCCCGGATGCCGGCGACGCCGATTGCCGACGAAACCCCGGGCGCGGATTTGCTCTATTCCTCCGGCACGACCGGCCGACCGAAGGGCGTGAAGCGCGCGCTCACCGGCGGCGCGCTGGTCCAGGCCAATCCGCTGACCATGCTGACGAAGATGCTGTATCAGTTCGACGAGAACATGATCTATCTCTCGCCGGCGCCGCTCTACCACGCAGCTCCTTTGCGCTACAACATGGCCGTCCATGTGTTCGGCGGCACGAGCGTCGTCATGGAGCATTTCGATCCGGAACAGGCGCTGGCACTCATCGGCAAATACAAAACCACGCACAGCCAGTGGGTGCCGACGATGTTCGTGCGAATGCTCAAGTTGCCGGAAGCGGCGCGAAAACAATACGACGTGAGCGCGATGAAAATTGCGATCCACGCGGCCGCCCCCTGCCCCATTCCCGTGAAGAAGCAGATGATCGAGTGGTGGGGACCGGTGATCTATGAGTACTACGCGGGCACCGAGGGGAACGGCTTCTGCGCCATCCGGTCCGACGAATGGCTCGCGCATCCCGGCTCGGTCGGCAAGGCCTTGCTCGGCGAGCTACACATCATCGGCGAAGACGGCAACGAATGCGCCGTCGGTGAATCGGGGACGATCTACTTCGCGAACGGGCCGGAATTCTCGTACCACAACGACCCGAAGAAGACGGCCGAGGCGCGCAACGACAAGGGCTGGTCGACGCTCGGCGACGTCGGTTATGTGGACAAGGACGGCTATCTCTATCTGACCGATCGCAAAGCTTTCATGATCATTTCCGGCGGGGTGAACATCTATCCCCAGGAAGCGGAAAACGTGCTGATCAACCACCCGAAGGTTGCTGACGTAGCGGTGATCGGCGTGCCGAACGAGGATTTCGGCGAGGAAGTAAAGGCCGTCGTGCAGCCGATGAACTGGGCGGATGCCACGCCGGCGCTGGCCGACGACTTGATGGCCTATTGCCGTCAGCATCTCTCCGCTATCAAATGTCCCCGCAGCGTCGATTTCGAACGCGAGCTGCCGCGTCACCCGACCGGTAAACTGTACAAGCGCCTGATCCGCGACCGCTACTGGGGCAACCGTGACTCAAAAATCGTCTGACGCCGCCCAGCCCCCGCTCCGCGCCTCCGGCCCGGACGGACAGCTAGCGCGGCAGGACTTCACGCCGGAGCGGATTGCCGCCTACGCGCAACTCGCCAAGCAGTTCGGCGACGCGCAGTTCCTGTCCGAAGAGGAACGTGAGAAATCGCGCGCGGAAATCATGGCGCAGCACGTGGCGGGCACGGACCTGTGGGTGTTCGGCTATGGCTCGCTGATGTGGAACCCCGCGATCCAAGTTGCCGAGAGCTTGCCTGCGCGCATCGAAGGCTTCAGCCGCAGCTTTTGCATGCGCCTGATGTTCGGGCGCGGGATGCCGGACAATCCGGGGCTGATGCTTTGCCTCGTGCCGGGTGGAACGTGCACCGGGATCGCGCATCGCATCGCGCCTGAGCATGTGGAGAGCGAGAGCAAAATTCTCTGGATGCGCGAGATGCTGTCGGGCGCATACGTGCCGACCTGGGTCGACCTCGATCTGGGCGCGCGCCACGTGCGCGGCGTGACGTTTGTGATCAACATGGCCCACCCGCGCTACCTGCCCGGGCTGAGCCTTGACGAGAAGGCCGCGCGGATCGCGAAGGCTGAGGGCCATCTCGGCACGAACCGCGACTATCTGTTTCGTACCGTCGCCGCTTTGACGAGCGCTGGCGTCAGCGACACGTATCTCGACGACATTCACACGCGCGTGCGCGCATTGACCGATCATACATCTTGAGGGAGCCTAAAAATGAAGAAGATCAAGTATGCCGAAATCGCCAAGCACGTCGGCGAAGAGCTGGGCGTGTCGGAATGGGTGCAGATCGATCAGGATCGCGTGAACAAGTTCGCCGACGCAACCGGCGACCATCAGTGGATCCACATCGACGTGGAGCGCGCCAAGCGCGAGCTGCCGACAAAAGGCACGATCGCTCACGGTTATTTGACTTTGTCGTTGATCCCGATGCTGGCATCGAAAATTTCGACCATCGAAGGCGTCAGCCGTGGCATCAATTACGGTTCGAACAAAGTGCGCTTCACCAACATGGTGCCGGTGGGTTCGCGGGTTAGGGCGCGCACGAAGCTGATCGGCGCTGAGCAAAAGGGCCCCGGCATGCAGCTGACAAACGAGGTCACGATCGAAATCGAAGGCCAAGACCGCCCCGCCTGCATCGCAGAGACGATCAGCTTGGTCTATCCCTGAGCTATTGAACGCATACCTGGCCGTGCGCCCGCCCGCGCCCTATCTCTTGGGCGCGGAATGGAGATGAAAGATGGACAAAGTCATCAAGACCGATGCCGAATGGCGTGCGCAGCTGACGGCTGAGGAGTACCAGATTACCCGTAAACACGGCACGGAGCGGGCGTTCACCGGGCCCTATCACGATTCGAAAGAAAAGGGCACCTACGCCTGTAAGTGTTGTGGCCTGCCGCTCTTTGCCTCCGACACGAAGTTCGATTCGGGGACGGGATGGCCGAGCTTCTTCGCACCACTAAACAAGGAGAACGTCGCGGAGAAGGCGGACAACACCTTCTTCATGCGCCGTACGGAAGTGCTCTGCGCACGGTGCGACGCGCATCTGGGGCACGTGTTCAACGACGGACCGAAGCCGACGGGCCTCCGCTATTGCATGAACGGACACGCGCTGAAGCTGGAGAAATAGCCCGGACGCTCCCTACTTAGCTCGCCCTGCGAACGATCACCTTGTACTCCCCGCTCTTCGGGGCGCGGAGTGAGACGCAAGGTGACGTCTCGGAAGGTTCAACTTTCAGGCCCGGCGCCGCTATCGCGAAGGCTTGCGGGTACTGAACCGACGGCAAATAGATTTCCGTTGGCGTCGCGATCGAGGGGTCGGCGTCGAAGGTGAACGTGAACTCGCCGCTGCTGCGGTCGAACTTCATTTCCTTCAGAACACCTTGCACGGCGCGCACGAACGGGCGGACGAAGCCCTCGATGGCGCGGCCGCCGGAGTTGATATCCTTGTTGTTGTTCAACTGATCGCGCGAGAAGACAGACAGGTCCTCTTGGTTCCAACCATCGCCGCACGAGACGTCGTTGCGGTTCGACGCCGTGTAATTCCAAAGCGTGCAGTTCAGCAAATGCCGGTCCATGGCGTTGTACATGAGGTCGAGCGCCGTGACGTGCTTCTCCCACGGCCCCGCCGAGTGATCGCCCGCAGCCCACGCTTGATAAGCAGCGGCGCCGTCCAGATCGAACGGGATGCCGAACTCCCCGATCAGCGTCGGCGCGCCCCCTGGGATCGTCTTTGAGGCTTCTTTGATGCGGCCGAGCTGGCTGGCGTAGTGCCCCTCGATCTCGGCGGCGCCGTTCAGCGTCTTCATCGTGAAGGGGTTCAGGCTGGTCGGATACATGAATGTCTTAGTCACCAGCGTGACGATGTCGTACCAGTGACTGGCGTTCACGGTGCGCTCCGGCGTACCGTGCGGGAAGCCTTCCACAGTCATGCCGCGAAACGGGTCGAGCTCGGCGAAGATCAGCCAATCGTTGTTGATCGTGCGAATCTCGCGCGCCACACGTTGGAAGAACGGCGCCATGGCGTCCCCTTCAAGGTCGACGTTGCGACCCCGCGCGACTTGAAAAAAGTCCTCGCGCAGAACTTCATGCCCGTTGCCCGTCATGCGGTAAGCACCGGCTTTCTCGAACGGGCACGACGCCCCCTTGCGCCAGATGTGGACGCGCCCGCGGTTCACCTCGTTCTCGCCGACCACGCCGACGCGCATCTGTGCCGGATTGAAGGCGAGCTCCGGAATCGTCCGCGGTTGACCCTGCGCGACGAGCAGCCCGTCAAGCGCTGACCAAGCCGGGCCCGGCCGCACGGGGTCCTGGTTCTCGGCACTGCGCTCGGTGTGGCGATACGAAAGCGATTGACCGACCCACCCAGTCCCCGGCTCGTTCAGCGTGTCGAAGCCCAGCACATGCTGCATGCCCTTCACGCGCTTCGCGATCTCCCGCATCGCGCCCAGATAGTGGCTCTGCAAATAGTCCTGCGCAGTGCGGCCATCGATTTTGAAGTCAGGCACGAAAATGTCGCCGGCGAAGAACAACGTCCACATGATCGCATTCGCGGGCATGCGGTAATTGTTCGCCCAGGTCATCATCGGATAGCGGTCTTCCTGCCGTCCGCCGCGGGCGTAGTCATATTTGTGCTGCATAACATGCGCGGCGCCAGCATCGTGGAACTTGGTGAAATCGAGTCCCACGGCCTCAAACGTCCAGCCGGGGGCGCCGTCGCCGCCGGACATGCGCGACCACACGTCCTGATGAAAGTCGATGAAGACGTAAAGCCCGTATTCACCCGCGCGGCGCGTGATCTCCGTAAAGTAGTCCAGGTAGGCGGTATCGTACTTCCCCGGACCCGCGTGCTCGACCGCTTCCCAGGTCGTTAGCAAACGCAGGCAGTTCATGCCCCAAGACTTCAGCCGCGTGAAATGCTCGTCCGCTTCGCTCAACGGAAACGGTCGGCCGACAAAACTCACTGTCCGATGATCGGAGAAGTCCGATGGAAAATTCGTGCCCCCATTGGGAAACGGCACCTTGCAATCGCCACCCAGATTGACCCCGCGCAACAATACCTGCCGGCCTGCAGCATCAACGAAACGGTCGGCAGCGATCTTCAAGCGGTCCATAGCAGCGCTTTCCTTCTTGGTTGGTGCAGACTATTACCCGAGAGGCACGCGGGTTCAAACCCGCCGGAAAAGGCGTCCGATGAACACGCTCCTTCGAAAGCAACTACTCGGCAGCGCCGGCGCTGCGCCTGCGGTGCCATGACGTTGACGGCCGTCCCCACAACCATCGCTTTCGTCACGTCGACGTGGCGTGCGTTGACCTAACAACAGACGTGTTGCCCGCCGACGTGCAAACTGCATACTAACCACTCGGGGTTCGACGGCTCCCCCGGTTA
>CAZJOM010000147.1:0-5779 GCA_964547645.1 uncultured Flavobacteriaceae bacterium
CCAGTACAGATTCTGGGAGGGAAGCTGGGAGGCGGACGCGGTGCGCCGCGACCGCCTGTCGGGCGTCTTCACCGATCCCGCCAAGGTCCACCGGGTCTCGCACGAGGGCACGTACTTCAAGGTAGATGGGGTCCATCTTTGCGAGCCCTCGCCGCAACGCACGCCCGTGCTCTACCAGGCCGGCGCCTCGCCCAAGGGCACGGCCTTTGCGGCGCGCCATGCGGAGTGCGTGTTTGTGGGCGGACACGCGCGGGACAAGATGGCGGCGGATGTCGCCAAGCTGCGCGCGCTGACGGTGGAAGCCGGGCGGTCGGTGTCGGACATTCTCATCTTCGCCCTTGCGACCGTCATCACCGCGCCGACGGACGACGAGGCGCAGGCGAAGTTCGAAGAGTACAAGGCCTACGCCAGCAAGGCGGGCGCACTCGCGTTGATCTCGGGCTGGACCGGCATCGACTTCGCGAACCCGGATCTTGGTGCCGCCAGCACCGCCGGCGGCAACGCCATCCAAGGGGCGGCTTCAGCCTTCACGCGTGGCGGCGCGGAACATCCCGATTTGAACGGCATTGCCGTGTCGGTGGCGCTCGGCGGCGGCGGGCCGGTGTTGGTGGGAAGTCCGCAGCGCGTGGCCGACGAACTCCAGGCCTGGGCCGAGGCGTGCGATCTCGACGGGTTCAATCTGGCGTACGCGCTGATGCCAGAGACGTTTGCCGACGTCGTTGATCTCCTCGTCCCCGAACTGCAACGCCGCGGCGCCTTCAAGAGGGACTACGCGCCGGGCACCTATCGCGAGAAGCTGTTCGGACGCGGGCCGCACCTCGGTGAGACCCATCCTGCCGCCGCACGGCGACGGTTGGGTAAGTAAGATGCCCTTCGGGAGAGAGGGCCAGCTCACGGGTTGTGCGCTAGAAATTTGCGGCCCGGTAATGAAGCCGCTTGTGGATTGTTCGGTTGGTCTTGGGGAAGAGAGCGTGGTTCCGGTGCGCTCCACAGGAAATGACGGCTTGACTGATAGAACAAAATAAGAACATACTGGTAGATCAGAGACGGCGGTGGTTAGTAGCCGCCGACTTAAGCGCGAAACGAGAGGTGAGAGCGATGGCTGGTGTGAACAAGGTGATCTTGGTCGGGAATCTGGGTGCGGATCCGGAGGTGCGCCAGCTGCCGTCTGGGGAGCCGGTGGTGAACCTGCGTGTCGCGACATCGGAAAGCTGGCGCGACAAGAACTCGGGCGAGCGCAAGGAAAAGACGGAGTGGCACCGCGTCGTGATCTTCAACGAGAACATCGCGAAGGTCGCCGAGAAGTACCTGAAGAAGGGCTCCAAGGTTTTTCTTGAGGGGCAGCTTCAGACCCGGAAGTGGACGAACAAGGACGGCCAAGAGCAATACTCGACGGAGGTCGTGATCCAGCGCTTCCGCGGGGATCTCGTCATGCTCGACGGTCGCGGCGAAGGCGGCGGGGCCATGGAGGGTGCCTCGGCGGGCGGCGGTGGACGCAGGGCGGTTGCCGGCGGCGGTCGCGGCGAGCAGCGCGACTTCTCAGCCGATCCGGACGACGAGATTCCGTTTTGATCGGGATGTGACGAAGCCGTGCGTCGCGAACCTGCGGCTTTGGGACGATGACAAAGCCGTACGTCGTCCACGGGCTTGATCTCTCGTACTTCACGGGAAAGCTAGAGGCTTACTTCCGGGCGAAGGGCATTGCTTATGTCCTTCGTGAGATGACCACGGGGAGTTTCGCTGCCTGTGCGCGGGCGACTGGGTTTCGCCAGATGCCTCAGGTCGAGTGTCCGGATGGGACGTGGCTCACCGACACGACGCTGATCATCCGGCACTTTGAGATGGTGCGGCCTCAGCCCGCGATTTCGCCGCGCGATCCGTTGGTGCGGTTTACGTCTCGGCTCATCGAAGACTTTGGCGATGAGTCATTGTGGCGTCCGGCGCTCTACTATCGGTGGGCGTTTGCCGATGATGCGCGGCTGATGAGCGGGCGGCTGGCGCGCGGGATGTTGCGCGATGTGAAGCTGCCCTTTGCGGCGCGGCGGCAGCTGATCTTGCGGCGGCAGCAGGGTGTGTATCTGCGCAAGGACGGGGTCACGCCCGCGACGCGGCACGCGATCGAGCATCTCTATTTCGATGTGCTGACCGCGATGGAGGCGGCGCTCGAAAGCAATCCGTTCGTATTCGGTACTCGTCCCACCGAAGCCGACTTCGGGCTCTTCGGTTCGATGTTCCGGCATTTCTTCTCCGATCCGACGCCGGCAAAGATCATGCGCGAGGTGGCACCGCGAACGCTGGCGTGGGTCGCGCGGCTGTGGGCGATCGAGCCGGCGCAGTTCGAGCGCGCGGCGGAGATCGCCGCGGTGCCGCCAAGTGCGCGGGCGCTGTTGCGCTTGGCGGTCGAAACGCATCTGCCCTACATGCAGGCAAACGCGATCGCCGTTGCGGCGGGAGCGAAGACCGTGCGGTTCGCCGATCACGGCGGTTCGTTCGAGACGCCGGTTAGCCCCTATCGCGCTTGGTGCCTCGACGAATTGCAGCGGGCGTTTGGCGATTTCGATGCTGGCGCGAAGGCGGCTGTTGCCGGGTTGCTTGGTGCCTCCGCCGCGGCAACGCTTTCGGCGCCGCGGCATGACGTTTCATTCAAGGCGCCAATGCTTCCGATCGGCTCTCGCGAGCGAGGCCGCGTGCGGGATCGTGAATGGCGCTAGGCCACCCACTCCGCCTCGGGCAGGCGCCAGTATTGGCCGCCTTTGCGGGCGAGCATCTTGTGACCGACCATTTCGCGGCGGAAGGTTTCGCGGTCGTGGTGGCGGCGTTCGATGATTTCGTTGACCTCGGCCTCGCTGTAGGTGCGGCCTTCGTCGAAGTGGCGGGTGAGCCAGACCAGGATCGGGCGGCGCTTCTTCGGCGTGGCGGGGAAGGCTTTCAGGCGGCCGTCGGGAGTGAGGTAGTTGCGCACGGCTTTGTCGTCTTGCGCAGCGGCCGGTGCGAGCTCGGCGAGGTTTTCCTTGACCAAGATTGTGCGCGCGCGCTGCGACAGCGTTTTCGTTTCGAGTGCGTACCAGTGCGTGTTGCCGTCCTGGCGCAGGCTGACGAGACCGGCTTCCTTCAGCATCGCGAGGTGATGCGAGACGGTTGGCTCTTTCAGCGCCACCAACGCGGCGAGTTCTTGAACGCTGCGCTCGCGTTCGGCGAGCAGGCCGACAAGGCGCAACCGGCTTTCGTGGGCCAGCGCCTTGAAGAACTGCAGGAGTTCGGTTGAGTCACCCATGATCTAATTCCATGTTTGTCTAATTAGATTTCTATCGAATCAGATGGGTCGCGTCAAGCGGCTTGATCTAGCGCAAGGACGGGGGTGACCGGCGCTAGGATGCTAAGGTCTCCTACGGAGGGACATTTCATGCGTGCCGGGATTGATCGTTGGACGGTGGCTTGGTTTCTGGCGTGCGTCGCCTTTGCCATTCATATCGGCGAGGAGATCGCGAATGGCTCGTTCGGCGTCTACGCCGACTTCGGGATGTTTTTGAACAACGTGTTTCCGGTGATCAAGTTGCCGGAGTATCGCTACGATATGTGGCTGACGAACCTGATCGGCGCGGCGGTGTTGCTCTTCGCGCTGACATATTTGGTCTACGCAAAGCGTGGGCCGATGCGGCTGGCGTCCTACATGTTCGCGGCGTTTTTGACGGCCAATGGCGCGGCGCATCTTTATGCGGCGCTGACGATGAACGTGTACTTCCCGGGGGCGGTGACCGCCGGGTTGCTGGTTCTCGCGGGCTTGTTTCTGTTCACGGCAATTCCCGCGGGCGATAAGTCAACGCTGGTTACTCATTGACATATCGAAATCTATCTATATATGGAGGGGTATGAGCCCCGACCGCATTTTCAAAGCGCTGAGCGATCCCGTCCGGATCAAGATTTTGCAGTTTCTGCGCAAGCCTGAGGGCGTGTGTTGCGCGCTCGACGGCGTCGTTTGCGCCTGCGATATCGAGCGGCTGCTGGGCGTTTCTCAAGCGACGGTCAGCCACCACATGAAGCTTCTCATCGACGCCGGCTTCGTGCGCGCGCAGAAGCAGGGGCGGTGGATGCTCTACCAGATCGATCCCGACACCTTTTCCGACGCGATCATCTGGCTTTCGCCGTTTGCGCGCACCAGTAGCGAGCTCCCGCATGACCTTGCTCGCGCCTGAACGTGATCGCATTGCCGAGCCGGCCTGTTGCGCGGACTATGCCGCGGAACTCGCCCCGAAGCGCGCCAAGGCGGATGTCACGATCTCCGCGCTCGATGCGTGGCGGATGGATGAGGTCATTGCCGCCGTTCATGAGGTTGTCGCGACGCCGCTCTATCAGGACGTGGCGCTGGCCGCCGCGCCGCCGATCGCGCGGGACGCGCCGCAGCGCATCAAAGGTCTGTTCACGGGCTTTGATTTTCATCTGACGGAAGCGGGGCCAAAGCTCATCGAGATCAATACGAACGCCGGTGGTGCGTTCTTCGGCGCGCTGATCGATCAGATGGGTTGGAATCAAGGAAATGCCGACGCTCATCCGCTTGGCGCTTGGGCGCATCTCTTTGTACAGCACTTTCGCGCCGAGTGGGCGCTGGCGGGCAAGGGCGCACTGCGGACTGTCGCGATTGTCGATGACAACCCGGGAGAGCAGTTTCTCAAGCTTGAGTTTGAGTTAGCCCAGCGGATGTTGCGCGATGCCGGTGTCGCGGCGACGATTGCGGATCCTCGCGCGCTGACCTTTCGCGACGGGCGTCTTTGGCATGGCGCGACGGCGATCGACCTCGTCTACAATCGCCTCACCAGCTTCTCGCTTGAGCGCGCGGAGGACGCGGCGATCCGCGAAGCGCTACTGGCCGGTGCGGTCGTGCTAACGCCGGATCCGCGCACTCACGCTTTGCTCGCGTGCAAGCGCAACTTGGTGCGGCTCGGCGATGTGGCTTTCCTGCGCGATGCTGGCGTGAGCGAAGCGGCGCGCCAGGCGCTGATCGACGTTATCCCGCGAACGGTCGCGCTCACGCCCGCGAACGCAACTGAGCTGTGGGCGACGCGCGCGCAGTACTATTTCAAACCGATGAGCGGTTTCGGTTCGCGCGCCGTCTACGACGGCGCGAAGCTCACCGCGACGACGTGGGCGCAAATCGCGGCGCGCGCGGACTACGTTGCCCAGGCGCGAGTTGAGGCGCCGCGCGTTGACGTTCCCGGCGCCGAGCCGATGCGTTTCGATGTGCGAACCTTTGCGTATGGCGCCTCGCCGTTCATGCGGCTGGCGCGGGTGTATCGGGGGCAAACGACCAACTTCCGGACCCCCGGCGGGGGCTTCGCGGCGGTGCGAATTCGGCCCTGACTTCACTGACGTTGCCGCACCCCAAAAAATGGCCGTTTTCTGCGGCTCAGCGATGGGGAAATCGCGCCTAAATTTCCTAGGATTCGCGGGGGCGAGCGGGTATGGTCCGGCCGCGTTCCAACTGTATCGAAAAACCTCCTTTGTCCGGCTCCAAAGACGATAAGCCGGCGGCCGGATCATCCGGCACGCCAGGCGGCGAGATTCATCCGATCTCGATCGAAGATGAGATGAAGCGTTCGTATCTCGATTACGCGATGAGCGTGATCGTGAGCCGTGCGCTCCCCGATGCGCGCGACGGGTTGAAGCCCGTGCACCGGCGCATTCTCTATTCGATGCACGAGGCGGGCTATACGCACAACAAGTCCTATCGCAAGTCGGCGCGCGTCGTCGGCGACGTGATCGGTAAGTACCACCCGCACGGCGA
>CAZJOM010000148.1:0-5659 GCA_964547645.1 uncultured Flavobacteriaceae bacterium
GCCGCCGGCATCGCAGTGCTCGACGTGATCAAGGAGGAACGCATCCTGGATAAGGCCGTGACCCTCGGCGAGAAGCTGATGGCGCGCCTCAAACAAATGTCGATGCGCAACGACCTGCCGCCGATGGACGACATCCGCGGGCTAGGCGCCATGGTCGCGTTCGACTTGGTGAAGAGCCGCGGCTCCCACGAACCCGACGCCGACCGGACGAAACGCCTCACCGCCGAAGCCCTCAAACGCGGCCTCATCCTCCTCACCTGCGGCCTTTACGGCAATGGCGTGCGCGTGCTCGTGCCGATAACGGTGGAGGACAAGGTGCTGGATGAAGGACTCTCGATCCTGGAAGAGTCATTGAAGGCAGTGGCGTGAACGAACGCTCCCACAACTCAGCCTTCCCCCCTTGCGGGGGAAGGTGGATCGCCGCGCAGCGGCGAGACGGATGGGGGGTAACGCGCGACAGCGCGCGTGCTTTGCACGCGGTCCCCCCCATCAGTCCCGCTCTTCAGGCGCGCCAGCTTCCCCCGCAAGGGGGGAAGCACAACAATCCTGCGAGTCACAAATGATCCCACGCTATTCCCGCCCGGAGATGACCGCGATCTGGTCGCCGGAGACGAAGTTCCGCATTTGGTTCGAGATCGAGGCGCACGCGGCTGACGCGCTGGCTGAGCTCGGCGTCATCCCCAAATCCGCCGCCAAGACGATCTGGGAGAAAGGCGGCGCCGCGAAGTTCGACGTCGCCAAGATCGACGCGATCGAACGCGAAGTGAAGCACGACGTCATCGCGTTCCTGACCCACCTCGCCGAGTTCGTCGGCCCCGACGCGCGCTTCGTGCATCAGGGCATGACGTCGAGCGACGTTCTCGACACCTGCCTTGCCGTACAGCTGAAGCGCGCCGCCGACATCCTGATCGCCGGCGCCGACAAGGTTCTGGCCGCCCTCAAGAAGCGCGCGCTCGAACACAAGATGACACCCACCATCGGCCGCAGCCACGGCATTCACGCCGAGCCCACGACGTTCGGCGTGAAGCTCGCCGGCTTCTACGTCGAATTCGAACGCGCCCGCCAACGCCTCATCGTCGCCCGCGAAGAAATCGCAACCTGCGCCATTTCCGGCGCAGTCGGCACTTTCGCGCAGGTCGACCCCCGCGTCGAGGAACACGTGGCCAAGGCACTCGGCCTCAAACCCGAGCCGGTCTCGACGCAAGTGATCCCGCGCGACCGCCACGCCGCGTTCTTCGCCGCCCTCGGCGTCGTCGCCTCCTCCGTCGAGCACGTCGCGACCGAAATCCGTCACCTGCAGCGCACCGAAGTGCTCGAAGCGGAGGAGTATTTTTCGGAAGGCCAAAAAGGCTCCTCCGCGATGCCGCACAAGCGCAATCCGGTCTTGACCGAAAACCTCACCGGCCTCGCCCGCATGGTTCGCGCCTTCGCCATGCCCGCGATGGAGAACGTCGCGCTCTGGCACGAGCGCGACATCTCGCACTCCTCGGTCGAGCGCATGATCGGTCCGGACGCCACGATCACCCTCGACTTCGCGCTGAACCGCCTCGCCGACGTCGTCGAAAAGCTCGTCGTTTACCCGGAGCGGATGCAACGGAACCTGGACCTGCTCGGCGGCCTCATCCATTCGCAGCGCGTGATGCTGGCCCTCACGCAAAAAGGCGTCGCCCGCGAAGACGCCTACCGCCTTGTTCAACGCAACGCGATGCCCGTCTGGAACAACATGCACCACGGCCGCACGGGCACGTCCTTCCTCGAAAATTTGAAAGCAGACGCAGAGGTCACAAAAGCCCTCACCCCGCGTGAGCTTGAAGGCCTGTTCGATCTCGCCTATCACCTGAAGCACGTCGATACGATATTCCGCCGCGTCTTCGGCTGAAGGGGTCCGCCATGGGCATGGGAACGCCGATTTCGATCGGTAAGATTTTCGGCGTCTATGTCCGGTTCGATCCGACGATGTTGCTGCTCGCGCTCTTCATCGTGGCGAACGGCTTCATTAGACACGGCCTGCCCGGCGCGCTGGACTCCGCCACCTACGCGGTCTTGCTCTTCTTCAGCATCTATCTGCACGAGATGGGCCATGCCTTCGGCGGCTGGCTGTTCAACATCCGCACGATGGACGTGACGCTGACGTTCTTCGGCGGATACGCGCGTCTGATGGGTGCGGCGCGCACGCCGTTCCAGCAAATCGTTATTTCGTTTGCCGGCCCCGCCGTCAACTTGCTGATCGCGGGCGCGCTCTATTGGTACATCGGCCAGGTCGAGAGCCCCGGCTTCGTCGCTTACAATCTCGCCTGGGCGAACCTTTTCCTGGGTGCGTTCAATCTCCTGCCCGGCTTCCCGCTCGACGGTGGCAAGATTGCCGCCGCCGTGCTCTCCAACTTCATACCGACGAACCGCGCCCGCGTGATCACCGGTTACATCGGCGTCGGCGTCGGGCTGCTCGTGATCTATTGGGGCTTCCAAGCCGGCAGCGTCGGCCTGACCGTCATGGTCGGCCTCCTGCTCATCATGGCCGCCGCCCAAGAAATCCAAGCGGCCGGCGGCGGAAGATTCTAGCGAGATCTCTACGCCGACGATCACGAGTTGCTGCGTCAAGGTTTGACGATGTACGACGCCTTTTGCGCGTGGCTCTTGCAGACGCGCGACGAAACTCACGCCTGGCCGCCGAAAATCGCGTAACCTCATGACGGCGGCCCGCTTTCGCAACGCTGAGAAACCAATGCCGATCGATCCAAACCTACTCTTGGCCTACCTCGCCTCCGCGACCGCGCTGACACTTTCGCCCGGACCGGACACGATGTTCGTACTGGCTTCCAGCGCATCCGGTGGGGCCCGTGCGGGCTTGGCCGCCACACTTGGCATTGCCGCGGGCTGCCTCGCCCACGCGACGATGGCGGCACTCGGCATCTCGGCGCTGATCGCCGCCTCACCGGCCGCGTTCGAGGCACTGCGCATCGCTGGCGCGCTCTATCTTCTGTGGATCGGCATCGGCGCGCTTCGCGCGGCGTACAAAGGCCTTCGAGAGGAAGGCCCGCGACCCGAAACCGCCGGAGAGACCGCATCGTGGGATGCCTTCCGCCGCGGCGCGCTCACGAATGTACTCAATCCCAAGGTCGGCATTTTCTACGTCGCGTTTCTGCCGCAGTTCACCAGCGCCTCGCTCGGCAGCGTGCCGCTGCAGATCGTTGTCCTGGCGACGATCCACATTCTGATCGGCATCCTCTGGCTGGGAGCCTTATCGATCGCCTCCGGGCGCGCGGCCGAAACGTTGGCCCGCAACCGGCGAGTCCGCGCCTGGCTCGACGGCACCGCGGGTCTCGTCTACATCGCACTCGCCTGGCGCATGCTCGTTCTCGAACGGCGCCCGGGATAATTAGCCCGTGTACGGATGAAAGAAAACCGATGACCCTCCCCACCTTCGGCGAAGCGCTCCGCATATGGGCCTATATCGGTTGCGTCAACTTCGGCGGACCGGCGGGGCAGATTGCGTTGATGCACAAACTCCTAGTCGAGGAGAAGAAGTGGATAAGCGACGCGCGCTACTTTCACGCGCTGAACTACTGCATGCTGCTCCCGGGTCCGGAGGCCCAGCAACTTGCGACCTATGTCGGTTGGCTGATGCACGGCGTGAAGGGAGGCTTGGCGGCCGGCCTCCTGTTCATCCTGCCGGGCGCACTGGTGATGCTCACCTTGAGCATTCTCTACGTGAACTACGCCGATCTCGCCGTCGTGAGTGCGATCTTTTACGGCGTGAAGGCGGCCGTGCTTGCCATCGTCATCGAGGCGATCTTCCGCATCGCCAAGCGCGCCTTCAACGGCGCAGCCATGGTCTGGATCGCGGCCGCCGCCTTCGTCGCCTTGTTTTTCTTCGCGATCCCCTTCCCGCTCGTCGTGCTCGCGGCAGCCCTCATCGGCCTGATCGGCGCCAACTACGCCCCCGATCAGTTCCGCGCCAAGGGCCACGCCGCCCATGGCCACGAGGGCGGCACCTTCGCCGTCGACGCCGCCTTCGCACGCGGCGAACTCGAGCACACGAAACCCAACAGCAGTCGCACAGCCGTCACGGCGCTCACGTGGCTCGCTATCTGGCTGCTGCCGGTCGCGCTGATCGCGATCATGATGGGCCCCGGGAACGTCTTCACGAAACTGGCAACATTCTTCTCAACGATGTCGATCGTAACGTTCGGTGGCGCCTACGCCGTGCTCGCCTACGTCGCGCAGGAAGCGGTCGCGACTTACAGCTGGCTGACCGCGCCTGAAATGCTTGAAGGCCTTGCGCTGGCCGAAACGACACCAGGCCCGCTGATCCTAGTGCTGCAGCACGTAGGTTTTCTCGCGGGCTTTCGCAGCGGCGGCATGCTCCAAGGCGTGGCCGGCGCAGGGATCACCCTCTGGGTGACGTTCGTGCCGTCGTTCCTCTGGATTTTCGCCGGCGCGCCCTACGCCGAACATGTTCGCGAAAACCGTCACGCTTCGGCGGCCCTAGCCGCCATCACCGCCGCCGTTGTTGGCGTGATTCTAAACCTCGCGATCTGGTTCGCTCTGCACGTCACCTTCGCCAAAGTCGACACGCTCGCCCTCGGCCCGCTGCACCTGCAAGTCCCCGACGTGGCAACGCTCGACCCGATCGCTCTGGCCATCGCCACGGCAGCCCTCATCGCGCTGCTGCGATTCAAGACGCCGATCGTATGGCTGCTCGCTGCCTGTGCTGGCCTTGGCCTGATCGTGCGCGTGTTGATGTAGAAAGAAAAATTCACCACAAAGCCACGAAGGGCACGAAGAAACGACGCACTTCCCTCGGCGCGAAGCGCCATTGCGAGATCGATAGCGCACCTGCGGTGCGCGAAGAATCTCATCATCGTCACGCCGTCGCTTCGTCGTGTGAGAATTCTTCTTCGTGCCCTTCGTGGCTTTGTGGTGAATTTTACTTCTTCTTTTACCGCCGCGCGCGCCAACGCTTGATCAGCCACCACAGCCCGCCGACGACTACCAGCGTCCCCGCGAACACCAGCGCGAAGTTGATCCACATCCGCCCGCCCGGCCGGTCGATTTTGCGTGACCACCAGGCCGGCTTCGGATCGTTCGGCCCTGCGACCGCGAACGCGACGAAGCTGTCGCTGCGCCCGGTCTCGCCCGCATCGCCGTGCCCGCCGGCGGCGATGACGACGAACTGACGCCCCTTCCATTCATAGGTCATCGGCGTCGCGATCCCCGGTGCCGGCAACCGGCCTTGCCAAAGCTCCTCCCCCGTCGCCGCGTCGAACGCCCGTAGATACTTGTCCATCGCGGCCCCAATGAACACGAGACCGCCCGCCGTAACGAGCGGTCCGCCCAACGTCGGCGTCCCCGTATGGAGCGCAATACCGAGCGGCGCCAACTCCTCCGTCGTGCCGAGCGTCGATTCCCATGTGACCTTGCCCGTCTTCAGATCGACCGCCGCCAGCACACCCCAAGGCGGCGGATTGCACGGCAAACCCAGCGGCGACAGCAACGTGTCGCGGATCATTCCGAACGGCGCCCCGCGCTGCGGCGACACCTCGCGATCGGGAAACTTCTCATCCAGGGTTTCGAACTCGGCCGCCGGAAATAGCGTGATCCGATGCAGCAGCCGGCTGGTGTTCGCATAGACGACTTGCTTCACCGGATCGAAGGCGAC
>CAZJOM010000149.1:0-5594 GCA_964547645.1 uncultured Flavobacteriaceae bacterium
CGATCTTCAACACCTTGCGCACCTTCTCCAAAGGCATCGCCAGCTTCTCGGCGAGTTCTTCCGGCGTCGGCTCGCGGCCGATTTCGTGCAGCATCTGGCGCGAGGTTCGCACCAGCTTGTTGATCGTCTCGATCATGTGGACCGGAATGCGGATCGTGCGCGCCTGATCGGCGATCGAACGCGTGATTGCCTGCCGGATCCACCACGTTGCATAGGTCGAGAACTTGTAACCGCGCCGGTACTCGAACTTATCGACCGCCTTCATGAGGCCGATATTGCCTTCCTGAATGAGATCCAGGAACTGCAGCCCACGGTTCGTGTACTTCTTCGCGATCGAAATCACGAGGCGCAGGTTCGCCTCGACCATTTCCTTCTTCGCCTGGCGGGCTTCGCGCTCGCCCTTCTGCACCGTGCGCACGATGCGCTTGAACTCGGTGATCGGCTGACGCATTTCCTGCGCCAGCGTCTGAATCTCCATCCGCAGATCGCGAGCGCGATCGCGCTCGTCCGAGGCGAACTCCTTCCAGCCCCGGCGCGTCAGACGGCCGACGCGGCGGATCCAGTTCGGATCGAGTTCCTCGCCCTCGTACTCCTTCAAGAAGTCTTCGCGCGCGACGCCGTGCGACTCCGCCAGACGCAGCAAGCGCGACTCGATCATCACCATGCGCTTGTTGATCGAGTACATCTGCTCGACCAAGGACTCGATGCGGTTGTTGTTCAACCGCAGGCTCTTCACGTGCTCGACCGTCTCGTTCTTCAGCTTCTTGAAGCGCCGGTCCTGGCTCGTCGACAGCTCTTCCGACGACAGGTGCGCCTCAACCTCGGCGTCCTGCAGCTTGCCGAGCTTCTTATAGCGGTTCGCGATCTCGTCGAACGTCTCCAGGATCTTCGGCTTCAACGCCGCTTCCATCGCGGCGAGCGAGAGGCTGCCCTCGTCGTCCTCGCCCGTGTCTTCTTCGACGCGCGTCGGCGCTTCGACGGCGGTGATGTCGTCCGGATCGACGCGCTGCACGACAGGCTTCGGCGCCGGTGGCGGCACGACGCGCAGCACTGGCTTTGGCGGCACAAACGGCTTTGGCATCGGCGGTGCGCCGGGTGCCGCGCCCGCAAACTCAGGCGGCACCACGATGCCGCCCTCGGCCGCCATCGCCTTCGCTTCCGGACCGCCGCCATAGGTGGCTTCCAGATCGATGATGTCGCGCAGCAGAATCTTGCCTTCGTTCAGCTCGTCGCGCCACACCATGATCGCTTCGAAAGTCAGCGGGCTTTCGCACAAGGCGCCGATCATCAACTCGCGGCCGGCCTCGATACGCTTGGCGATCGCGATTTCGCCTTCGCGCGACAAAAGCTCGACCGAGCCCATCTCGCGCAGATACATGCGCACCGGATCGTCCGTGCGCTCGACGGCTTCGGTCTCGACCTTCGTGACGGCGGATTCTTCCTGCGCCATCGCGACGGCGCCGCCCTCACCCTCTTCTTCCTTCTCTTCCGTCTCGACGACGTTGATGCCCATGTCGCTCAGCATCGCCATCGTGTCTTCGATCTGCTCCGACGACACCTGCTCCGACGGCATCACCTTGTTCAACTCGTCGAGCGTGATGAAGCCGCGCTGCTTAGCGCGCGCGATCATCTTCTTCACGGCCGCATCGGTCAGATCGAGCAGCGGATCGCCGCGCTCTTCGCTCTGACCTTGCTGCCCCTCGCCGTCGCCCTTCCCCTTCGCCGCAGGCTTACCCTGTTGGACGAGAGGTCGCTGCGACGCCTTGGCGGCGGTCGTCGTTGTTTTTGTCATTGCTTGTCCGGGTGAGTTCGATTGCGGGGATTTTGTGGTGCCGGTCGCATCGGGGGTAGCTGTTACCTTCGCTGGTTTCGGCTTCGGCGGCGGCAAAGGCTTGACCATCGCCTTCAGGATCGACTTCAGATCCTGAGGCTTCTTGACCTCGGGCTTCGCAGGCGCCTTAACCGCGGATTTACCCGCGGGTTTCTTCTCGGTCTTGGCGCTTGGCTTCTCTTTGGTGGTCACGGCTTTGCGATCTGGCATCTTCTTCTTCGTCGTCACGGCGTCGGTTCGGCTCGGCATAAAAAGGCTAAAGGGCCACATCGGACGGCTCGCTTTCGCTTTACCGCCGCGTCTGTCTTTAGAAGGCATCAGGCGGTCCAGCCTCTGCCCCGGCCACGGAATTCATTTCATTCGCGATCGCGCGCAACCGGGCCATGTTTTCCTCGGTCGTGTCGCGCTTCAACGCTTCGGCGATCTGCGCATGCTCGGCTTCAAGCTCTGTCAGCTTGCGATGACGCGCGAGCACGTGTTGAAAGTCGCGCAGCACGACCGCCTGGGGCGTCTCGCGCCGCGTCATGGCTATCGATTTGAGCATCGGCCGCCGCTCCAACTGCTCGCAAACGTCCCCGAGCCCCCTTTGCCTGAGGTGGTCGCGTAAGCCTTGACTGTCAAGGGATTGTCCCAAAGACGCGGCATGTAGGAGTTCACGCCTGATATTGTCAAGTTTTGCCTCGGAAATCGGCAGATTTGCATAGGCCTCCGAGAACTCTTCCAAAAGTGTCGGATGCACCAAAGCGGCCAGGATTAGCGCCTCCGCGGTGATGGCACTCATGGCCGCCTGCCCGCGCCCTGCTGCGGAACGCCGCACCGCGTCCGACACCGGAGGGGTCCAGGCGGGCCGGGCCCCCGGCCGCTCCTGCTTAAATGGCCCGCGCTGGAAGCGCGGCGTCCACGGCTCCCGCCGCCCGGCAGGCCCTTGGCCCCGCGGCTCGCCCGCTGGCGAAAACAAAGCCCGCAACTTCTCGCGCATCATCGTGCGGTAGTGCTCGCGGACCTTCGGCTCGCGGATCTCTTCGATCAGCTTCATCAGCCCCTGCTCGGCCCCCGCGCGCCGCTCGGGCGTAGCAAGATCGGCGTCAGCAATCTCCCGCCGCCAAAGCATGTCGGCCAAACCCACTGCCTCGTTCAGCACCGCCTGCATCGCGGCCGAACCCTTCGCGCGGATCAGATCGTCTGGATCCTGCCCGCCCGGCAGCAGCGCAAAGCGCAACGACTGCCCCGGCTCCAACAACGGCAGCGCCAGATCGATCCCGCGCTGCGCGGCCTTGATGCCCGCCGCATCGCCGTCGAAGCAGAGCACCGGCTCCGGCGCGATCCGCCACATCATCTGCAAGTGCTCTTCGGTGAGCGCCGTGCCAAGCGGCGCCACCGCACCCTCGAACCCGGCCGCGACCAGCGCGATCACGTCGACATAACCTTCAACCGCGATCAGCATCGCGCCCTGAGACGCCGCCTTGCGCGCCGAACCCATGTTGAACAACACCGTGCTCTTCTTGAAGAGCGGCGTCTCCGGCGAGTTCAGATACTTCGGCTTGCCCTCGGGATCGAGTGTCCGGCCGCCGAACGCAATCACCCGCCCGCGCGTATCGACAATCGGAAAGATCACCCGCCCGCGAAAGCGATCATACGGCGCGCCGCCGTCATCCGGCGTCACCAGCAGACCGGCCTCGACCATGTCCTCGATGCTGACGCCCTTGCCCGCCAAGTGCTCCTTCAACGCCGAGCGCGAGTCCGGCGCGAAGCCCAACCGGAACGGCTCGACCGCGGGCCCCGTGAGTTGACGCCCATCGAGATAAGCTCTCGCCTTCGCGCCGCGCGCGCCCTTCAGCTCGGCTTGAAAAAACGCCGCCGCCAACTCCATCACATCGGTAAGCGACCGCCGCGCCTTCTCGCGCTCATCATCCCGCGCATCGCGCGCCGGCAGTTCCATGCCGGCTTCCGAGGCAAGCTTCTCAATTGCCTCCGGAAACGAAAGCCCCTCGGTCTCCATCACGAACGAGATGATGTCGCCATGCACCCCGCAACCGAAGCAGTGATAGAACCCCTTCTCCGCATTCACCGAGAACGAAGGTGTCTTCTCGTTGTGGAACGGACAAAGCCCCAGATAGTTCCGCCCCCGCCGCGCAAGCTTCACTTTCCGCCCGACGACATCCGTCACGCGAACCCGATCACGAAGCTCCTCAACAAATCGCGGGGTGAAGCGCATAGCCCTGCGCTCAGTCTTTAAGTCGTCATGGCCGGGCTTGACCCGGCCACCCAGGGACGCGCGCACAAACCAAGAAAATCTCACACGATGACACGATGAAAGGATGACGCGCGTGCGGCGCGAAGCGCCCATCGTTCCATCGTGTCATCGTGTGAGTCATTCTTTTCAAGCTCGTGCAGCGTCCCTGGGTGGCCGGGTCAAGCCCGGCCATGACGAAGTAGTTGTTACGCGGGTGGCGTCAGCATCTCCTTCACCACCCCATTCGCTTTCGCGAAATCCATCTTCCCGGCGAACTTGGCTTTCAGCTCCGCCATCACCTTGCCCATGTCCTTCACCGACGCCGCCCCGGTCGCGGCGACCGCCGCCTTCACCGCCGCGCGCACATCGTCGGCCGACATCTGCGCCGGCAGATAGCTCTCGATGATCGTCTTCTCCTCGCGCTCCTGCTGCGCCAACTCCGGCCGCCCGTGCTTGTCGTAAGTCTCGATCGACTCCGCGCGCTGCTTGATCATCTTCTGCAAGAGCCCCAGGATTTCATCCTCGGTCGCCTTTTCGCGACCAAGCCCGCGCGCCTCGATGTCCTTGTCCTTCAGCGCCGCCATGATCAACCGCACGGTCGACACCCGCCGCTGATCCTTGGCCAGCATGGCCTCCTTCAAGGCCGCCGTGAATTTGTCCCGCAACATGGGAACGCTCCTCAATTCCGTAAGTGGTAGCCCCGGAACATACAGCCGCACCCGCCGTCAGGCCTAACCCTTTGGCGGGAAAATGTGTTCTCCCTTGTGGACGGGGTGCCGCGCATTCCTTGACGCCGCCAAATCGCCTCACTTATGGTCCGCCGAATTTGCGGGCCGAAGGCTCAGCCCCCGCAAAGCCGCGAACCAAAATGACGATGACCGAAAGCCCCCGCGACAAGGGCCCTGCCCGCGCGCGGAAACGAATCACGGGCGCACTTGTGCTCGCCGACGGCACCGTTTTTGAGGGTTTCGGCCTCGGCGCGACAGGCAAAGCGGTCGGCGAAGTCTGCTTCAATACCGCGATGACGGGCTATCAGGAAATCCTGACGGACCCCTCCTACGCTGCGCAGATCATCTGCTTCACCTTCCCCCACATCGGCAACGTCGGCACGAACGCCGAAGACATCGAGACGGTCACGCCTGCCGCGCGCGGTATGATCATGAAGGGCTCGATCACCGACCCGTCGAACTACCGCAACGCCCAACACCTCGACATCTGGTTGAAGCGACACAACATCGTGGCCTTGGGCGGCATCGACACGCGCCGCCTCACGCGCCTGATCCGCGAGAACGGCATGCCGAACGGCGTGATCGCGCACGACGCCACCGGCACGTTTGACATCGCGGCACTTAAGAAAGAAGCCGCAAGCTGGCCCGGCCTCGAAGGCATGGACCTCGCCAAAGATGTGACCGCCCGCCAGACCTGGACGCTCGACGAAAAGCGTTGGGACTGGGGCAAGGGCTACGGCGCGCAGAAGACACCGCGCTTCAACGTCGTCGTCATCGACTACGGCGTGAAGCGCAACATCCT
>CAZJOM010000150.1:0-2185 GCA_964547645.1 uncultured Flavobacteriaceae bacterium
TCATCGCCGGCTACACGATCCGAAGCGGCGAAGATTTCGCCGAACGCCAAATCGCCGCCCATGTGATGATCAGCGTCGATCCCAAGATGGCGGCAAGCGTCACAGGCGACCTGAAAAAGATGCCTGAGGTCCGCTCGCTCGCCGCCATCAGCGGCACCTTCGACATGATGGCCGAAGTCGCCGCCGAAACAACCGCCAAGATCGACACAACCCTCGACGCCATCGGCCACCTCAAAGGCGTGCAGAAAACGATGTCGTCGATCGTGCTCAGCGTGAAGTTCGAGCGCTGACGCTGCCTGGGGCCGCGGGCGGCTCAATTGTCATGTAGAGCATCGGCTCACCTTCATACCCTGACATCACCCCGTGCGCCACAAACCCCGCGCTACGAAACGCCCGAATGGCGCGCGCGTTTTCAGGATCCGGATCGATCTGCACGCGCACGACGTCCGGCTGCGCGAACAGCCGCTCCACGATCAAACGCAAAGCCTTGCGCCCGATGCCCCTGTCGCGTGCTGCTGCAACGCCAATCGCAAGATCAAGTCCAAACGTCTCTGCCGGTACGCCGAACGTCACCCAAAACGGATCGCTGTTCGCGTGATAGACCTGCAGGAACCCCACGGTTGCATGGGCTGCGACGATCCGGAACGGCGTCACATAGGCATGCGTCAGATACTCTTCGAAGTCGTCGGCATCGGCATCAGGCCACCAAACCGCAACTTCCCGCTCGCACATCAGTCGCGCGATCCCTTCGACATCCGATGCGCCCATCGCAACCACCGCTACCGTTGCCGGATCGCCAATCACCTGATCGCCAAGCCGCATCGATCAAAAAACTCCTCGTCAAGTTCGCTTCCGCCACACGGCAAACGACATCCCGTTCGGATCGTGCAACACAGCCATCTCGTCGCCTTCCGGCAGCACGGTCGGCGGAATGAGAATCTTCGCGCCGATCGCCTGCGCCTCAGCCACCTTCGCTTTCACGTCAGTGACGGCGACGAAGAGCTGAACGAAGTCCTGCGCCTGCGGCGGTGCCGGCCAAATGCCGCCTTGTATGCCATCCTTCGAGCCCGTGTCGATTTGGCGATAACCCATGGGGTTGTTCGCGTCGACCCGCCAACCGAACAAGCGGCCGTAGAACGCCGCCGTATCATCTGGCCTCTTTGACAGGATTTGAAACTGCATCACGGGGTCTCCCATGCTCACTCTCCTTTGTGCTGCAACGGATGGGGAAGGCGCTCGGCAATGAACTTACGGAAACCGGCAGACGTTATCTCGCGCAGACCCGTTCGATCGCGCCATATCCCTTTCGCGTCCACTTCCAGAAGACCAAGACGCAACATCCGGCTCAGCGCGATGTTGACGTCGTCGACGTTTGAGCCAGTTTGCGCCGCGATCCATCGGCTCTCGCTCTTGAACGTAGCCGTCCGCGACAAGCGCAATATCTCTTGATGCACCGGCATCGAAAGCAGGCTGAGCACCTCGGCCGACCAATGCCTCAACGCCTCCTGCGCGGCCTGCACCTGCGCATCGACGACGCGAGCAACGGCGGAATAGACCGCAACTTCCTCGCTCGGAAGTTTCAACTTCCGCGCCCACGGCCCGATATGCTCGGCCGGCACGGGCCGCTTGCCGCGCATGATTTGGGAAAGGGAAGCGTGGTCGGTCCCTAACAGCTTCGCGAACGCGCGCAACGAGTACCGCGCATTGGCGGCGCGGCGTCGCGCGTACTCCTGCTTAAGCCGGTCTCGAAACGTCATGGCCAGCATCATGGCGATGCCGGGCGCCCGCTCAAGGCAGGATTGGCATCGACCATCACAATTCGGGGCAAGCCGCCGCCCCGCTAGTGATGCGCCGTCGTTCCCAACACGCGCACACCGTAACCTGCGTCGCGCACCGCCTGGCAAATCGCCTGGGCATGGCCGGAATCGCGCGTCTCCATGCTGACGCGCAGCTCCGCCGCCTTCGCGGGCACGTCGGTCAGCATGCGGTTGTGCGCAACCTCGATGATATTGCCGCCGGCCTCGCCCACGATCGTCGCCACCCGCGCCAAGATGCCCGGCCGGTCTTCGATCTCAACCGCGATAGTGAGGATCCGCCCCTCGCGCTGCAGCTCCCGCATAATCACGGTCGAGAGCAGCCGCGGATCGATATTCCCGCCGCAAAGCACAAGCCCGACCTTGCGCCC
>CAZJOM010000150.1:2285-5434 GCA_964547645.1 uncultured Flavobacteriaceae bacterium
AGAGCAGCCGCGGATCGATATTCCCGCCGCAAAGCACAAGCCCGACCTTGCGCCCGGTGAACTTCGCCGGATGCTGCAGTAGCGCTGCAAAGCCCGTCGCTCCCGCCCCCTCAACGACAGTCTTTTCGACCGAGAGCATCAGTGCGATCGCACGCTCGATCGATTCCTCCGACACGAGCAGAATGTCGTCGAGTAGATGAGCACAAAAGTCCTTTGTTCGAACGCCGACGTTCTTGACCGCGATACCTTCCGCGATCGTCTGCCCGCCGATCGGCGCATTGCCGCCTTTGAGCGCGTTGTACATCGACGGGTAAAGCTCCGTCTCGACGCCCACGACCCGGATCGAAGGTTTGACAGCCTTCGCCGCAATCGCAATGCCGGAGATCAACCCGCCGCCACCGACCGGAATGACCAGCGTGTCGAGATCGGGAAAATCCTCAAGCATCTCAAGCGCGATCGTCCCCTGCCCGGCGATGATCTTGTCGTCGTCATAGGGATGCACGAACACCAGTCCGTCTTTGGCCGCGATCTCATGCGCGATGCGGTCGCTATCGGCGAGTGTCGCCCCCTTCTGCACGACGCGCGCGCCGTGCCCCATGGTGTGCTTCACCTTCACGAACGGCGTCGATTCCGGCATCACGATCGTCGAGGGAATGCCGAGCCGCGACGCATGATATGCAACCCCCTGCGCATGATTGCCCGCCGACATGGCGATCACGCCAGCCTTTCGCTCAGATGCCGAAAGCGACAGCAACTTGTTCAACGCTCCACGCTCCTTGAACGAGGCGGTGAACTGCAAATTTTCGAACTTGAGATAAACGTCAGCGCCCGTCAGCTGCGACAAGGTCCGCGAATGATGGCAAGGCGTCCGCTCAACTGCCCCGCTAATCGCCTCAGCCGCGCGACGGACATCTTCGATCGTGACAGGCATCTGGGAATCCCCACAAATCCGGCGCGCTTCATGGTCCCCGACCGAGGCCCAAGTCAAGCGGAATGGCGCCTAAGCCTCGCGAACCACCCCGACCTTACGCCGCTCGTCGACGCGGAGCTCGAAAACATCCGGCCGCGCATAGTGCCCCACCACGTCCAGATCGTACTTCCCCCGCACGATCGCCGCACGATCGATCTCCGCGGTCAGAATGCGCTCGCCATCATAGTGCGGCCCGGCCAAAATCTCGCCCAATGGATCGACGATCACACTGCCGCCGTCGATCAGCACCGGATCGTTGTCCGCATCCGCGAGCGGCGTCATGTCGAACGGATAGTCACCCGGAAAGTCCGAGCGCCGCGCAAACTGACACGCCGACAACACAAAGCACCGCCCCTCGAACGCAATGTGCCGCATCGACGGCGCCCAGGTCCGGCGGCAATCGACGGTTGGCGCGCAATAAAGCTCGACGCCCTTCGCATACATCGCCGTCCTGAGCAGCGGCATGTAGTTCTCCCAACAGATCACGGCGCCGATACGCCCCAGCGGCGTCTCGATCACCGGTAGCGTTGACCCATCGCCAAAACCCCAGAGCAACCGCTCCATCGCTGTCGGCATCAGCTTGCGGTGCTTGCCTTGAAGCGTCCCATCCGGTCCGAAGAATAGCGCTGTACAGTAGAGTGTGCCCGCGTCGCGCTCGATGACGCCGACGACAAGCTGCAGCGCGTTCGCCCGCGCGATTTCGCCGATCTGCTCCGTCGCCAGCCCCGGCACCTCGATCGCGCTCTCGAAATAGCGCCGAAACATCTCGCGCCCCTCAGCCGTCCGCCCTCCAACACGCGCCCCGAAATCAAGCCCCTTTGGATAAGCCGAAACAAACGCTTCAGGAAAAACCGCGATCTTCGCATCCTTCCGCGCCGCATCCGCCGCGAGATCGCCGAGCTTCACAAGCGTACGCGCCACATCGAATCCAACGGGCGCGGCTTGCACCACCGCAGCAACAAATGAAGACATGATGGCCCCTTCCGCAAAGACTGGCCCGTCATACACCAATCCTGGTTCAGCCGCTTGTTCGGCGGCATTGCCCCTGGTCAAAGTCTCAGCGCCCCGCGAAGCTCCCGTTGAAGCCGGGTCACGGTGCTTTGAATCAACGTGTGTTGCGGAAAATTTGGTAGCAGCGGACGGATTTGAACCGCCGACCAAGGGATTATGATTCCCCTGCTCTACCACTGAGCTACGCTGCCAAACCAAAAGAGGGCGGGATGTAAGGCGGGGGGCTCAAGCCTGTCAAGGCAAAGCACCACCTCAGGCCGCCAGCGCCGCCTCGCCCTTCACGATCCAGCCGCCGCCGAGCATGCGCGTCGGCTCAGGCGCGTCATAAAGCACGCAGGCCTGCCCCGGCGCGACGCCTTCTTCACGGGTGAGCAATTCGACCTCGACGCCCTTGGCCGTCGCTCGGATTTCCGCACGCACCGGTTCACGCGTCGAACGCACGCGCGCGAGCACAGCTCGTGGCGAGTCGCTGAGCGGCGCATCCAGCCAATTCATATCGCGCAAAAAGACCCGCCGCGTCGCCAACGCCTCGCGCGGTCCCACCACGACCCGCCGCGACGCCGCATCGATGCGGATCACGAATAGCGACTCGTGATGGCCCAGACCGAGCCCCTTGCGCTGCCCGACCGTGAAGTTGATCACGCCCTCATGCCGGCCCAGCACCTTACCGGCGAGATCCACGATCTCCCCCGGTTCGATCGCGCCGGGCTTCAGCTTCTGCACGATGTCACTGTACCTGCCGTTCGGCACGAAACAGATGTCCTGGCTGTCGGGCTTGTCGGCGAGCCCGAGTCCAAGCTCCGCGGCAATCGCGCGCGTCTCGCTCTTCGGCAAACCGCCCAAAGGAAAGCGAACAAAATCGAGCTGCGCTCGCGTCGTCGCAAACAAGAAATATGACTGATCGCGCGACGCATCGACCGCGCGGTGCAGCGCCGGTCCGTTCGCACCTTCGACCCGTCGGATATAGTGCCCGGTAATGAGCGCTGACGCGCCCATATCCTTCGCCGCATTCAGAAGGTCGTGGAACTTCACCGTCTCATTGCATCGAACGCAGGGGATCGGCGTTTCGCCGCGCGCGTAAGACGCGGCAAAATCTTCCATCACAGACTTCCGGAACCGCTCCGCATAGTCGAGCGTGTAGTGCGGAATGCCGATCCGCTCCGCCGCC
>CAZJOM010000151.1:0-5198 GCA_964547645.1 uncultured Flavobacteriaceae bacterium
CCGGCCGCACGTCGATGATCCTGCTGATCGACAACTACGACAGCTTTACCTGGAACCTGGTTCATTACCTGGGCCAGCTGGGCGCGACCGTGGACGTCGTCCGCAACGACCAGCTCACAGTCGACGAGGCACTGGCCAAGCGCCCGGAGGCGATCGTCTTGTCCCCCGGCCCCTGCGACCCGGACAAAGCCGGGATCTGCCTCGAACTCGTCAAGCGTGCGGGCGAAACCACCCCCATCCTAGGCGTGTGCCTCGGCCACCAGACGATCGGCCAGATCTACGGCGGCAAGGTCGTCCGCGCCCCCGCCCCCATGCACGGCAAGGTCAGCACGATCCGCCACCAGGGCCTGGGCGTCTTCCGCAACCTGCCCGACCGCTTCAAGGCGACGCGCTATCACTCGCTGACTGTCGACCGCGCGACGTTGCCGAACTCGCTGACGATCACCGCCGAGTCCGACGACGGCGTGATCATGGGCCTTTCGCACCGCGAGCATCCTGTCCACGGCGTCCAATTCCACCCTGAGAGTATTGCGACCGAGCACGGCCACGCGCTCCTGCGAAACTTTCTGGAACTCGCGCGCGCCGCATGAGCGCCGACCGTTTCAAGATCCTGGTCGCCAAAGCGGCATCCGGCACGCCGCTCTCCGCCGCCGATGCCGCCGAAGCCTTCGACACGATCATGGACGGCAAGGCGCCGGAGCCGCAGATCGCAGCCTTCCTGACCGCGCTCCACATGCGCGGCGAGACCGTGGATGAGATCGCCGCCGCCGCCAACGCGATGCGCGCCCGCGCCCTCACCGTTGACGCCCCTGCCGACGCGATCGACACGTGCGGCACCGGCGGCGACGGTCTCGGAACGCTGAACATCTCAACCGCCGCCGCGTTCGTCGCCGCCGCTTGCGGCGTCAAGATCGCCAAACACGGCAACCGCGCCCAATCGTCGAAGAGCGGCTCCGCCGACGTGCTCGCGGCGCTCGGCGTTAAGATCGACCTCGCCCCGCAACAAGTATCCCGCTGCATCGATGAATCGGGCTTGGGCTTCCTCTTCGCGCCCGCCCATCACAGCGCGATGAAGCACGTCGCCCCCGTGCGCCAGCAGCTGGGCTTCCGCACGATCTTCAACCTGCTGGGCCCGCTCGCAAACCCCGCGCGCGTCAGGCGCCAGCTGATTGGCGTGTTCGCGGACAGGTGGTTGGAGCCGCTCGCGCACGTGTTGGACACACTCGACACCGAACACGCCTGGCTCGTGCACGGCGCCGATGGCCTAGACGAACTCTCGGTCACGGGCCCGACCCACATCGTCGAACTCAAACACCGCCAAGTGCGCCGCTTCACTGTCACGCCCGGCGATGTCGGCTTGCCCACGCATCGCATGGACGCGCTGTTCGGCGGCGACGCCGCGCAAAACGCCGCCGCCATCCGCCGCATGCTCGACGGCGAAGCCGGCGCCTTCCGCGACATCGTCGCGCTGAACGCCGCTGCCGCTTTGATCGTGGCCGGTAAAGTGCGCGATCTGCGCGAAGGCATCGAGGCCGCGCAAAAGGCGATCGACGATGGCCGCGCCCGCGCCACGCTCGCCCGCCTGGTCGCCGCCTCGAACGCCGACACCGCCGGCGTGCTCGACAAGATCGCCGCCTACAAACGTGTCGAGATCGCCTCCGACAAAGCCTCAGTTCCGCTCGGGACGGTCGAGCAGGCCGCCAAGCGCGCCGCTCCCGTACGCCCGTTCGCCGGCGCGCTGCGCAAAGCCATCGACCAAGGCCGCTTCGCCCTCATCGCCGAAATCAAGAAAGCGAGCCCCTCAAAAGGCATCATCCGCCAGCACTTCGACCCGCCCGCGCTCGCCCGCGCCTACGATGCCGGCGGCGCCGCCTGCCTTTCCGTGCTCACCGACACACCGTCGTTCCAGGGCGCGAAGGAATACCTGACCCAAGCCCGCGCTGCGGCGAGTATTCCCGCCTTGCGTAAGGACTTCATGTTCGACCCTTATCAGGTCGTCGAAGCGCGCGCGCTCGGCGCCGACTGCATCCTCATCATCATGGCCGCCGCCACCGACCAGGAAGCGCAGGTCCTGAACGCGACGGCGCTGCAATGGGGCATGGACGTCCTTGTCGAAGTGCACGACCGCCCCGAACTCGACCGCGCGCTTAAACTTGAACCCGCCATGATCGGCATCAACAACCGCAACCTGAAAACGTTCGAGACTTCGCTCGCCGTGACGGAGACGCTCGCGCCGCTGGTGCCGAAAGCAACGCTTGTCGTCGCCGAAAGCGGCATCAACACACACGCCGATCTCGTTCGTTTGTCGCAGGCGGGCGTGCGCGCATTCCTGGTCGGCGAAAGCCTGATGCGCCAGAGCGACGTCACCGCCGCCACGCGCGCGCTGCTCAAAGGAGCCGCATGAGCAAGCTCACCCACATCGACGAAGGTGGCAACGCCCGCATGGTCGACGTCTCGAGCAAGGACGCAACCACCCGCACTGCGATGGCGGAAGCGATCGTGCGCATGAAGCCCGACACATTGGCGCTTGTGCTCGATGGAACGGCGCCGAAGGGCGACGTTCTCGCCACCGCTCGGATAGCGGGCATCATGGCCGCGAAGAAAACGGCGGAGATCATCCCACTCTGCCACCCGCTGCCGATCTCAGGCGTCACCATCGCGTGCGAGCCTGACGAAGAAGGTTCGCTGATCCGCATTCTCGCCAGTGTCAAAGTCACTGGACAAACCGGCGTTGAGATGGAGGCGCTGACCGCGGCAACCGTCGCCGCGCTCACGATCTACGACATGCTTAAAGCCGCCGAGCGCGGCATCGTCATCGAAAGCGTCCGCCTCCTCACAAAGGAGGGCGGCAAGTCCGGCACCTTCCGCGCCGAGAAGACGGATGCCAAACGGGGCCGCGTCGTTCGCCGCCCCGCCGCGGCCGCCGCCTCGCGCCTCGTCCGCCATCGCTCGAAGCCGGTCGAAATCATGAGCGAAGTCGCGGGTCGTAAGCCGCCCACCGACAAAAACGCGCGGCGCGACGCGCTCCGCCGCTTCATGTCCGGCCGCGGCCTCACCGCGCACGCGTGGGCAAAAGACGCGGGCGTCGCCGTCGGCGTGATTTTCAGCTTCCTGCACGGGCGCACGCACACGCTCACCAAATCGGAAGAAGAGAAGCTCGCCGGTGCCGCCGGCGTTTCACCCGAAGACCTCTATCGCGGGTGAGCTCCATGCTTTCCGTCACGGAAGCGCAAACCAAAGTCATTGACGGCCTGAAACGCCTCGGCAGCGAACAAATCTCGCTCGCCAGCGCCCTCGGCCGCACGCTCGCCGCCGATGTCGCCGCCACACGCACTCAGCCACCCGCCGACATGAGCGCAATGGACGGCTATGCCGTCCGCACGCAGGACGTTGCTTCTCTTCCCGCAACGCTCAAAGTGATCGGCACCGTTGCAGCCGGTGCGACGTTCCAAGGGTCCGTCGGCAAAGGTGAGGCCGTGCGCATCTTCACCGGTGCGCCGATCCCCAAGGGCGCAAGCACGATCGTCATCCAAGAGAATACCAAGGCCGAAGGAGACATTGTCCAAATCGTGGACGGTGCCGCGCCCGCGGGACGCCACATCCGCCGCGCCGGCGTCGACTTCAAGAAGGGCGACAAGCTGCTCAAGGCCGGGCATCGCCTCACCCCGCGCGATATCGCGCTCGCCGCCGCGATGAACCAGCCGACATTGCCCTGCTCCAGACCACCGCGCATCGCAATCTTGGCGACCGGCGATGAAATCGTGCTGCCGGGCGGCGACCCCGGCCCCGCGCAAATCATCGGCTCGTCATCATTGGGGCTCGCGGCCTGCATCGACGAGTGGGGCGGCTCCGTCCGCGACCTTGGCATTGCGCGCGATCGCATCGACGACATCCGTTTCAAAGCTGCCGCCGCCGACGGCGCAGACATTTTGATCACGCTCGGCGGCGCGTCGGTCGGCGATCACGATCTCATTCAAAAGGCGCTCACACCGGAACTGAAAGTCGCGTTCTGGAAAATCGCGATGCGCCCCGGTAAGCCGCTGATCTTCGGCCGCTATGGCGCGATCCCGTTCCTAGGGCTCCCTGGCAATCCCGTTTCCGCGATGGTCTGCGCACTTCTCTTTCTAAAGCCGATGATCATGAAGCTCCTCGGCTCGACCGAGCCCGCGTGGCAATTCGGCAAGGCGGCCCTCGCGACCGCTCTCCCCGCGAACGACCAGCGCCAAGACTATCTGCGATGCCACGTCCACGAAGAGGACGACGGCGCCATCGTCGAGCCATTCCCGGTGCAAGACTCGAGCATGCTCCGCCCTCTCGCCTTCGCCGATGGTCTGATCGTTCGCCCTCCAGGCGACCCCGCGCGCGCCATAGGCGAAATCGTGTCCGTCCTGCATCTCCGGTAACAATCCCGCAATTTCCCCGAAAATGGGGTGTTGACGTGGCTGTGGAACAACAGTAGAACAAACACTGACTGTTCCGACTCCGTTCCTAGATATAGGGCCCCCAAACATGCTCACCCGCAAGCAGTACGAATTGCTCATGTTCATTCATGAGCGTCTGCGCGAAACCGGCGTCGCCCCTTCTTTCGATGAAATGAAGGAGGCGCTGGATCTGCGCTCCAAGTCCGGCATCCACCGGCTGATCACCGCACTTGAGGAACGTGGCTTCCTCCGCCGGCTGGCGCACCGCGCCCGCGCGTTGGAGGTGATCAAGCTCCCTGAGAACTCGAATATGCCCAAGCCCAGGGCGCGAACCGTCACGCCCACATCCGGACGACCCAGTCTCGGTGTCGTGGACTCGGGCGGCGGGATCAGGGCGCCGGCCGCGAAGGCCGCAACCGGCGCCGCGAAGAAGATCATCGACATCCCGGTCATGGGCCGCATCGCCGCCGGTACGCCGATCGAAGCGCTGCAGAACCCGACGGAAAACATCCCGGTCTCCGAAGCGCTGCTCGGCCACGGCGAACACTACGCGCTGGAAGTCACCGGCGATTCGATGATCAACGCCGGCATCCTGAACGGTGACACGGTGCTCATCCACCGCGCCGAAGACGCCCAATCGGGCGACATCGTGGTAGCTCTGGTCGACAACGCCGAAGCAACGCTGAAGCGCCTGCGCAAGCGCGGCCAACAAATCGCACTGGAAGCCGCCAACCCAGCCTACGAAACCCGCATCTTCGGCCCCGACCGCGTGAAGGT
>CAZJOM010000152.1:0-5089 GCA_964547645.1 uncultured Flavobacteriaceae bacterium
TGCCGTTGGCGTGGAGGCGGTCGATCCAAGGGCCGGGATTGCCCAACCCGGCCGCGTAGACCGCGACTTTTTCCTCGATCACCACTTCCATCTGCGCCTCGAAGAATTCCTTCGAGAACAGCGGCGCGTTCGACTGACGCGAATTGTGAGCCTCACCCCTCTCTGCCCGTTTGGATTTGAGCTGAGGGATTTTTTCCTTCTCCATGAAGTCGCGCGCGAATTTTTGGTACTCGGGCATAAGCTCCATCGGCGATGGGCCGCTCTTTTCCTTGTAAGCCTCCCGGCGAACCGACGCCGGCAGCAGCGTATCGACGCCGAACGGCTTGTCGGTCAGTGCCCGCGTCTCGCGAATCCAGGCGCGCAGTTGATCCGGTGAACACGCGGCGGCGCCCAGCACGCCCAGTCCACCGGCATTGGAAACGGCCGCGGCAAGCCGCGGAACGCTCGCGCCGCCCATGCCGGCCAGAACGATCGGGTATTTGATACCCAGCATCTCACAAATTCGGCTGCGCAGCGCCACAGTCTTTCCTCACCCATGCACCGGTATCATCTGCCGGGGTAAACTATGATCATAGATTACAACGCTTCATCGGCACAAGCAACCGCCACCGGCGCTCAGCGCTTCGGGCGCGGCGTTCGCGGCGCACTCAGGCCGTCGGCGTCTTGCCAACGGACGGATTTCGACATGATTTCGGGGTGACGCAATTCCAGGTACTTGCCGGACCGGGTGATGAATCGCGACATTTCGGTGAAGGCGGCTTCGGGATTGCGGTTCTCGATTGCCTTAACGATGCGGCCGTAAACCTTGAGCTGATAGTCGCGCTCTGCGTCGGTATAGACAATGCGAATGTCCGAGGCGCTCGTGATATTGTGGAGCGAGGAAATCATGAATCCGATCAACGGATTCCCCGACGCCCAAGCGAGCAAGTCGTGGAAGCGCCGGTTCTCCTCCGCGTGCTCGACCGGACGCCCGGATAGAGCCTGTAGATTTGCCAACGACATTTGAAGCTTTCCAATATCTTCCGCCGTCGCGCGCTCCGCGGCCAAAGAGGCCATCGTCGGACCCACGGCCTGCCTCACTTCCATCAACGAGCGGAAAGTCGTGCCCAGAAATTGAAGCAACAAGGCCATTGTGCTGGCAAAATCCTTCGGACGCGGCTCCTGCACGACCGGACCGCCGCCGGGACCCGGTCGCAGAAAAATAACGCCCTGCAACTCTAGAAATCTCAGAGCCTCTCTCAACGTCGCGCGCGCGACGCCGTACCGTTGAAGCATCTCTTGTTCGGCTGGCAACCTGTCGCCGATAGCCGCTCCGCGGCGCTCGATATCGTCGACGATTTGCTGCGCCACGCGCAACGCTCGCTTTTGCGATCCCGGCACTTCCGGCTTGGCCACCCGAACAACGCTTGTGTACTTCATGCTTGGCACCCACCCTCTCAGGCAACTCACCGGCAAATGCAAAATACCCTATCGGCTTCGCATGGCCGCCGCCCGGCGCAAAACCGGAAGAGTTGCGGATCGTCAGTATCCATTATAAGCAATATGAATTCAATTCGTTAGTCGAACAAGGAGGCATTCGCCCATGCCAGGCGCAAAGCGCGTTTCATTTACCGTCGGCCAGGATCTCCACATCGCTGCGGATTCCTTCGGTCCGGAACGGGGGCGCCCCGTCCTGTTGGCGCATGGTGGCGGTCAAACTCGTCACGCCTGGCAGGCGTGCGGCAAGAGCCTCGGACAGCGCGGTTACCATGCCTTGTCCCTCGACCTGCGCGGACATGGTGAAAGCGATTGGGCTCCCGACGGAGACTACGCCATAGAACGATTCGCCGAGGATATCTTGAGCATCGCCGACAGATTCGAGGAAGCGCCGGTCCTGGTCGGCGCATCGCTCGGCGGCATTGCAGGCCTGATCGCGCAAGGCGAGTATGCCCGCGCCGGCCATCGTGGATTTGCAGCTCTCGTCCTGGTCGATATTACGCCGCGCATGAACATGGAAGGCGTGCAAAAAATCCTCGGGTTCATGTCGTCGAACCTCGACACCGGCTTCGCCTCGCTTGAGGAGGCCGCCGATGCGATTGCGCAATACCTGCCCGGCCGCCCCCGCCCCAAGAGCTTGAGTGGCCTTGCCAAAAATCTTCGCCTCAGGAACGGCCGCTATTATTGGCATTGGGATCCGCGCTTCATCAATGGCACACAACGGCCGCAAGGCAGCCGAGAACCCGAGCGCCTGGAAAATGCCGCCCGCGCGGTGAGCGTGCCGACGCTTCTCATTCGAGGCAACAAGAGCGAATTGGTCGATGCGGAAGCCGTCCGGATGTTTTCCGAACTGGTTCCCCACCACGAATTCGTCGACGTCTTGGACGCCGGGCATATGGTGGCCGGAGACAGCAACGACGCGTTCAACGCCGCCGTCATCGACTTCTTGGATCGCATGTTCGCGCGGACGCCGGTTCCGGTCCAAGCATAGCACCCCGGCGCCGGAGGAACGAAAGGTAGGAGAAAGCCATGGGCAATCTTGTCATTCGAACGGATGCGGAGCGCGTCAGCACGCTCACGCTTAATCGGCCCGATGCTCTTAACGCGCTGAACATTCCGATGTTCGAGGAACTGCGCGCGCATATCGATGCGCTCCGCGGTCAGGCGCACGCCATCGCCTGCGTGATCTTGCGTGGATCGGGTAAAGCGTTTTCGGCCGGTCACGATCTGAAGGACATTCAAAAGGGCGAACGGGCCCCCGAACCGAATTTTCAGGCGAAAACCATCGAAGCGCTGGCGGCTTTACCACAGCCGGTGATCGCGGCGGTGAACGGCCATTGCTATACGGGCGGCCTGGAACTTGCGCTGGCCGCGGACATCATTGTGGCCGGGCATTCGGCCAAATTCGCCGACACGCATAGCAAATGGGGCCTCACGCCGATGTGGGGCATGACCCAAAGACTACCGAGGCGCGTCGGCCCTTCGACGGCTAAGAAAATGATGTTCACTTCCGCAACCTACACCGCCGAAGCGGCGGAGCGCATGGGACTGGTCGATCTTTGCGTCGACGATGTCGTGCTGGACCAGGTGACCGCGGATATTGCCCGGCAGATAGCCGCCAATTCGACCCATGCCAACAAGGCGATCAGGGAACTCCTGGACGCGACCGACGGCATGCGGATTAGCGACGGATTGGCTTACGAACTCGCGCACAGTCCGGGCGCGTGCGCCGATGCGCGCGAGCGCGTCGCCGCGTTCGGCAAGAAGTAATGCGCCCGGCCTGCACCGTTTGGAGTGGTTCGGCCGGATCAATCTATGATAAGGATATAGGGCGAGCTGCGGAGAAGCCACAGGAGTGGCGCCGCCGCTCGCGGCAAGCGTTCGGATGGGAGAGACCGCATGGCTTGGAATTATGGCGACATCCTTGATCGCGTCGCGCCGGTTCTGCCCGCGAGCGCACCCGCGCTTATTCACGAGGACCGCGTCATCTCATGGGCCGAAACCGCACGCCGATCCAACAATCTGGGCCGCGCTCTGCTCGAACGCGGTGCGAAGGCGAACGGCAAAGTCGCGTTTTACATGCGCAACCGGCCCGAATACGTGGAAACATTGGCCGCCTGCTTCAAGAGCCGGTTGGTCCACGTCAACATCAACTACCGCTACAAGCCGGATGAAGTGTTTTACATCCTCGACGATTCCGACGCGCAGACGATCGTCTACGGGACCGAGTTTCGCGATACGATCATCGCGTTGAAGAGCCGGCTTGAGAAGGTCGAGACGTTCGTCGAAATCGGCGAGGATGGTTCTGCCGCCCCGTTCGCGGAAAAATACGAAACGCTTGTTCAATCCGGCGACGGCGCGCCGCTTGGGATCGAGCGCTCGCCGGACGATCTGTTGTTCATCTACACCGGCGGCACAACAGGAATGCCCAAGGGCGTGATGTGGCGCCACGACGATCTGCGCCAGGCGCAAATGATGGCGCTTCGCCGCCTCGGACCGGTGCCGGAGACGTTGGACGCGCTCGTTGCGGCGATCAAGACGGCTGGGCCCGGCAACCGCACCTTGCCGGCTTGCCCCTTGATGCACGGAACCGGTGTGCTAACCGCCATCGGCTGCATGATGAGCGGGGGCAGTATTGTCACCGTGCCAAGTCCGTCGTTGGACGCGGACGAGGTTTGGCGCGCGGTCGCCAAACACAAGGTTCAATCGATTTCCATCGTCGGCGACGCCTTCGCCAAACCGATGCTGAAGGCCCTGGACGAAAACCCCTGCCGTTACGATACCTCCAGCCTCGTCTCGATCGTGTCGTCCGGCGTAATGTGGAGCGCCGAGGTCAAGGCGGGTCTGCTCAGACACATCCCTCAGGCGATTCTCATGGACGCGTTCGGCGCGTCGGAGGCGCTCGGTTTCGGTTCCTCGATGATGACAAGTGGCGGCGAGGTTAAGACCGCGCGGTTTCAGGTTGGCGAACTCTGCAAGGTATTCGATGAGAACGATCAGCTCGTAGAACCGGGCAGCGGCAAGCCCGGCATCATCGCCATGGGCGGTCCCATCCCCTCCGGCTATTACAAGGATCCGGCGAAGACAGCAAAGACCTTCAAGACCATCGGCGGCAAACGATATTCGCTTCCCGGCGATTGGTCCCTTGTGGAGAAGGACGGCACCCTGACGCTTCTGGGCCGCGGCAGCGTCTGCATCAATACGGCCGGCGAGAAAGTCTATCCGGAGGAAGTCGAGGAAGCACTCAAAACTCATCCATCCGTCGACGATGCGCTGGTGGTCGGCGTACCCGATGAAAAATGGGGCCAGGCAGTGACCGCCGTCGTCACGCTTTCCGAAGGCGCGGCGTTCGACGACGCCACATTGCGCACGCACGTCCGCTCGCATCTCTCGGGATACAAGACGCCGAAGCATATCGTGCTTGCCAACATTCCGCTGCGGGCGTTTAACGGAAAAGCGAACTACAAAGGCGTCACCGACTTCGCAAAGCAGCGCCTTGGAATTGGTTAAGGGGCGCCCTGCGGCAGACCACGCAAGGCAGATCGGGCGCTCCGCCTTGCCCGCGCCCGCGTGACGGCTTGCAATCCAATATCATTATAAGGAATATGGAACG
>CAZJOM010000153.1:0-5078 GCA_964547645.1 uncultured Flavobacteriaceae bacterium
ACGTCAACGACAGCGTGACGAAGTCGAAGTTCGACAATCTCTACGGCTGCCGCGAAAGCCTTGTGGACGGCATCAAGCGCGGCACGGACGTGATGATGGCTGGCAAGGTCGCGATGGTTGCGGGCTTCGGCGATGTGGGCAAGGGCTCGGCCGCCTCGCTGCGCAATGCGGGTTGCCGCGTTATCATTTCGGAGATCGATCCGATCTGCGCGCTGCAGGCGTCGATGGAAGGCTATGAAGTTGCGACGATGGACGACGCGGCGCCGCGGGCGGACATCTTCGTGACGGCGACCGGCAATCTGGATGTGATCACGCTCGATCACATGCGCCAGATGAAGGACCGCGCGATCGTCTGCAACATCGGCCACTTCGACAGCGAAATTCAGGTGGCGGCGCTGCGCAATTTGAAGTGGCACAATGTGAAGCCGCAGGTCGACGAAATCGAGTTCCCGGATGGCAAGCGGATCATTCTGCTGTCGGAAGGCCGGCTCGTGAATCTCGGCAACGCGACGGGGCATCCCTCGTTCGTGATGTCGTCGTCGTTCACGAACCAGACGCTGGCACAGGTTGAGCTTTGGGCGAACCATGCGAAGTACGAGCGCAAGGTCTTTACGTTGCCCAAGAAGTTGGACGAGAAGGTGGCGCGTCTGCACTTGGCGAAGCTTGGTGCGAAGCTCACGAAGCTCACGCCGCAACAGGCCGAGTATCTGGGCATCGAGAAGGAAGGTCCGTTCAAGTCGGATCACTATCGCTACTAGGGAATGGTGATTGGGGATTGGGTGTTGGAGGTCTGAATGCAGGTCGCTTCACTCCACACCTATCCGATCAAAGGGGTGCGCGCGGTCGATGTAGCGCGCGCATCCGTCGAGTTCCGCGGGCTTGAGGGCGACCGGCGCTGGCTGGTCGTCGATGCCAATGGGCGGTTCATCACGCAGCGGTCGCATTCGCGCTTGGCGCATATCACGGCGGTGCCGACTCTGACGGGCTTGCGCTTGTCCGCGGCGGGTGCCGGTGAAGTGGTTGTCGAGCGGCCAGTTGCGTCGAGCCGGATCGATGTCGTGGTGTGGCGGCATGAGGTGAATGCGGCGCTGGCGAGCGATGCGGCTGCGACGTGGCTTTCTGACTTTTTGGGTGAACCGCTTCGGCTCGTCTACATGGACGCTGCCGCCGACCGTCTGCAGCAAGGCGTGTGGGCGCCGGATGCGCTGCCGATCAGCTTTGCGGATGCCTATCCGGTGCTGGTGACGACGACGGGATCGCTTGCGGCCGTCAATGCGGAGATCGCGAAGGCCGGTGGAGCGGCGATCACCATGCGGCGCTTCCGGCCGAATGTGGTTGTGGCGTGCGACGAGGCGTGGGCGGAAGACAAGTGGCGACGGTTGCGCATCCGCGATGTCGAGCTTGAGCTTGTGAAGCCGTGCGACCGCTGCGTCGTCACGACCAGAGATCAGACGACCGGCGAAAGCATGGGACGCGAGCCGATTGCGAGCCTGGCGCGGTTGCGGCGCTCGGCCGATCCGCGGATCAACGGCGTGCTGTTCGGCTGGAACGCCGTGCCGCGGAAGCTTGGGGCCGTTGCCGTCGGCGACACGGTCGAGGTTTTGGAGCGGCGGCCGGAAGGCTTTCCGCTGCGCGCGGGGCTTGCCCACGGATTTGAGGTCGAACAGTTTCTGCCATAGCCGCGCCTTCATTTGGTCAAGCTCGCGATGGTAGGTTCGCCGTCGCTACCGAGGGATTCCCATGCGTTTTGTTTTGATGACGGCAATCGCTTTGTTCGCCGCGAGTGTTGTTGCGCCCGCCGAGGCTGCGGCCTGCAATTTGTCGGCGTCGAAGCTGTGGCCGGCGACGAAGGGCCGTCCGCTGGCGACGGAGGCTTATTCGAACGGACACAACTGCGCGCTCGCGGTCGTGGTGATCGTCGTGCGCGGCGCAGACGGGAAGCCGATTTGGCACGACGCGATGCCGGCCGAGCAAGTGATGACGTTCGTCGAGGCGAAGACGCCGAAGCAGATGAAGGCCGCGCTTGGCGATTGGCTCTACCAATCGCATACGTTCAAATCGACGGGTGATCTGCCGGAATGGAAGAAAGGCGCCGAGGCGCCGGTGGTCGTGGGCGAGTTTCCGTTCTATCCGGAAGCCGACGTCGATCAGGACACCTATTCGAAGATCCGCGCCGAGAAGGCGCCGATCTTTTGCTACGTGCAGGGGATGGAGAGCCTTTCCTGTGTCGCGCTGTCGAAGGACGGTGGCATGACGAAGGTCGGCGTGCAGACGTTTCCGGGGTAGCAGCGGGGACGGGGGAAGAGTGTTGGGGCCGGGCGTTTCGAGGAAACGGGTCGGAGCGGTATTCCATCTCGGATGTTTTTGACGGTTCGATGGCGTAATTGCGCCACAGGGCGGAAACGCATGGTGATTGCGGGTGAAGTTCAGAGATCACTTTAACTCGCGGTCCCAAATCGTTAGCAAAACGTTAAAATCCACAAGGGTGCGTTAGGGGTTTGGCGACTTGGGCCAAGTGTCTGACTCCGTTTGGTTTTCGGACCCGTTTACCATGTGGTCCAGGACAGCGGGGCGGGCGGTTCCTAGAATCAAAAGCAGTGAAGTGATTCTTTGAGCAAAAGGGGTTTTCGGGCGCTTAGGGTTTGTCGGCTGAAGAAGCCTTGGTGGAGCGCGGTTGGGCCTTTGATGGGCGCGTTCCTCCCCCTTTGAAGCGCAGACGGCCGAAGGTGGCCGGCCGAGCCTCCCAAGAGGGCGTGGGGTTTAGTGGAAGCGTCTAGCGACATTGCGTTCCTTCTGCCGTTCGGCGTGACCGTTGGTGCCATCGCACTCGCCGGGTCGCTGGCGTTTGTCATGATGGCGATGCGCGCGCAGTCGGATGCCCTGCTCAAGCGCGCGGTCAAGCGTACGGCGCGGGCCGAGGCCAAGTTCCAACGGGAAGCGGCGATTGTGACCGGCGATCCCGGTGCGCTTTTCGTTTGGCGTAACATCGACGGCGAGCCTGAGGCGCGGGCCGGGGCGGCGACGGTATTGGCCGGCTGTCTGGAGGCCGATCAGCATGGCGACTTGAAAGAGGCGCTGGATAGTCTTGGCGGCGACGGCTCGCTGTTCTCGATGACGGTGCCGGGCGCGGACGGGCGCGTGTTCCAGGCCTACGGCAAACCGGCGGCGGGGCAGGCGGCGCTCTGGTTGCGTGACGTCACGCCGGATGCGGAGCAGAACTACAATCTGACGGTCCGGCTGACGGCGAGCGAGATCGAGCGCGGGCGGCTTGGCGATTTGCTGGACGTGGCGCCGATGCCGGTTTGGCGGCGCGGCAACGATCTGGATCTCGTGTGGGCGAACCGCGCCTATACGAACGCGGTCGATCCCGCGATCGGGCAGGACGTGATCAACGACCAGCTGGAGCTTGATCGCGACAGCCGCGCCTTGGCCGAGAAGGCGCTGGCGACGAATCAGACGCAGAGCGAGATGCGCTATGTGGTCGTGGGCGGCCAGCGGCGGGCGTTCGACGTCTACGCGGTGCCGATGGGCGATGGTGTCGCCTCGTTTGCGGTCGATGTGACGGATGTCGACGAGACGAAGCGCCTCTTGCAGAAGCACATCGATACGCATGAGGAAACGCTGCATCGCCTGCCGGTGGCGGTTGCGATCTTCGGGCCGGATCAGCGGCTAAAATTCTCCAACAAAGCCTATGCGAAGCTTTGGGACTTGGATGAGCGTTGGCTGGCCACGCATCCGTCCGACGGTGAGATCCTGGAACGTCTGCGCGAGATGCGCCGGCTGCCGGAGCAGCGCGACTTTGCGCCGTGGAAGAAGGAGCGCTTGGCGCTCTACACGAACGTCATCGACGAGCGCGAGGAGCACTGGCATTTGCCGCGCGGTTCGACGCTGCGGGTCACCTGTCAGCCGCATCCGTTCGGCGGGCTGATCTTCATCTATGACGACGTCACCAATCAGATGGCGTTGGAGCGCAGCCTCAACCAGCTCTCGAGCGTGCAGCGCACGACGATCGATCACTTGACGGAAGCACTCGCCGTGTTCGGCACGGACGGGCGGCTGAAGCTTTTCAATACGGCGTTCGCGAAGGATTGGCGGATCGATCCGAAGTCGTTGGCCGATCAACCGCGCTTTGCCGACGTGTTCGCGCTTTGCCGGCGCGTGCTGCCCGACGAAGGCCACTGGTCGATGCTGACCATGCTGATCACGGGGGCCGCGGCCGAGCGGCGGGTCAACGTCGAACGTCTTCAGCGCAACGATGACAAGGTGGTGAGCTTTGCGGCGGCGCCGCTGCCCGATGGTTCGCTGCTGCTCAGCTATCGCGATGTGACCGACACGGCGATGCGCGAGAAGGCGTTGGAGGAGCGCAACGAGGCGCTGCTCGCCAGCGACAAGTTGAAGTCGGACTTTATCTCGAACGTTTCCTATCAGCTCAGGACGCCGTTGAACTCGATCATGGGCTTTGCCGACATGCTGAACCAAGGCATTGCCGGCAAGCTCAGCGACAAACAGTCGGGTTATCTCGCCGATATTCTGAACGCGTCGAAGACGCTTGAGACGCTGATCAACGACATTTTGGATCTGGCGCTGATCGAGGCGGGGACGATCGAGCTCGACCGGCGCGACATCGACGTCGCCGAGGTGTTGGCCAACGTGCGGCCGCTCGTTGAGGAGCGTGCGCGCAAGGCTCGCGTTACGATCGAGTGCGATTGCGACGGCGACATCGGCACCGTGTGGGCGGATCAGAAACGCCTGCTGCAGGTGGTCTATAACCTCGTCATCAACGCGATCGAGCACACGCCGCCGAACGGGCGCATCGTCTATGGCGCCGAAGGTGTCGCCGGCGAAGTGCGCGTCTTCGTCAACGACACCGGCGTCGGCATCCCGGCCGCGTATCAGCCGGTCGCGTTCGAACGCTTCGAAAGCACGACGCGGGTCAAGGACGCGCGGCGGGCAGGGCTTGGCCTTGCGCTCGTGCGCTCGTTCGTCGAGCTGCACGGCGGCTGGGTCGAACTCGACAGCACGGTCGGCAAAGGCACGCGCGTGACCTGCCATTTCCCACGCCACAAGATCACGCCGGC
>CAZJOM010000154.1:0-4976 GCA_964547645.1 uncultured Flavobacteriaceae bacterium
GCGGCATCTCGCCCGGCAAAGGCGGGACCACGCACCTGAACCTGCCGGTGTTCGACACCGTCGCTGAGGCGGTTGAGAAAACCGGCGCGACCGCGAGCGCGATCTACGTGCCGCCGCCGTTCGCCGCCGACGCAATCCTGGAAGCGATCGACGCCGGCATCGCGCTCGCCGTTTGCATCACCGAAGGCATCCCGGTTCTCGACATGGTCAGGGTCAAGCGCGCGCTGCAGGGCTCCAAGACCCGCCTCGTCGGGCCGAACTGCCCCGGCGTCATCACGCCCGGCGAGTGCAAGATCGGCATCATGCCGGGCCACATCCACCAACGCGGCAGCGTGGGCATTGTGTCGCGCTCCGGCACGCTCACCTATGAAGCGGTCGCGCAGACAACGGCCGCAAAGCTTGGCCAAACCACCTGCGTCGGCATCGGCGGCGACCCCGTCAACGGCACGAACTTCATCGACGTGCTCGAGATGTTCCTTGCCGATCCCGAAACGAAATCCATCATTATGATCGGTGAGATCGGGGGCTCGGCCGAAGAAGACGCGGCGGACTTCTTGAAACGCTCGAAGGTGAAGAAGCCGGTCGTCGGATTCATCGCAGGCGTGACCGCACCGCCGGGGCGCCGCATGGGCCACGCCGGTGCGATCGTCTCCGGCGGCAAAGGCACCGCGGAGGGCAAGATCGAAGCGATGCGCTCCGCCGGCATCACGGTCGCCGACTCGCCGGCAGCACTGGGCACGACGCTGTCGCGCGTGTTGAACGGTCATTAGTTATTAGCAGCCTCGCCCTACAACAGGGCGAGACATGTGAGACGTTTTGAAATGGCAACGCCCCAACCCAAAGGACCGCGCACGAACGAGGTCTTTTCGGAATCATCCTTCCTTTATGGCGCGAACGCCGCGTTCATCGAGCAGCAGCTGGCGCTCTACCTAGAGAGCCCGGCCTCAGTCGACGAAAGCTGGCGCACGTTCTTCGCCGGCGTGGTGGAGCAGGGCGATGGCAAGCGCGGCGCCTCCTGGGCGCGCACGGATTGGGAGCCAGCCGACGAGATCACCCGTGCGCTCGCCGGTGTGCCGGAGGTAAAGCCCGCACCGAAAGCGGCCAAGCCAGCAACAGTTCACGAACTACAGCAGAAGATCGCGGCGATCGCGCCCACGCTTTCCAGCGACGAAGTGCGCCGCGCCGTCGTCGACACGGTTCGCGCGATCCAAATGATCCGCGCCTATCGTGTTCGCGGCCACTTGGAAGCCGACCTTGACCCGCTCAACCTCGCCGAACGCAAGCCGCATCCGGAACTGCATCCGGAAAGTTACGGCTTCGGCCCGGGAGATCTCGACCGCCCGATCTTCATCGACCGGATGCTAGGCCTCGAAACGGCGACCGTGCGCCAGATGCTCGGCATCTTACGCCGTACCTACTGCGGCAAGATTGGCATCCAATTCATGCACATCGCCGATCCGGAGGAGAAGGCGTGGCTGCAGCAGCGCATGGAAGGCGCCGACAAGGAAATCACCTTCACGCCCGAGGGCAAGAAGGCGATCCTGCAGAAGCTGATCGAAGGCGAAGGCTTCGAGCGCTTCTGCGCAGTCAAATTTGTCGGCACAAAGCGCTTCGGCCTCGATGGCGGCGAAGCGGTCATCCCCGCGCTCGAACAGATCATCAAAGTCGGCGGCAAGCTCGGCGCGAAAGAAATCTCAATCGGCATGCCGCATCGCGGCCGCTTGAATGTGCTCGCCAACGTCATGGCGAAACCGTACCGCGCGATCTTCCACGAATTCCAAGGCGGCTCGTCGAGCCCCGAAGACGTCGCCGGCTCGGGCGACGTGAAGTACCACCTCGGCGCTTCGTCGGACCGCGAGTTCGACGGCAACAAGGTTCACCTTTCGCTGGCCGCCAACCCCTCGCACTTGGAGGCCGTCAACCCGGTCGTCCTCGGCAAGGCGCGCGCAAAGCAGCATCAATTCAAGGACAAGGTCGAACGCACCACCGTCATCCCGATCCTCATGCACGGCGACGCGGCGTTCGCGGGGCAGGGAGTCGTTGCGGAATGCTTCGCGATGTCGGGCACGAAGGGTTTCCGCACCGGCGGCACAATCCACGTTGTCGTGAACAACCAGATCGGCTTCACCACCGCGCCGATGCACTCGCGCTCTTCGCCATATCCGTCGGATGTCGCGCTGATGGTGCAAGCGCCGATTTTCCACGTGAACGGCGACGATCCGGAAGCGGTCGTCTACGGCGCGCGCGTCGCGACCGAGTTCCGTCAGAAATTCCACAAAGACGTCGTCCTCGACATCTTCTGCTACCGCCGCTTCGGTCACAATGAAACCGACGAGCCGATGTTCACGCAGCCCTTGATGTACAAAGCCATCAAGGCGCATTCGTCAACGCTCGCGCTCTACGAAAAGCGCCTGCTCGACGAAGGCACGATCACCGCCGACGAACTGACGGCGATGAAGAAGGCCTTCGAAGAGCGTCTGCAAAATGCGCTCGAGGCAGCCTCTGCCTTCAAAGCGAACCGCGCCGACTGGCTCGACGGTGCCTGGGCGGGCTTCGGTCAAGCCGAAGGCGAAGAGCGCCGCGGCGACACCGCCGTGCCGCTCGCGCAGCTGAAGAAAGTGGGCGCCGTGCTCGCGCGCGCCCCGGCAAACGTCAACTTGCACAAGACGATCCAACGCCTGCTGCAGCAAAAGCAGCAAATGATCGACACCGGCGCCGGCCTCGATTGGGCCACCGCCGAAGCCTTGGCGTTCGGCACGCTGCTCGACGAAGGCTTCCACGTCCGTCTGCAGGGCCAAGACGCCAGCCGCGGCACGTTCAGCCAGCGTCACGCAGCCTTCATCGACCAAGAGACCGAAGAGCGCTACCACCCGCTACAGAACATCTCGTCCAAGCAAGGCGAATTCGAAGTCGTTGACTCCTTCCTCTCCGAAGAAGCCGCGCTGGGCTTCGAATACGGCTACACGCTCGCCGAACCGAAAGCGCTGGTTCTTTGGGAGGCGCAGTTCGGCGACTTCGCCAACGGCGCACAGGTCCTCATCGACCAGTTCATCGTCTCGGGCGAGCGCAAATGGCTGCGCATGTCGGGCCTCGTGATGCTGCTGCCGCACGGATATGAGGGTCAGGGCCCCGAACACTCCTCCGCCCGCCTCGAACGATTCTTGCAACTCTGCGCCGAAGACAACGTTCAGGTCGGCAATATCTCGACGCCCGCGAACTACTTCCACGCGCTGCGCCGCCAGATCCACCGCAACTTCCGCAAGCCGTTGATCCTGATGACGCCGAAGTCGCTGCTCCGCCACAAGCGCTGCGTCTCCCGGCTCGACGAAATGGCGGATGGTACGTCGTTCCACCGCCTGCTGCACGACGACGCGCAAACCTATCCGGGCTCGACCGTCAAACTCGTGCCCGACGATAAAATCAAGCGCGTCATCCTCTGCTCCGGCAAGGTCTACTACGACCTGCTGGAGGAACGTGAAAAGCGCGGCATCAGCGACATCTACCTGTTGCGCGTCGAGCAATTCTATCCGTTCCCCGCACGCTCGATGGTGACCGAACTCGGCCGCTTCCTGAAAGCGGACATGGTCTGGGCGCAGGAAGAACCGAAGAACATGGGCGCTTGGACGTTCATGGAACCGAACATCGAATGGGTTTTGAACCGCATTGGTGCAAAGACCCAACGCGCCCGTTATGTCGGCCGCAACGCCTCCGCCTCCCCTGCGGCCGGTCAAGCCAGTCGCCACCAAGCCGAACTTAAAGCCCTCCTCGACGACGCACTGAACCTCTGAAAGACCCCCGCATGACGACCGAAATTCGCGTACCAGGCCTCGGTGAATCGGTGACGGAAGCGACCGTCGCCAAGTGGTTGAAGAACCCCGGCGACGCCGTACGCGCCGACGAGCCATTGGTCGAACTCGAAACCGATAAGGTAACGGTCGAAGTTCCGGCACCGAGCGCGGGCGTCCTCGCCGAGATCCGCGTGCAGTCCGGTGCCACCATCGCCGTCGGCGGCGTGCTCGGCATGATCGGTGAGGGGGCAGGGGCCGCCACACCCCCGCCGCCGAAGCCGCAACCTTTGCCATCGACCGCACCCAAACCAGCCGCAGCCGCGCCGGCGCCTCAGCCTCCGCGCGCGCCGGTCGCCAACGCACCCGTCGCCCCGTCCGCGCGCAAAATGGCCGAAGAAGCCAACATCGCCCCAAGCAACATCGCCGGCTCCGGCCGAGATGGCCGCGTGATGAAAGGCGATGTCCTCGCCGCCATCGAAGCGCGCGCGAGCGAACCGCGCCCGGTCTACGTTCCCTCGTCCGGTCCGCGCCCGCACGCCGCCCGCGAAGAGCGCGTGCCGATGACGCGCCTGCGCCGCACGATCGCGCTCCGCCTGAAAGAAGCGCAGAATACCTCTGCCATGCTGACGACCTTCAACGAGGTCGACATGTCGGGCGTCATGCATCTGCGCGCCGCGCACAAAGACACGTTCGAGAAGCGCTACGGCGTGCGCCTCGGCTTCATGAGCTTCTTCGTAAAGGCCTGCATCATCGCGCTGAAGGAAATTCCGTCCGTCAACGCGGAGATCGAAGGCGATGACATCGTCTACAAGAACTACTACGACATCGGCGTTGCCGTCGGCACGGAACGCGGTCTCGTCGTGCCCATCGTGCGCGACGCCGACCAGTTGACGTTTGCCGACATCGAAAAGAAGATCAACGACTTCGGCCTGCGCGCCCGCGACAACAAGCTGAAGCTGGAAGAGCTTCAAGGCGGCACATTCACGATCTCGAACGGCGGCGTCTACGGCAGCCTCATGTCGACGCCGATCCTGAACGTGCCCCAAGCCGGCATCCTGGGCATGCACAAGATCGAGCAGCGCCCCGTCGCCATCGACGGCAAGGTCGAAATCCGCCCGATGATGTATATCGCTCTCTCCTACGACCACCGCCTGGTCGACGGCAAAGAAGCGGTGACGTTCCTCGTGC
>CAZJOM010000155.1:0-4766 GCA_964547645.1 uncultured Flavobacteriaceae bacterium
GTCGTCGACTTCGACGTCCACCACGGCAACGGCACGCAAGTGATGTTCGAAGAAGACGCGGACCTCTTCTTCGCCTCCAGCCACCAGATGCCGCTCTACCCCGGCAGCGGCCGCCCGAACGAACGCGGCCGCGCGAACAACATCGTGAACGCCGCCCTAGACCCCGGCGCCGGCAGCCACGAATTCCGCCAAGCGTGGGACAACGACGTCCTGCCGAAGCTCGAAGCCTTCAACCCCGACTTCATCCTGATCTCAGCAGGCTTCGACGCCCACCGCAGAGACCCACTCGCCAACCTGAACCTCACCGAAGCCGACTACGCCTGGGTGACGGAGAAAGTCTGCGCCATCGCGAAAGCCAAATGCGCCGGCCGCGTGGTCTCGACGCTGGAGGGTGGCTACGACCTGAAAGCGCTCGCGGACTCGACCGCCGCCCACGTGAAGGCGCTGATGGCGGCGTGAAGTGACAGCAGAGCAGCGAACATGGTGGGCTTGGTTGCGCCGCGAGTGGGCGCCCCCGGGCGCGCATTGGTTGCGGTACTTCCTTACAGGACTCTTGAGCTTGGGTCTTGCCGCTCTCTTCGCGTGGATGGCAGCTCAAGGCGATCAATTCGGCCTCCCGCCGGCAGAGCGGCTTCGGATTGTCGAAGGCGTGGTGCGATCAAGCGACTTGAAGAGCAACGACACGGCCATTTATTTGGAAGGCGATCCGCAAAAGTATTGGTACCTGTCGAAAGCTGGTGACGCATCGCTCGTTGCGGAGGAGGCGACACCGGGACGAAGAGTCAGCCTCACTGTGGACGCTGAAGAACTCGAAGATCAGTCGCGAAAATTCGTCAACATCTTCGCTGTGACAGTGGAAGGCCGCGTCGTCCGTTCATTCGAACAGGTGACGGATGATTGGCGCGCCGACAATCGTGTCGGTTACTGGTTGATCGTCACCTTCGGGCCGCTTGGCGTACTATGCATGGTCACAGCTTGGCGTCTGTATCGAGAAGCGGCGCGTAGAAATTCGAGAAATGAGAAATAGGGTGACAGCATACCTATTCCCTGCAGACCTGAGCCGGTGGGGTATGCTGTCACCCAATTCAGAAAACGTCCCTCGCGTGCACATAAATCAGGCGACACGTCACAACCTGCTGACATCCACGTTTCGTGCAGCGCTCCCCTAGGACCTAGGGCGGCCTCGCCCGCTCTTTTGGAACGTTTCCATCGGCCGCAGTGGCTAACCCCTCGCCGCATTTCGCTCTGCGCTCAGGGCAGCATCGCCCAGTCGAACGCGAACAGCGCGGCGGCGAACGCGAGAGCGGCTAGCGCGTTCCAAAATCCGAACAGGGCCGCGGGCGTCGTCAGGCTCGCAAGATGAGCGGCGGTGTGCTCGTCCACGAACACAGATGCCGCGAGACCAGCGAACGGCCTGATGAATAAATCAATCGCGCAAATGCCCGCCGCAATGGAGATCCAGGACGCCACGCCGAAACTCGGCGACCAAATGTCCGGCGCCACATAAAAGATGGCCAGGGTCCCGAGCGACGGCCACAAGACGAGATCGAACAGTTCGCCCCATGCTTCCGGGTAGCGCAACGCCTTGCGAATCCAAGCGGCGGCCATGACAGCGTCGAACGCAAGGATATCCCGATTGACCGGCGAGAGCATGATGTCGAATTGGCCAAGCAATGGCGTCAGCAACCAGTCGCGCCAGCCCTGATAGACAGCTGCAACACCCGCCAACAAAGCCGATGGCGTCACGCTAAAGGCGTTGAGCGCGATCGACCAAAGCGCGAGGCCGCCGATGACGCTACCGGCGACGATCTGTCCCCACGCCTTCGACCGCTTGGGATCTTCGACCTGTTCCTCTACTGTCATCGTTCCCCGTCCGCGTGGCGTTCAAACTACGACGTGCAGTGCACCGAAGCAAAGGGCGGCAATTAAGGGAAGACCTAACAAACTCCGGTATCTAAGTCAGAGGTTGTTACATGTCCCTTGAATACCGCCTCGCGGTCTACTGGCTCGCCGTGAACAGCACATAGCGGCCCTCTAGCGCAGCGCGGCTGTAGAGATCGCGGACATTCGTGAACCACTCCCACGTATAGAGGAAATCCTCTCCGCCTATCTCTCCATCGTAGCTCGCGTAATCTGGCGACAAGCAGTTCTGTCCCTCTAGCACGGCCTGTCCTGGGATCGCAGGTATCCGAGCGGACCCATGCGCAAACAAAACGGCGCCGTTCGAGCTCTTTCGCGGTGCGACCACAAGCCAGCGGCGCCGCGACTCAGGGGGTGCGCATTTGCCGTGGTTGTACGATCCGCTCTCCTCCCCTCTGGCGACATGTGTCTTGTCCACGCCACGACGGGGATAAGTTATCGAAGTCTAGTCACTGGCCTTTAATGCAGGGCTTTGCTTTGCTACACCTCGCTGAATATTCAGGAGGCAGCGATGATGAGTCATAAGAGGTTTTCCCTTGTCTTGGTCGCAATTGGCGCTTTTCAGGCGGCTGGGTGTGCATCGATTATCAAGGGCTCGACAGCGGCAATAAACGTAACTTCGCCGCCCGTCACCGGCGCTAACTGCACCCTGAGTTCTTCGCAAGGCAATTGGCAACTTACGACGCCCGCGTCGGTGACCGTGGAGCGTAGCAAAGAAGACATTCAAGTTCGCTGCACCAAGGAAGGCTACCAGGACGCAAGTGCGATCATCCCTTCGAATTTTGAAGGATGGACTGTCGGCAACTTGGTCTTCGGAGGCATCATCGGGGTCGGAGTCGATGCCGCCACTGGCGCAATGAACGATTATCCAAACGCGTTCCAAGTTCCGATGGTTCCGCTGAACCAAGTGACGCTTACGCCGCCGCCAGGCACGCCAACCGTTGCGCCGCTGCCGAAGAAGCCACAATAGGTCCCAATAGGAGCAACAAAAAATAAAATAGGGCAGGCGGCGAAGCCGACGGCCAGCTCGCATGACCCCTTTTCGCTGAAGGTCGCTGTCAGCTCGGCGTAGGACGCGCTGAACGGTCTCACGGCGTTTTCAATGTCCGCCGCACCGCCCTAGAGGCCGCGCATTACCTTGCCGGCCATGACAACATGCGTGACGGCGGCGGCGTCGCTCAGTCCCGCGATGTCGTCGAGCGGGTTTACGTTCGTCAGGACGATGTCGGCGTGGGCGCCGGGGCTCAGACGGCCGATTTTGCCGTCGAGGCGGCAGAGGCGCGGGTTTACCTGGTACATCGCGCGCAAAATCTCCTTGCCGGTTTCGACTTCGGCGCGGATCGCGAACTCTCTGGCTTGGCGGTTTTGGGTTTCGCCGATGAGGTCGGTACCCCAACCCATGACAACGCCGGCCTCGCGCGCGATTTCGAGCGAGCGGATGCCCGCGTCGTAGACCTTGCGGTTCTTTTCGATGTTCGCCGGCGGCAAGCCCAGCTTCTTGCCGAAGTGTTCCATCGCTTCGTAGGTCGCGAGCGTGGGCACCAGCACGGCACCTCGTGCGGCCGCCTTTCTGGCAGCGGCAGCATCGATCATGTTGCCGTGTTCGATGGAGTGGACGCCCGCATCGACAGCCATTGCGATCGACTCCGGCGAATAGGCGTGCGCGGCGACGTAGGTTTGGCGGTGGCGAGCTTCCTCCACCACGGCGGCGATTTCACCGGGCGTGTACTGGATCGATTCCAGCGGGTCGCGCGGCGTGGCCACGCCGCCCGAAGCGTGGATCTTCAGGAAATCGGAACCGTCGCGCAGATTGTGGCGCGCGGCCTTTCGAACGGCCTCGACGCCGTCGCAGACGATGCCGAACGCGCTGTGGCGCATCTGGCAGGCGCATTGCGGCACGGCGAGCGCGCCTGACTCCACGTCGCCGTGGCCGCCGGTCTGAGACAGCATGCGCCCCGCACGCACGATGCGCGGGCCGGTTGCCATGCCGTTCTTGATCGCCAGGATCAGACCTTCGACATCACCACCCAAGTCGCGCACGGTTGTGAAGCCGCGCAAAACGGTCTCCTGCGCCAGGCGGCTCATGCCAATGCCGAATTCGACCTCGCTCCATTTCGCAAGCTTGTGAAAGTCGAGCGTCGTGAGGCGGAAGTGCACGTGGGCATCGATGAAGCCCGGGAGCATGTAGGCACCCTTTGCGTCGATCGTGACGTCCGCGGTCTTCGCGTCTTCACCCACAGCCGCGATGAGACCATCTTCGGCGACCAGCGTTTTCGTGCCGGTAAAGGTGAGCGTGTCGGTGTCGAAGCAATTGGCGTTGCGAATAACGAGGCGCATCGATGTCTCCCTCAGCGCGAGGTTTAGCAGAAAAGAGAGAGGCGTTGTCGAATTGGATCCAGGCGCCGAGCATCGGGATGCGGCCCGGCGGGTCGTCCTCCCCCCCGCGGGCCGGCGATCCCGCTGCGCCGCCCCGTTCGCCCGATCCCGCACCGCACACCGGGAACGCCACAGAATGCCACACAAAATCAACATTTTGGGGAAGCGCGTTGACTTTCGCCGCCCACCGCTCGCACGATCTGGCGTCGGGCAAGCGGCTCGGCCCTTTATCTTTGGTGGAGCGATCCCATGCTTGTGAGTTTGTTGGCGCAGACCTGGCGCAGCGTCGTCAGCGTGATGATCGCATGGATCCTCATTATCTTGTCGCTGCTCTACTGGCCCGAGGCTTTGGCCGCCGTCATCGACAGCGCGCGTGGCACGCGCCAGTGGCTTCTGGATCTTGTCGGGGCCAGGGGCAGCGACACCGTCGACATTCTCGCCGGCGCCATCATCACCGATCACACGGTGAC
>CAZJOM010000156.1:0-4718 GCA_964547645.1 uncultured Flavobacteriaceae bacterium
CGCTTGTGGAGCGGCTGGTAGTCGCGTTTCGGGGCGCCGACGTAGAGTTGGCGCGGGCGGCCGATCTTCTGGCTGGGGTCTTCGATCATTTCGGCCCATTGCGCGATCCAGCCGACCGTGCGCGCGAGCGCAAACAGCGCGGTGAACATCGAGGTCGGGAAGCCCAGCGCCTTCAGCGTGATACCCGAATAGAAGTCGATGTTCGGGTAGAGCTTCTTCTCCACGAAGTACGGATCATTGAGTGCGATCTTCTCGAGCTCCATCGCGACCTGCAGCAGCGGGTCGTTGCGGATCCCGAGTTCGTCGAGCACCTCGTGGCAGGTCTGCTGCATCACCTTCGCGCGCGGGTCGTAGTTCTTGTAGACGCGGTGGCCGAAGCCCATCAGGCGGAAGCCCGAGTTCTTGTCCTTGGCGCGCGCGACGTATTCGGGGATGCGGCTGACGTGGCCGATCTCTTCCAACATTTTCAGCGCCGCTTCGTTGGCGCCGCCGTGCGCGGGGCCCCAGAGGCAGGCGATGCCGGCGGCGATGCATGCGAACGGGTTCGCGCCCGACGAGCCTGCCAGGCGCACCGTCGACGTTGAGGCGTTCTGTTCGTGATCGGCATGCAGGATGAAGATGCGATCGAGTGCGCGGGCGAGCACGGGGTTCGGCTTGTAATCTTCGGCCGGCACCGCAAAGCACATGCGCAGGAAGTTTTCGGAATAGTTCAAGTTGTTTTGCGGATAGATGAACGGCTGACCGATTGAGTACTTGTAGGCCATCGCTGCGATCGTCGGCATCTTGGCGATCATGCGGTGGCTGGCGATCGTGCGTTGCACCGGATCGTTGATATCGGTGGAGTCGTGATAGAAGGCTGACAGCGCGCCGACCACGCCACACATCACGGCCATCGGATGCGCGTCGCGACGGAAGCCCCGGAAGAACTGGCTGATCTGCTCGTGCACCATCGTGTGGCGCGTGATCTGTGTACGGAACGTTTTGAGCTGATCGGGCGACGGCAGGTCGCCGTTCATCAGCAGGTAGCAGACCTCGATGAAGTCGCTGTGTTCGGCGAGCTGTTCGATCGGGTAGCCGCGATAGAGGAGCACGCCCTCGTCGCCATCGATGTAAGTGATCGCGCTCTCGCAGCTCGCGGTCGAGGTGAAGCCCGGGTCGTACGTGAAGACGTTGCCTTCGGCGTAAAGCTTGCGGACGTCGACGACGTCGGGCCCGATCGTGCCGCGCGAGACGGGGAGTTGGATGTTCTTGTTGTTGATGTTGACCGTTGCGTTGCCGCTTGGTTTTGAGGCGAAGGGGGGCTTGGGCATATTGACCTCCTGGAGGGCGCTACGAGCTATTGTGCGCCGCAATATCTTCCATTCAGTATACGCGGCAAAAAGGGCGGTTTACCACCCGTTCCGCGGCGGGCTGCGGGGCTCAGCTGTGGGCTTGATCGGCAATTCGGGCCAGGGATTCGGCCTTTCCGAGCACCACCAGGACGTCGAAGATGCCCGGGGAAGTACTGCGGCCGGTCAGCGCTGCACGTAGCGGTTGTGCTACCGCACCGAGCTTCAGTCCATTGTGCTCTGCAAAATTTCGGGCGGCGGCATCCAGCGCCGGGGCCTCCCAGGGCGCCTGCTCCAGGGCGCCGCTGAGGCCGCGCAGGATGGTGCGGGCTTCGGGCGTCAAAAGCTTCTGCGCTTTGTCGTCGAGTTTCAATGGGCGACGGCCGACCAGGAAGTAGGCCCCCTCTGCGAGTTCGACCAAGGTCTTGGCGCGCTCCTTTAGACCAGGCATCGCAGCGATCAGCTTTGCGCGCGTTTCGGTATCGACAGTGAAGCCGCGTTTGGCAAGCAAGGGGATCGTCGCATCGGTGAGGGTCTCATCCGACGCTACGCGCATGTAGTGGCCGTTCAGATTGTCGAGTTTCTTGAAATCCACGCGCGACGGACTGCGGCCGATGCTCTCCAAGTTGAACCATTCGATTGCCTGCGCGGTCGAGATCGTCTCGTCGTCGCCATGGCTCCAACCGAGACGGAGCAGATAGTTGCGCATCGCCTCCGGCAGGTAGCCCAGGTCCTTGTATTCGTGGATGCCCAGCGCGCCATGACGTTTCGACAGCTTCTGTCCGTCTTCGCCGTGCATCAACGGCAAGTGCGCATAGACCGGCTGCGGCCAGCCCATGGCATCGATGATTTGGCGCTGCCGCGCCGCATTCGTCAGGTGGTCGTCGCCGCGGATGATATGCGTGACGCCCATATCGTAGTCATCGACAACGACCGACAGCATGTAAGTCGGCGTCCCGTCCGAGCGGAGCAAGATGAAATCGTCCAAGACGTCGTTCGAAAAGCGAACGTCGCCCTGTACCTGATCGTTGATGATCGTCTCTCCGGTTTGCGGCGCCTTGATGCGCACGACCGGCGGGACATTCGGCTTAAGGTCCGTCGCCGGGCGGTCGCGCCAGCGGCCGTCGTAGCGCAGTGGTTTTCCTTCCGCTTTTTGCTTGCTGCGCATCTCCTCCAATTCCTCGGGCGAGGCATAGCAATGGTACGCGCGGCCTTGCGCAATCAGCTGCCGTGCAACCTCGGCGTGGCGCTCGGCGCGGGCGAATTGGTAGACGACCTCTTGGTCCCAATCGAGGCCGAGCCACTGCATGCCTTCGATGATCGCTTCGATCGCTTCGGGGGTGGAACGCTGGCGGTCGGTGTCCTCGATGCGCAGGCGGAACGTGCCCCTGTGGTGGCGGGAATAGAGCCAGTTGAACAGGGCCGTGCGGGCGCCGCCGATATGCAGGTAGCCGGTGGGGGAGGGCGCAAAGCGCGTAACGATTGCCATACTTTGATCTTGTTCTTCGCGTTCAGTTTGGTGGGCTGGCCCGGAGTTGGCCTTTCGCGAAGTCCTTAGCATGGGGATCGCCGCTTGGGCGAGGCCGCGCAACACGGCGAGACGTTGAACCGCTGGCACTGGCGGGAGCTTCTGCGCGTCGGCGGGGCCGCCGCCGCGGCGCTGCCAGGTATCGTGGTTTCGGGATGGCGCGCGGATGCGGACCGGCGCGGGCTGTTTGTGCCGGCGCTGATGGGGGCGGGGATTGCGGTCTACTTTGCGCTGCCGAGCGAGCCGCCGGCACTCTTGGCGATGGCGACTGTCCCGATCGTCGTTTGTTGGTTGGTGTTGCGCGGCCGACTGGAATCGTTGGTCGTTGTTGCGGGATTGGGAGTAGTCGCGGCGTTCAGCGCTGGGTTCGCGCTGGCGGTGTTGCGTACGCACCTGATTGAGACGGCGCCGCTGACGTCGGAGACGCGCCTGCTGAAGGTAACGGGGCGCATCGTCAGTCTTGAGCCCGCCGATCGTGGGCGCACGCGCTTGTTGCTCGATGTGTTCGAGACGCTGCCAACGTTGCGGCGGATGCCATCGAAGGTGCGCGTGTCGATTGGGAAAACGCCAGAGGCGCTCACGCCCGGTGACTGGGTGCAAGTCCGGGCGACGCTGCGGCCGCTGCCGGCGCCGGTCGTACCAGGTTCCTTCGATTTCGGGCGAAAGCTTTGGTTCGACGGTGTTGGTGCGGTCGGGTTTTCGTTGGCGCCCGTGGTGCGCATCGAGCCGCCGCGCGAGGTGACGGCGCTGGAGGCGGTGCGCGGCGGCATCGAGCGTTTTCGTCGTGCCGTCAGCGAGCGGATATTGGCCGCCATGTCGCCGCGGGCGGGGCCGATCGGCGCCGCGTTCCTGACTGGCGAGCGCGGGTTGATCTCCGACGAAGACAACGAGGCGATGCGGGACTCGAGCCTCGCGCACTTGTTGTCGATCTCGGGTTTGCACATGGCGCTGGCGGGGTTCGGGTTCTTTGCAGCGCTCAGGTTCATCTTCGCGCTCATCCCGCCGGTCGTGTTGCGCTTTTCGGTCAAGAAGTGGGCGGCCGGCGCGGCGTTGCTTGCGTCGCTGGGTTATTTGTTGCTCAGCGGTGCGTCAGTGCCGACGCAGCGGTCGTTCGTGATGGTGGCCGTTGCGCTGATTGCGATCATCTTCGATCGCTCGGCGTTGAACATGCGGGTGCTTGCGATATCGGCGTTCGTCATTTTGGCGCTGACGCCCGAGTCCTGGATGGATCCGAGTTTTCAGATGTCGTTCGGTGCCGTCGCGGCGTTAATCGCGGTTTATGAGTGGTGGAACGCGCGCCGGCTGCCGGATGTCGCACCGCCAGGACCGATCTGGCGAGCGGGGCAGATGATTGTGGCAGCAGCGGCGACGAGCATGGTTGCAGGCCTCGCGACAGCGCCGTTTGCGGCCTATCACTTCAATCGGTTCGCGGACTATGGCGTGGCGGCGAATGTCATTGTGACGCCGATTGTGAGTTTCGTCATCATGCCGGCAGGCGTGCTCGGCCTGTTGTTGATGCCGTTCGGGTTGGAAGGCTTGCCGCTCGCCGTGATGGAGAAGGGCATCGACGCGATGCTTGGCGTGGCGCATTGGGTGGCGTCGTGGCCGGGCGCCACTCAGGCGGTCGGAACGTGGCCGATCGAGGCACTAGTCGCGATCACCATTGGCGGCATCTGGATCGCCGTGTGGCGGTCGGCGTGGCGCTGGTTCGGGTGCGTGCCGGTTGCGGTGGGATTGGCGCTGCCTCTGTTCGTCAACCTCCCGGATGTGATCATTGCAAGCGACGGCGACAACGTGGCGGTGCGAGACGCGAGCGGAAAGTTGCACTTGCTGTCGCCGCGTCGAGGGCGATTCGATGCGGA
>CAZJOM010000157.1:0-4705 GCA_964547645.1 uncultured Flavobacteriaceae bacterium
TAGTGCCAAGCGCCCCAAAGGCCAAAGATCGAGAACGTGAAGAGCGCGTAGCGGACGGCGTCCTTGTCGAAGATCGGCGTGAAAGCGTCGGCGATGACGCCCACGGTCAGGGGACCCAGCCCCAGGCCCACCAAGTTGATCACAAAGAGCAGCAACGCGGCAGCGGTGGCGCGCATGCGAACGCCGACCAGGTTTTGCACGAGCGCGAAGGTTGGCGCGAGGTAGAGGCCGCTCACCAAGATCGTCGCCGTCATCAGCCACAACACCGTGGTGGAGTCGTTCAAGAGGTAGACGCCGAGTTGGAATGGGATCGAGAGGACAATCGCGGCGGTAACGACCCAGGCACTCCAGCCGAGATCGCGCTTCGCCATGACGTCGGCCAAGTAGCCGCCAAGAAAGGTACCGATCGCCGCGACGACACCGGTTTGCAGCGCGAGGTAGTTTGCGACGGTGGTCAGCTTCATGCCGTGCGAGAACTGCAGGAACTTGGCCGTGAAAGCGAGGCCGCCGTAGCCCACGGCCGTTATCAGCGTTGCGCCGACGATCGTGTGCACGAGAGAGCGCTGCGAGAGCATGAAGCGCGCGACTTCGCCGAGTCCAGGGATCGGCCCTCCGGCTGCAACGCCGCCGTCCGAGTGGCCGCGCGGCGGCTCCTTGAAGGCGAACGCGAAGTAGAGGGCGAGCAGCAGGCCGGGGATGCCCAAGACGTAGAACGCGGCGCGCCAACCGAACGCGTCGCCGATCTGGCCGCCGACGAGATTGCCGACGGCCGTGCCCAACGGCACGCCCAAAGAATAGATCGCGAGCGCGGTGCCGCGCTGGTTGGCGGCGAACAGGTCGGAGATCATGGAGTGCGATGGCGGGCTGCCGCCGGCCTCACCCACGCCGACGCCGACGCGCGCGGCGGCAAGTTGCCAGAAGCCCTGTGCCAACCCGCAGAGCGCGGTCATCACGGACCACACGGTCATCGAAGCGATCAGGATCCATTTGCGATTGAAGCGGTCGGCGAGCATCGCGATGGGGATGCCGAGGGTCGCGTAGAATAGCGCAAAGCTTAGGCCTGAGAGAAAGCCGAAGGCGGCATTGTTGATCTTCAGGTCGTCCATGATCTGAACGGCGAGGACGTTCAGGATCTGCCGGTCGGCGTAGTTCGAGATGTAGACGACGAGGAGCAGCAGGAGCGTAATGTTGCGGGTGGAGAGGAACTGCGGCGCGGCCTCGGCCGGCGGTTGCTGTTGAGGCTGCGCTGCGACCTCACCTGGACCATCCGACATGCACTGCCTCCCGTAGATTGTGTTTTGCGGGAGAATGCGCGATTGGCGCACGCTTGTCTAACCGGCGAAGCGGTTGGCGCGTTGGCCCCGGGTGCCGAGGCCTGTAATGGCGAATGTGCCGCCGGCTTTTGGATGCTGGGCGAGTTGTTCGGTGCTTAAGCCAATGCGCGCGGTCGTCACGTAGAGCGTGTCGAGGTTGGCGCCGCCGAAGGTGCAGCAGGTTACGTTCGGGGCGGGGATTGCGATCGTTTGCAGCCTACGGCCGTCCGGGGCGTAGCGGGTGATGCGGCCGGCGCCCCAGTGCGCGCCCCAGACGTTGTCTTCGGCGTCGACGCAGAGGCCGTCGGGCCAACCGTCGGCCTCGGTCAGTTGTGCGAAGACGTGGCGTTGGCCCGGCCGGCCGCGTTCGAGGTCGAAGTCGTAAGCCCAGATCGTGCGCTGGGCGCTGTCGACGAAGTACAGACGATCGCCCTTTGCGTTCCAGCGGATCGCGTTCGAGATCACGAAGCCGGCGTCGAAGCGCGTCACGCTGCGGTCGGGGTCGAGGCGGTAGAGGTGGCCGGTCGGCGCCGTCTCCTCATCGTCCATGGTGCCCGCCCAAAATCTTCCGCGCGCATCGCAGGCGCCGTCGTTGAAGCGGTTCGTGGGGAGGTTTGCTTCGGGGCTTGCGACGATCTCAACGCCGCCATTCCAATCGACAAAGGCGAAGCCCGGCTTCAGCGCGGCGATGAGGCCGCCCTTCTCACGCAAGGCGACGGCGCCCACGCGATGGTTCAAGGCCATGCTTTGCGTTTTGCGGGTGCGCGCGTCGAGGCGCCAGATCGCCGGGGCCTTGATGTCGACCCAATAGAGTTCGCCGGCGCGCTCGTCCCAGACGGGGCCTTCGCCCAGCGTGCACTTCGTGTCGGCGATGCATTCGATCTTCATGTCCAGCCGCCGTCGACGACAAAGCTTTGCGCGGTGACCATGCGGCTGTCGTCGGCGGCGAGCCAGAGCGCCATGCGCGCGATGTCGGGCGGATAGAGTTTTTCCTTCAGGCATTGCTTTGCCATCAAGTCGGCTTCGCCTTCGGGGGTGAGCCAGAGTTCGATCTGACGCTCGGTCATGATCCAGCCGGGGACAAGACAGTTGGCGCGGATGCCATCCGGGCCGACGTCGCGGGCGAGACCGCGCGTTAGCCCTTCGATCGCCGCTTTTGCGGTGACGTAGGCCGGCATGCCGCCGAGCGAGAGGCGCCAACTGATCGAGCCCATATTGATGAGCGAGCCGCGTTTGCGTTTGCGCATCGTGGGCAGAACGGCTTGGGCGGCGAAGAATTGATGGCGCAGGTTCGTCGCCATGCGGTCGTCCCAGTATTCGGGCGTGACCTCTTCGATCACGTGGCGGTCGTCGCGGGCGGCGTTGTTGACGAGCGCCAATGTCGGGCCGTTGTCGCGTTCGAAACGCGCGATCGCGGCGCGCACGGTTTCGATGTTGCGCAGGTCGCAGGCGACGAACGCGGCGCCGGTCTTCGTGGCGAGCACCCTGCCCGCTTTCTCGTCGATGTCGACGAAACCGACGCGCGCGCCCTGCGCCGCGAAGTGTTCGACGATCGCGGCGCCGATGCCGCTGGCGCCGCCCGTGACGATGACGGCTTCGTTCCTCAGGCTGGGGTACGTGGCGAACTGGGTCATGATATCGTTTGGTTGGCAGCGGCGAGCGCAGCGCTGCGGCCGATGGCGGAGGGGTTGAGGCTGCCGATCCAGTAGCTGAGTTCGCAGGGATGATCGAGGGGCCAGACCGCGTAGTCGGCGGCTTTGCCGACTTCGAGCGTGCCGGTCTCCGCGCCTAAGCCCAGCGCGCGAGCGGCATTGCGCGTGGTGCCGGCCAGCGCTTCCTCAGCCGTCAGGCCGAACAATGTGCAGGCCATTTGCATCGTCGTGATCAACGAGACGACCGGCGACGTGCCGGGGTTGCAATCGGTTGCGACCGCGATCGGCACGCGGGCGCGGCGGAGCGCTTCGACCGGCGGCTTCTTGGTTTCGCGCAAGGTGAAGAACGCGCCGGGAAGGAGCACGGCGACGGTTCCCGCCTTCGCCATGGCGGCGACGCCAGTGTCGTTCGTGTGTTCGAGGTGATCGGCGGAGACCGCGCCGAACTTTGCGGCGAGCGCTGCGCCGTTCGTGTCGGAGAGCTGGTCGGCGTGGAGTTTGACCTTCAGGCCCGCGTGCTTGGCCGCAGCGAAGAAGTGTTCGGTCTCGCGCGGGGTGAAGGCGATGCCTTCGCAGAACGCGTCGACCGCGTCGGCGAGGCCTTCGTTCGCGATCGCTTGCAGGACGCCGCCGCTCATTTCAGCGACGTAGGCGGAGCGTTTGGCGGCGCCTTCGGGCGGGAGCGCGTGGAGACCCAGATAGGTGGCACTGATGCGGGCGTAGGACTCCTCGCCGAGGCGGCGCGCGACGCGGAGCAGGCGTAGCTCGGTTTCCAGGTCGAGGCCGTAACCGGATTTGATCTCGACGGTGGTGACGCCTTCGCTCAAGAGCGCGTTGAAGCGCGGGCGGGCTTGTTCGAGCAGCGCCGCTTCGTCGGCGGCGCGGGTGGCGCGAACGGTCGACATGATGCCGCCGCCGGCTTTGGCGATCGCCTCGTAACTCACGCCATTTCGGCGTTGTTCGAATTCGGCGGCACGGTTGCCGGCGAAGACGAGGTGCGTGTGGCAGTCGATGAGGCCCGGCGTGATCCACTGGTTCTTCGCATCGATCACGCGGGTGGCGAGCGCGTCGGGTTTGCCCGGCAAATCGAGCATGGGGCCTGCGAACACAATGCGCCCGCCTTTGTCGGCGAGCGCCGCGTTCTCAATCGCACCATAAGGCGTGGCGCCCTCGCGCATGGTGGCGAGGCGGGCGTTGATCCAGAGGTGGTCCCATTTCGGCATTTGCGCATATTGTCATGCGCCGCGAAGAATATGAACCACCAAGAGCACCAAGGGCACCAAGGCGCTGTGCGCAACGACCACCACGTGAGAAGCGTGAGCTTCGAATCGGCGCTTCGCGCCAAAGCCAGGCTTGGTGTACTGCTTGGTGCCCTTGGTGCTCTTGGTGGTTCAAATTTCTTGCGACGCCTTTAACACACAATCTCCGGAAAATGTCCCCATGCCTGTCTATCATGTTGAACATGCGCTGCTGCCGGACGGTGTGAAGTCGTTGGTCCGGATTGAGGTCGTCGATGGTTTGATTCGTTCGGTTGAGGTTGGGCCGGCGGCGGATGGTGATGTGGCGATCGCGGGGCTTGTGTTGCCGGGGATGGCGAATGTGCATTCTCATGCGTTTCAGCGGGCGATGGCGGGGTTGGCGGAGTGGGATGCCGGGGGCAAGGATAACTTTTGGAGTTGGCGCGAGGCGATGTATCGCTTTGCGGAGCGGCTCGATCCAGAGGCGCAGCTGGCGATCGCG
>CAZJOM010000158.1:0-4673 GCA_964547645.1 uncultured Flavobacteriaceae bacterium
GCTTGGTACGACGCGTTCGGCGTGAAGGAAGGCGACAAGCTCTACCTGAAGCCGGAAGACCGCGTCAGGATTTGGTAAGATCAAACGGACGATGACCCGAGGGGCGCCAACAGGCGCCCCTTTTTTCGTTGGTTCCTGCGGCAGGCCAGAGCCCTCTCGCAGGATCGTGAAAGGAAACGCCCGACTGGTCCGTTGCGCCGGACTGCTGCGTCTAGGACAAGGGCAACAGCTCCATTCAGGGGACAGAGGATTTCCATGAATATCAGAATGACTGTGGCGGCCGTAGCGGTCGCCGGCACTGCGCTGACCATCGGATATCTGGCGATGAATTCGGGTGCGGCTGCGAAGGGCAAACCGCAGATCGGAACTTGGGGTTTCGACCTAGCGGCGATGGATCGTTCCGTGAAGCCGGGTGATGATTTCCTCCGGCATGTCGGCGGCACCTGGATGAAGAACACGCCGATCCCGGCTGACCGGTCGCGCTGGGGTTCGTTCGATATGCTGCGCGCCAAGTCGGAAGAGGACGTGAAGAACCTCGTCAATGAAGTATCGAGCCGGAAACAGCCCGCGGGTTCGCCGGAGCAGAAAGTCGCGGACTTTTATGCTTCGTACATGGACACGAAAGCTATCGATGCACAGGGACTGAAGCCGTTCCAAGCGGATCTCGATCGCATCGCCTCGTTCAAGACGCATGAAGAGATTGCTGCGTTTGCCAGCGAACCGGGAGCGCAGGCGAACTCGCCGATCGTAATTTTCTTCGGTTTGGACGACAAAAACCCCGACCGCTATTCGGTTGATGTGGCGCAGGCTGGTCTGGGCATGCCCGACCGCGATTACTATCTCAAGCCGGATGCGAAGTTCGCCGAAGCGCGCGCGGCCTATCGCGCCTACATCGAGAAGATGCTCGGGTTGGCGAGTTACGCCAACCCGACAGGCGCTGCGGACGCGACTATGGCGCTGGAAATGAAAATCGCCGAACGGCATTGGCCGATCGAGAAGCTGCGGGATGTCGAACTTGCGTACAATCCACGATCGCTTGCCGACCTGAAGGCGTCGGCGCCGGAGTTCGCTTGGGACGCGTTCCTGAAGTCGGCGAACTTGCAGAACCAGAATTTCTTCATTTTGCGCAATCCCGAACCGGTCGCCGCGCTCGCGAAGCTTTTCCGGGAGACGCCAGTCGAGACGTGGCGCGCCTATTTGACGTTCCACTATCTGAACGCGCAGGCCGACATCATGCCGACCGCGTTCGACGATGCCGCGTTCAGCTTTAACGGCAAGGTTCTGAGCGGGACGCCGCAGAAGCTCGACCGGTGGAAGCGCGCCGTGGCGGCGTTGAGCGGCAATTTCGGCGAGCAACCGCTTGGGCCGGCCGTCGGGCAAATCTATGTGAAGCGCCATTTCACGCCGGAAGCAAAAGCGCAGATGCAGGCGCTTGTCGGCAATCTTCTCGCCGCCTATCGCGAGCGCATTGCGAACCTTGAGTGGATGTCGCCGGAGACGCGCAAAGTCGCGATGCGCAAGGCCGAGACCGTCCGCGTGAAAATCGGCTATCCCGACAAGTGGCGCGACTATTCTGCGCTCGAAATCCGCCGCGGCGACGTCTACGGCAACCGCAAGCGGGCCATTGCTTGGGATTGGAACCGGCAAGCGTCGCGCGTCGCCAGCAAGACCGACAGAAGCGAATGGGGTTTGGCGCCGCAGATCGTAAACGCGCAATACAATCCGGTCTGGAACGACATCACGTTCCCGGCCGCCATTTTGCAGGCGCCGTTTTTCGATCCGAACGCCGATGCCGCCATCAACTATGGCGCGATCGGCGGTGTGATCGGGCACGAGATGGGCCACGGTTACGACGACCAGGGCGCGAAGGCCGACGAGAACGGCATTCTTCGCTCATGGTGGAAGAAGGAAGACGAAGAGCGCTTTGCGGTGAAGGTGAAGGCGTTGGCAGCGCAGTATTCGGCGTTCGAGCCGCTGCCCGGTCTCCATGTCAACGGCGAGCTCACCTCGGGCGAGAACATCGGCGATCTCGGTGGCCTGAGCGTTGCGCGGCATGCCTATTTGTTGTCGCAAAAAGGTAAGACGCCGGTCGTGCTTGATGGATACACGGGCGAGCAGCGCTTGTTCTTGGGTTGGTGCCAGGTGTGGCGTGCGAACATCCGCGACGAGCGGCTCAGGGCTCAAGTTACTAGCGACCCGCACTCGCCGCCCGAGTATCGCTGCAACGGCGTGGTCCGGAACGTCGATGCTTGGTACGACGCCTTTGGCGTGAAGCCCGGCGACAAGCTCTACCTAAAGCCGGAAGACCGCGTCCGGATTTGGTAAGGGCAAACTCAACCATCAAGGGGCACCAGCCGGTGCCCCTTTTTTTGTTTGGCCTAAAGGTCGTCGGGCAAGAGTCCGGCCGGAACCGCCTTTGGATCGAAGCGGCGCGGCCAGTTGCGGGTGAACCAAGGCCAACACAGTGCTACGAAAGGCAGCAGGAGCAGAATCCGGAACCACGCCCACTCCGACGCATCGTCAAAACCGACGATGACGAGCATCGAGCCAAACGCGACCAACGCAAGCGCCAAAGCAAAACCATTGAACAAAAACATCGCCCAGCCCGGGCCCGCGTCGAACGTGGCGTCGGGATTCGCGCGCATCACCGCGTCGTTGAGCGCGCGCACGAACACCCCATAGTCCGCGTCCCGCTCTTCGAAGTCGTAGATGCCGCGATAGTGTGCGGACGACAGGACGGCCCAGTGGGTCCTGTCGCGCCTGCCCCAAACACGGCACGTCCAAAGCCTCTGCTGCACGCGCGTCGGTTCGAAGGCAAGGCGCACCCGCGAAACGTCTCCGAGAGGCAACGTCCGCACCGGGCGCCCGCTCTCGCGGCAAACCAGCGCCCCGTTCTCGATTGAATAGGCGCGCTCGCCTTCAAACGCATGCCGCCGTTGGGTGTACGTTGGAATCATTATCGCGTGACGGTGCGGCACCACTGGGGTTCGCCTCAATACCTCAAGTGGGTGATCCCTGGCTAAGGATGGCTTAGCGCAGCCGGGCCGGCGAGAGTTGAGATGCCGTCACGCCTTGGGCGCGGACGGCGTCTGGCAGGTCTTCGCCGCGGACGAGGGCTGCGGCGGTGCGGGCCATGGCCGATGAGGTTTGCATGCCGTAGCCGCCCTGCCCCGCCAGCCAGAAGAAACCGTCCGTATGCGGATCGAACCCGACAACCGGGGTCTTGTCGCCTGCGAAGGAGCGCAAGCCCGCCCATTTGTGCACGACGCGGCGCACGCTCATCGTGGTCATGGACTCGAAGCGGTCGATGGCGAGCGCGATGTCGAGTTCCTCCGGCTGCGCGTCGCAGGGTGGCGACGGGGTTTCGTCAGCCGGTGTCACCAGAATGCGGCCGGCGTCGGGCTTAAAGTAGAACGTCTCGTCGGCGTCGATGGTGAGCGGCCAGCCGCGGCTATCGATACCTGCCGGTGGATCGATCAGAGCAACCGTGCGGCGCTTTGGTTCGATGCCGATCGGACGGGTGCCGGCGAGCTTCGCCGTTTCGTCCGCCCAGGCTCCGGTCGCGTTGACGACGATCGGTGCCTCATAGATGTCGCCGCCGGCGATCGCGCGCCAGGTTTTACCTCTACGGTCAAGCGCCGCGATGCGCACGTCGCAGACGAGTGTGCCGCCGCGCGCCTTGAAGCCGCGCAGAAAGCCCTGGTGCAGACCGTTGACGTCGATGTCGCTCGCGCCAGGTTCGTAAAGTGCCTCCGCGACGCGGTCGCGGCGCAAGATGGGCACGCGCGCGAGCGCTTCGTCGACGCTCATCGGCTCGGTGCCGGCGGCGACGTCGGCGTCGCGGCGCATGGCGTGCAGCGCTTCGACTTGCTCGGTCGGTGCCACGAACAACGTGGCGCGCGGGCTGACAAGCGGCGCGCCGGCGAAGCCTTGCGGCGGCGAGAACAGGAATGAGCGACTGGCGCGGCTCAAGCCGCGGACTGTGGCATTGCCATAGATCTCGGAGAAGATTGCGGCGGAGCGGCCGGTTGCGTGGAGGCCCGGTTGGCTTTCGCGCTCGAGCAGAAGCACGCGGTGCGTTGCAGCGAGCTCATATGCCGCCGACGCGCCGGCGATGCCTGCGCCCAGGATGATCACGTCGGCAGTGTGGGATGACATCGCGGCTCCGGTGCTGGCGCGAGGTGTTTAGCGCCTGAGACCGCCGGCTTCCAGCCGGCTCTTTCTTCTGACTACCGCGCTTGGTTCACTTGCGCTTGCGCCACTGAGGCGCGCACCACGGGGATTTCGTGGTCGGCGAGCGGTTTCATTCTCGGTTTGCGGGCAAGCGCGGCTTCGATGAAGGGGTTTAAGCGTTTGGCTTTGGCGGCTTCGCGTTCGGCGGCCTCTTGCTTGAAGCCCGGCATCACCTCGGCGGCGAAGAGTTCGAGCGATTGGCAGATGTGGTCGTGCCGGTTGCGGCCGGCCTGCTGCATGAAGATGACTTGGTCGACGCCGCTCTCCTGGAATGCGCTCAGATGGACGCGCATGTCGTCGGGCGTGCCGATGCCGCCCCCCTGGGGCGCGTGGCGCGCGGCGGCGGCGAGTTCGTCCGTGCGGTTGCCGCGGAGCGCGAGGTACTCACCCCAGAGATTCGTACGGCCGGGGATCGTGTCGCGCGCGACGAGGGCGTTCAA
>CAZJOM010000159.1:0-347 GCA_964547645.1 uncultured Flavobacteriaceae bacterium
GAGCAACTCGCGCGGAAGGTTCGTCAGACGCTGATCGCGAGCGTTCGCGATCTGGTGGAGCGCGTTCGCGACACCGACGACGACGCGCTCAAGTCCGCCAGAACGGTTGTCTCGCTCGCGCTGGCGCGGGCTGAGGCGAACGCGACCGATCTGGGGCCACCGCTCAGGCCGCTGACATCAAACCCGGTCGAAGGCCGCGTACTGGAGGAAAGCATCCTCAAACTCGCCCGCCACGCCAACAGACTCGACGCCGCCGCCAGGGCCGCCGCAGCCACCACACCCGCGCCCCCCCGCCCCCGGGCCCCACCCCCCACACCCACAGCCCCCCCCGCGAACCGGGCCGGCAT
>CAZJOM010000159.1:357-4662 GCA_964547645.1 uncultured Flavobacteriaceae bacterium
ATCCCCCCACCCGAACCCTGGCCCTTCATCACCCGCGCCCGCGCGTTCTTCGCGCGCTACTTGGATGAGCCGCCGGCCATCGTCGATACGCTGATCTTCTGGTGCCTGCACACCTGGGCGCACGCGGAGGCGACGGTGTCCCCGCGTCTCATCTTGCACGGGCTCGACCCGCGCGCCGATCACGCGCGGGCGCTGCGCCTGTTGTCGTGGTTCGTGCCGAACCCGCGCCTCATCGCGCGCACGACGTCGTACAGCGTGCTCGACCTGCTCGCGAACGAGCGCCCGACGCTGCTCTTCGACGACACAGCGAACGCGATCCTGGCGCGCCGCGATCTGCGGGCGCTCATCGCCGCCGGCGCGCATCGCGATGGCGCGTTCCTGGGCCGCCGCGCGCCGGGCAAGACGACACCGTTCCGTCCCTGCGCCGCACCGCTCGCGATCGCAACCGCGCTGCCGCCGCCCACCAGCATTCTCGCTCACGCGATCGTGCTGCCGATGGCGCCGGCAGTGCTCGCGGGGCAGGGCGGCCCGCCGCGGCTCGCGCTCGCCGAACCACCGGCGGAAGCGCAAGAACTTCGCGCGGGCTTCGAAGCGCTGGCCAGCTATCGCGGACCCACGAACCACCCGCCGGCCACGCTGCCCGTATTCCTCTCAGCCGCCGCGCGCGAAACCTGGGCGCCGCTCTTCGCCTTCGCGCAAGCGATCGGCCCCGACGCGGAGGCTGCGATGCGCGCGGCCTCAAGCCAATTCGCCTCGCCCGATCACCTCGAACCGCCGACCTCTGCGTTGGCACTCCTACGCGACATCCGCCTCGCCATCGGCATCGACGAGCAACCCGTGCCAAGCAAACACCTCGTCGAAGAACTCACCCGCAATCCCGACGGACCTTGGGTATCGAGCGAGCGCGGCGCGCCTCTAACCCCGCGCGGCATCGCGCAACGCCTCTCGAAGTTCGGCTTGCGGCCGCAAGTGATCCACATCAACGAAGCGCCCTCATTCAGAGGCTATAAGGCCGAACCTCTGCATGTCGCCTTCGCGCGCTACCTCGACGACCCCGTCGCGCGCGGCATCCTGCGTGGCGAGGGAGGGACGGGATAACGCATGCCGAACGGATTCATAACGCATTCCGAACGTCAAAAACCGCAGAGATCAGCCGCAATAACGCATATAACGCATCCGCAGATATCATTCGCTTTCAGGCCGGTTGGTCGCACCATCCCGTCAAGCCCTTGCGGGCGAAAAAACTCTCCCCACATCCCTGTGGAATACGGAACCACAACCCCCATTCCGTCATGGCCGGTCTTGACCCAGCCACCCAGTGCGCGCACGTCCGTGCGCGTGAGAGACTTGAATAGCGGGGGCCGCGAAAGCGGAACGCAACTGTCTCTCTCCCGCGCATACGCGCGGCCTCTGGGTGGCCGGCTCAAGGCCGGCCATGATGCTGAACGACCGAGTGTAAGAAAGGCCTCACGCGAAGGCGCGAAGGTCGCGAAGAACGGAGACCCGAGCCACACAGAACTTCGCGCGCGCAGCGCGCTGTCGGACAACACCGCAGGCGCTTCGCGCCAAAGAGGGCACGAACCTCTTGGTGATCTTGGTGGTTCAATTTTCTTCCTTCGCGTTTCTTCGCGGCTTCGCGTGAGGCCCCTTATCGAACCAAGAGACTGACACAATGGACCTCGAAAAATTTACCGAACGCGCCCGCGCCTTCCTGCAGAACGCGCAAGGCCTCGCGCAACGCGCCGGTCATCAGCGTCTGACGCCGGAGCATCTGCTCAAAGTACTTCTCGACGATGAGGAAGGCCTTGCCGCGGGTCTCATCAAACGCGCCGGCGGCAACCCGGCACAGGCGCTCGAGCAAACCGAAGCGGCGCTCGCCAAACTCCCGCGCGTCGAAGGATCGGGCGCGGGTCAGATCTACTCCGCTCCCGAATTCGCCCGCGTGCTCGACGAAGCCGAGCAGATCGCGAAGAAAGCCGGCGACAGCTTCGTCACGGTGGAGCGCATCCTGCTCGCGCTCGCCCTTGGCACCGCGCCTGAAAGCGCGCGCATCTTGAAGGCCGCAGGCGTCACCCCGCAAAAACTGAACGAAGCGATCAACGACCTGCGCAAGGGCCGCACCGCAGACACCGCCTCGGCCGAGCAAGGTTACGAGGCGCTGAAGAAATACGCCCGCGATCTGACGGAGGCCGCGCGCGCCGGCAAGCTTGACCCCGTGATCGGCCGCGACGAGGAAATCCGCCGCACGATCCAGGTGCTCTCGCGCCGCACGAAGAACAATCCCGTTTTGATCGGCGAACCCGGCGTCGGCAAGACCGCGATCGTCGAAGGTCTCAGCCTGCGCATCGTCAACGGCGACGTGCCGGAGTCGCTGAAGGAAAAGAAACTGATGGCGCTCGACATGGGCGCTTTGATCGCCGGCGCCAAATATCGCGGCGAGTTCGAAGAGCGCCTGAAAGCGGTCCTGACCGAGGTCACCGCAGCGGCGGGGCAGATCATCCTCTTCATCGACGAGATGCACACGCTCGTCGGCGCCGGCAAGGCCGAAGGCGCGATGGACGCCTCGAACTTGCTCAAGCCCGCGCTCGCCCGCGGCGAACTGCATTGCGTCGGCGCGACCACGTTGGACGAATACCGCAAGCACGTGGAGAAAGACGCGGCCCTCGCGCGGCGCTTCCAACCCGTGTTCGTGGAGGAGCCGACCGTCGAAGACACGATCTCCATCCTGCGCGGCTTGAAGGAAAAATACGAGCTGCACCACGGCGTGCGCATCACCGACTCGGCGATCGTCGCCGCGGCGCAGCTTTCGAACCGCTACATCTCCGACCGCTTCCTGCCGGACAAGGCGATCGACCTCGTCGATGAATCGGCAAGCCGCCTGCGCATGCAGGTGGATTCGAAGCCGGAGGAGCTCGACGAACTCGACCGCCGCGTGATGCAGTTGAAGATCGAGCGTGAGGCGCTGAAGAAGGAAACGGACACGGCTTCGAAAGACCGGCTGAAGAAGCTCGAGAAGGAACTCGCCGACCTCGAAGAAAAGTCCGCCTCACTGACCAGCCGCTGGAAGCAGGAAAAGGCGAAGCTCGGCCAAGCGCAAGCGATCAAGGAAAAGTTGGAACGCGCGCGCCACGATCTCGAACTCGCGCAACGCAAAGGCGACCTCGCGAAAGCGGGCGAGATCGCCTACGGCGTGATCCCGGGTCTCGAGAAAGACCTGAAGAAAGTCGAAGACCAGCAAGCCACCCAACTCGTGACCGAGGCCGTGACCGAGGAACACATCGCCCAAGTCGTCTCGCGCTGGACCGGTATCCCCGTCGACAAGATGCTGGCGGGTGAACGCGAAAAACTGCTCGGCATGGAGAAGGTCATCGGCGCCCGCGTCGTCGGCCAAGAAGAAGCCGTGCACGCCGTTTCCGCCGCCGTACGCCGCGCGCGCGCCGGTCTGCAAGACCCGAACCGCCCGATCGGCTCGTTCCTCTTCTTAGGACCGACTGGCGTCGGCAAGACGGAGCTGACGAAGGCCTTGGCCTCGTTCCTTTTCAACGACGACACCGCGATGGTGCGCATCGACATGTCGGAATACATGGAGAAGCACTCGGTCTCGCGCCTGATCGGCGCGCCGCCGGGTTATGTCGGCTATGAAGAAGGCGGCGCGCTGACGGAGGCCGTGCGCCGGCGTCCCTATCAAGTGATCCTGTTCGACGAAATCGAAAAGGCCCACAACGACGTCTTCAACGTGCTGCTGCAGGTGCTGGACGACGGCCGCCTGACGGACGGGCAGGGCCGCACCGTCGATTTCAAGAACACGGTCATCATCCTGACCTCGAACTTGGGTGGTGATCTGCTCGCAGCCCAAGCCGACGGCGAAGACATCGCTCTCGTGCGCGACGGCGTGATGGAAATCGTGCGCGGAAAATTCCGCCCCGAATTCCTGAACCGTTTGGACGAAGTGATCCTGTTCCACCGTTTGGGCCGCGCCCAGATGGACAAGATCGTCGACCTGCAAGTTGCCCGCCTGACGAAGCTCCTCAGCGATCGCAAGATCGCGATCGACCTCGACAAGAAGGCCCGCGAATGGCTCGCCGCAACCGGCTACGACCCGGTCTACGGCGCCAGGCCCCTAAAGCGCGCGATCCAACGCCACCTGCAAGACCCGCTCGCCGAACAACTCCTCGAAGGCAAGATCAAAGACGGCGACACCGTCAAAGTCTCCGCCGACGCCTCGGGATTACTCATCAACGGCAAGATGAAAGGAACGACGTTGCATTGACGCTCGAAGGGCTACATCCCCGGATACTGATACGG
>CAZJOM010000160.1:0-4637 GCA_964547645.1 uncultured Flavobacteriaceae bacterium
GCGCTTCGTTGAGTTCGTCGGCAAAGTAGTTCACCGGCGGCTCTTCCGCACGCATACCACCAACCAGATAACGACCCGACAGTACATCATACTGCACCTCCATCGCGGCCGTACCGCAGTGCGGCACATGATACGCATTCACTGTCGGCAGCTCCTGGACGCGCCACAGCTGACCACGACCGTCGTAGTTTTCGGTCGCGCTGATCGTCTTCGAGTCTTCGTCCAGGTACATCACGCGACGCGCGTAAACGTGACGCGTGCCGGCCTTCAATGTCGCTTCAACAACGTGAACGCGATGCGGCTCATAACGAATGACATCTTGATTCAGATGCGATGGCTTGACGAAATCCGCATACTTCGTATGCAGAATGTCATACGAGTTGTAGGCGATGAACTTCACCTGGCGGTCCTTCAACTTCCAGGTGTAACGATCCAACGCACCGTTGAAGCCGTCGAACGAGTCGGACGTCGACATCGCGTCCGTGTTCGTGCCCGGGTTGTCGTAGGCAATGTCCGGCGCGCGGCGGACGCGGCGCGTACCCGGCGAATACGCCCAGGCCTTGCGCGGCTCAACCGCCGAGTTGATCGACTCATGCACCAACACAACGTTGCCGGCCAGACGCGCCGGGGCAATAGTGTTCGCAATATAGAGCAAGCCGATGTTGTTCAGCTCGTCCGACGACTTCACCGCCGGGTTCGCATAACGGAAAATCGCCTCGTCCTGAACCGAGATCAGGTTGAATGAACCGTTCGATTGAACCGGCGCCACCGCAAACTGACGTGTGGACTTATAACCGCGGTACGAGAACCGCTTGTCCATGATCAGTTCCATGGCGTTGTTGGGAATCGGGAACGGCATGCCGACAACAAAGTTGTTAATCCCGTCGCCGTCCGGCGTCAGCGTCGCATTCGAAGCGTTCGCCTTGATCGCCGCGTACACATACTCAGGCAGCGCACACGTCCGGCGCGACTGGTAAACCTTCATCTTGTACGAGCTGTACTTCTTCAGCAGCGCCTTGTAGCCGTCCGTCAGATACTGGTCGTACTGACCCGCGTTCGCGCCCGTCACCGTGAACTTCACCGCATCGCCCGAAAACGGGTTCGGCAGCTGGTCCTTCTTCGGGTCAAACTTCACACCCGCCGGCGGCGCCGACAAGCCGCCATCCCACGCCGGCACCATCCCATCAGGCGTACCAGCCCGTTCCGACCCCATCGGCGTCAGATCCTTGCCCAAGCGGGCAACCTGGTCCGGCGACGACTTCGCCCAAGCCGAGCCGGTCAACATGACCGCTACCGCCGAGGCCAATAACAACACCTTCCGATTCATCACTCCATTCCTCCACTTATCCAAGGTCCGTTCGCGGTTTTTCGCCCCCGCCCGAGACACAATTCGTCAATCTCGCATTGCGCTCACGGCGGACTCTACTCTTAGTCCGTCGCAGTCGCAAATCGGCCCATCCCGACAGGGTCGGGATGGGCCGAAATTGGGGATATTTACTAGAACGAGTAGCTGGCGGTCAGGGACGCGAAGTCCTGGTCGCGCGATTTGCTGTTCACGTGGCCGCTGAAGAAGTTCGTGTAGCTGGCGCCCAAGCGGAAGTTGTTGTTCAGGGTGCCGGTCACGCCCAGGCTCACCGCCTGACGGTCTTCGATGAAGTTGCCATACGGCGCCGGCGTCGTACCTTCGATGTCCCAGCTGTAAGTCAGCTGCGGGCTGACGACGAAACCGGTGTCGAAGGCGTTGTTGTAGTCCAAGCGATAGAGCAACACGAGGCCGGTCGAGAAGTTGGTCGGGCGGCATTGCTTCGAGGTTGCGTCGCGCAAGTCAAGGAAGCCGCCGAGCGGCAAGTCGGAGCCTTGGCAACCGGTGTTTTGAAATTGCGGGCCGGCCAGAAGCGGGCTCGCAAGTTTGTCGACCCAGGTGTCTTCGACGTTCGGTACAAAGACCATGCCTGCTTCCGTGACGAGGATGCCGAGGTCGGCGCCGAGCTTGTCAATCAACCAATCCGACTGCGTGAACGTCGCCGTCGTGCCGATCGAGGCCGTGTACATTTCGTCGCGGATGAAGCCCTGCAGGTCCTGCAGACCCGGCGCCAAACCGGCGGCCGCTTTCTGTGCCGCGGTCTGAGTCAGGTCGTCGTTGTAGGGACAGTTGTACTGTTTCAGCGTTTGGATCAGCTGCAAGGCAAGGCCCGCCGTGCCGACGCCCCAAGACGCGCACTGCGAGAAGGCAGAGGCGATCGTGAGCTGGTCGGTGTCGAGCTGGAACGGCGCGTTCGGGCGGAACGAGAACTCACCCTGCAAGCCCCACGATCCGATCGTGGTGTTGAAGCTGAAGCCCCACTGCTCGATGTCCTCCGGATACTCGAAGTAATCCGACATTGGGTTCGTTGCGGCGAGAAGTTCCGAGCCGTCCATCAGTAGGGCTCCACCCAGGTCGGTGGAGATTGACGCGGCAACAAGTAGTGCATTGATGCGCGACAAGTTATCGAAGTCGGCCTGGGTTGCGCCCGACGCGGCGGCCGCCGCTACGATTGATCCCGCTTCCGCCGCGAACGGACCGCCAAGATTTGTCGCGATTGCAGCGGCAACGTTGGCCATGAGGCCTTCGAAGTTGTTTGGATCGCCCGCGAGCGTGTTCTGGAACAGCGTCCGCTCTGTGGCTCCCCCTGCGTAAAGCGTCAATGGATTGCCGGTCGCGGCATAACCGTTCGGCGCGATAACTGCACCGTTCAATAACACCGCGGCGACCGAGGCTGGATTGTACAAGAAGCCCACCGGCGCCGTTGCACGACCCGATACGCTCGACGTCGGCGCAGTCGTCGAGATTCCGACGGTTGGCGCACCGGCGCGGAAGCCAACAAACGGCAACCGGCTATGGTAGTTTTGGTGATAGAAGCCGAACTCGGTGCCGTTCAATTCTTCAGCGAAATAGTTCAGGCGAATGCCGTATTGACCGTCATCGCTCGCTTCGCGTTGCGGGTCGTGGGTCACGATGTCTTCCGAGCCAAACGTGTTCTTCACGAACTCCAGTTGACCGGTCGGAATCTTGTAGTCGAAGTCGATAGGGTCGGATCCCACGGCGCAGTTCGCATGGATGACGGCATCGTACGCGGCGTCGAAAGCGGCGAGCGCGGCCACTTGACGTGCCGCGGACTGCTTGAATGTTCCGAGGTTGTCGGTGTTGCAGTTCCGGCGGAACGTGCCGCTGTAAGCGTTGCCGGAAAGGAAGCTCGTTCCGAGAACGTTGCCGCGCGGGTCGGTGTTGAGCAGGTTCGACGAACCAAACACATCGCTGCCCGAGAACGGCGTGCCCGGTTGGTCGATCTTGAACGGTTCCCAATCCAACATGTAGTAGCCCGCGACCGACATGCCGTCGATCGGCAATCCGATCGAAGCAAAGAGCGAGTTGACGGGGAGCAGGCCTTCCTTGATTTCGGCGCCCGGACGGCGGAACGCGCTTACGTCGATCGGGTTGGCGACGTTGATGCCGTTCAGGATGAACGTACCCTCGCCCCAGCTGATAACTTGCTTGCCGGCGCGAATGTTCAGCGGCAGATCGCCAACTGTGTAGTCGGCGCTGATGAAGGCGTCGAGCAATTGGGCGTCGCGGCCAACGACATTGGTCACGTTGTCCGCGAGATCGCTGCGCGCGGTGTGGCTGCCGTCATTGAGGATCACGTCGTAGAATTCAACGCCGCGAACGAAGATCTTGTAGTTTTCAAAGCTGATCTGTAGATCGTGGTTCGCTTTGATGTTGGCCGATGTCAGGTCACCGCTGTCGTAGTTGAGGCGGCCATCGTCGCCGTTCACGCTGCCTTCGCGGTTCACGCCTGAAGGAAGGCCGTTCAGGCCAATCGTTCCCGGAAGCCCCCCGCTGGAGGTGACATCCGCCGTGTTGAAGCCCGTCAGAAACCGCGTGTCGATGTTACTTCCGCCGTTGCTCTCCGCGAGAAACGCCGTTTCGCGATCGGAGGTGCGCACCGACCCGCCAACGGACACTGTCGTATCGAACATGATCGTGACGTCGCCGAATTTGGTTTCGACGGCTTGGGCGCCTGGTGCCGTGGTTAACAGCGCGAGAGCGGCGGCGGATCCCAGCAGGCTGACGCGCTGGTTGGATTTGGTCGACATTTGTTTCCCCTCTGTCGCGCGGCCATACGGTGATGGCTCGAGCTTTTGGTGTTCGCAGTGCCGGCGCCCCGGCGAAACCGACCAGACGCGCGGTCGCGAACGAACTGCCCGTTCACCGCTGCTTCCGGCTTCCTGAACCTTCCGGCCCATGAACGCGGCAAAGCGGTTAACAAGAGGTTAACTTTGCGATTCGAAGAGGAATTTGGCTACTGCACCTAGCGTGCTGAATCATTTGCGCCACAATTGGGGCGCTGTAGAACGGCACGCACTGCACCACTCAGGGTGGGTGCAAAGCGCTTTGTCCTGATGGTAGCGACAGGACTAGGGTTGGCCGCTGCTGCCACCATCGGCTGGGAGGGGGACATCGATTTCGGCTTCGATGGGGGTGCGGGACTGGGTTTGGACGCCGGCCTCGCCGAAGACGAGGAGCTTGTCGCCATCCTCGGCGACCGCGTTCAGACCCTTGCGGTCGGGGCGGTAGGTCAGCGTGAAGACCTTGCCGT
>CAZJOM010000161.1:0-4464 GCA_964547645.1 uncultured Flavobacteriaceae bacterium
GGTCAGGCGCCGCAAACCTAAGCGTTTGCGGCGCCTTTCTTTTCGCCTGAACGGATTCTGAACAGGCCATTCCGCCAGGTTTCAGGTTCGCGGCGTCATTCTCGTGCACATCGAATTCGGCGGCTTTGGCGCCGCTCCGAACAGCCAGCAGGAGAAGTAAGATGAAACTCAAACTCGCAATCGCAGCCGCTTTGCTCGCCGTCGGCCTCGCAGCGCCGGCCTCTGCACATGCCTATGGCCCGGGCCACGGTTACGGTGGTTGGCAGCCCTGGCAGCTGCTCGGCACGCGCGAAGTCAAACACTTCGGTGAGCGCGACACGATCTTCACGCCCGGCTACCAGCAGTTCAAGCAGGTGAAACTGTGCGCCTATCGCCGTTCCGTACGTCTCTACGACATCGACGTCGTGTTCCGCCGCGGCGGTCATCAGGATGTCAACGTTCGCCGCGTTTTGAACCCGGGCGAGTGCACGCGCTCGATCGATCTCTACGGTCACCGCCGCGATATCCAACTCGTGCAGTTGGCCTATGAAACCCTAGGCTACCCCCGCGGCCCGGGCGCCCTGGTCCAAGTCTACGCGCGGTAAGTCTCCCAGCCCACCCCGCGTGAACGCGGCGCTGCCGGTCCCCTCGGCAGCGCCGTCTTCGTTTCTAGAGCCTATTGCCGAACGCCACCTCAGCCGATCCAGCCGGGAGACTCACGACGTCCCCGTCACGCCCGACCTGGAGCGGTCCCGAAAAGATCTCCCGCGCGCGACCCAGGAACGGTCCCTCCAGCGCACCAACCGGCAGCGGCGGCACGATGTGATAAAGTAGCAGCGCCCTTACCTTTGCGCGGGCCGCAATACCCGCCGCTTCTTCTGGCGACGTGTGATAGTCCACGATGTCGTGCATGATCTGCTCAATGTTCGTACGACCCGACTTCTTTGCAGCGTCGCCGATCATGGCCACCAACTTCGGCGACAGCGCTTCGTGCACTAGCAAATCGACACCTGCCGCAGCCGCCTCGACATTCGCTGACACCTTCGTATCGCCGCTGATCACCGCCGTGCGCCCCTTGTAGTAAATCTTGTAACCGACCGCGGGCTCGATCGGCGCATGATCAACCGCAAACGCGGTGATCTTCAAACCGCCATCGTCTAGCACGGTTGTCTCACCCGTAGCAGCGACGGCAAACGGCACCGCGGCACCACCAAAGCCCGCAGGCGGCACGACCGCGGGCCCGTGATGCGCCACCCGATATCCCTTGTCGAGGGTGTACGCCGCATTGAATCCGTCGACGACGTTCTGCACGCCCTCCGGCCCATGCACGGGTACGGGTGCTTGCGTGCCACCACCCGCCCAGCGCTGCAGCATCAGCTCACCCAAACCGTCGATGTGATCCGAATGGAAGTGCGTGAGCAAGATCCGCTCGACCTGTGCCGGCGGCAGCCTCATCCGCGAAAGCGTTCGTGAGGCGCCACTGCCCGTATCGATCACGATCAGCCGCTTGCCTGCTACGATCGCAACGCACGGCCCGCTGCGGGCGGCATCCGGCATCGGCGATCCCGCCCCGCAGAGCGCGACGTGCAAGCCATCCGGCATCGCCGCCAAAGGATCATCGGCGAAATTCGCGTCGAGCGTACGCTGCATCATCGCGAGCGCAATTTCCGCCCGGAACACATACGCCGCCCCGCCAACGGCCGCCACCAGCAGCAGAATCCCAACCAGAAATCGTCGCATCGTAGCACCCTCTTGACCGTTGGTCAGAATAGTGACACTAAGACTGCCACTATTTCAAGCCCCTCCAGGAGAGCGCCCATGAAAACCCTGCGCACCCCCGACGCCCGCTTCGCCAATCTGCCGGATTATCCGTTCCAGCCGCACTACGCGACGATCCGCGACGCCGACGGCACCGAAATGCGCCAACACTACGTGGACGAAGGTCCGCGCAACGCGGCGCCCGTGCTGCTGATGCACGGCGAGCCTTCTTGGTCGTTCCTCTATCGCAAAATGATCTCCGGCCTCGTCGCCAAGGGCCACCGCGTATTGGCGCCCGATCTCATCGGCTTCGGCAAATCCGACAAACCGACTGAGCAAAGCGACTACACGTTCGAACGCCACGTCAAATGGATGAGCGATTGGCTGACCGCGTTGAACCTCCAGAACATCACGCTGTTCTGCCAGGATTGGGGCGGCCTGATCGGGCTACGCCTGGTGGCGGCTTTCCCGGATCGCTTCGCCCGCGTCGTCGTTGGCAATACCGGCCTGCCAGTCGGCACCGGCATGACTGAGGGCTTCAAGCAATGGCTGACGTTTAGCCAATCTGTTCCCGAACTCCCGATTGGCGAAATCGTGTCAATGGGCACCAAGAACGGTCTCAGCGACGCGGTGAAAGCCGCGTACATTGCCCCCTTCCCAGATGAATCATTCAAAGCGGGCGCCCGCCGCTTCCCGGCGCTCGTGCCCGTGACGCCGGAACACGCCTCGGTCGCCGAAAATAAGGCCGCATGGGAAGTGCTCGCGCGTTACAACAAGCCGTTCCTTACCGCTTTCAGCGATTCCGATCCCGTGACCAAAGGCGGCGAGCGCGCGTTTCAGGAGCGCGTGCCCGGCACGAAAGGCCAACCGCACACCATCGTCAAGAACGCCGGCCACTTCCTCCAGGAAGACGCGCCCGACGAACTCGTCGAAATCATCCACCGTTTCATCGCCAGCACGAAGTGAGACAACCCATGAAAGTCGAAAACGCCGTCTATCCGAAGGGCGAACAGCTGACCGAAACCGTCGCGAAGGGCTCGAACAAGCCCGTCGTCATGCTCAACCTCCTGAAGTTCAAAGACAAAGCCGTCTACAAGGACGGCAAGGCCGATGGCAGCGACGGCCGCACCGCCTACAATCGCTACGGCATGGAAATGCTGCAATTCGTGACCGAAAATGGAGGCAAGGTGCTCTTCATGGGCGACATCAAATCGCTTGTCATCGGCGAGGTGGGCGAGATGTGGGACGCGGTCGCGCTCGTTGAATACCCCTCGTCGGAAGCATTCGTGAAGATCGCCATGTCGCCGCACGTCGCCAAGATCGGCGTCCATCGCGAAGCCGGCCTTGCCGGCCAACTCTTGATTCAAGTCGAACAGCGCGGGACAGGACCACTCTAATGCAGCCGTCGCGCCTCTCCATCGTGGTCATCGCCCTCCTGGGTTTGGTCAACTTGGGGCGAGGATCGATCCATATGTTTGCGCCGGACGGCGGGCTTCAGATGATCGCAGGGCTCGACATCTCGCAATCCACACCGGTCGTCCTTTCGCTGATCGCAGCCGTGGGCGCCGGGCAGCTGAGCTTCGCCATCATCGACTTTGCCGCCGTGCTCCGGTTCCGCGAATTCGTACGTCCGCTTTTGCTTGCTCACCTGGCCCAAGCGGCATTGACCGTGTTCTTGCTCTTTGTTTGGCGACCGATGCCGCATGATGTACCCGGTCAGTGGGGCGCACTCGTCAGCATGGTCGTGATCGGATTTGTGGCGGCGCTGGAATTCGGACGCCAACGCAATGCTTGAACGTAAAGCGCAGATCGACGGGCGGCGCATCCGCGGCGAAGACAATCGCCGCAAGATCGTCAGCGCCATGCTGAAACTCGTGGAGGCGGGGCAAGTTGACCCAACGGCCGATGAGGTCGCAAAGGAGGCCGGCGTCGGCCTGCGCACCGTGTTCCGCCATTTCGACGATCTGGAAAGCCTCCGCGCCGAGATCTCCGAGCGCATGACCGCGGAAGTCCGGCCGCAAATCGACCGTCCGTTTGAAGCACAGGACTGGCGCGGCCGGCTTGACGAACTCATCGACCGGCGTGCGCAGGTCTTCGAACGGCTGCTGCCATTCAAGATAGCGGGCGACGTTCACCGCCACGCATCTGCCTTCCTGACCAGCGAGCACAAGGCCCTGGTCAAAGCACAGCGCGAGGCGCTGCGCCGCGCGCTACCGGCCTCCATCACCAACGACAAGGCACGGCTCGATGCGCTGGATCTGCTACTCAGCTTCGACAGCTGGAAGCGCCTGCGGCACGATCAAGGCGTCTCCGTCCGGGATGCCCGGGCGGCCTGGCGCTTCGCCGCCGAAGCGTTGACCTCGTCCGAGCCCGGCAAGTAAGGCCGGCACCGCCCAGGCACCGGTGGCACCTTCGCATGCGGCAGTGCCGCGAAGAACGCGCGCATATCCCGGTCGCAAAGCACCGCATCGTGCCCCGCTGCAATCAGCGCATCGACGTCGTCATCCGCGATCGTCAAGCCCGTCGGGATCGCCGCCAACCGCGTCATCGTCTCGTCCTGCGCCAACTCGGCCAGCGACACATGCGCGAAATGCGGCGCGACTTGCCGGCACGCAATCGGTTTGCCGTCTGCACCATCCGGGCAGCTGCGCCGCGCGAGACCGTTTGCCAGGCGCTGAGTCATCTCGCGCGCATGGATCAACGTCTCGAAGCCATAGCGATCGATCG
>CAZJOM010000162.1:0-4352 GCA_964547645.1 uncultured Flavobacteriaceae bacterium
CAAGCCTTCGGCTGGGCCTCCCAAAAGACTTCCTCTATCGCAGCGCCGCCACCCAAAAACGCCTGCTGAAGCAAATCCGCGTCCGCGCACCTGAAGCCGTCGCCGCTGAGTAGCCGAGCCGCGCTGAACGCCAACGGATAGTGATGTCCACTCACTTGCCGAACGTTCGCCACATTCCTGCGACACGCTAGTCGCATGATGGCGACCGGCGACGAAACACCAGAACCAGACGAAGAAATCGCGGCGCAGATCGTAGATGCCGCATATCGCGTCCATGCCGAGTTGGGCCCAGGTCTGCTTGAGTCCGCGTATGAGCATTGCCTCGCGCTCGAACTGACCGCGCGGGGCCTGCGCGTGGAGCGCCAGGTCACAATGCCGATCACCTATCGCGGTGAGAAGATCGACGCCGGGTATCGCATCGATCTGCTTGTCGAGTCGCGCATCGTTGTAGAGTTGAAAGCCGCCGTCGATCTGCCACCGATCTTTCAGGCGCAACTACTGACTTACCTCCGCCTCTCGGGCTGTCGGATTGGCTTTCTAATCAACTTCAACGTGCGATCTTTCAAATCCGGCGTGCGGCGATTCAGGCTGTAGAAAGAAAATTGAACCACGAAAAGCACAAAGTACACGAAGCACTCAGCTTGCTGTTGCCGCTATCAGGATTGTCTCGCATGGTGTGGCGAGCGCTTCGCGCCGAACAAAGTCGCTACGGCGCGTAGCGCCATTGCAAACCGAGCCCGGAACCGCCAGCGATCGTTGGCCCGAGCGCTTTGTGTATTTTGTGCTTTTCGTGGTTCAAACTTCTTTCTAACAAAGGCCTACCCAACCTCAGTCATCGCCGCTTGATCCTGGCAATAGGCCAGCCGTGCCGCCTCGTCGCGCGCCGAGTTCAAGTATGTGACCCACGCCTTCTGCTCGTGCGTGACCGCCGGGATCACCCACACGCAATAGGTCCCCGTCTTGCTCTCCCGCGGTGCCAGCCGATAGTGGCCGCCGTGCGGCCGATGATAGATCGTCTCCCAAAGCTCGTTGTTGTCTCGCCAACTGCACACATAGAAGATATCGACGCTCCCGCAGCGATGCTGCACGGTGAAGCCGACCTCGTTGCGCAGCGCAAGCCTGCCCGCATCGATTTCGCTCAGCAAGAACGCTTGCGCTTCCGCGATCTCCGCATCGCTGAACGCACGGGCCGGCGGATGCACGACGTACCATTTTTGGTAGACGCCCGGCGCAACCAGCGCCGCAGCCGGCCGCATCACCTTTTGACCGTGGCGGTAGTCAACCGCAATTTGTTCGAACAAACCTGCCGTTGACATCTGGATCGGAGCTTCGCACAAGTCACCCTTCCTCCGCAGCGCGCGTAAACCGCATCAGCCAATTCGTCTCCCACGTCGCGCCGCCGTCGGGCGAGAACGCCTGCTGCCAGAGAGCGGACGTCGCGGTTATCTCCGACCACTGAAAGCGCACCTTGATCGACTTGCCCTTGAATGTGTCGTCACCCACGAACGTACCGATGCCGTCTCTGAATGCGCCGAAGACCGGCGGCTCGATCACCGTCGGCGTGCGCGCATCCAGCCACCAGATCGCCCAGCGTCGCGTCGCCGGATCGAAGGCACGAATGCCAAGCGCACGGTAGGTCCCTTCCGGCAGTTCCACGACGTTGTCGTCGACATTGCCGAACCCGCCCAGCATCGGCCGCATATCGCAAGTGCCGTTGAACTCCTGCCAAGTCGTGCTGCCCTCGAGCCGCGCTTGGAGCCGCCGATGCTTAACGTTCCATTTGCCCACGAGCCAGTCCCAGTCATGCGCATGCGCCATAAGTACTGCGTCCGTCATTCCGTGTTCTCCCGTTTGCGCCGCCGTGATCAAAGCCGCCCTCGCCACGCGCCGCGTCGGTGCTAATGTGTCGGTCGCCTTGAACGCCTCGGTTGTCCGGGCGTGTTATGAACCACAATACCTGCCAGCCGATGTCAGGTATTTCGAAGGGTGGAGAAAGAATGCGCGTCTACGTCCAAACCGGCTACGGCCCGACGGCCAAGAATATCGCCCTTGTCGAGCAGCCGGAGCCGAAGCCCGGCGCGACCGACGTCATCGTGGCCATCCATGCCGCAAGCCTGAACCCCATCGACTACAAGATCGTCCACGGCCTCATGCGCCGCGTGCGCGCGTTGAAGTTCCCGAGCCCGATGGGCTTTGACGGCAGCGGCGCCATCACCGCGGCGGGCAAGAGCGTGAAGAAGTTCAAGGTGGGCGACGCCGTCTTCTTCCGCGCCTCCATCGACCGCCGCGGTAGCTTCGCCGAGAGCATCGCCATCGACGAACGCTACGTCGCCGCAAAACCGCCCGCGCTCTCGCACGGCGACGCCGCATCCCTGCCGCTCGTCGGCCTCACCACCATGCAAGGCGTGACCGACCGCGCGAAAGCGAAAGCCGGCCAATCGATTCTGATCCACGCCGGCTCCGGCGGCGTCGGCACGTTCGCGGTGCAATACGTAAAGGCGATCGGTCTCACCGTGACCTCGACCACGAGCTCAAAGAACGTCGACATGGTCCGCGCGCTCGGCGCCGACGTCGTTGTGCCGTACGACAAAGAAGACTACCGAAAGCGCTCCGACCGCTACGACATCGTCTTCGATATGCTGGGCGGCGAGACGCTGATGGACGCGTTCAAAGTCGTCAAACGCGGCGGCAGCGTTATCTCGATCTCGGGTCCCCCCACGACCGACATTGCCCGCCAAGTCAACGCCGGCCCTATCGTCCGCCTCGCGATGGCCTTCATGCGTCGCAAAGTCATGAGCGCCGCCCACGCCGCCGGCGCGAACTACTTCGGCTACCTTACCGAATCCAGCGGCCCCCAACTCGAACAAATCGCCGCCCTCACCACCGCCGGCAAACTCAAAGCCGTCATCGACAAAACCTTCCCCTTCACCGATCTCGCAGGCGCCTTCGCCCATCTGGAAACGGGCAGGGCGAGGGGCAAGGTGAACCTCCAGGTGAGATAATGGAGCCGGCGGCGCTTGACATTCGCGTGGCGGTATTACTATAATGGCAGAAAGATAATACCGGAGCATTCTCATGGGAACCACGAGCGTAAAACTTCCCCCGTCGCTGGAGGCGCGCTTGGATGTTGAGCTCCGCCGTCGGAAACAGCCGAAGAGCGAGTTCATCCGCGAAGCAATCGAGCGGTTACTTGACGAGGGTGAGGGGCCGGTCAAGGGTAGCGTCTTCGACCTCGTCAAAGACCTGAAGGGAATCGGAACCGGACCACGCGATCTTTCGACGAATCCGAAGCACATGCGCGGCTTCGGAAAAAGCAAATCGTGAGCCAAGTCGCAATCATCGACACCGGACCACTGGTCGCTTACTTCATCGGCAACGATACGCATCACGACTGGGCGGTCGCGCAGTTTCAACGATTGACCGCCCCGTTTCTGACCTGCGAACCCGTGTTGACCGAGGTCTGCTTCCTCGTCCGCGGCACCGGTGTCCGCTCAAGTCAAGTCTTCGACCTGGTAAAGCGCGGGGCACTGAGAATCGCTTTCTCACTCGATGAGGAGGTAGACGCCATCGGCCGGCTCATGTCGCGCTACGACGACAATGGAATCTCCCTCGCCGACGCGTGCCTCGTGCGCATGTCGGAACGTCACCCGCGCTGCCAAGTCATGACAACCGACACCGACTTCCTCATCTACCGCCGAGACGGCCGCCGCACGATCCCCCTGATCGCGCCGTTCGAGTTCTGAGCGGCTCAGTAGCCAATCGTCCGGTACGCGATTCTGGCGCGTCAGCGAACTGGACGCTTTCCCGTTCGAGCAAGAACACCACCGAGTGGTGTGTCCGGTGACTTTCGAAAACCGCGCGACCGACTCAGCGCAGTTCGCACCTTGATCTTGAGATCGATTGCATCGTCATCCGTTGCCCCCGCGGCTGTCAGCTTCTGCGCGACCGCGCGACGCTCACCCATATGCCGGCGTTGCTTTCCCTTCGCAATGTTCTTCCGGCTTGATTTGGAGTTTTCGAAGTAAGTATTTCGACGATCCTTCTTCAGGCTTTGACGCTTCTTTTCTTGGGGATTTCTAACTTTGCTCATGACGCTAACTCGTGCCCGATTCCGCCAAAGGTTGCCGGTTATTGTTTCGAGTCATCAGTTCCCACCATCTTCCCCGGGTTCATCACCCCGGCCGGATCAAGCTCCCGCTTCACCGCCTTCAGCACACCCATGCCAACCGCGCCCTTCTCCGCTTCCAGCCACGGCAAGTGATCTTCGCCGACGCCGTGGTGGTGGGTGATCGTGCCACCGGCGGCCACGATCGCGTCCGACGCGGCGCCTTTGATCGCGCGCCATTGGCCCA
>CAZJOM010000163.1:0-4352 GCA_964547645.1 uncultured Flavobacteriaceae bacterium
GGGGCGCCGCCATCGGCGTCGTCATCCTCATCCTCTCCCCCTTACTCGGCCGCCTTGACAAGCCGGTGGAAGAGAAGGAGGCGAAGAAGCTCAATGCATCTTCAAATGCTTGAGCTTGTCCGGGTTGCGCATCACGAAGATCGACTAGATTCACTCGCCGTCGATCTCGAACCACGGAACCGTTGCAAGACGTTAGCTTGTCGATTCTTGAGATCGGCGACATTGGGCCGGCCATTCGCTTCATAAGCGAAATGTGGTCTTGAGCTGTGTGCTAGACGTTGACCTCTTTGCAACTTATTGTTGCTGAACACCGAGGTGGGTAGCGCAATGTTGTCGGCGTTTCGTCTAGCAATTTCTTTGACAGCATTCTTGACGATCTGCCCGATCGCTAGCTCAGCCGCGCCAATTTCGCTGGAGACATTCGCAGAAAAACCTGTAATTGGCCGTCCAAAAATTTCACCCGACGGAAAGCTGCTTGCGACTCCGCGTTCGAGCAAATCGGGCGACGCGGTGGTAATTCATCATGTCGATGACCTGGCGGGTGTCAGCGCGAGCGTAATCAAGCTGCCTACTTTTATGAACGTCACCTGGGTCGAATGGGCGAACGACAAGCGCCTACTTGTTGCGATGACCAAAGGCGAAGTCACGCGCGTTGTCGCGATCGATGCCGACGGCAACAATGAGGTGTTGCTCTTCGCGAAAGATCACCGCGTTCGACACAACCGAGATCTCTCGAAGATTGTGCACCAGCTGCCGAACGATCCGAATGCGGTGTTGATGGGCGCATATGATGGAGGCGGCCGCTATAGTTTGTACAAGGTCGATGTGAACGACGGCACGGGCTCGCTCGTGGTACGTGGCTCGCATTTCACGTTTCAATGGCTTACCGATCTTCAAGGCGTGCCGCGCGTGCGGTGGGACTATCGTGATCAGCGCGACGAGGTCGAAATCTATGTACGGGTTGGCGAGACGGACGACTGGGAACAAGTCACCAAGTATGGAGATCGCGACCTGCCGGATCTTAACATTGTGGGCTTTGCGGACGATCCACGCATTGCCATTGTGGCCTCGCGCCAGTTCGGCGATCGGTACGCACTCTACGAGTACGATACGACGACTCGAAAAATCGGGAAGCTGCTGTTCGCGCATCCGCGCGTGGACGTCGGCGAGCCGGTAGGCGGCCCCATTTACGACCCGGATTCAACGAAGTTGTTGGGTGTGTATTTCGTCGACGACCTCTGGGAGACGTACTATTTCGATCCCACGATGGCGAGTATTCAGGCTGCACTCGACGCGGCATTCCCAAGCGCGGCGGTCATACGTCCATACGCGTGGTCCGCGGATCTCACTCGCATTCTGGTTAGGGTTTCGGGCCCGAAGGATCCCGGTTCGTATCACCTGCTCGACACACGCAAGCGTCACGCGTCACTGATTGGTCGCACGCACCCCGACATCCGCTCGACTGAGTTGGGTGAGATGCTAATGATAAAACATCGGGCGCGGGATGGGAGCAAGATACCCGGCTATCTCACGATGCCGCCACGCAAGGGCGACAAGAAGCTCCCGATGGTCGTGATGCCTCACGGCGGTCCTGAGCAACGTGACTATGTTCAATACGACGAGTGGGCCCAGATGCTCGCGACCCGCGGCTACGTCGTGTTTCAGCCGAACTTTCGCGGCTCGGGTGGATACGGCAAAGCGTTCGCCGAGGCTGGGCATCGGCAATGGGGCCGCTTGATGCAGGATGACGTGACGGACGGTGTAAAGGCGCTGATCGCGGACGGCACGGCTGACCCTGCTCGAATTTGCATCGTTGGCGCAAGCTACGGCGGCTACGCCGCGCTAGCCGGCGGCGCGTTCACGCCCGACCTCTACAAGTGCGTCATATCCATCGCTGGTGTCAGCGACATTCCGGCGATGATCGAGGAAGAGGAAGATCGGTTCGGTGACGAATCCGCAGTCTATCAGTATTGGGTGAAGCGACTGGGAGATCCAAAGATCGATCAAGCTCAAATGCAGGCCGTTTCGCCCGCGTTGCATGCAGATAGGTTCAAGGTTCCTGTTCTTCTTATCCACGGCGACGCGGACAAGATCGTACCGATAGATCAAAGCGAACGAATGAACGACGCGCTCAAGAAGGCAGGTAAGCAGGTGGAGTTCGTGAAGATTGCGGGGGAAGGGCACCAGTTCGCGAAGACGGAATCGGACATCAAAGTCATGTCCGAACTCGAGCGCTTCCTCAACGCGTACATAGGCAAATGAGACCTCGATACGGTTTGCAAATTGGGGCAGCTGACGACCTGGCAGGAAAGACCATGATAAAGATTTTCCGTGTAGTAACTCTATTGGCAGCGCTTGTCGTTGGTGCTCCAGCCGCAGTCGTGGCGGCGCCGATCTCTTTGGATACATTTGCAGCGCCGCCGGTCCTAGGCCGTCCGAAAATCTCGCCTGACGGGCGGCGCCTTGCGACACCGCGTTGGACCAAGACCGGCGACTCGGTCGTGATTTACAACGTCGACGATCCGGCGACGGTTGGCGCGAGGAGTCTTACGCTGCCCAAGGGCGTCGATGTAAATTGGGTTGAGTGGGCAAGCGACAAACGCCTCCTCATCTCGATGAGTAATGTTGAGATTTCACGCATCATCGCCGTCGACCCCGACGGGGGCAATCAAGTGCAACTCTTCGGAGGAGGTTACCGCTTTAGCGGCAACCGAAATCTGTCGCGGATCGTTCATGATCTTCCGGACGACCCGGACGCTGTACTGATGGGGGCCTACAATCCGACCGGCCACTACAGTCTCTACAAAGTCAACGTAAACGACGGCAAAGCTGAGATCGTCGTGCGCGGATCGAACGACACGTTCTATTGGCTCGCCGATCTAAAGGGCGTCCCGCGCGTTCGCTGGGACTATCGTGAGCACCGTGACCGGATCGAGGTCTACGTCAGAAAAGGGGAAACCGACGACTGGGATAGGGTTGCCCAGTACGGCGAGCGGGAGTTTCCGGATCTCAACATCGTCGGTTTTGCTGACGACCCCCGTATCGCAATCGTGGCGTCCCGGGAAGGTGGGGACCGTTTCGGGTTATACGAATACGACATCACCACGCACACCGTCGGAAAATCGCTCTACCAACACCCGCGTGTTGATGTTGGTGAACCGGTTGGCGGGCTGATCTACGATCCGGATTCAACCAAGATGCTGGGCGTGTACTTTGTCGACGAGCTGTGGGAGGCGCATTACTTCGATTCCGTTCTGGCGGATGTCCAAGCGACGCTCGAGACGGCATTTCCGAGCGCGGCCGTCATTCAGCCCTACGCCTGGTCGAGCGATCGCAGGCGCTTCGTCGTCCACGTTTCCGGTCCGAAGGATCCCGGCTCCTATCATCTGCTCGACATGGGTAAGCGGCAAGCAACATTGATCGGCCGCACCCACCCCGACATTTCGCCCGAGGAACTCGGCGAGGTGATGCTGATAAAATACAAAGCTCGGGATGGCGCCAAGATTCCCGGCTATCTCACAATGCCACCGCACAAGGGTGACAAGAAGCTCCCGATGGTTGTGATGCCCCACGGCGGGCCTGAGCTTCGCGACTATGTTCAATACGACGAGTGGGCCCAGATGCTGGCGAACCGCGGTTACGTCGTGTTTCAGCCGAACTTTCGTGGCTCGGGCGGATACGGCAAAGCATTCGCAGAGGCCGGCCACCGCCAATGGGGCCGGCTGATGCAAGACGACGTGACGGACGGCGTAAACGCGTTGATCGCCGACGGCACCGCTGATCCGGCTCGCGTCAGCATCGTTGGCGCAAGCTATGGCGGTTACGCGGCGCTCGCCGGTGGTGCGTTCACGCCTGACCTCTATAGGTGTGTCGTGTCGATCGCGGGCGTCAGCGACATTCCAGCCATGCTCAACGAAGAGAAGAGCCGCTTTGGCGCGGCCTCCGCCGTGTTTGAATACTGGGTGAAGCGGCTCGGCGATCCGGCGGCTGATCTGGGGAAGATGCAGGCGGTCTCGCCGGCGTTGCACGCTGACAAGTTCAAGGCTCCTGTCCTTCTCATCCACGGCAACCGCGACGAGGTTGTGCCGATCGATCAAAGCCAGCGCATGGAGAAAGCACTCAAGACGGCAGGAAAGTATGTGCGGCTGACGACCATTCCGGACGAAGGGCACAATTTCTCGAAGACGGAATCGGACACCAAAGTCATGTCCGAGCTTGAGAGCTTCCTCTACTCGTGCATCGGGAACTGAGCGCCACGGAGCGGTATCAATGCATCTTCAAATGCTTGAGCTTGTCCGGGTTGCGCACGACGAGGATCGCGCGGATGTGACCGTCGTCGATGTCGAGCTGCG
>CAZJOM010000164.1:0-4334 GCA_964547645.1 uncultured Flavobacteriaceae bacterium
TCAAGCGGTCCGCGGACTTTCTTGCGCGTGACGAAGACGATCATCGTACCGCTTCGCTTCGAGCCGCGCAGCACCACCTCCATCGCGACCGCTAGATCTTCGATCCCATCGCCGTCGAAATCTCCGCGCGCTGCCGCGTTCAATGTGAGATCGGCATTGCGCCACGTGACCTCCATCAACCCGGTCTTGCGATCGCGAATAACAAGTTCGCCGGCCTTAGACAGCTCGGCGACCGTAACGCCCGGCAACGCCAAAGGCCCTTTGATGCCCGCCTGCTCCAACAATCGTGCCGGCACGACCGCCGGCCTCAGAAGATCCCGCCCGTTCGACGTCAAGTAAACCTTACGCGCCGGCATCGCAAATTTCAGCTGATCGAGCGTCTGGCACGTGCGCTGATAGAACGCCTCGCGCCCGCGGTCTTCGGCTCGCATAGCAACGCGGCTGAGAGAAATCGCGCGCAACCACCGCCTGCACGTCGTGACTGTGATCTTGTCCTTGGGCTTGTCGCCGCGCATGACCAACGGCGCAGGCTTACGCTTCCAATCGACGACCTCGGTATCAAGCAAGCGCTTGCGCTCCTTCGCGCCGCTCACGCAGGCATTGTCCGCAACGCCCGCCAGAAACACCGGCCCGATGAAACAAACCGGCCGCGTCGCCTCGGCCCGCGCACCGCTTGCGTACAGCAAGAGCAACGCCGCCGCGGCCAGCCGTCTCACAACAGTCCCAACTCCGAGAGCTCGCGCCGCAACTTGTCCGGCAAATCCCGGGCGCTCTTTCCCATATCGGGCGGTGCATCCTTCGCCGTGAGATAACGCCAACCCTGAAACGCACGTCGAGGCCTAGGCTGCACCAGCACGATTTCTTTGTCGTACACGAGATGACAGCGGGATACGCCCTCCTTGTCGACAAAGGGCCGGATGTCGAGCAGGCGCTGACGTATAGCGAGCGTGCCCTTGATCACCCAATAAAGCGAACCGCCGTCGAGAATCTCTTCGCGGCGTTTCGGCACCATACGGGTCGTGTGCTTCAATTCGGGCTTCTGCCCGCGTTTCTTCAGCTGCGCCACACGCTCCGTCTGCCACTCGCGCAGATCTTCAATCGAGTCGACTCCGACACAAAGCTTGATCAGGTGGAGCGTCAGTTCGAGCCCCCCATTTCACCTTGATCGAGCGCGCCGTCGCCGTTCTTGTCGAGTTCGGCAAAACCCGCCATCTGCCCGTCGATCAATTCCTCCGGCGAGACCTTGCCGTCGCCGTTCGCATCGAGCTTTTTGCGCACATCTTCGGGCAGCTTCATCTCGCCGTCGTCGATCGCGCCGTCGCTGTTCTTGTCGGCACTGAAGACCGCCTTCGCGGCTTGGTTGCGGAATTCTTCACGGCTGATGCGGCCATCGCCATTGTAGTCGGCTGGATTGGCTGCCGCGAGAACCAACGAACTCGACGCGGTCAAGATTGCCACGCAGGCCAGGATGCGTTTGTGCATATGCGTTCACTCCACTGCCGTGAATTCGGCCGACCGTTCAAGCTGTAAGGGTGGACCTGAACGGGAGATGAAAACTAGCCCGCCCAGATGGCCTCTTGCAATCCAAGTCGCGAACGCTTGTAATCGCCGCTACGCGTATAGCCGGAGACGTCCGATGACAGTGAAGATCGTTTTGAAAGCAGCGATTGCGGCAGCCGCATTGAGTTTCGGCCTTGCCGGCACGACGACAACCGCGCAGGCGGCAGAGCTACGCTGCGATTCGAATCCGGGCGGCTACAACTACTGCCGCACCAGCACGGCTGCGGGCGTGGTGTTGACCGACCAGCACTCGCGTTACGGTTGCTATCAGAACGACACCTGGGGCTACGACAGCGGCGGCATCTGGGTCGCCAACGGTTGCAGCGCCACGTTCCGCATTGGCCGCGAAGAGAAGAACGGCGATACCGCAGCCGCCGTCGGCCTCGGCATTCTGGCGCTCGCCATTCTCGGCGCCTCGCAAAACAACGACGACGGCTACAACCAACCACCGCCGCCTCCGCCACCGCAGGGCTACCCGCCGCCGGGTGGCTATCCGCCAGGCGGCTACCCACCCCCGCCGCCGCAAGGCTATCCGCAAGGTGGCTATCCAGGCGGCTACGACAACGACTATGACGCGGCGACGATCATCCCGTGCAATTCGCGCAAGAACAAATACCAGTTCTGCCCCGCACCGGTTCGTCAGTACGTCGAACTTGTCCAGCAACGGAGCAAAAGCTCCTGCCGCTTCAACAAGAGCTGGGGCTACGACCGCCGCGGCGTCTGGGTCAACAAAGGCTGCCGCGCCGACTTCGCGATTTATTGATTGACGCCAAAGCCTTCCCCCCTTGCGGGGGAAGGCAAAAATCATTCTTCAAAACTCACCACAATCGCCCCCTCGCCCACCTGATCGCCTGCCCTAAACGGCACAGCCTTCACGGTCAGGTCGCCGGGCGCGGCGAGCGTGTGTTCCATCTTCATCGCTTCGATGATCGCCAGCGCTTGGCCCTTGCGCACTCGATCGCCGGGCTTGGCCATCACCTGCACGACCTTACCTGGCATCGGCGCGCGCAAGTCGGCGCCGGCCTCGTGCGCGTGCTCGGCCGCCTCCAGAGGATCGTGGGGTTCAAAGACGAAACTCTGCCCCTGCATCAGTACGACCAGATCGCCCGATACGCGTAGCACCCGCGCCTGAGCGCGTCGTCCGTTCAAGCTCGCCGAGATCGAACCGTCGCTCTCGAAGGCGGCCTCCGCCTCAAGCGACTGCCCCTCCAGCGAGAATCGCCACCCCTTCGTCCGATAAAGAATGCCGACCATCCGCTCCGCATCGCGATCAGTCAGGCGAATGGTCTCCTCCTGCCGCGCGCCGCCGACGCGCCAACCGTCGAGCAAACGCCACGGCGACGCTCCAGCCGCCCGCGCGCGCCGCTCCAACAACTGGAACAGCGCCGCAAACAGTACCGCATCGCCGGGTGCCGGTGCCGCCGCCGGCACCAACGCTTTGCCGTGACGCTCGATGAACGCCGTATCGATCTCGCCCGCAATGAACGCGTCGTGGCGCAAACAAGAAATCAAGAACGCCAAATTGGTTCGAACGCCCGCCACCTCCGCCGTCTCGAGTGCGTTGGCGAGACGCGCCAGCGCCGCCGTGCGCGTCTGATCCCAAGCAACCACCTTGGCGATCATCGGATCGTAGAACATCGAGACCTCGCCGCCCTCGACCACGCCCGCGTCGACCCGCACGTGCGCATCTGGCGACGGCAACTTCAGTCGCGCCAGTCGCCCAATGGACGGCAAGAACCCCTTCACCGGATCTTCCGCATAGAGCCGCACTTCGACCGCATGCCCGTTGATCGAAAGTTGCTCTTGGGTTCGCGGCAGCTTCTCCCCCGCCGCGACGCGCAATTGCCACTCGACGAGATCGAGCCCGGTGATCATCTCCGTCACGGGATGCTCGACTTGCAGTCGCGTGTTCATCTCCATGAAATAGAAGCCGTCGCTCTTCAGCCCCTTGGAGCCGTCGACGATGAACTCGACCGTACCCGCCCCCTGATAGCCGATCGCCTTCGCGCACTTGACGGCCGCCTCGCCCATCATCCGTCGAACGTCGTCCGGCATGCCTGGCGCCGGCGCTTCTTCGATCACCTTCTGATGCCGGCGCTGCAGCGAGCAATCGCGTTCGAAGAGGTGCACTGCATGGCCGTGGCCGTCCGCGAACACCTGAATCTCGACATGACGCGGCGCCGCGACATATTTCTCGACCAGCACGCGCGCATCGCCGAACGCCGCCTGCGCCTCGCGCTGCGCCCCTTCAAGCGCCTTCGTGAAATCGGCCGCCTTGTCGACGCGGCGCATACCTTTGCCGCCACCGCCCGCAACCGCCTTGATCAAAACCGGAAAGCCGATGCGCTCGGCTTCTTTCGCGAGTAGCGCCGGCGTCTGATCCGCGCCGTGATAGCCCGGCACCACCGGCACACCCGCTTTGATCATCAACGCCTTCGCAGCGTCCTTCAAACCCATCGCACGGATGGCAGCGGGCGGCGGCCCCACGAAGATCAACCCCGCCTTCGCGCAAGCCTCGGCGAATTCCGCATTCTCGGAGAGAAAGCCATACCCCGGATGCACCGCCTGCGCCCCGGTCGCCCGCGCCGCCGCGATGATCGCCTCACCGCGAAGATAACTCTCCTTCGCCGGCGGCGCCCCGATATGCACGGCAGCATCCGCCATCCCCACATGCGGCGCCAACCGATCCGCATCCGAGTAGACGGCAACCGTCTTCAACCCCATCCGCTTAGCCGTGCGAATAACCCGACAAGCAATCTCGCCCCGATTGGCGA
>CAZJOM010000165.1:0-4189 GCA_964547645.1 uncultured Flavobacteriaceae bacterium
TCGTTCGTCATCTTGTCGTGCGCGAACGGCCGGTACGGGTTGCCATAATAGGCGATCGCTTCCAGCGTGAGCTCGGTCAGGCGCTGTTGGATGTCGGTGCCTTTGATCTTCAGGATCGAGGCTTCCGGGCCGTGGCCGCCTTTGGACTCGCGCGCCAGCGTGCGTAGTTCCGTGAACTCCAGCGAGAGCAGGTCGATCTCGAGTTCGGCAATGTTTCTGGCAAACATCGCATCGTCGAGTAGCGGCTTGCCGCCGTCTTGCTCGGCCGTTGCGAGCTTCTTCAGCCGCTCGACGCCGCGCTTCGAGCGCGCGACGCCGGCAATGCCGGCGCGTTCGTGGCCGAGCAGGAACTTGGCGTAGGTCCAGCCCTCGTTCTCCTTGCCGATCAGGTTTTTGACCGGGACCTTTACGTTGTCGAGGAAGACTTCGTTGACCTCATGTGCGCCGTCCATAGTGATGATGGGGCGAACGGAGACGCCGGGTGTCTTCATGTCGATGAGGAGGAACGAGATGCCCTCCTGCTGCTTCGCCTTCGGGTCGGTGCGGACGAGGCAGAAGATCCAGTCGGCGTATTGGGCGAGCGTCGTCCAGGTCTTTTGACCGTTGACGATGTAGTGGTCGCCTTCGCGCACGGCTGTCGTCTTCAGGGAGGCGAGGTCTGAGCCCGAGCCCGGCTCGGAATAGCCTTGGCACCACCAGCGTTCGCCGGAGAGAATTTTGGGCAGATGCTCCTTCTTCTGCTCCTCGTTGCCGAACGTGTAGATCACAGGGCCGACCATCGCGAGTCCGAAGGGCAGCGTCATCGGCGTGTCGGCAGAGGCGCACTCTTCGCCGAAGATGTATTTCTGGGTCGAGGTCCAGCCGGTGCCGCCGTATTCCTTCGGCCACGACGGCGCGACCCAGCCCTTCTTGTAGAGCGCCTGGTGCCAGACCAAGAAGTCGGCCTTACCCTCGTACTCGCGGCGGGACTTGCCACGCACGTTTTCCGGGATGGCTTCGGCGATGAAGGCGCGCACTTCTTTGCGGAAGGCTTCGTCAGCGGGGGTAAAATCGAGGTCCATGATCTGCGTCCTGCGTGAGTCCGACAAATTGTCAGTCTAATGATAGCTGGCGCTTGGGTTGATTCAACACCTCTATCTTGTGGCCGCCCCCACGGCGCGTTAACACCGGTGCGATGTCAGCTGTCATCGAAAGCCCCTGCGTCAAGGTTTGCGCTATTGACGCTACGACAGGTTGGTGCCTGGGTTGCGGCCGAACCATGCGGGAGATCGGCGCGTGGGGATCGCTCTCGCCGGAGGCGCGGCGGGCAGTGATGGGCGAGCTTGAGGCACGCAAGGCAAAGATCCCGGACCGGACGGCGCGCGCGGGACAATACCGGTTGCCGGGGTCATGACGGGTCGCGTGATCGCACTGGCCGTCAGCGGCACGCATACGATGTCGAAGCCGTTGGTTGAGCGGGTGCGGTTCGTCGAGGCCCTTGGCGTCGAGGGCGACGCGCATGCGGGGGTGACGGTGAAACACCGATCACGCGTCGCGATCGATCCCACGCGGCCAAACCTACGGCAGGTACACTTGATCCACGGCGAGCTGATCGACGGACTGCAGGCAAAGGGTTTCGCGGTTGCGCCGGGCGCGATGGGCGAGAATGTGACGACGCGGGGTGTCGATTTGTTGACGCTGCCGCGCGGGACGCGATTGCATTTGGGCTCAAGCGCGGTCGTCGAGGTGACGGGGTTGCGCAATCCTTGTACCCAGCTTGATGGGCTTCAGCCCGGACTGATGGAAGCCCTGCTCGTCCGCGATCCGGCGCGCGGGTTGATCCGCCTGGCCGGCGTGATGGGTGTCGTACTCGCGAGCGGCGAGGTCGCGGTTGGCGATGCGATCGCGGTGGAGCTGCCGGGTGGGGCACATGAGGCGTTGAGACCGGTGTGATCCACATTCCCACCAGCCCTGCCTATCACCTCGTCTTCGACGCTCTCGCGTGGGGGACGGGGATGGCGGTTGGGGTGGCGCTCTATCGGTGGAGGCTCCGCGAGGCGACGGCTCAGGTCGCGCGCGTGGCGGATGGCGGGTATTTCGCTTGTCTGGCGATCGGGGCGATCGTGGGCGCGTACCTCACGGGGTCGTTCACTTTTTGGGGACAGGGTGTTTTTGCGCTCGCGCATTCGGTGGCGGGCGCGTTGGTCGGCGCGATTGTCGGCGTTGAGGTCTATAAGGCCGCGCGCGGTATTCGGATGTCGACGGGTATCGTGTTCGCCGGGCCGTTTGCGGCGGGCGTTGCGGTCGGACGGTGGGGCTGCTTGTTCGCGGGCATTCCCGATCAGACGTTCGGCGTTGCGACGACTCTGCCCTGGTCCGTCGATCTCGGCGATGGGATTGGTCGGCACCCGGTACAGATCTATGAGTCGTTGTCGATGGCGTTGTTCGCGGTAGTGTTTGCGCTGGGCCTGCGCGCGCGGGCGAACTGGGCGATGCGGCACGGGTTCTATTGGTTGGCGATCGCTTATGGAGCGCAGCGCTTTGCGTGGGAGTTCTTGAAGCCCTACCCCACGCTTGTTGGACCGCTGAATCATTTCCATCTAATGTGCACGGGATTGGTCGCGTACGGAGCGATCATGATTTTTAGAGAGAGGCGTTCGTCGCATGAGACTGTTTAGTTTTCTGATTGCGTTGGTCATGGCGTCAGCGGCGATGGCGGCGCCTGCGAAGCCGGTGAAGGTCAGCGATCCGCTGACTGCAATGAAAGCACTGTATGAAAAGCTTGCGAAGGACGACTTCTCGATGGAGCTGCCCATGTCGGCGCGGCTGAATGCGCTGATGGCGCTGGACACGACAGAAGCAAAGGGCGAGGTCGGGCGGCTCGACGGCGACTACTTCATCAACGGGCAGGATTCAAAGGTCACGAACGTGGTGGTGACGCAGCGCGATGTCGACAACGCACCGGCGCGCAAGATCGTCGTCGTGCGCTTCAAGAACTTCGACGAGCAGATGGAAAATCACTTCTTCTGGGAAAAGACGAAGGCAGGGTGGGTGCTCGACGACGTGCGCTACCTGGATGAGAAGAATGGGTATACGCTGTCATTGATGCTGAAATACGGCTGGGACGGGCCGGAGGAGCTGGAGAAAGCGACGAAGTAAGGTGCGTCCATGAACCGGTTGGTCGATTTGAAGAGCACCTCGGCCCTGCCGATCCGAAAGTCGGCGCCGTATCTATTTCATGGGCAGACGACGAGTTTGTGTGAGGTGTGCCTCAGACTTGTGCCGGCGAAGATTTTGATCGAGGGCGATGACGTCTTTTATCAGAAGCGGTGCGTCGAGCATGGCGTGCAGAAGACGTTGATTTCGTCGGACGCGGCCTACTGGAAGAGCTGCAAGGACTATCTGAAGCCGGGCGACCGGCCGCTGAAGCCGCAGACGCATACGGAACGCGGGTGCCCTTATGATTGCGGATTGTGTCCGGATCATGAGCAGCACTCGTGTCTGGCGATCATCGAGGTCAATGAGGCATGCAATCTGTCGTGTCCGGTTTGCTTTGCGGATTCGTCCGTGAAGCGGACTGGTCATCGCGGCTTGGCGACGATCGAGGCGATGATGGACGCGCTGGTCGAGAGCGAGGGGGAACCCGACCTGCTGCAGATCTCCGGCGGGGAGCCCACCATTCATCCGCAGTTCTTCGAGATCCTGGATGCGGCGAAGCGGCGGCCGATCCGGCATTTGATGATCAACACGAATGGCGTGCGGATTGCGAAGGAACCGGCGTTCGCGGCGCGGCTGGCTACTTACATGCCGCGCTTCGAGGTTTATCTGCAGTTCGACTCGTTGCAGCGCGAGGCGTTGATGAACTTGCGCGGTGCGGATTTGCGCTCCGTGCGGCAACAGGCGTTGGAAGCGCTGGAGAAGCACAACATTTCGACAACGCTGGTCGTGACGCTGAAGAAGGGCGTGAACGACGGGGAGGTCGCCGACATCGTGCGACATGCGCTGGCGTGGAAGTGCGTGCGCGGGGTGACGCTGCAGCCGATCCAAGACGCGGGGCGCAACGATGGGTTCGATCCGAAAGCGCATCGGGTGTTGCTCTCCGACGTACGGCGCGAAGTGGCGAAGGCCGGCGTGTTCGCGCTCGACGATATGATCCCCCTGCCCTGCAATCCGGATGCGATTTCGATCGGCTATGGTTTGCGCAACGGCC
>CAZJOM010000166.1:0-4162 GCA_964547645.1 uncultured Flavobacteriaceae bacterium
CCGTCGATCAGTATCTGATTGCGCTTCAACCGCGCCACATCCTCGCCGTGGTTCGGCAAACGCTTGTCGATTCCTTCAAAGTACGTGTCGATCGTCGACTGGAATGCCACGTCCTTCTTGCGCAGCTTTTCGACCGTCTCGTAAATCTGGTTCGTCGACAGCGCAATGTGCTGGATGCCTTCACCTTTGTATTCCGCCAGATACTCTGCAATCTGCGACTTGTCGTCGGAGCTCTCATTGATCGGAATACGGATCTTCCCGCACGGGCTGGTCATCGCCCGGCTCTTCAAGCCCGTGAGCTTGCCCTCGATGTCGAAGTACTTCACCTCGCGGAAGTTGAACAGCCGCGTGTAATAGCCCGCCCAAACATCCATATTGCCGCGATAGACATTGTGCGTGACGTGATCGATTTCGGCTAGCCCCACGCCATCGTGCCGATAGCCCTTCGTCACATCTGTCGGCACGAAGTCGACGTCGTAGATCGACACCTCGCCCGGCCCGTAACGATCGACGAAATAGATCAAGCTGCCGCCGATGCCCTCGATCGCCGGAATGTTGAGCTCCATCGGACCAACCTTGCCCTCGAACGGCTTCGCCCCGAGTTCGACGGCGCGCGCAAACGCCTTACCGGCGTCCTTCACGCGGAAAGCCATCGCGCACGCCGACGGTCCGTGCGCACGCGCAAACCGCGCGCCGTGGCTGTCGGGTTCGGCGTTGACGATAAAGTTGACGTCGTTTTGCCGGTAGAGTGTCACGTTCTTGGAACGATGCCGCGCCACCGCGCGAAAACCCAAGCTCTCGAAATACCGCCCAAGCGCAGCCGTATCCGGCGCCGTGTACTCGACGAACTCGAACCCGTCGGTTCCCATCGGATTTTCGAACAAATCAGCCATTTTCTACCCTCCTCCGGCGGTCTGAGGGCGCAACATAGTTTCATTTGCAACTATTATCAACCATTTCACCCCTACCGTGCACAATTGAAAGCAAACCCATGCACCCCCACATGCCCCGGCGTCATCCAGCCGTCATGGGGTGATGTGCAGTTTTGATCGAGGAGAGACGATCCGAATGTCGAACATCTTCACACCACGCACCGGCAACCCGAACCGCGGCCCATCCGTCCCTGGCGGCCTTCTGAGCTTGCCGATCATCGCACTCATCGTCTTCGGTTTCGTGGTCATTTGGTCGGGCTTTACGACCATTGATCAAGGCAACGTCGGCGTGAAATTGCGTTTCGGCCAAGCGGTCGACACCTTGCAGCCCGGCTTCCACGTCGTCATTCCGTTCATGGAGCGCGTCGTGACGTTTTCGACCCGCACGAAGAAAGAGTCGTACGACAAGGTCAACGCCTATTCGCGCGACATTCAGGCCGCCGATAACCTGGTATCGGTCAACTACCGCGTCGACGGCGCGAAGGCGATCGAGGTCTATTCGCGCTACGGCGAGAATTTCATCGACAGCATCATCAGCCCGGTGATCTTCAAACGCTTCAAGGAAATCTTCGGCAAGTACGACGCCCGTGAGATCGTGAATTCGCGCGACAAGCTCGGCATCGAGGTCGAAAACAACATCCGCCAGAACATGCCGGACGGCATCATCATCGAGGGCGTTCAGATCGAAAACATCGACTTCTCCGACGCCTACGAAACGGCGATCGAAGCGGCCGCCCAAGCCGAAGCCGCTGTCCGCAAGGCAAAGCAGGAACTCGAGCAGAAGAAGGTGGATGCCGAACGCGTCGTCGTCCAAGCGACCGCCGATGCCACCGCCCGCGTCACCGCGGCGAAGGCCGAAGCCGACGCGATCCGCCTGAAAGGCGAAGCCGATGCCGCCGCGATTGCCGCCAAGGGCGCCGCCCTGCGCGACAACCCGGCACTCGTCAACCTGACCGCGACCGAACGCTGGGACGGCAAGCTTCCGACCACGATGGTTCCGGGCTCCGCCGTGCCCTTCGTTCAAGTCCCGCGCTAGGCGCTTCAATCGACCGGCAGCGGCCCGCCCCACGGCGGGCCGTTTGCGTTTCAGCCGTCGCGATTGAGCCGCACCAGTATCTCGGACGCCTTCCGCAACACGTCGCGCTCCGTCCGGCTCAAACCCTCAACCTGCGCCGTCAGCACCGACAACCGACGCGCCCGCCCCGCCTCAAGCAGCGCCTTACCCTTCGCGGTCGCCGCGATCCGCAGCGCTCGCCGGTCATGTGCGTCGCCGGTTTTCGTCGCCAGCCCATCCGCCTCAAGCTCTGCCACCAAGCGTGACATCGTCGGCGCACGGACTTGCTCGGCCGCCGCCAGGTCCTTCAGCGTTTGCAGCCCACCGAACACCAGCACGGACAGCGCCGAGGCCTTCGGCGCCGACAACCCCATCGCGTCGTCGCTCTTGCGTAGACGCCTGAGCAACCGCAACGCAGCCGAGTGCACCGCCTCGGCGATCGCATGCGCCTCACCCTGCCCGCTTCGCCGTTTCACAAATCCTCTTTACACAGTTAGTTAGCAAAGCTAATTATATCCGAAACCCAGGGAGTGATCAAGATGACCGTTTCGAAACTCGCCCAAGTCGCCCTCTCCACCCGCGACCTGCCGAAGGCCGTCGCGTTCTACCGCGATGTGCTGGGCCTCAAGCTCATGTTCGAAGTCTCCGGCATGGCTTTCTTCGACATGGACGGCACCCGCCTCATGATCGGCGCCGCGCACTACACCGGCCCGCTCCAGAACAACACCTACCTCTACTTCGACGCCGGCGACTGGGCGGAAACCGAGGCCGCCCTGATCAAACGCGGCGTCAAATTCGACCGCGACGCCGAAGTGGTCCAGCGCGCCGAAGGCAAGGAACACGCGCTGCGCTTCTTCAAAGACCCCGACGGCAACGCCCTCGCCATCATGGGCTGGCGTCCCGCCAAGTAAGCTCAACTCTTCGTCTTCAAAAGCACCAACTCCTCCGCAGCCGATGGGTGCAGCGCGACGGTCTGATCGAAGTCGCGCTTCGTCGCTTTCATCTTCACCGCGATCGCGACGCACTGAGCCATTTCCGCCGCCGCCTCGCCCATGATGTGACAGCCGAGCACCCGGTCGCTCGCTGCATCCACGATCAGCTTCATGAAGATCAGCGTATCGCGCCCCGACATCGTGGCCCGCATTGGCCGGAATGCGGTCTTGTAGATATCGACCTTGGCAAACGCCGCGCGCGCCGCCTCTTCCGTCAGCCCCACAGTGCCGATCTCCGGCGTGCCGAACACGGCCGTCGGAATGTCGGCATGATCGACCGTCGTCGGCCGCCCGTTGAACACCGTGTCAGCGAAGGCTTGGCCCTCGCGGATCGCCACCGGCGTCAAGTTCACGCGGTCGGTAACGTCGCCAACCGCATAGATGCTGGCCTGCGACGAACGCGAATAGCCATCCACCTTCACCGCCCGCCTGTCCGTCAACGCGACGCCGCAGTGTTCGAGCCCCAGCCCGCCCGTATTCGGCCGCCGCCCCACCGCAAACATCACCTCGTCGACGACATGCTCCGTGCCGTCTTTGAGACGCACCTTCTTGCGCCCCGCCTCAAGCTTGATCGAGGCCACGGCCGACTTTAGATGCACGTCCACGCCGCGCTTCTGCAGCTCGTGCCGCATCCGCTCGCGCACCTCGTGATCGAAGCCGCGCAGAATCTCCTCGCCGTGATGCACCAGCAGCGTCCGCGCGCCGAGCCCCTTGAAGATCCCCGCGAACTCGATCGCGATATAGCCGCCGCCGACCACCATCACGCTCTTCGGCAGTTCCTTCAGATGGAACGCCTCATTCGACGTGATGGCCAGATCGTTGCCCTCGACATCCTCAGGCACGAACGCCCGTCCGCCCGTTGCGATCAGCACATACTTGGCCGTGATCGTCTTGTTCGCCTTGAGCAGATGCACTGTATGCGGATCGCGCATCACCGCGCGATCTTCGAACAGCGACGCCCCGGCGCCAGCCAGGTTCTTCTTGTAAAGCCCCTCAAGCCGCGCGATCTCGCGATCCTTGTTGGCAATCAACGTCGCCCAATCGAACGTCGCGTGCGGTACATGCCAGCCGAACCCCGCCGAATCCGCGAAATCCTCCGAGAACCGGCTGGCATAGACCATCAACTTCTTCGGCACGCAGCCGCGGATCACACACGTGCCCCCGACGCGATATTCCTCAACGAC
>CAZJOM010000167.1:0-4126 GCA_964547645.1 uncultured Flavobacteriaceae bacterium
AGAACGTTTTCATCGCGACGTGGCGGTTGACCTCCTGCGCGCTCAGGATCGGTTCGATCCGTTCGGCGTAGAGGCGGGTCAGACCGTCGTCGGTGAGGGCGAGGAGGTCGAGTTTCGTATTTTGCATCAATCGCCGTGTCGTTCGCTGGCTCGCAATGCGCACCTTATCGCGCCCCCGGCGTTCAGCAAACCTAGGGCGGCTCGGCCGCTTAGATTAGGGCGTACCCACCGCAAGCGCGCGGGTCTTGACCCATTCGGCCACCGTTTCCCTGTAGCCGGGCACGAGACGCTTTCCGCTGTGGCCGGGCCAAGGCTCCATCAGGCCGTGGCTCGCGTTCGGATAAACAATGAGTTCGATCGGAGCGCCGGCCTCTTGAAGCTCATGCAGAACACCGATCGTCGCGGCCGCCGGCGCCGACGTGTCTGCGCCGCCTAGCAGCCAAAGCTGCCGCGCCTTCAGACGCTCGAGCGTTGGCCGCGGGTCGTAGGCGAACGATACGTCCTTGTCTAAGGCACGTCCGATGATGGGGCCGACCCAACCAGCCGCGAAGCTGGGAATCTGGAGAAGCACACCGGTGTAACTGGTCGAGGGAAGGCTTTCGAGCCATGCTTCATCAGCGTGCGCTGCGCGCCAGGCGGCGAGTTCGTCCCAACCATCGCTCCAATTCGAGCGCACGATCTTTGCGGTGATGCTGGTCAGAGTGCGGAGTTGCGCAAGTTCCCTCTCGCCGTAACCTGCCTTCTTGATGTATGCCGCCATCTCGTCGCGATCCTCTGCAGTGACACCCTCGGCGAGGCCGTAACTCACGACAACGAAAGAAACGCCGCCGTCGAGTGCCGCGAGCGGTGCGACCCAACCGCCCTGGCTTGCGCCGTGCAGACCGATTTCGACGTTTGGTCCCAGCACGCGCCGCAGTTTGCCGACCGCAGCGCGCACATCGGCTGCGCGCACATGAAAGTCCGCCGTAGCGCTGCCTTGCGAGCCGCCGGTGCCGCGCTTGTCCAGCACGAGGCTAGCTACGCCCTGCAGCGGCAGCGTGTACTGCCAATGGACGCGGTCAATGTCACCGTCATCGTTCGATCCTGTGACCCAAACCACGGCCTGACGTGGTGGTTCGGGCGGGAGAACGAGCTTGGCAGCGAGTTCGGTTCCGCCACTGACGACGCGTAGGGTGCGCTCTTCAAATTGACGCTTGGCTGCCGCGGTCGTCTTGCCGTTCCTTGCGAACGTGGCGCCGGAAGCGGCGCAGTCGGGCCGTGCAAAGCGGACGCCGTCACCTTCGAAAACGCCTGTGCCACGCTTTGTCATTACGCCGCGCGTCCCGTCGGGGAATAGGAACTCCATTTCGTCCCCATCGTCGTAGGCGACGATGACTGCGTCGCCGCCGTCTTCGAGCGCGTAAGCGCCGACGTAGCACAACGCCTCCTGGGTGACGGGGCCCGAGCGCGCGCTCAGCGCCCAAGCGACCCATGCCGCCGCAGCGGCGATTAGGAGAAAGACGGCGAGGGCGATCCAGCGCAGCATGTGCGATCCTTTCAACGATAGTGTCGAGCGACGTCTTCGAGCCGGCGATCGAGCGCGGCGCGGTCGAACCAACGGCCCCGAAGCACCACGCCGTCAGGGCAACGATAGGCGGCGACGTCGGAGAGTGGGTTTGCGGCCAACAGCACGAGATCTGCGTCGCGGCCCGGCGCAATCTCGCCGCCGCCCCCGAGACGCGCGATGATGTGCGCGGGATTCACCGTCGCAGTTCGGATCGCTTCGTAGGGCGTCAAACCCGCTTCGACCATCAATCGAAGCTCCTCGTGCAGACCATCGCCTGGGATGACCATGGGGTTTAGCGCATCGGAACCCGCGAGGATCGTGACGCCCTCGCACATGAGGTCGCGCAACGTCGCTTTGGTCAGAGACAGGAGTTGTTTGAAGTACGCGGCATCGACGCCGGGTTTCGCGTATGGGTTCTGCGCAGGCGACCAGAACGTGTTCACGAACATCGGGTGCAATGCATGCACCTCGGGGCGGTGGGCGAGGCTGTCATAGTCTTCGATCTGACGGATGGCGTTGTCGAGAACGACCATGGTGCTCGACACGTAGGCGTTGTGGCGTTTGAGCGCGGCGACCGATGTGCCGCCGCTTGAGATCGCGCGCGCAATTTCGTCGAGATGGGCAAAGCCACGTTGTCCGGTGGCAAGCAGTGTGTCGACGGCCACGCCGCGTGTCACATGGCCGTCAAGCGCGATCGCCTGCTCCTTCGCGGCGGCGATCAGTGCCGCGTGAACTTCAGGGCGCAGGTTCTCCCGCAGTTTGATGAGGTCGTAACCTTCGCGCTTGAATTGGGCGACGGCGGCGCGCGCGGCGGCGGGTGTCTCAACGATGAATGTCACGGGCTCGGGCAAGATTGGCGGGCGCCCCGCGATCATCGGGCTAGCAACGACGAGGCGCGGAACGGGGTGCGCGCCAACCGGGCGATCGCGGAAGCGCAGGATGTCCGGCGCGCCGGACATGACGCGCACGGCCGTGATGCCGAAGGCGGGGTAAAGGGCGAGCACGTCGTTGAAGTTGATGGGTGCGGACGGTGCGCCGAAGGCCGCGGCGAAGCTCTCGGACTCGACATGCACGTGCGCGTCGGTCAAGCCGGGTGCTAAGAATTTACCACGCCCATCGATGACGGTCGGGCATCGGGACGTGTCGAGGCCCTTCCCGATCGCCGTGACCTTCCCACCCGTCAGGATGACGGTTTGGTCCTGTGCGACCGCCGGACCGGTCATTGCGACGACCGAGACATTTTTGAACGCGAGGGTGCATGCGGTTGCGTGGCCAGGGCCTGCACCGGCTACCAGAAGTGCAAGCGCCCATTGCAGGATCCGCCTGGAGATTGCATGGTTCGACATGGGTGCGATTGCCGTCACGAACGACACGGTCCCGCGACCCGAAACGTGTTTTGGGACCTGATTTTTCTTGGGACCTTCATAGATGGCCGGACCTCTGCCCCTTATCTTCGAGGCGTCGATCGCGGCACAGATGATTCTGTTTGCTGGTGTGCAGGCGACGGGTGCGGGCCGCGCCGGTTCGTTGAGGCACGTCTTGGCGCTGGCGACGGGAAGTCTGGGGTTTGCCGCCGCCATCAACCTGCTTGCAGCGATCGGGGTTTGGAGTGAACTTCGCGATCTCAATCTGATGCTGGAGATCGGCTGCGTGGCGGCGAGCTATGTCTATGTGTCGCGCGCCTTCGCGGGGGCGCCGGCGCTGTCGGCGGCGGACCTCTTGCACGCGGTGCCGCCGGCGATCGTCTTCATGGCGTGGAAGGCGGGGCTGGCGGGCGATGTCGATCGTCTGACGCTTCTGGTGTTGGCAGTCTATTTGGCGGCGAGCGCCATGGTGCTGGCGCGGCAATGGTCACACTACCGTCCACAACCGGTGCTGGTCTTGGCGGTGCTGCTGACGGCAAGCATGGCGGCGCTCGTTGTGCTGCGCATGGGGATGATGTCAGACGCGGCGCTGGGCCTTAGCCTGAGGGAGAGCGGCGCCTATCTCGCGCTGCTGCTGATCATGGCGGGCCTATCGTCGGCCGTGCTGATCCTGGAGCTGCGGCACCCCAACATCCTTGCCGGCGTTTTCGCGCCCGCACCGTCCGCGGCTGCTTTGAGCGCAACGGCGCTCGACGAGATCGACGCGCGATTTCAGCGGTTGATGCGCGACGCCAAGCCCTATCTTGATCCCGAGTTGTCGCTTGAGGACTTGGCGGCCCGGATCGATGTAAAACCGCGCGAACTATCGCAGTTTGCGAATGGGCGCTATGGCATGACGGTTCCTGCACTTGTCAATCGGTGGCGCCTCGACGAGGCCGCACGCATGCTCGCCGATCCGGAAAACAAACTACCGGTGACGACGATCATGTACGACGCGGGCTTCGGTTCGAAGAGCAGCTTCCAGCGCGAGTTCCAAAAGCGGTTCGGGATGAGTCCGAGCGTCTATCGGCGCGCTCGACAAGGAGCCGATTGAGCGTTGGAGGAAGTCATGCGGCGGCGGCGCGGGCGAGGTCTTCTTTCAGGGTGCGGGGTGCGACCCAGTAGTGCCAAGCGCCCCAAAGGCCAAAGATCGAGAACGTGAAGAGCGCGTAGCGGA
>CAZJOM010000168.1:0-3975 GCA_964547645.1 uncultured Flavobacteriaceae bacterium
TCGAGGACGTGGGCGACCGCTTTGTCGATCAAGTCGGCTTCTTTCTTCATGGCGAAGGAGTAGCGCAGGCACATCGCGAACGACATGATCGCGGCGATCGGGTTTGCCTTGTCTTGGCCCGCGATGTCGGGGGCGGAGCCGTGGATCGGTTCGTAGAGCGCGCGTTGCTTGCCGGTTTTCGGGTCGCGGGCGCCCAGTGACGCCGACGGCAACATGCCGATCGAGCCGGTGAGCTGCGCTGCTTCGTCCGACAAGATATCGCCGAAGAGGTTGTCGGTGACGATGACGTCGAACTGCTTCGGGTTGCGCACGAGCTGCATGGCGCAGTTGTCGGCGAGGATATGCGTCAGCTCCACGTCCTTGTATTCGGCGGCGTGGAGTTTCGTGACCTCTTCCTTCCAGAGCAGGCCAGAGGTCATGACGTTGTGCTTCTCCGCCGAGGCAACCTTGTTGCCGCGCAGGCGCGCGAGTTCGAAGGCGACGCGGGCGATGCGATGAATTTCGTGCGTCGTGTAGACCTGCGTGTCAACGGCGCGGCGTTCGCCGTTCGCGATCGTCGAGATACCGCGCGGTTCGCCGAAATAGACGCCGCCCGTCAGCTCACGCACGATCATGATGTCGAGGCCGGCGACGATTTCGGGCTTCAGCGTGGAAGAGGCTTTCAACGCGTCGAAGCAGATCGCGGGGCGCAGGTTCGCGAATAGACCCAGGTCCTTGCGCAGGCGGAGCAGGCCTGCCTCCGGGCGTTTCGCATAGGGGATGCTTGCCCATTTCGGACCACCGACCGCGCCGAACAGAACCGCGTCGGCGTCGAGCGCCTTTTGCATGGCGGCCTCCGTCACGGGCGTGTCGTGCTTGTCGTAGGACGCGCCGCCGACGAGATCGCGTGCGGTTTCGAATTTCGCGCCGGCCTTGGCGTTGAACCAGGCGATCAGGCGCTCAACCTCGGCCATCACTTCGGGGCCGATGCCGTCGCCGGGGAGAAGGAGAAGGGTTTTGGTCATCGGGTGGGAGCCGTTTTGCGGTGGGGAGACATGAATGAGATCAAATTATCCGTTAGATGCGTTTGCGCGGCTGATTTCTGCGGGTTTTGCCGTTTGGAATGCGTTTGAAATCCGTTTGGGGAGCGTTTGGCAAGCGGAACATCCGGGGCGGCGGTTTACTGAGAACAATAATAGAACCAACAAGCCCGCGCCGCCATCGGGCCGATTGCCTCAGCGAAAGCAAACGCCGGGCTGGTCACAAAATGATACCTATATCTTGAAATGAGACTTTTGTCTCACTATCTTGAAATCCGACGGACACGAAAGGATCCCAGACATGGCCATGACCCGTGCGGCGATGGACCGCAAAATTGACGAGCATTTCGGCTTTGAGGCGCGCGACGACGTGGAGGGTGTTCTGGCGACGCTTTCCAGCGACGTCGAGCATGACATCGTCGGCTGGCCCGGCGGGCCATCGCACGGCCGAGAAGGGGCGCGGCCGTTCTACGAGACGCTGTTTGCGGATCTGAGCGACGGCAAGGTCACGTCGCTTCGTCGGCTCTACGGCGAGAACTTTCTGGTCGACGAGTCGCTGTGGCGCGGCACGGCGCCGGGAAGACCGTTCGGGCTTGAAGGACGCAACCGGCCGCTTGAGTTTCGTCTGCTGCATGTCATCGAGTTCGCCAAAGACGGCGCGATCGCGCGCGAAAACGTCTGGCTCGATCTCGCAGCGATCATGCGCCAGCTGCCGCAAGATTGACCGCCCCAATGGCAACGCACGAAACGACGCCACGAGAGAACCAGCGACGGCGCACCCGCAAGGATCTGCTGCAAGCAGCGGCGCGGCTCATGAAAGACGGCCACACGCCGACGCTCGACGAGGTGGCGGAGGCGGCGCTCGTCTCGCGCGCGACGGCCTATCGCTATTTCCCCAATATCGAAGCGCTGCTCGTCGAGGCACCGCTTGAGGTTGCGATGCCGGACGCGGACGCGCTGTTCCGCGCGAGTTCTTTGGACGACCCGATTGCACGGATGGAGCGGGTCGACAGTGCCATCTCCGACGTCATCGCGGCGAATGAGCGGACGCTGCGGATGATGCTGGTGCATTCGTTGCAGCGCCCGCTGAAAAGCAGCGACGAAGCGCAGCCGGCGCGGCAGAACCGGCGGACGCCACTGATCGAGGCGGCGCTGTCGCCGGCGCGTGGCAAGTTCAAGCCTGGTTCGCTGGATATGCTCACCAAGGCGTTGGCGTTGGTGATCGGCACGGAATCGTGGGTGGCAGGCAAAGACGTCTTGCGGATCGACGACGCGGAAGCGCGGAAGATCCGGCGCTGGATGATCCGCGCGCTGATTGAAGCGGCCGCGAAAGCAAGTCTCGGCAATTTGGACAAAGGAGCAAAGCGATGAGCATCGACATTCGACCCTTGCGCGAAGGCGACCTACCAGAGGCCAATCGGATTTTCCGATTGGCGTTCGGCACGTTCATCGGCCTGCCGGATCCGATGGCGTTTGCGGAGGGGGCCGATTTGATCGGCACGCGCTGGCGCGCGCCGGCCGGCAACGCGACGTTCGGCGCCTTCGACGGCCAGACGCTGGTCGGGTCGAACTACGTGGCGAACTGGGGAAGCTTCGGTTTCTTCGGGCCGCTGACCGTGCGGCCCGATTACTGGGGCAAGGGCGTCGCGCAGCGTTTGCTGGAGCCGACGATGGATACGTTCGCACGCTGGGGCACGCGGCAGGCGGCGCTGTACACGTTTCCGCAGAGCCCGAAGCATTTGGCGCTCTATCAGAAGTACGATTTCTGGCCGCAGCGCTTGACGGCGGTGACGGCGAAGCGCGTGGGAGCTCCGCCGGAGACAACGCCCGCTTTCCCCGGATCGCGAGCCGAACTCTTGGCGCAAGCGCGCAACCTCACCGGTGCGATCTTCACGGGGCTCGATGTCTCGGCCGAGATCGATGCGCTGATCGATCAGAAGCTGGGTGAGGTCGTGACGGTGAGCGATGGCGCATCGATCGGTGCGTTCGCCATCTGTCACATCGGGCCCGGCAGCGAGGCGGGACCGAAGGCGGTCTACATCAAGTTCGCGGCGGCGCGCGATGGTGCGTCATTCGAAAAGCTGCTCTTGGCGTGCGAGGCGCTAGCCGTGCGGCGCGGCATGGGCGTCGTCCTGGCGGGCGTGAACACGGCTTGCTACGCGGCCTATCGGGCGATGCAGGCGCAAGGATACCGGACGCAATTCACGGGTGTCGCCATGCAGCGCGGAAACGGCGCGGGGTATTTGGCGGCGGATGCGTTTGTGCTTGGCGATTGGCGGTGAGGTAAGACGATTGAACCACGAAGGACACGAAGATCACTAAGACGTCGTGCGAGCCTAGTAGCTCGTGCGCGTGTCAGCGCGCAATTATCTCACGCGGAGGCGCGGAGGACGCGGAGTAGTCTCGAACTCTTGCTCCGCGAACTCCGCGGCTCCGCGAACTCCGCGGCTCCGCGTGCCAAGCCGGTTTGGCGCTTCGCGCCCAGAAATGGGTTCGTGCCTTTTCTTCGCGATCTTCGCGTCTTCGCGTCTTCGCGTCTTCGCGTGAGACAGACTTCCTACATCCACGGCGTCTGTGCGCGGCGTTTTGCTTCAAAGTCGTCGATCGACTTTTCGTGGCGCATGGTGAGGCCGATGTCGTCCCAGCCGTTTAGGAGGCATTGTTTGCGGAAAGGGTCCATGTCGAACTTGATCATGCCGCCGTCGGGGCCGCGGATTTCCTGTTTCTCGAGGTCGACGGTGACGACGGCGTTGGCGCCGCGGTTCGCGTCGTCCATCAGCTTGTCGACGTCTTCTTGCGGCAGGATGATCGGCAAGATGCCGTTCTTGAAGCAGTTGTTGTAGAAGATGTCGGCGTAGGACGTTGCGATCACGCAGCGTATGCCGAAGTCGGCGAGCGCCCAGGGCGCGTGCTCGCGGCTTGAACCACAGCCGAAATTTTGACCGGTGACCAAAAT
>CAZJOM010000169.1:0-3819 GCA_964547645.1 uncultured Flavobacteriaceae bacterium
GCCTGGAAGGCGACACTCGCCGATCAGCAGGCGTTGTTCCAGAAGGGCCAGCAGTTTCGGAGAGACTCAGGTGACATCGCAGTTCTGGACGGCGATCTCGCAGCAGCGAGGACGCACTACTTGGCTGCCATGGACGCGGGCTGGCGCAGCGCGCTGTTCCTTGATCCGAACTTCATGCGGATCTACCCGAACGACGCCAGCTTCAACGCGCTCCGCGCCCGAATGCGATCCCTCATCAACAAGGAGCGCGCCGCCCTTGACATGCCACCGCTCTAAGCTGTCTCCCCCGAGTAAACGCGCATGAATATCCCATGCAAAAGTTCCTGAGCGAGCTTCAGCGGCGCAAGGTTCTGCGCGTGGCGACCGGCTACGTCATCGCCGGCTGGGTCATCTTGCAGGTGGCGCTGTCGCTGCAAGCGGCGATGAACCTGCCCGCTTGGTTCGCAAGCGCGATTATGGCGGTGCTGCTGATCGGCTTCCCCGTTGCCGTGTTCGCGAGCTGGTTCTTCGAATTCACCCCCGAAGGCATCCGCCGCACCGCGCCGTCGACGGAGATCGTGCCGCTGAAGTTTCAAGCCACGGACCTCGCCCTCGCCGCCGCACTCGTCCTGGTGCTGGCGGCAGTGGCCGTAAAGGTGATGTCTCCGGTGCAGCAGCAGGCGGCGAATCCGGCAGCCCCGCGGACCCCGCTGCGGACGGCAACCGCCGAAGCGGATGCGCCCGTCCCGGAGTCGTCGATCGCCGTGCTGCCGTTTGCCGACCTTTCGCCCAAAGGCGACCAGGTCTATTTCTCCGACGGTATCGCGGAAGAAATCCTGAACGCGCTCGCGCACGCCGAGGGGCTTAAAGTGGCCTCGCGCACGTCTGCGTTTCAGTACCGCAACAATACGATCGGCATCCCCGCGATCGCGAAGGCGCTGGGCGTTCGTCATATCCTCGAAGGCAGCGTGCGCAGGGCCGGGAACACCGTGCGCATCACTGCGCAGCTAATCGACGCGCCGACGGACGCCCATCTTTGGTCGCAAACGTTCGACCGGCCGATCAGCACTGCGACGATTTTCGCTATCCAGGACGAGATCGCCAAAGCGATTGTCGCGCAGCTTTCGGCGACGATCACTGCCAAGAGGAAAATTCGGCGAGCCGCCACAAAAGTGCCCGACACGGCCAACTTCGACGCCTACGAACTTTACCTACGCGGGTGGAGCCTTTTCCTGCGCCGGGGCAAAGAAAACTTGACGGCCGCAGCGAGTGCGCTTGAGCGTGCAACGGAGATCGACCCGAAATTCGCGCGAGCGTGGGCGGCGCTGTCGGCCGTCTACACGGTCTCGTCGCCCTGGGGTATCAAGGATCGCGACTTTGACAGTCTGGCACGTGCCGCCGCGGCAAACGCATTGCGGCTGGACCCCGAATTATCGCTCCCCTTTACGGTGCGTGGGAACACTATTTCGAATGCGATCTCGACCGACCTTCGTTCGACGTGGGAGGATGTTCTCGCCAGCTACGACCAAGCGATCGATAGGGACTCGCGCAACGCCACGGCATGGCTCTGGCGCGGCATTACCTTCATGAACCTGGGTTACTTCGATCAGGCCGAAAAGGACTTCGATAAATGTGCCGATGCGGACCCCGGCTACGAAAACTGCCGCCGTTGGAAGGCGCACTTGCGGCTCGATCAGGGGCGCGATGAAGAAGCGTTTAGGCTGTTCGAATTGGGCCTGAAGGCAAACGGTCTGTTCAATCGCAACCCTCCGTTTGCGGCCGCCTATGCAGCTCACGGCAATCGCCCAATGGCGCTGGCGTTGTTGGCGCAGCCCTTTAGCGATGCGCCGATGTTGATCGACCCAATCTTCCGGAGTTTGACGGACAGCACATTCTCGGAAGCCGACAAACAGCAAGCGCTTGCCTTGTTGAAGGCGGTACCGGGAGGCGCAACGCATGCAGCCGAAGCCCATCTCATGCTTCGCGACTACGACAATATTCCCAAAGAGGACATCGACGCCGTCGTCTGGTGGACGCGGATAGACCCTGTGTTCGTCAAGTCGCAAGCGCGCAAGAACCTGATGCGCGCCTGGCGGCTCCCCGACTACTGGCGCAAACACGGCTTCCCGCCGCAGTGTAAGCCAGTCGGCGCCGACGACTTCGCGTGCGATTGAACGCCGATGCATCCCGACACCCAATTCAAAGCCTTCGAGTTGATGGAAGACATCAAGTGTCACCGCGAGCCGGAATACGTGGGGCAATCGCCTGCAATGGGCTGCCGAACTCGGCGATCTGCTCCAGCTGCCGGGCGAAACGCACATGATGAACGACACGCTCGAACACCTCGTGACGTTCGTCATCCCCAACGAACCCGAGCCGAAGGTCATCGACGAACTCTTTCGCGCGCTTGAATACGCCTGTCACTATTTGTCGGTCGACGTAAACCTCGACCCGCTCGTCGAAGAAGTCGGCTACGGCGCCAGGGACACCTCATTCCTCTGCTGGGTCTTGCTCATGCTGGCCAAGCAAGGCGGCGACTCCCACATCGATTTCGTACGCACGCACTTGAACAGCGAGCACGAGTTCGTCCGCAAGAACGCCCAATACGCCTGGGACCACCGCTTCGCCGAGCGCGAAAAGAACTTGCGGCGCGACTGACGATCGCCGCGCTCGCCGCGTCAAACAGCGTATGAGTCGGTCACTTCGTGGGCCATGAACGACCGCTCCATCAAGCCGAACTCGCGACACACTGCCCGCCACGGCGCGATGTGCGGCGCGCGCAAGTGCGCCTCAAGCGAAGCGCGATCGGGCCACAATTCGGAGAATCGGATCAACCCCTTGTCGAACAAGTCCTCTGCCACGTCATAGGCGAAGCAACCATCGTTCGCCCGCGTCGCCTCGACCAGCGTCCGCAGATGCGGCAAAACCTGCGCCAGCCGTTCCGGCGGAAACCTCAACGTACCGAACACTGCGACTGCCATACGGAGTCTCCTTGGCACTGGTGCCGCTAGCATTGCCCGCGCAGTTTGGGCTGGGCAAGTGCGGGGCGAGTAGTCGCTGGGGGCAGGGCGTCTTGACTCTGGCCTCCGCGGGGCCGGATTGCTATCTCTCGCCCATGATCGCTACCGCCCAAATTGAGCGCATTCTGGACCGTTATTCCGAGATCGAGGCCCGTATGGCCTCCGATCCGGGCGCGGCGTTTGCCAAGCTCGCCAAAGAGTACGCCGACCTCGGCCCCATCGTGACCAAGGCGCGCGAGGTCCAGAAGATGCGCGCCGAGATCACCCATCTGGGTCAGCTCGCGAGCGACCCCGACGCCGATGTGCGGGCGATGGCGGGCGACGAACTGGTGGAGTTGAAACGCCGCCTGCCGGAGGCAGAGCGCGAACTCTCGATCCTGATGCTGCCGAAGGATTCGGCCGACATGGGCTCGGCCTTCCTCGAAATTCGCGCCGGCACCGGTGGCGATGAGGCGGCGCTGTTCGCGGCCGACCTGCTCGACATGTACCGCCGCTACGCCCAGCTGCAGGGTTGGAAGTTCGAAATCCTCTCCGAAAGCCCGTCCGATCTCGGCGGCTACAAAGAAGTGATCTGCTCCGTCAACGGCAGCGGCGTCTTCGCGAAGTTGAAATACGAGTCCGGCGTCCACCGCGTGCAGCGTGTCCCCGCAACCGAAGCGCAAGGCCGCATCCACACCTCCGCCGCAACGGTCGCCGTGATGCCGGAGGCCGAAGACGTCGACATTGAGATCAACGAAAGCGATTTGCGCATCGACGTCTATCGCGCCTCGGGCGCCGGCGGCCAGCACGTCAACAAAACCGAAAGCGCGGTGCGCATCAC
>CAZJOM010000170.1:0-3461 GCA_964547645.1 uncultured Flavobacteriaceae bacterium
TGTTCGGAATCTTCACGTTGATCGCCAGTGCTTTTGCGGTGTTGTTGCTGAACTCCAGCATAGCGCCGGGGGCGTGGGGATTGAAGGCTTCGGGCGAACCGTTGTTGGAAGGCTTCCGGACCTTGTTCGGGACCGATCTCGCGAAGATCTTGGCTTTGGTGGCTATCGCCGGGTTGGTGGCGAGTTTCCATGCGATCATCTTTGCGTTCGGGCGGCAGATCTATTCGCTGTCGCGCGCGGGATACTTCCCGCGTTTCTTGTCGGTGACGCACGGGACGCATCAGACGCCTCATATAGCGTTGATCGCCGGCGCGCTCGTCGGTCTCGCGGTGATGTTGTTCATTTGGTACGTCTACGGCTCTGAGAAAGGCGGCGCCTTTATCGGCGGTGCGCTGCTCAACATGGCGGTGTTCGGTGCCATGATTTCCTACGTGATGCAGGCGGTTTCCTTCATGATGTTGCGGACGCGGATGCCCGGCATCGAGCGGCCGTATCGCAGTCCGTTTGGCATGGCGGGCGCCGGCATTACCCTGATCATCGCTTTGGTCACGATCTACTTCCAAGTGACCGACGCGGCATTCCAGGACCCGGTTCTGGGCGTTGCGATCTACTATGCGGTCATGATCCTCTATTTCGCGATCTTTGGGCGCAATCAGCTGGTTCTGTCGCCCGAAGAAGAATTTGCGATGTCGAAGGGTAAGGCCGACTACAAGACCCACTGACGGTGGAGTGATTGTTCAAGGAGGTTGCGCGCGGGCGCAACCTCCTTTCTATTTGGCGCATCAGATCGGAGCGCCCGCATGGATCCTCGCCACGTCAAAACCGCCGCCGATGCGCGCGCTATCGTTGAAGAGCGCAATCTCTCCCACGTGAAAGTCGGCGTGTTCGACGTCGACGGCATTCTGCGCGGCAAGTATATGGCGCGCGACAAGTTCTTCTCCGCGCTCGATAAAGGGTTCGGGTTTTGCGATGTCGTGCTGGGGTGGGATTCGAACGATCAGCTCTATGACAATGTGAAGCTGACCGGGTGGCATACCGCTTATCCCGACGCGACGGTGCGCGTGCTGCCGGAGACGTGCCGCGCGGTGCCGTTCGAGGGCGACATGCTGTTGTTCTTGGCGGAGTTCGTGGGTGCTGCTGAGGAATGTTGTCCGCGCGGCGTGTTGCGGCGCGTGATCAAGCGTGCGGGCGACATGGGCTTTGCGGTCAATGCGTCGGCGGAGTTCGAGTTCTTCGTCTTCGACGAGACGCCGCATTCTGTGCGCGAGAAGGGGTATCGCAATCTCAAAAACATCACGCCGGGATATTTCGGCTATTCGACGCTACGCTCTTCCGTGCATGCGGAGTTCTATCACGAGCTGATGAAGCTTTGCCGCGAGATGGATTTTCCGCTGGAGGGTTTGCACACCGAGACGGGGCCCGGCGTGCTTGAGGCCGCGATCGAGTATTGCGAGGCGGTGGCGGCGGCCGACCGTGCAGCGCTGTTCAAGACGTTCTGCAAGGTGATGGCCGAGCGGCGCGGATGGATGGCGACGTTCATGGCGAAGTGGTCGCGCGAGCTGCCGGGGCAATCGGGGCACTTGCACGTTTCGCTGAACGACAAAAAGGGCAAGTCCGCGTTCTATGACGAGAAGGGCGCGCATCATATGTCGGACACGATGCGCTGGTTCGTCGGCGGGCAGCAGAAGTTGATGCCGGAACTGCTGGCGATGATCGCGTGCACCGTGAATTCGTACACACGGCTGATCCCGGGCTTTTGGGCGCCGACGGATGCGACGTGGGGGTTCGAGAACCGGACCTGTGCGCTACGCGTGATCGGCGGATCGGCTAAGAGCCAGCGGGTCGAGTACCGGATCGCGGCCGCGGACATAAATCCCTATATCGCGCTGGCTTGTGCGATCGGGTCGGGGTTGTGGGGGATCGAGAACAAGATCGAGCCGGACGCGGCGATCGTGGGGAATGCTTACGAGAAGAAGTTCCCGAAGAGCCGGGCTTTACCGCAGACTCTCTATGAGGCGGCAGAGCGGCTGGAGGCGTCGAAACCGGCGCGCAGCTTGTTCGGCGACGCGTTCGTGGAGCACTATGCGGCGACGCGGAAGTGGGAAGAGCGCGAGTTCCGCAAGGCAATCACGGACTGGGAACTGGCGCGGTATTTTGAGATTATTTAGGACGCGTGGTGAGTGGCGAGGCTGGTTTGCCTCACGCGAAGCCGCGAATAGAGCGCGAAGAAGAAAGAAATTGAACCACCAAGAACACGAAGATCACCGAGACACTCTGCCCATGGCCGAACGCACCCGGCGCGAAGCGCCTGTACTGCGCGCGTTCCGCGCGCGGGCGAGTGGTCGAAGGCCTGAGCATCTTGGTGATCTTCGTGTTCTTGGTGGTTCAATTTTCTTCCTTCGCGCATTTTCGCGGCTTCGCGTGAGGCCTTCTTTGCTGCCCACGCAGGTGATTGTGAGGTTGTGATGACAGACATCGTATGTATTTCGCCGATTGACGGGCGTGAGGTGGCGCGGCGGCCGGTGGCTTCGGACGCGCAGATTGCGGCGGCGCTGTCGGCGGCGCGGGCGGCGCAACGGGAGTGGACCAAGACTTCCATCAAGGAGCGTTGTGCGTTTGCGCTCAAGTTCATGGACGCGATGATGGCCATGAATCAGGAGATCGTGCCCGAGCTTGCCGAGCAGATGGGGCGGCCGGTCAGGTTCGGTGGCGAGTTTCGCGGCTTTGAAGAACGCGTCCGCTACATGACTATGATTGCGGAGGATTCGCTCAAGCCCGTTTTGCCGGCCGATCCGAAGGCTGGGTTCAGGCGGATGATCAAGCGGACGCCGGCGGGGATCGTGTTCGTGATCGCGCCGTGGAACTATCCGTATCTGACGGCGGTGAACACGATCGTGCCGGCGTTGATCGCGGGCAATGCGGTCATTCTGAAGCATGCTTCGCAGACGATTTTGGTCGGCGAGCGTTTCGATCAGGCGATGAAGAAGGCTGGGGCGCCGAAGGGGTTGTTCACGAACATCGTGCTCAGCCACGAGCAGACGACGCGGTTGTTGTCGTCGGGGTCGGTCGATCATGTGAACTTCACGGGTTCGGTCGAAGGCGGCAAGTCGATCGAGCGCGCGGCGGCTGGCACGTTCACGACCATGGGGCTCGAGCTCGGTGGCAAGGATCCGGCTTATGTGCGGGCGGACGTGAAGCTCGATCATGCGATCGAGAACTTGGTCGATGGCGCGTTCTACAATTCGGGGCAGTGTTGCTGCGGGATTGAGCGCATCTATGTGCACGAGGCTGTCTACGACAAGTTCCTGGATGGGTTCGTGAACTTGACGCGCCAGTATGTGCTGGGCAGTCCGATGGATGAGAAGACGACGTTGGGGCCGATGGCGCATACGCGCTTTGCCGAGCTCGTGCGCAAACAGACAAAAGAGGCACTGGCCAAAGGGGCGAAGGCGCATGTCGAT
>CAZJOM010000171.1:0-3387 GCA_964547645.1 uncultured Flavobacteriaceae bacterium
CCGCACAAGATTCGCTGTGGCAGGCGCCTCAAAGAGCCGCGACGTAGTCCATGCCCTCGCCAAACGCCGTCGCCATATCTTTCTTCTCGATGTACGAGAGCTTGAACCCGGCCTCCGCGGCGGCGGTTCTTTCGGCCGGCGTGCCGTGGTGGTCGCGGTCGTTCACAGCCATGTCGCCGAGACCCCAGAGCTTTTCACCGAAGATCCAAAGCGAGGCTTTCGGCACCGCCGATTTGCGCAAGCCCAGGTAATAGCCCGCCAAGAAATCCGCGTTGAGCTCAAGCCGCTTCACGGTCGGCCCGGTGCCGCGGATGGCTTTGTAGTGGCCGGAGTGGAACTGCCAGATGTGCGCGAACTCGTGCGCGGCCACGCCCAGCACCGACACGCCCGACGGATCGGCCGCTTGTAGTTCGTTGAAGAGATTGCGGCCAAACAAAACGGTGCCTGTGCGGCTAAGGTCGTTCGACTCCGGTGCCGCAAACGCGTTCGGCTGTTTGTCTTCGAAGAAGCCGAACACCGGATCGATGCCGAATGTCGAGCTTAGACGCACAAGGCTCTTGTCCAGCGCGCGGTCGAGTTCCCGGTTGCCTGTCGAGCGGATGATCTGGATCGTCTCGCCGCCGCCGGACTTGGCGCCCAGGCGACTTCTGATGAGATCGACATCTTTGCCGACCAGAAAGCAGCCCGGTACTTCATCCAGCGAGGCCGAAGCCGATGCGGGCAATGCAGCCATGACGCTGCATAGCGCGCAGCAGCCGATCGACGTCAAAAAGGCGCGGCGCGACTGGTTCACTGGATAACCCTCAGCTCCGTGATCGCGGTGTCCCTGTATTTCGTGCCACGATGGACCCCAACGATGCGAACGCGAACCCAGGCCACGTTGAGCGGATTGTCCAGAGTGAACGAGACGGGGTCCGGACCATCGGCCAGATCGATCACCTGCGGCGCGTTGCCGGGCAGCGTGAACTCGAGCTTCGCGACGCGGTTGTTCTTGGAATAGATCGAGAAGTTCTTGTGATAGCCGTTCAGCATCTCAAGCCCCTTGAACTTCATGCCCGGTGCCAGGTCGATGACCAGCTCCTCGCCGATCCCGTCGACAGCCTTCGCCGTGTCGGGCACCCAGGCCGTGTCGTATTTCCCGTCGAACAGGTTCCGTGGCCGATAGGTGAAGCCGTACTGCGGCGGCAGAACGGAGCTTACGCAGTAGCGCAGGTTCCCGGCGCTGTCGCACACTTCGTTCGCAAGTTTCGGACGATCGGAATTCTGGATGGCGGGAGCGGCCGGTTTGCTCGGCAGCGCCGCAGGCGGTGCGGCCTGCGTGTCACCATCCACACATTCCAGGAAGTGACAAACTTCATCAGCCCGCGCGGGCGCAGCCGCCACAAATCCGCCCAACGTCGCCGCCATACCCATTGCGAACAACCACCGCATCGTTCCATTCTCCCTGGGCGCGCCAACGCCCCAGCGTCCGAAAGTATCCACCTGATGAGGACCTTCAAGCGAAGCATCGCCGCCCTCATCGCGGCGCACGTTCTAGCGCAAAGCGCGGGGGCGAGCGAAGTGGCAATCACGCAATCCCGCGAGACTGTTGCAGGCCTGGCCCCGGGTTTCGTCTACCTGCGCGACGTCGATCCCAGCATTCTTCAGGACATTCGCTATGCCGGCGCAGACAATTTCACCGGCAGGCCGGTGCCCGGCTATGGGGCAGCCGAGTGCGTGCTGACGCGTGCGGCCGCCGAAGCGCTGGCCCGGATCCAAGTTGCGTTGCGCCCGCAGAATCTGACGCTGAAGGTCTACGACTGCTACCGGCCGCAACGTGCCGTGGCCTCGTTCGTCGCCTGGGCGATGCAAAAGGATCGCGCACCGCCGACGCGCCGGTTCTTCCCCAATCTGCGCAAGGAGCAGTTGGTGCCGCTCGGCTACATCGCGGAACAGTCTAGCCACCCAAGAGGTGTGGCGGTTGACCTGACGTTGGTTCAACTTCCGGCGGCGGACGTCCCGCCGCTTGATCCGAAGGTGGCGTATGCGCCGTGCACGGCAAAGGCCGCCAAACGCGCGCCGGACAACTCTGTCGACATGGGTACCGGATACGACTGCTTCGACACGCTAAGCCATACCGCCTCACCCCGCGTCAACAAAGAGCAACGCGCCTGGCGGCTACGGCTCCTCGGGGCGATGACGAAGGAGGGGTTCGAAAACTTCGACAAGGAATGGTGGCACTACGTGTTCCCATCGCCGGACCAGACCGTGCACGACTTCGAAGTCACGAAGCACGATTGACGGAGGACGGGCTAGGTGTTGCTGCGCCCTTGCAATTTGAGACGGAACCACGAACTCTGCTGCCACCGTTATTCGCCAACCGGAGTTGCCCATCATGGCCGATCTTCTTGCCCTTTCGCGTGCGGTCATCGACGAGGGCAAGGGGCCAGAGGCGACGGGGCCGCTGAACCGGATCAACCATCAACTCTCCGAGATCGGCGACGGCGTCGCGATGGTGGAGGCGTTTTCGCATTGCGTGTTGTTCGAGACCGATGACGGGCTGGTCGCGTTCGACACCTCGAACGAGCACGGCGGGGCGAAGGTCGTGGAAGAGGTGCGGCGCTGGCGGCCGGCGCGCTTCAACACCGTCGTCTATACGCACGGCCATATCGATCACGTCGGCGGCTGCGGCGCGTTCGTACATGACGCGGAGACTTGCCGCCACCCGCGGCCTTGCGTCGTGGGGCATGAGAACGTGCCGGCGCGGTTCGATCGTTATAATTTCACTGACGGCTACAATCGCGTTATCAACGAGCGTCAGTTTGGCCAGTTTCGTCGGCGTGGCTACGACATCGCCGGTGCGGCGCGCTTTCTCCCCGCGACGACGCCGAAGCCCGACACGGTTTACCGCGACAAGATGAGCCTGAACGTCGGCGGCCTCGATATCCACCTGCATCACGCGAAGGGTGAGACCGACGATCACACCTGGGCCTGGATTCCGAAGCGCAAGGCGATTTGCGCTGGCGACTTCTTCATCTGGAATTTTCCGAACGCTGGCAATCCGCAAAAGGTTCAGCGCTACCCGCGCGAATGGGCCGCCGCGATCCGCGACATGGCGGGGCAGGGGGCGGAGCTCTTCCTGCCCGCGCACGGCCTGCCGATTGGCGGCGCCGATCGCATCCGCAAGGTTCTGGGCGAGGTTGCCGACGCGCTCGAGCACCTGGTGCGCGAGACGATCGCGCTGATGAACCAGGGCGCGCGGTTGAACGACATCGTTCACACCGTGAAGATCGACAAGGCGGTTCTGGAAAAGCCCTACCTCAAACCTATGTACGACGAGCCGGAGTTCGTCGTGCGCAACATCTGGCGCCTCTATGGCGGCTGGTACGACGGCAACCCCGCGAACCT
>CAZJOM010000172.1:0-1126 GCA_964547645.1 uncultured Flavobacteriaceae bacterium
GCGCGCTCCACCACCCGATCCGGCAGCGATGGATTGAGCGACTTCAACTCCACGCGCTTTGCCGTCTGCCGCACGAAGCGCATGACCGAAACGCCGTCGGAGGCCTTTACCACAACGCGATCGCCGCGCCGCACTTCGGCGTCCGGCGAAATCACAACCACATCGCCGATTTGATAAACCGGTGCCGCCGCGTCATTCGAAATCTCAAGCGCGAACGCCCCCTGATCGGTCAAATCCGGAAACGCCATCCGGTCCCAAGCCTTCAAGACCGGCTGCCCATCGCCGTTGAACACTTTCTTCTTCGCCGCCTCTTTCATCTTGAGGAACGGCAGCATCCGCGACCCCGCCTTCGCCCCGCCGCCGCGCGACACCAGCGAAACGAAATCGTCGAGGCTCGCCCCCGTCACCTGCAGAATCTTCGAAAGGCTCTCCGTCGATGGCCAGCGCAGCCGCCCCTCGGGCCCCAAGCGTTTGCTCTTGTTGAACGTAGTGGGGTCGAGCCCTGCGGCGCGCGCCAACCCGGACGACGAGTGCCCGTGACGTGCGGCAAGCGCGTCAATGGCGCCCCAGATTTGCTTGTGCGACAACATCGAAGTCAACTCACCAACGTCACTGACTGTGATTCCGATCCTAACACGATGAAACTCCTCCGCGTGCTTTCCACTCTTGGCCGGCCGGTGTTGACCCGTCTCGATCCGGAGTTCGCGCACACGCTCACGATCAACGCGCTGAGCCGCTTCGACGGCGAACCGAACCCTGAGCCTGATGATCCGCGGCTCCGCGTACAAGCGTTCGGTCTCGATTTCCCCAATCCAATCGGACTCGCCGCAGGGTTCGATAAGAACGCGGCTGCAACCGAAGCGATGTTAAGCTTTGGCTTCGGCTTCGTTGAAGCGGGCACCGTCACACCGCGTCCACAGGAAGGAAATCCAAAACCGCGCATCTTCCGATTGCGCGAAGACCGTGCGGTGATCAACCGTTTGGGCTTCAACAACGAAGGACTTGCAGCCGCCCGCACACGCCTGACGCGACTACAGGGTCGTGCAGGCATTCGCGGAATCAACATCGGCGCGAACAAAGACGCGTCTGATCGCGTGGCAGACTATGTGACCGGCCTCACAGAACT
>CAZJOM010000172.1:1226-3297 GCA_964547645.1 uncultured Flavobacteriaceae bacterium
TGCGCCAAGTCCGCCGCCTCACCCAGGGCAAGATCACGCTGATCGGCGTCGGCGGCATTTCGTCGGGCGCGGATGCCTTCGCCAAAATCAAAGCCGGCGCGACGCTTGTGCAACTCTACACGGCCCTCACCTACGAAGGTCCCGGCCTCATCGCCCGTATCAAACGCGAACTGCTCGCCTGCATGGACCGCGAAGGTCACCACGCACTCGACACCGTTGTTGGCGCGCCAGATGCCTGAAGTCGATCCAACCGCGATCCGCCTCACGCCGCGAGGGAAGGGGCTCTACGAGTCCTACTATTTTCGCGGCACGACAATGGACGGCAACGCCGCGTTCTGGCTGAAGCACAATCTCCTGCGATACCGCAACGATCAAACCGTCAAGGTCGAGTGTGCGCTGATCTTGTTCGACCGCACGCAGAACCGGGTCGCGGTCGCCCACGACCACACCGTGCTGGACGCCAGCGCCTATGAATCATTCATGCGGAATCGAAACTGGGATGGCCTTGCGTTTCGCTTTCCAAGCAACTCGCACTTCGCAATCGAGCCCGCCCGCTTGAGCGGTACGGTTTCGAATGCGCGCTGGGCATTGAACCTTACCCGATCGAACGAAACGCTCTTCCACTTCACCCCGCCGGCGCTCTACCGCATCGGTTGGCCGAAGAAGAAAGTTCTCACGCGCGACGTTCGCATGACCTTCGACGGCGAACTCTCGGTCGGTGACATTGCGATCGCAGGTCGCTTTGTCGGCATGAACGGCCACAACTGGGGCACCGAACATGCCTATCGATACGCGTATGCGAACTGCCAACTCTGGAACGGCGGGGCCGCAGCGATCTTCGACGGGTTCACCGCCAAAGTACGTGTTGCCGGCGCTATCACTTCCCCATACGTCACCATAGCCTCGCTGAAATGCGGCGAGACCTGGCACCACTTCAACCGCCTTCAAGCTGTACCTTGGAGCCGCGTCTCGCACTTAAGCGACTATCGCTGGTCATTCGCGGCGCAAAACAAAACCCACCGCCTGACCGTCGACATCGACGGGACCGACTCCCAAACCAGACCGTGGGTCGCCCTCCAATACCACCACCCGTCGCGCGCGCTGTCGGTCGTGAAAAACACGAAATTCGCGTCGGGAACGGTACGATTGATCCACACGCCAAGCGGCAAGTGCGTACACGAACTGCACTCGGACCTCTTTGAACTTGAAACGCTGCTCGAAACCAACGCCGCAAATCCCAACCGCGGATTTCAGGCCGATCACGCCTAGAACGTGCGGCTACAGCCAATCGACGACGCGAATCCCCGCCCACACCGTGAACCCCGTAATCGCCAGCGACAGCGCCGCCGCGGCAAGCCCCATGCATAGCAACACGCCGTCCTCTTCCAGATAGGCCAGCGACAACAGCCCGATCACCAGAGACGGAATCACGTGCCCGAACGGAAACGGCCAGATCAGCGTCGGTGCCAGCAACAACACGACGACACCCACAACCCGCTTCGTCGCTTCGAACGGCGTCTGCCAGCGCGGCCGGATAAACCGCTCCAGCCACTTCAGAACACCCGCGGCCCGGCCGAACATAGCGGCCACGCGCGCCGTAGAAACCTGACGCTCCGCGATGAACGCCGGCAACGTCGGCCCAGGCCGCGCCAAAATCATCTGGATCGCCGGATAGGCGAGTAAGAGCCCGACGAAGGTCGACGCGCCCGGGACCAAAGCGACAAGCGCCAGCACCATCATCACAAGCCCGAACGACCGCTCGCGCAGCGTCCCGATCAACCACTCCAGCGTAACAAAATCCGCCGGTGCCTGACGTAGCAGATCCTCAATGACCATTGAGGTCGGGGTATGGGATGCCGCATCAATGGCCATGGCATCTCCACGGGAACGAAGCTGGCTTGCCAAGCCGAAGCTGCGGATGTGAGGCTCGGCCTTCGCCGAGGGGCTACGGCATGACAGCCTTCGCTTACGTCGCAGCGAAGGCTGGCCTGCCACCCGAAGCCGTCAGGCGCAGGGTGGAGCGGGTGAAGGGAATCGAACCCTCGTCGTAAGCTTGGGAAGCTTCTGCTCT
>CAZJOM010000173.1:0-3110 GCA_964547645.1 uncultured Flavobacteriaceae bacterium
GCGCGTCCAAAATCTTCGCCGCCCGCTCGCGGATGATCGGCTCCATCTGCGCCAGGTTCGCCGGCGAAACGATCGGGCTCACCGCCTTGCGCTGCACGTCATGCTTCGGCGGATCCATCGCAATGAAGGACGGCCGCCGCAAATCCGGCCGCGCATCGCGGATGGTGATCCCACCCAGCGCCGCATCGGAGGAGAACACCTGATGGTTCGTATCGACCGCCATGATGTCCTGATACTTCGTCACCGACCAATAGGCGCCGAACTCGCTCTCCCGGCACCAATGCACCGGATCCTCCGCGCGCAGCCGCTCGAAGACGGGCCAATGCGTGTCGGTGCGAAACAGATCCGGATCGCCCGGATGCAAATCGGCAAGCGGCGTCGCATAAGCGCGCGCCCGCGCATCCTGCCGCCCCGTCTCTATCCCGCCATAGCCCATGACCGCCGCCTTCCCTGTGTGTCGTTTCAAGGGAGCATTCGCCAATCCTGCCTTGCGCGCAAGTCACTCGTCGAGGGAGGCTTCCACCGACCGCCCGGAAACGGATATGCAGTAAGCAGAAAATTGCACCACCAAGCCACGAAGGGCACCAAGAGGCTCCACAAGGCCCCCAACGATAGTGCCCGATCAGGCGGCTTCGTTGGCGCTTCGCGCCGATGCAAGCGTCGCGCGAAGCGCTATTTTTGAGTCGCACACTGAGCGCTTGTGATTTCCTGAGCCTCTTGGTGCCCTTCGTGGCTTGGTGGTGAATTTTTCTTACTTGCAGCCTTTCCGCCTTCCCGCCCAAGGACACCACATGGAACTTATCCTCGTCCGCCACGGCCGCCCGGAGCGTAGCGCCGCGACATCCGACCCCGTCTTAAGCCCGCTCGGCCACGACCAAGCCGCGCGTGTCGCCCGTTGGCTGGAGAGCGAAAACGTCGACGCGGTGTGGTCCAGCACCATGCGCCGCGCCGTGCAAACCGCCGAACCCTTCGCCGCGAGAGCCGGCCACCCCATCCGCGAACACGCCGGCATCGTCGAATTCGACCAAGCCGCCGGCACCTACATCCCGACCGAAGAACTGAAGCGCGAGAACTTCGCCCTCTGGCAGCAGATGGCAACCGGCGCTCACGGCGTCGACATGAACGCGTTCCAAGCCCGCGTCGTCGCCGGCATGGAAGACATCATCGCCGCCCACCCCGGCCACCGCGTCGCCGTCTTCTGCCACGGCGGCGTCATCAACATGTGGGCAACCCACGTGCTGGGCCTTGTCCCGCGCATCTTCTTCGAAGCCGACTACACCTCGATCAACCGCTTCGCCTGCGCCCGCAGCGGCCAACGCGGCGTCCTCAGCCTCAACGAACGCGCCCATCTGCGCTGAGGACCGCAAGAAAAGAAATCTCACGCGAAGCCGCGAAGACGGTAATTCGGTGACAGTGCACTTTATTCAGGGAGCGTCGCTGGAATGGTCCGAGTGAGCGCCGACATAGAATAAAGTGCACTGTCACCGAATTCCCGTCACCCCAACACGCGCCCCACCCTTTCCCGCAACAACCGCTGGAGCTCCTCATCCATGAACGCATAGCGATCGGCGATATCGAGCGACACCACCCGCACCGCCTTCAACGCCGACCCAAACATCTGCGCCAGCTTGCGGCGTTGGTTCTCCTCCATCACGCAGATCACGTCCGCCCACGCGACCGCCTCCATCGAGATCGGATTGTCGGCGTCGGCGTTGAGCCCCGCCGACTGCACCTCGATGCCGGGATGATCCCGAAACAGCACCTCGGCCGTCGGGCTCCGCCGCCGGTTGCGTCCGCAAACGAACAGAACCCGCCTCATCCCGCACGCCTCAATCGAACCGCCGGCCCCTGCCCCGCGGAGATATGCAGAACAAAGCCCATCACACCCGCCGCGCCTTATAGGTGATGAGCGGCCGCAACGTCGCGATCACGTCGATCAGCTCGGCCGCCTTCAGATCCTCGATCACCTGATGAATGGCCTTATAGGCCTGCGGCGCCTCCTCGAAGATCAGCTCGCGATCCTCGCAGATGACGCGGCTGCCGAGCTTCGTGCGCGTGAGATCGGCGACCGTAAAGCGCCGCTCAAGCTTCGCCTTCGCCTCGCTCCGGCTCCACTTGCGCCCCGCACCATGCGCCAGCGAGAACAGCGCGCGATCCGCGTTCTCGAGCCGCGGCTGCACGACATAGGTCAGATCGCCCCGCGACCCCGGCACGACGATCGTGCCCTTGTCGGCGGGCGCCGCACCCTTGCGGTGCAGCCAACCGCCGTCGTGCGGTGTCACGCTGTTGTGACAAATGTCGAGCGTCAACGCGCCGCCGAACCCCAACCGCTCGAAGAACCGCGCGGCAATCACCCGCCGGTTCAACACCGCCCAAGCAATCGCCTGATCATGATCGGCCAGATAAGCCGCGCATGCCGCACTGCCCGCAAGCAACGGCCGCACCGTCTCCCGCTCCATATGCCGGAGCAAAACGGCATTGCCGAGCCCGCGCGACCCGCTATGCACCATCAAGAACACGCGCGCGGCATCAAGCTTCAAGCGCTCAAACGCCGCCGGATCGACAACCTCTTCGACGGCCAAAAACTCCGCGAAGTGATTGCCGCCGCCGATGCTGCCCAAAGCGTCCCCGGAAAGCGTCGCCGGCAAACCAGCATCGCGCAACGCCGCCGCATGATCCCCGGCCCAAGGCTCCTCAAGCCCGACCAACCGCTTCTCGGCCGCGTCCAGCTTGAACTTGCGCAAAGGCGCATCGCCCTGCCAAAGCGCCATCCCGCAACCGATGTCGTTGCCGACGAGATGCGGATAGACATGGCTGCGCGACCAGAACGCAGCCCCAACCGCAATCCCGCGCCCGGCATGCAAATCCGGCAACCCAACAACGCGCTCGATCCCCGGCAGCCGCGCATTCAGCCGCAACTGATCGACGGCCGACTGCTCGATCCAACTGACGGCCGAAGCGATGATATTGAACTGTGAATTCAGACGGCCAAAGCCGCCCTGAGTGGAAGTGCCCACGATGGATGTTCCTGAAAATCAGAGAAAGAGAAAACGAACGCAACATTGCAACGAACCAACCGCATAACGCCCTCCTCCTCGTTTCAAGAACAA
>CAZJOM010000174.1:0-3060 GCA_964547645.1 uncultured Flavobacteriaceae bacterium
CCGCAGCGCAGGTAGTCGCCGTAGGAGAAGCCGCCGGGCAGCACGATCAGATCGAGATCGTCGGGCAGGCTCGCGTCCTGGTGCCAGACCATCTTGGGTGGAGCGCCGTTCGCTTGGGTGAGGGCGGTTGCGACGTCGCGGTCGCAATTGGAGGCGGGGAAGACGACAACGGCCGCTTTCACGGGCGCGATTCTCCTCTGGCGTTGGTGCGGGGGTTGGTCAGATAGGTTCACCACAAAGCCACAAAGGGCACGAAGAAGATTAGAAATTCTCACACGACGAAACGACGACACGACGAAGAGATTTTTTTGCGCACCGTTAGGTGCGCCGTCGATCTCGAATGGCGCTTCGCGCCGAAGAGAGCGTGTTACCTCGCTTCTTCGTTTCGTCGTGTGAAAACTACTTCTTCGTGCCCTTTGTGGCTTTGTGGTGAACCTGTCCGACTCGACGCGCGCACCGCGTTCGAATTTGTCGGCACTACATAACGACTCGACCTTGGAAAGGCGAGGGTGTTGCGGCTGCTACGTCGCGTCGCGTGCAACGAAAAAGAGCCGGTTTGCACCGGCTCTTGGGAACTTCTTCTGTGCCTCAAAACTCAGCTCGTCAGGGCCTGCGGCTTGGCCATGTAGTCTTTCAGCCGGTCTTGCAGGCGGCGGCCGATGTCAGCGCCCCAGTTGCGGCCGATCTCGGCTATTTCGCGTTGCAGGTCTTCCTGCTGCGCGCGCAGGCGTTGGCCGGCGGGCGAGCGCTGGAAGGCGGCAATGTTGCGCATATCGGCGACCGTGAAGCGGCGCGCCCAGGCCATCGCCATTTGTGAAAGCAGTCGGTTCACGCCCACCGTCATCTCGTCGCGCATCGATCTTTCGATCACGCGGCGGGTGTCGGCGGTCAGGCCCGGAAACTGCTGCTGCAGCGCAGCCATCTGGGCCGGGATGACGCGGTCGATTTGATCCATGACCGACTTGCGGCCGCCCATGGCGTCGAGAAGCTCGCTGGCGGCGGCCATGCGGGCGTCCATTTCGGCGGCGGAGGGTGCCGCTTGTGCCGGCGCGGCGAAGGCCGCGACCGGCAAGAGAAGGAATGAGAGGCACGTCACGGCTAAAACGCGGATGGAGTTCATCTAAAAGCCTACCCTTTACTCAGGTTACCCATTCTTCCAGCCGGTCCGGACGTTCCCAGGCGTCCGGGCGGTTCATTCTGTCACTTCAATTCAATCGCGTAGTTTTCGATCACGGTGTTGGCAAGTAGCCGTTCGCACATTTCGGACAGTTTTGAACGTGCCCGAGCTTGATCGGTCTCGGCAAGTTCGATCTCGATCACTTTCCCTTGACGAACGTCGTTCACGCCGGCGAAGCCCAAGCGTCCCAGCGCATTCCCGATGGCCTTACCTTGCGGATCGAGGACGCCCGATTTCAGCATGACTGTAACGCGTGCTTTCATTTGACGAGAACCGGCCCCTTTCGTTCCGGATTTTGCACTTCGGTCAGAATTCCCAATCGTCTTGCGACTTCACTATACGCTTCGGTTACGCCACCAAGATCACGCCGGAACCGATCTTTGTCCAACTTTTCGTTGGTGCGGATGTCCCAGAGCCGCATCGAGTCCGGACTGATTTCGTCGGCGAGAATGACACGCATCATGTCTTGTTCCCAGAGCCTTCCGAATTCAATTTTGAAATCCACAAGTCTAATCCCCACGCCGAGGAACAACCCTGAGAGGAAGTCGTTGATTCGAATCGCCAGCGCGGTCATGTCGTCAAGTTCTTGGGGCGTCGCCCAACCGAATGCAGTGATGTGCTCTTCGGTAACCAACGGGTCGTGCAACTTGTCGTTCTTGTAGAAGAACTCGATGATTGATCGCGGGAGAATCGATCCTTCGTCGAGGCCGAGGCGCTTCGCCAAAGAACCGGCAGCGACGTTGCGAACCACAACTTCAAGTGGAATTATTTCAACGGCGCGGATCAATTGCTCGCGCATATTCAAGCGGCGGATGAAGTGATTGGGCACGCCGATCTGGGCGAGCTGCGTCATCAGGTACTCGGAGATGCGGTTGTTCAGAACGCCTTTGCCCTCGAGCACGGCCTTCTTGGTCGCGTCGAACGCAGTCGTGTCGTCCTTGAAGTATTGAATGAGCGTGTCGGGCTCAGGTCCTTCGTAAAGGATCTTCGCCTTGCCCTCGTAAACGAGCTTGCGGCTTTTCATGAGCATATCCGGGTTGGGGCCTTCTCGGGATTCCCTTAGGGCCTGGCCATTAACGGCTAAGCGCCCGCTTAAGGGTGTTGAATGACCCTCGGCGAGCGCTATTTGAGACTAGCCCATCCGGGCCTTCCTGCACAATGCGCCGACGTTGCGCGGGATGCCGCGTTTGCCTAGTGTCCGGCCAAATTATCAGGAGAACACAATGTCGGGTTTCGACAAGCGCCGCGAGGGTTATGAGAGCAAGTTCGCCCATGACCAGGACCTGAAGTTCAAGGCCACGGCGCGCCGGAACAAGCTTCTGGGCCTGTGGGCCGCGGAGAAAATGGGCATTACCGGTGAGGCCGCAGACGCCTACGCGAAGGAGGTCGTTAAGGCCGATTTCGAAGAGGCTGGGGACGAAGACGTTTTCCGCAAGATTCGCAAGGATCTCGACGCAAAGAAGGTGGCCGTCTCGGACCACCAAATTCGGCGTGAAATGGACGAGCTTATGGCGACCGCCGTCGAGCAGATCACGTCTTCGAAATAGCCGAGGCATCCGGTTAGGCATTTGTGACGTAGCGCACTAATATTGTCCCCAAACTATTTTGGGGGACGTGATGACGCGCGCATTCGCCTTTGGCGTGTTGAGCTTGCTGTGGACGGCCCTCGCCTGGGCCGATGATGCGGGGTGGCCGGCCTACGGCGGCGACCAGGGCGGGATGCGTTACAGCGCCGCGGCTCAGATCACGCGCGCGAATGTCGACGATCTGATTCCCGTGTGGACGTACTCGACCGGGGACATGATGAAGCGCGACGCGAAGACGATGCGGCGCACGAAGTTCGAGGCGACCCCGATTTTGGCGGGCGACAAGCTGATCACGTG
>CAZJOM010000175.1:0-3054 GCA_964547645.1 uncultured Flavobacteriaceae bacterium
CTAAGGCGCCCTCAAATCCCCGATGATCGCCTCGATGTAGTTCGTGATGATCGAGACGTGACCCTCTTGCTCCGGGAAGTGGGCGCGTGCGCCGGGGATGTGTTTGGCGTAGTGGCGGCCGATGGAGATGGGGACTTGGGCGTCGTAGGTGCCGTGCCAAATACTTACCGGCATGGCGATGTCGCCCAGCGTGAACGGCCAGGGTTCGCCGTAGACGCGGGCGTCGGACGTCGGGCCTTTGGCCGAGGCGCGCAGGCCCTCGCGAAAGCTCGTCAGCAGCATCTGCACGAACTCGGGCGTCATGGCGTCGACGTCGCGTGAGGCGCGGGGCAGGCGGGCGCGCATTTCCTTGAAGCGCTTCTCGGCGGCGGGCGTGCGGATCAGGGCGCGCATCACATTTGCGAGCACGGCGGATGTCATCGGGCGCTGGCCGACATCCAGGAGCAAGCCCACGCGGTTGTTGCCCATGCCGGGGGCCTCCGGCGGGCCGAGGCCGGCGATGATGGCGACCTTGGTGAGGCGGTCTTTCAGGAAGTATGCGCAGGACGCAGCGTAAGGGCCGCCGCCGGACATGCCGATGACCGCGAACTTGTCGAAACCGAGATGGTCCGCCAGCGCTTCGACGTCGCGCGGCCAGTCCGCGAGCTTGCGGTCGTGGTGCGGATCGGAAAGGCCGTAGCCGGGCCGGTCGACGCCGATCATCTGCACGCCGGGCACGTCGAAGAAACCGGCCTCCAGGCGTGAGCCGGGCCAGCCGTGGAAATAGAACACCGGAAACGCGGTCTTCGGGCCGAACTGCGCAAACCCGAGGCGGCGGCCATCCCTAAGCTTGGCGGTCTGCATGGTGCGCGCCAAAGCGCCGTCGGGGCGGGCGCGGGACAAGGGGATGGGGGCGTTCAAGTTCATCGCCACCTTATGTGGGACGTTGCGCCGGTTGTGCAAGGCGACGGCTTGGTCCTATAGACGGGGGATGACGGACGACACAGAACAGCCGCGGCGTAAGCGGGTGCGTTTTCGCGCCTGGCACCGCGGCATGAAGGAAGTCGACCTGATTCTGGGTCCCTTCGCGGACGCGCATGCCGATAGCCTTGATGAGGTTGGGTTGGCGGCGTTCGAAGAGTTGCTGAGTGTCCCCGACAACGATCTCTATGACTGGTTGTGCGAGCGTCGCACGCCGCCCGAGCGCTATCGCACGAAACTGTATGAGCAAATTCACGATTTTAGCCGGCGCGCCCGAGGGCTATGACGCACTTGTGATCGCCGAGGCGGTCACGAAATCCGGGGCCACGCATCTCCACATCGCGCGCGACGAGCAGCGCGCGGCGGCGCTTGCCGAGGCGTTGAAGTTCTTTGCGCCGAAGCTTTCCGTTCTGATGTTCCCGGGTTGGGACTGCCTCCCCTACGACCGCGTCTCGCCGAAGGCAGAGGTGGCGGCGGAGCGCATGGCAACACTGACGGCGCTGACCGCGAAGGCGAACGGGCCGCGTGTCGTGATCGCGACGGTGAGCGCCGCCTTGCAGCGGGTGCCCCCGCGCGATGCGGTGGCGAGCGCGAGCTTCTCCGCACGCAAGGGCGGGACGGTCAAGCGGGACGATCTGCTGGCCTTTTTGGGTCGCAACGGTTTCATGAGTGCGAGTTCGGTGGTGGAGCCGGGCGACTTTGCCGTGCGTGGTGGAATTGTCGATATCTTTCCGCCAGGGGTGGAGTTGCCGTTCCGGCTCGACTTCTTCGGGGACACGGTGGAGACGATCCGGCGCTTCGAACCGGAAAACCAGACCTCCGTCGGTGAGGTTGATCAGGTGACGTTGACGCCGGTCAGCGAGGTGCCGCTCGACAAGGCGTCGGTCCAGCGTTTTCGGTCCGGCTACATCGCGGCGTTCGGGGCGGTGCTGGGCGACGATCCGCTGTACGAGGCCGTGAGTGCTGGGCGCAAGCACGCCGGCATGGAGCACTGGCTGCCCCTGTTTCACGAGCGGTTAGAGACACTATTCGACTACACGGGGGATGCGCCGGTGACACTCGACCATCAGGTCGAGGAGTCGCATGCTGCGCGGCTGACATTGATTGCCGACTATCACGACGCGCGGGTGACGGCGCGGGCTGAGGCGAAGAGCGCGATCAAGGGAATGGCGCCGCCGTACAAGCCGCTGGCGCCGGAGACACTTTACCTGCTGGATGCCGATTGGACGGCGGCGCTGACCCAACGCGGCGCGCGGCAGTTCTCGCCGTTCAAACCGGTCGAGATGTCGGGACAGGCGGACGCTGGCGCGGTGCGCGGGCGTGACTTCGCGCCGGAGCGCGTTGCGGCATCGAAGAACGTGTTCGATAGCGTGGCCGCCGCAATCCGCGAGCTACAGGGAAAGAAGAAACGCGTGGTGATCGCGTGCTGGTCGGCCGGATCCGCCGATCGCATGGGTGGCGTGTTGGCCGACCACGGGGTCGCCGCCATTCGCACATTGGATACATGGGGCGAACTGATCGATTTGCACCCTCAGGCGGTCGGGCTCATCGTACTGGGGCTCGAGCAAGGGTTCGAGACCGACAAGCTTGCCGTCATTTCCGAGCAGGACATTTTGGGCGACCGGATCGTCCGGCGCCAAGGGCGGCAGAAGCGGGCGGCAAACTTCATCGCCGAAGCGGCGGCGCTGAACACGAGCGACCTGGTCGTGCACGTCGATCACGGTATCGGGCGCTATCTGGGCTTGAAGACGATCGAGGCGGCCGGCGCGCCGCACGATTGCTTGGAGCTGCAGTACGACGGCGGAAAGCTGTTTCTGCCGGTTGAGAATATCGAACTTCTGTCGCGCTATGGCGCGGACGATGAAGGCGCGGTTCTGGACCGGCTGGGCGGCTCCGGCTGGCAGACGCGCAAGGCAAAGCTCAAGAACCGCATCCGCGACATGGCGGAGCAGCTGATCAAGGTTGCCGCCGAGCGGCAGCTGCGCGAGGGCACGGTCATCGACGCGCCGCATGGCGTGTACGAAGAGTTCTGCGCGCGCTTCCCCTATGGCGAGACCGAGGACCAGGAAAAGGCGATCGCCGACGTGATGGAGG
>CAZJOM010000176.1:0-3047 GCA_964547645.1 uncultured Flavobacteriaceae bacterium
AGCGGCCCGTAGACGATATAGCTGTGCCCCGTCACCCAGCCGACGTCGGCCGTGCACCAGTAGATATCGCCGTCGTGATAATCGAACACGTACTGGTGCGTCATCGACGCGAACACGATGTAGCCACCCGTCGTGTGCAGCACGCCCTTGGGCTTTCCTGTCGAGCCTGACGTGTAGAGAATGAACAGCGGATCTTCTGCATTCATCTCGACCGGCGGACAGTCGGACGAAACTTTCGCCGCCTCGTCGTGATACCAGACGTCCCGCGGCCCGTGCATCAGCACCTTGCCGCCGGTGCGCTTCACCACAACGACGCGCTTCACGTCGGGACACTGCGTCAGCGCCAAGTCAGTGTTGTGCTTCAGCGGCACCGTCTTACCGCCGCGCAAACCCTCATCCGCCGTGATCACGACCGTCGACGCGCAATCGATAATACGCCCAGCGAGACTGTCCGGCGAAAACCCGCCGAACACCACCGAATGCACAGCCCCGATCCGCGTACAGGCCAGCATCGCGTAAGCCGCCTCCGGGATCATCGGCAGATAGATCGTAACCCGATCGCCCTTCCGAACCCCGTTCGCCTTCAACACATTCGCAAACCGCGATACCTCCGCATGCAGCTCGCGATAGGTGATGTGCTTCGAGTCCTTCGGATCATCTCCCTCCCAGATAATCGCGGTCTGCTCCCCGCGCTTCGCCAAGTGCCGATCGATGCAGTTCGCCGAAACGTTCAGCGCCCCGTCTTCGTACCACCGGATGAAAAGGTTCCGTGCGTCGTAGGAAACGTCTTTCACTTTCGAATAGGGCTTGATCCAGTCGATCCGCTTCCCCTGCTCGCGCCAAAACGATACCGGATCTGCAACCGAAGATTTGTAGAGATCGAGATACTTGCCGTTATCGACAAAAGCCCGGCTCGCCCAGGCGGCTGAGACGGGGATCATTTGGTCGGACATAGGCGCCTCCTACAGATACCGTCTCAATATGAGTGTTGCGGACCCGCGGCAAGGGGCTAAGTCGTCCCTTTCAAAACCTCCGCCGTATGCTCGCCCACCGTCGGCGGATCGAGTCGGATCGCGCACGGGCTCTTCGTGAATTTCAGCCCCGGCCGCATGGTGCGGTACTTGCCCTCCGAGGCGATTTCCCGCTCCTCGAAGAACCCGACCGCCTTGAAATGTGGATCGTCGAACAGCGTCGTCATCTCGTTCGCCCGCATCGCCGGAATGTGATGCTCGGCACATAGCGCCATCCACTCCGCCGTCGTGCGCGTCGCCGCCGCCTCGCGCATCATGTCGTAATAGACGTTGACCCTCGCCTTACCGTCCGCAGCGCCGACAAAACGTTCGCTCTCATAGGCACCGGGGATTCCACCCAGCTCCAAGAACTTGACCGAGCCTTCGCGGCTCGCCGGCAGCACCACGAGATAGCCGTCCTTCGTCTTGTAGGGCTTGCGATGAGGCGTGATCGTCGTCGGGTGACCGAACTTGCCGGGCAGATCGACATAAGTCCGCCCCCACAGATGCTCCGCCTGGATGAAGCCGGTGAACGTCTCAAGCATCGGCACTTCGACGAACTGCCCCTCGCCGGTGCGCGCGCGATGCTGCAGCGCCGCCAGAGTCGCGATCACCGCAAAGAGCCCGCACGTCTTGTCGGCGATGATCGATGGAAACGGGCGCAACTCATCGTCACCGTCATAGAGCGGCAGCAAATCGCAAGCCCCCGACGCCGCCTGGATCAGATCGTCGAACGCCTGCCGCCCGTTGTAGGGCCCGCCGGAGCCATATCCGACCGCCTCCACATAGATGATATCGGGCTTCAGGCTCGCGACCTCGGCGTAGCCAAACCCAAGCCGCGCCATCGCCTCCGGACGCATGTTGTGAATGAACACATCGCCCGTGGCGATCAGCTTGCGCAGCGCGTCCTTTCCCTCATCGCTCTTTAGATCGAGCGCGACCGAGCGCTTGTTCCGGTTCAGCGCCACGAACAACGGCCCCATATTCGTCGATTTCGGCGCCTTACCCTGATTGCGCTGCCGGTCGCCACCCGACGGGTCCTCGACCTTGATCACATCCGCGCCGAGGTCGCCCAAGGTTTGCGTCGCATAGGGGCCAAGCACGAACTGCGTCAGATCAATCACCCGGACCCCGTGCAGCGGGCCGGGCTTGGCTTCGGATTTGCTGGTCATACGAACGCTCTTTGCTTCCAATGCTGTGACACGCTAACCCTAGCCTCGCGCGAGCAAAAAACGCCAGGGGCACCATGCAACTCCACCAATCGTCTTGGCCGGAAATCGAGACCTATCTGAAGAGCTCGACCGGCCTGATCGTGCCCATCGGCTCAACTGAGCAGCACGGGCCGAACGGCCTGCTCGGCACCGATGCGATCTGCCCCGAAGTCATCGCCAAGGCCGCCGGCGACGAAAGCGGCATCCTGATCGGCCCGACGTTCAACGTCGGCTCGGCCCAGCACCATCTGGGCTTCCCCGGCACGATCACGCTGCGCCCCTCGACGATGATAGCCGCGATGTACGACTGGACGTCATCGCTCACCCGCCACGGCTTCGACCGCATTTATTGGTTCAACGGCCATGGCGGCAATATCGCTCCGGTCAACTCGGCGTTCAGCGAGATCTACTCGGAATTCTCCTTCGGCCGCGCCGGCTCAAACCGCAGACCGATCCGTCTGTTCCTACGCAACTGGTGGGAACTGTCCGGCGTCGGCGACCTCTGCCGCGAACTCTTTCCCGTCGGCGAAGGGAGCCACGCGACCGCTTCCGAAGTCTCGGTGACCTACTTCGCCTACCCCGAAGCGCAAAAGAACGTCGAGATGCACCCGAAGATCGCGCCCAACGGCTCGATCCGCGACGCCGACGACTACCGCCGCCAATTCCCCGACGGCCGCATCGGCTCCGACCCCAGCCAAGCAACGCCGGAGAAAGGCAAGCGCTTAGTCGAAGCGGCGTCCAAAGCCCTGATCCGCGACTTCCGCTCCTTCATGGACGCGAGCTGAGCAGAAAGAAAGATTCAACACGAAGAACACGAAGGATGCAC
>CAZJOM010000177.1:0-3020 GCA_964547645.1 uncultured Flavobacteriaceae bacterium
AGCGCGAGCGGCGTTTCGACGAATTTCGTTTCGTGCAGGTTCTTGCGGCTGACGAGGAAGTCGGTGGAGGTGGTCATGGTTGGGCTCCTGTATGTTTTACTTTGTCACGGGGCGTCGCCGCATGTCACCCCTAGCCCTTCCACTTCCGGGAGGAGAGGGGTGATTTAGTCGTGGTCGGGGCGGCCGGAGCGCATGCGCTTGACGTCGCCGCGGCGCTTCTTGTTGTCCACGCGTTCGGCCTTGGCGGCGCGCGAGGGTTTTGTTTTCTTGCGCGGTTTGGGGACGTACGTCGCCTGACGGATGAGTTCGATCAAGCGGTTGAGCGCGTCGGCGCGATTGCGTTCTTGCGTGCGATGGCTTTGCGCCTCGATCACCAGGATGCCGTCCTTCGTGAGGCGTCGGCCGGCGAGACGCTGCAAGCGGATCGAGACGTCATCGGGCAGGTTCGGCGAACGGCGCACGTCGAAGCGCAGCTCGACGGCGGTCGAGAGCTTGTTCACGTTCTGCCCGCCGGGGCCGGAGGCGCGGACGAAGGTTTCCTTGATTTCGTCCTCGGCGATCGAGATTTGGTCGGTGACTTTGATCATTTCCGACCACGAATAGCGCCAATTGCACGGCGCGAGAAGGCTTGGCACACTCCGCCGCTCACACAAGGATACGCCCCGATGAACTTCCGATTTGCCGCCGTTGCCGCGCTGGCCGTTCTGCTGGCCATGGGCGGTGCGGTCGCCGCCTCCAAGCAGCGCTTGTCGATCGCGACCGGGGGAACCGGTGGCGTCTATTACCCCTATGGCGGGGGCTTGGCGCGGGTGCTGACCACGCATGTGCCGGGGTTTCAGGTGACGGCGGAGGTCACGGGCGGGTCGGTCGACAACATCAAGCTCGTCGGCGCTGGCGACGCGGATATCGGTCTTTCGACGATCGACTCGGCGGTCGATGGGGTTGCAGGCGCCGGTGCCTATAAGGACACGGGGCCGCAGAAGATTCAGGCGATCGCGGTCCTCTATGACAGCTTCGTGCACATTGTGGCGCGCGCGGACGCCAAGATCGGCAAGGTCGCCGATATGAAGGGCAAACGCGTTTCGGTGGGTTCGGCCGGGTCGAGCACGGAGGCGATCGCGGACCGGCTGCTGGAAGCCGGCGGGTTGAAGCCGATGAAAGACGTGACGCGGGAGAATCTCAGCGTTGCGGAGTCCGTCGGCGCGTTGAAGGACGGCAAGATCGATGCGCTGTTTTGGATCGGCGGGTTGCCCACATCGGCGATCACGGATCTGGTCACGACGGGCAACGTGAAGATCGTGTTCGTGCCGGCGGCGGATGTGCTGGCCAAGCTGAACGTGAAGTATCCGAACCTCTATCGCTCGTTCACGCTGCCGAAGAGCGTGTATGCGGGCGTGCCGGCGGATGTGCCGGGGGTGGGGGTTGCGAACATTCTTTTCGTTTCGGCCGATATGAAGGCCAACATGGTGGAAAAGATCCTGAAAGGTGTCTTCGACAATCTAACCGACGTGCAGAAGATCCATCCGGAAGCAAAGACGCTGACGCTGGTTGGCGCTGCGGCGAAGACGGGGATCGCGTTTCACCCGGCCGCGCTCGCGTTTTACAAGGCGCGCGGTGTGGTGAAGTAGTCTGGGAGCGCGGGCGTCCCGCCCGCTCTTGCTGACTCTGATGCGTGCGGAACTTTCCGAAGAGCGGGCGGGACGCCCGCGGTCCCAGGCTGCGATATGACCGAGATTGCGACCGACGAACAGCCGACGCGCAAGCTCGCAGGGCCGATGGCGTGGCTCGCAGGCTTGTTGGCGTTCGCGCTTTCGGGGTTGGCGCTTTATTGGACGCAGTATTCAATCGGGACGACCGCATACCGGGCGATGTTTCTCGGGCTCGTGCTGGCGCTGGCGTTTTTGCATTATCCGGCGTGGCAGAGGGGGCGGTATCGCGACCGCGTTTGGATTCTCGATTGGTTGTTGATCGCGCTTGGCGCGGCGGCGTTGATCTATCTGGCGACGCATATCGAAGAAGTGAAGACGCGGGCGACGCGGCCGCAGGAGCTTGAGATATGGCTCGGCGGCGCGTTGACCGTTTGTATTCTGGAGGCGACGCGGCGTACGACAGGGTGGGCTCTGCCGGCGATTACGATCGGCTTCCTGCTCTATGCACTGGCCGGGCCTTATATGCCGGAGCCGCTCGATCATCGCGGTTACTCGATCGCGCGCATCGTCGGGCAGAACTATCTGACGCTTGAAGGCATCTTCTCGACACCGCTGGATGTGGCGGCGACGTTCATCATCCTGTTCACGATCTACGGCGCCGTATTGGCGCGCAGCGGCGCGGGCACGTTCTTCATCGAATGGGCTTTCGCGTTGTTCGGCAAGCGGCCGACCGCGTCGGCGCCGGGACGGGCGACGGTGGCGTCGGGCTTTCTCTTGGGCACGGTGTCGGGCAGCGGCGTTGCGACGACGGTGACGTTGGCGACGCTCGCGTGGCCGCTTTTGAAGCGCTCCGGCTATCCGCCGAACGTTGCCGGCGGCATTCTCTCGGCCGCGGGGATCGGGGCGTTGCTGTCGCCGCCGACACTCGGCGCGGCGGCGTTCATCATCGCCGAGTATCTGGAAGTCACGTATCTGGACGTGCTGGTGATGGCGGCGATTCCGACGCTGCTCTACTACCTTTCGTGCTGGCTGATGGTCGAAGCCGACGCGCGGCGGCTTAATGTTCAGGCGGTGCGCACGAGCGAGGCTTCTGTCTGGGCGCTGACCAAGGCGCACGGCTATCACTTCATCTCGCTGGGCGCGATTGCGGTGCTGCTGAGCCTCGGCATGAGCGCCTTCATGGCGGTGTTTTGGTCGATCGCGCTCGGCTTTGTGTTGAGCCTCGTGCGCGCCGATACGCGGCTGGCGTTGTTGCAGGGCGCGGCCGCCGGCGCCGCCGTTGCGCTCATTCTTGTGGCGTTTGGCGCGCGAGCCTCTGCGGCGGTGTTCGTCGGAATGGCGACGGCGACACTTTATTCGATTGCGATGTGG
>CAZJOM010000178.1:0-2991 GCA_964547645.1 uncultured Flavobacteriaceae bacterium
TCCTCGATCCCGGCAGCGGTCATTTCGATGGGCATCCTGCGCGCCTTCAACACCGGCACGATCCGCGAGAACAATATCGTCCAGACGGTGGCCTCCGCAGGCGGCACGCTCTCCGCCATCATCTTCGTGCTGCCGGGCCTCGTCATGATCGGCTGGTGGCGCAATTTCCCGTTCGTGGAAACATTCCTGGTCTGCGCGCTCGGCGGGGTTCTGGGCGTGCTGTTTTCGATCCCGCTCCGCCGTGCCCTCGTCGTCAACTCGCCGTTGCCTTACCCCGAAGGCGTGGCCGCGGCCGAGGTCTTGAAAGTCGGCGCAAGGGCTGACGAAGCTCCGGCCAACATCATCGAACGCACCCGCGGCCCGGTGATTGTCCTCTACAGCGCCATCGTTGCAGCCGCGATGCAGATCGTGGCCTTCACCGGTATCGCTGCTACCGGCTTTGCGACCTACTTCCGTCTCGGGGCTGGCGTCAGCGGTCTTAGCACGTCGTTCTCGCTTGCGCTGATCGGGGCCGGCCACCTCGTCGGCATATCCGTCGGTATGGCGATGTTGGTGGGCATCGTTATCGCCTGGGGCATTTCGATTCCCTACCTGAGCGCAGGTCTTGAGGGCGACATCGCCGAGCTTGCGAACAACGTTCGCGGCAGCCAAGTGCGCTTCATCGGCGCCGGCACTATAGGAATCGCTGCGATCTGGAGCTTGCTCGCGCTTGCGAGACCTGTCTTCGAAGGTCTGATCGCGACCGCACGTGCCAAAGTGGCGAACGGCGGACAAGCTGACGAGCACGATCGCGACCTCCCGCCCGCCGTGATCGGCATTTTGAGCGTCCTGAGCCTCGTTATGATTGGCGGCTTGTTGTTCGCCTTTATCGGTGACGGGCCGCTGGCTGCGTTCGGTTGGCCGCTTGTCATCGGTGGCGTTGTCTTTACGATCGTCATCGGCGCTTTCATTGCGACCGTCGCCGGTTACATGGCAGGCCTGATCGGCGCGTCGAACAGCCCTGTGTCCGGCATCGGCATTCTGGCGATCGTCTCCGGCTCGCTCTTGCTGGCGCAGTTCGTGCAGCCGCTCGTTGGACCTGATGCTACGAACGCTCTGATAGCGTTTGCGCTCTTCACTGTCGCCATCGTCTTTTCAATCGCGACGATCTCCAACGACAATCTTCAGGACTTGAAGACCGGATTGCTCGTCGGTGCCTCGCCGTGGAAACAGCAGTTGGCGCTTATCGTCGGCGTCATTGCCGGCGCGATCGTCATCGGCCCCGTGCTCGATCTCTTGAACCAGGCCTATGGATTTCCGGGTGATCCGAACCGGTCTGCGATTGCGGAGCAACCGCTCGGCGCGCCGCAGGCTGCGTTGATCTCCACGCTCGCACGCGGCGTCTTGAACGCGGAGTTGAACTGGAACCTCATTGGGGCGGGTGTGCTGGTCGGCCTTGCCGTCATCGCGATCGACGAAACGCTTGGCCGCTTCAAGTTGATGCGCATTCCGCCGATGGCGGTCGGCATCGGCATCTACCTGCCGATGGATTCGACCTCGCCGGTTATCTTGGGAACCATCATCGCCTGGTTCTACGGCCGCGCCATCGCGCGATCGCCGGATCAGCCGATGCTTGACCGCTTTGGCGTGCTCTTGGCGTCGGGCTTCATCGTCGGCGAGAGTATGCTCGGCATTCTCAACGCCGGCCTGATCGTTTCGACCGGCAGCGAGAGCCCGCTCGCCCTCGTCGGCGCCGGCTTCGCTGAGGCCCCGCTGATCGGCGCGGCGCTCTTCGTCGCTTTGATCGCCGCGAGCTACGTCTGGGTCAGCCGCCAGGCGAAGGCGTAGCCGCTATCCCTTCACCAACCGCTCGATCCACGCCGGCAACGCGAATGCGGCGCGGTGGACGGCGGGGGTGTAGTAGTCCGTCTTGAGACGAGCAGCGGCGAACGAGGCTTCGAGGCCTGCCCACTTTGCCGGGTCGCCCAGGATCGCGTCGTTCGAGACCCAGGTCAGCGCCATGAAGCCGCCGATGTAGCTGGGCACGACCGCGAGGTAGACGCCGCAATAGCGGAACGTGCGCTGCATTTGCTTCAGCGTGTCGACGAGTTCCTCCGGCTGGAAGAACGGCACGCCGTTCTGGAAGACGGCAAAGCCGCCGGGCGCCAGCGCCTTGGCGATGCGCTCATAGAACGTGTCGCCGAAGAGCACTTCGGCGGGGCCAACCGGGTCCGGGCGATCGGCGATGATGAGGTCGAAGCGGCCGTGGCTCGTCTTATCGGCGAGGAAGACGAACGCGTCTTCGATTTGAATCTTCAGGCGCGGATCGGCGAAGGCGGCGGCGTTAACCTCGCTCAAGTGGCGGCGCGACAAATCGACCACCTTCTCGTCGATTTCGACGTTGAAGACGGTGTTGACGCCGCGGTGTTTGAGCGCCTCTTCGGCGATCGCGATGTCGCCGCCGCCGACGATCATGACCTCCTTCACGGCGCCGTGTTCGAGCATCGGCACATGCGTCAGCATCTCGGAGTAACCGCACTCGTCGCGCGTCGTCAGCTGCACGATGTCGTCGAGCACGAGTACGCGCCCGTTGCGCTTCGAGTCGAAGATCTTGATGTCCTGAAAACGGCTCTTTTCCGACACAATCGGCTTGCCTTCGATCTCGATCGTCTGCGCGAAACCGGGATGAAGTTTCTCCAGAAAAGTGTTCGTCATCGGCGTCGACTCCTGTGCGGTGAGCGGGATCGAGAGAGGCTTGCTCGAAACGTTCGAGCGGCGAGTGTGGCGCTTCAAGGGCGCGCTCATATACGGCTGGTGAGTCGCTCGCGCAACGCCCGCAGCTGTCGCTCGTTATCCCTCACGCATCAGTTCAAGAAAAAATTAGGGAGATTGGTCCAAAAAATCTTGCATGGGGGGCAAGCGTCCCTATATTTCGCCCCCTTCCGCAGTTCGGGTGGAATCACCAAGAGGCGGGCTTTGGCGGCGTGAGTTCCACGCCACTTGGTCACCCTA
>CAZJOM010000179.1:0-2921 GCA_964547645.1 uncultured Flavobacteriaceae bacterium
CCGGGATAGTCGGCGGGCGTAATACCCACGACGATGCCCGCGTTCGCGTTGCGCTCGTTCCGCGAATACTGGCTCATGCCGTTCGTGACCACGCGCCCCGGTTCGGATGCGGTCGCAACCACCGTGCCGCCGGGACACATGCAAAAACTATAGACCGAGCGCCCGTTCGTGCAGTGATGCACGATCTTGTAGTCAGCCGCGCCCAACAGTTTGTTCCCCGCATTCGGCCCCAAACGCGCACGATCGATCAGCGACTGCGGATGCTCGATGCGAAAGCCGATCGAGAACGGCTTCGGCTCGATGTAGACGCCTTCGTCGTAGAGCATCTGAAATGTGTCGCGCGCGCTGTGCCCAACGGCCAGCACCACATGCTCCGCCTCGATCGCCGCGCCGTCGGCGAGCACGATCCCCGCAACCCGTCGCTCGCCATTGTCGCGCTTCTCGACCGCAATGCGCTGAACGCGCGTCTGAAAGTGAAACTCGCCGCCCAGCGACTCGATCTTTGCGCGCATGTACTCGACCATCGAGACGAGCCGGAACGTTCCGATGTGAGGCTTCGACACGTAGAGAATCTCTGCCGGCGCGCCCGCCTCCACGAACTCCTTCAAGACCTTACGACCCAAGAAACGCGGATCCTTTACCTGGCTATAGAGCTTGCCGTCGGAGAATGTGCCCGCCCCGCCCTCGCCGAACTGCGCGTTCGATTCCGGATTGAGCAGACGCTTGCGCCAAAAGCCGAACGTATCCTTCGTCCGCTCGCGCACGACCTTGCCGCGCTCCAGGATCAAGGGACGCAATCCCATCTCCGCCAAGATCAACCCGGCAAAAATCCCGCACGGCCCCGCCCCGATCACCACCGGCCGTTTCGCCGGCGGCGTGCTCACGCGCGTAATGTTGTAGCTCATGTCGGGCGAGACGGAGACATGCCGGTCGCCCTTCAGCCGCGCCATCACCGCGGCTTCATTCTTCACCGTTACATCGATCGTATAGATAAACACGATCGCCTTCGGCTTGCGCGCATCCACCGCGCGGCGAAACACGGAGAGCGTGACCAGCTCATCCGCCCGCACACCAAGCCGCTTCAACACCGCCGTGCGCAGGTCCGCCTCGGTATGCCCGAGCGGCAATTTCACTTCGGTCAAGCGCATGACCGGCCCCCGAGCGCTGAGGCTACAGCCCCTTAATCACGTGCCGCGCCTTGATCCAACGCACCGTGCGCGTTTTGGAGCGCATCACGATCGTGTGGCTGGTCATGAAGTTGCCGACCTTGTGAATGCCTTCCAGCATCGAGCCGTTCGTGACGCCGGTCGCCGCGAACATCACATCGCCGGAGGCAAGGTCGAGCGTGTTGTACTTCTTGTTCAGATCGGTGATGCCGATCCGCGCCGCGCGCCGGCGCTCGTCGTCGTTGCGGAAGACGAGGCGCGTTTGGATCTGCCCACCGACGCAGCGCAACGCCGCGGCGGCCAGCACACCTTCCGGTGCACCGCCCTGCCCCATATAGATGTCGATCCCCGTTTCCGGATCGCTGCAGTGAATGACGCCGGCGATGTCGCCGTCTGAGATCAAGTGGATCGAGGCACCGGCTTCGCGCACCTTCGCGATCAGCTTTTCGTGCCGCGGCCGATCGAGAATGCATGCCTTGATCTCGCGCGGATCGACACCCTTCGCCTTCGCCAAGCGCTTGATGTTCTCCGCCGGGTCGGCATCGAGATCGACGACGCCTTCAGGATAGCCGCCGCCGATCGCGATCTTATCCATGTATGTGTCGGGTGCGTGCAGCAGGCTGCCACCCTCCGCGATCGCGACGACGGCCAACGCGTTCGCCATCGCCTTCGCCGTCAACGTCGTGCCTTCCAGCGGATCGAGCGCGATATCGACCTTTGGTCCTTTACCGGTGCCAACCTTTTCGCCGATAAAGAGCATCGGCGCCTCGTCGCGCTCGCCCTCGCCGATCACGACCGTGCCGTCGAAATTGCAGAGGTTCAGCGCCGTGCGCATCGCATCGACCGCCGCCTGGTCTGCGTCATGCTCGTTGCCGCGGCCGACCTGCTCGTAAGCTGCAATCGCCGCCGCCTCCGTCACCCGCGCCAGCTCCAGCGTCAGAATGCGCTCCAGACCGTCATGTTGGGCGTTGCTCATATTTCCCCTCTCCAGAACTTTTGTTTTCGCCTTGGCCCCAATCTATCGGGGCTGGGATTCGTTAAGCACTAAAACCGCTCCATGCGAATCATGCACGGCTGTTCCGTTACCACGCCCGCAGCCACGACGGCGCCCAGCGCTTTGACCATCGCATCTTCGCGCGCTTCGTGCGTGATCATGACGACCGGCACTGCGCCGCCGGGCGAGCGCGAACGCTGCAGCATGCTCTCGATAGAGATCGCTTGATCGGCAAGGCAACGCGACAGCACGGCGATCACGCCGGGCCTGTCGATCACGGTGAAGCGCAGATAGCACGCGCCGACATGCTCTCCCATCGGCACCACCGTTGGTGCCTTCAAGGTTGAAGCTGGCGCGCCGAACGTCGGCAACCTAACGCCGCGCGCGATGTCCAAAATGTCGGACATCACCGCCGAAGCCGTCGGGCCCGCGCCGGCGCCACGGCCCTCGTAGACCGACTTGCCGACCAAATCGCCTTCCGCCACAACCGCGTTGAACACACCGTCGACATCGGCGAGCGGCGTGCCGAGCGGCACCATCGCCGGGTGCACGCGCTGCTCCACACCACCGCTCGTGCGCAGCGCCAAGCCCAACAGCTTGATGCGGTAGCCGAACTCACGCGCGAACGCGATGTCCATCGGCGTGATGCGTTGAATGCCTTCGACATGAATGTCGCTGAGCGCCGGCGCATTCCCAAACGCGACTGCGGCAAGCAGCGAAAGCTTATGCGCCGTATCCATGCCGCCGATGTCGAACGTCGG
>CAZJOM010000180.1:0-2836 GCA_964547645.1 uncultured Flavobacteriaceae bacterium
ACGTCGACTATGTTCTCGACGCGAACGGGAACCGCACCGCGATCAAGTGGCCGGATACGTTTCAGGCGAACTATGTTTACGACGGCCTGAACCGGGTGACGTCGATTGCGACGACGGCACCCGCGCTGACGCTGCGCACCTACAGCTACGACCTTCGCTCGCGGCGCGTGGGTCAGGTGGCGATGCCGGGGGCGAACCAAACCGCGACCTCCTACAGCTACGAACCCGACAACGATCTTGCGAACCTGACGCACAACTACCCGGGCGGGATCGCCGACCTCGTCTATAACTTCACGACCTCGGCGGCAGGGCAGGTGTTGACGGCCACAACCAGCGAGCCGTTGAACCGCTACACGAACCCTGCACCCTTGGGGACGCAGACCTATGCCGCCGCGAACCCGCTGAACCAGTATCCGTCGGTCACGCCGATCGGCGGCTCGGCGGTCGCGCTCTCTTACGACCCGAACGGCAATCTGACCGGCGACGGGGTGAGCACGTTCACCTACGACGCGCTGAACCGCCTGACCGCGGTCGCGGGCATCAACAGCGCGAGCTACGGCTACGACGCGCTCGACCGGCGGATGCAAAAGACCACCGGCGGCGCGACCACGCGCTTCCTGCACGCGGGCAGCGACGAGATCGCGGAGTACACGAGTGCCGGCGTGCTCATCCGCCGCTATGTCCCAGCCCCCGGCGCCGACGAGCGCGCGGCCATGATCGATAGCGGCGCGCTCAGCCCGCCCGCGACCGCAAGCCGCCGCCGGTGCGCGACACGACGCGGTCGAGCGCGTCGTAGCCGTAGCTCAGCACTTGGCCGCCGCGCCGGCGTTCCGTCAGCTTGCGCGAGCCGGCGTCGAACGTGAACTGCTCGTAGAGATTGTCGCTGTCGTCGGCAGGCGTCGGTGACGGTGAGCAGCTGGCCGTGGAGCGGACGGCATCGAACTCCTAGTCGCAGCCGCCAACATTTGCCAACACGTCTTCGAACAATTTCAAGCCTTCCTCGCCTGAGAACGCGACCAAGTCAGACCGATTAAAGACCGCTTGATCCTGATTTGCGCCAAGCCACTTTTGTACGTGTTCTAGGTCGGCAATCAGCACTCTGGCTTTGGTTTGGGGCCGAGTACGCAACAAATCGAGCATCAGCCCAATCTTTTTTCTTATGCCGCGTACTATGATGTGATTGCTATCAGCTGGCAAGGCAACCCGGTCAAGATCCAATCCACGGAACTCCACCGCCCGAAAATCGGCTTCGCGAAAATCAACTTCGTCCATAACGTTTTCTGGAAAACTAGACGCAGAGCCCGCAGTGCGAGAAAACTGAACCTCCTCCAACTGACCAACGAAACGGCAGTGCGCAAAGCGGCTTCCTCGGAAGTCCACCTTTGTAAGTCTTGTCTTGAAAAAGAGGCAGTTTGAGAAGGTTGAGGCGAAGTGAACGGTGTCGCGAAAATCGCACTCGTTGAATTCAACGTTTTCGAACGTGTTTGCACCGTCGGTCGCACTGCCCCCAAGCAGACTTGATCGGAAATTGGCGCGCAAGAATCTCGAATTTGTTATACGAGTGTTCCAAAGTCGCCAATCGCGGCAATCGACATCCTCGAAGCTGCAGTTATCAAACCAGCTGCGCACAATTCGCAGGTGCTGCAAGCTTGATCTTTGGAAATGAACCGAATTCCAGCGCACTCCATCGATTTCAGCAACACCTTTCGCCAGATGCACCGATTTCCCGCGCACTCGTAGTGATTGCGACACCTTTACCTTCGGTGCCTTGAGGTCGCGAAGAAGCACCCGGCCATCCTGCACAGGGAGGTCAGCCCGATCAGACACTCCACTGAGAAAACTTCTCCAACGGTCAAAATCGCTCATCGGTACAGCAATGGAATCCCTTCGCCGAAATCGTCCTCGTACTTGCCTACATGATCCCACCAATTACGGCCAGTTGTAACGTCGAACCACATGTCTCGACCTGTTACTGTGATGTCGGGTCCATATTGGCCACGCTTTGTGAGTTCAACAAGCCCAGACAATTCCTTGTCTCGAATAACACGCTGCCGGAAGTAGTTGTCGATTCTCTCGCCTACAAACGCTGGCTCGAGCGATGGGCGGCTCGCAGCAGCGCGCACCTGCCTCTGAGTCATACCGAGCTCCGCGAAATCGTCCATCGCACCGGCAAGGTGTCCGACGAGGCGATCTTCAATTGCGGGCAGCGAGCCGCGCGCCAAAGCACCACGAACTATGCTGGTACCGCCAAAGGTCAACAGGTCTGCTCCGAGGAATGCTGCGCCGTCCTGCTTCAGCCGACCACTGTCGTATCGCCAAGGCTCTGCGACTCCCTCTCGCAACATCATTGCTGGACCAAGGAAGGGAACGTAGTACGGGGCTGCCGCCTGGTTTTCGGCGTTCTCGCGACGATACAGTGCCCAATCAACGTCATCCCAGCCTGCTGTGTGATACATGCCACCGCCGTAGCCTGCCGTCCCCGTCGGATCCGTCTTGTTGACCGGATCGTTTCCAACATACGCATACAGATTGAGATCATCCTTCGTCCCGATCGGATCGGTTTGGAGGAAGCGGCCAAGCGATTGGGAATAGACGCGGGCTTTGTAGAACATCAGCCCGGTCTCCGGATCGAGTCTCTGCCCGGTGTAGCGGAACGGGTAGCCCGTGAGCGCGTTGTTCGATCGGCCGAAGCCGTCGTAGGCGAAGCGTTCGGAGACGGCGCCGGTGGAGGCGCTGACGGCGATCACGGAGCCTTGTCGGTCGGTGTGCGGGTATTTGAAGGCGGTCGCGGGCGGGCTGAGCGCGCCGCTATCGATCATGGCCGCGCGCTCGTCGG
>CAZJOM010000181.1:0-2762 GCA_964547645.1 uncultured Flavobacteriaceae bacterium
GGAACGCGTTCAGCATGCCGCCAAACTTCTCCTCGACCGTCGACTGCGGATAGCCCGCAAGATCGAACGCCTTGATCATGATGTCCGGCTTGTGGTTGCGGATCGCACCCGACGACAGCTCGATGCCGTTGCAGACGATGTCGTACTGGAACGCCGTAATGCCCAGGATCGTCTTATCGTCGCTCTTGTCGAGCTTCAAGAACGCACCATGGTCGAAGTTCGGCATAGAGAACGGGTTGTGCGAGAAGTCGATCTTCTTCTCCTCCTCGTTCCACTCGTACATCGGGAAATCGACGACCCAGCAGAAATGGAAATCGTAATAGGGCGAGGCCTTCAGCTGCAGCTCATTGCCGATCCGCGTGCGCGCGGCACCCGCCAGCTTCGCCGCCGCGTCTGCCTTGCCGGCCGAGAAGAACACCGCATCGCCGGCCTTCGCGCCAGCCTTCTGCGCAATCCGCGCCAGCACCGGCTCCGGAATGAACTTCGCAATCGGCCCCTTGCCGGTGAGCTTGCCGCCCTCTTCCTCAAGCGTGATGTAGCCAAGGCCCGGCGCCTTCATCTCGCTGCGCGCCCAATCGTTGAGCTTGTCGAAGAAGGAGCGCGGCTGCGCACCGGCGCCCGGCGCCGGGATCGCGCGCACGACACCGCCTTGTGTAATCACGGCCTTGAACGCTTTGAACTCGACAGTCGCGTCCGCGAACTCCGCGCTCACATCCGCAATCACGATCGGGTTGCGCAGGTCAGGCTTGTCCGACCCGTACTTCAGCATCGACTCCGCATACGGAATACGCGGGAACGGCCCCGGGTTGATCGTCCGCCCGTTTGCGAATTCCTCGAACGTACCTCGCAGCACTGGCTCGACCGCCGCGAACACGTCTTCCTGCGTAACGAAGCTCATCTCCAAGTCGAGTTGATAGAACTCGCCGGGCGAGCGATCGGCGCGCGCGTCCTCGTCGCGGAAGCACGGCGCGATCTGGAAGTAGCGGTCGAAGCCGGCGACCATGATCAGCTGCTTAAACTGCTGCGGCGCCTGCGGCAGCGCATAGAACTTGCCCGGATGAATGCGCGACGGCACCAGGAAGTCGCGCGCGCCCTCCGGCGACGACGCGGTCAAGATCGGCGTCTGAAACTCGGTGAACCCTTGCGCGACCATCCGACGACGCAAGCTCGTGATCACATTGGAACGCAGCAGGATGTTCTTGTGCAACCGGTCGCGCCGCAAATCGAGGAAGCGGTACTTCAGCCGCGTCTCTTCCGGATACTCCGCATCGCCGAACACCGGCAACGGCAACTCGCCCGCCGTACCCTGCACCTCAACTTCGTCAATCCGAAGTTCGATCTCGCCGGTCGACAGATCTTTGTTAACGGTGTCCCCGGGCCGCGCAACCACCCGCCCCGTGAAAGTCGCGACGAACTCCGACCGGAGCGTGTCCACCCCCTTGAAGGCCGGCGAGTCCGGCTCCACCACGCACTGCGTCAGCCCATAGTTGTCTCGCAGGTCAATGAAGACGAGCCCGCCGTGATCGCGCCGACGGTGAACCCAGCCGGATATGCGGACCTTGGTGCCCACATGGGTTGCGCGCAATTCGCCGCAGGTGTGGGTACGATAGCGATGCATGGGAATTCCTTGATTCTTGGGCACGAGAGGGCTTAAAGGGCGCCCCTTGTGGGGTCGCCCCGCGCCACCTGTCAAGGGCACGAATCTTGGGCTATAGCACCACGCAAATGGTCACTGTCATCACGTCGAGCGGCGAACTCGCCGAAGCCTGCATCCGCTTCGAGAGCGCACCGTATGTCGCCATCGACACGGAGTTCATGCGCGACACGACCTATTGGCCGAAACTGTGCCTGTTGCAGGCGGCAATTCCGGGCTTCGCCGTCGTCATCGACCCACTGGCACCGGGCATCGACCTCAGCCCCCTCTACGACCTGTTTCGCAAGCCCGACATCGTGAAGGTCTTCCACGCCGCCCGTCAGGACCTGGAAATCTTCTTCCACCAGGCAAACCTGATTCCGACCCCCCTGTTCGACACCCAAGTTGCCGCCATGGTCTGCGGCTTCGGCGACTCGGCCGCTTACGAGACGCTCGTCCGCGAACTTGCCCACGCCCAAATCGATAAGTCCTCGCGCTTCACCGATTGGTCCAGACGCCCATTGAGCGACAAGCAGCTGACCTATGCGCTCTCGGACGTCACGCATCTTTGCCGTGTGTACGAGTCGCTGAAGAAGCAGCTCGACAAGTCCGGCCGCTCGCACTGGCTGGAAGAAGAACTCGACGTTCTACGCTCGCCCGAAACCTACGAGCTGAAGCCGGAAGAATCCTGGCGTCGCCTGAAGATGCGCGGCGGCAACCGCCGCTTCACCGCCGTGCTCATGGAAATCTCCGCCTGGCGTGAGCGTCTGGCGCAAGAACGCGACGTCCCGCGCAGCCGCGTCATGAAAGACGAAGCTCTGTTCGAAATCGCGGCCCAAGCGCCGCAGACGACGGAGGACCTCGACAGCCTGCGCGGCATCCCGCGCGGCTTCGCCACATCGCGCGCCGCGCACGGCCTGACCGATGCCGTCAAAGCGGGCCTCGCTTTGCCCGCCTCCGCGATCCCCGATATCGACCGCGGCCCCCCGCCTGCGATTCCGCCGGTATTGGGCGACATGATGCGCGTGCTCTTGAAGATCCAATGCGAAGCGCACGGCGTCGCGCAGAAACTGATCGCGTCGTCCTCGGACCTCGACCAAATCGCCGCCGACGACAAGGCCGACGTCCC
>CAZJOM010000182.1:0-2596 GCA_964547645.1 uncultured Flavobacteriaceae bacterium
AAGCGCTGAACCTCGCGCGCGAGCAGGAGAAGCTCGAGCGTGCGCTGGGCGGGATCAAGGAAATGGGCGGCGTTCCCGATCTTCTGTTCGTGATCGACACGAACAAGGAAGCGATCGCAATCCAGGAAGCGAATAAGCTCGGGATTCCGGTCGTGGCGGTCGTTGACTCGAACTCGAACCCGGAAGGCATCGCTTTCCCGATCCCCGGCAATGATGACGCGTCGCGCGCGATTGCGCTCTACTGCGATCTCGTGGCGCGCGCGGTAATCGATGGGATTTCGGCGGCGCAAGGTTCGTCCGGCGTCGACATCGGCGCTTCGGCCGACGGCCCGGTGCAAGAGCTACCGAACTGATGTTTTTCGCGCGCGTCGGCGACGCGCGCGACCACCTCGAACGATTAGGAGCCTCCCATGGCTGAAATTACAGCCACGATGGTCAAAGACCTGCGCGAGAAAACCGGCGCGGGCATGATGGATTGCAGAAACGCGCTCAACGAAACCAGCGGCGACATCGAAGCTGCGATCGACGTGTTGCGCAAGAAGGGCCTTTCGAAGGCCGCCAAGAAGGCAGGCAATGTCGCGGCCGAAGGGCTTGTCGGCGTGGCGGCGAAAGGCGGCTCGGGTGCGGTCGTCGAAGTCAACTCGCAGACCGATTTCGTTGCGCGCAACGAAGAGTTCCAGGCGATGGTCGGCAAGATCGCCGAGCTGGCGCTGACGACCGGTGGCGATGTTGCGAAGCTTGCGAAAGCGTCGTTCGGCGGCGGCAACACGGTCGAGGGTCAGGTCTCGGCGCTTTCAGGCAAGATCGGCGAGAAGATGGAATTGCGTCGTACCGGTGCGCTCAGCGTGTCACCGGGCGTGGTCGCGAGCTACGTGCACAATCAGATGGCGCCGGGGCTCGGCAAGATCGGCGTGCTGGTCGCGCTGAAGTCGTCTGGCGATGCCGCGAAACTGGCGGCGCTGGGCCGGCAGCTCGCCATGCACGTCGCTGGGACGCCGTTCCCACCGCTCGCGATGCGAATCGATCAGATCGATCCTGCGGTGGCCGAGCGTGAAAAGGCGATCTTCGCCGATCAGGCGCGCCAGTCGGGTAAGCCCGAGAACATCATCGCAAAGATGGTCGAGGGCCGGATGCGCAAGTTCTATGAGGAAGTGGTCCTGCCGCAGCAGGCCTACATCATGGACCCGGAAAAGACCGTGGAAGCCGTCGTGAAAGCCGCGGAAAAGGATGTGGGTGCGCCGATCTCCATTGAGGGGTTTGTGCGCTACGCCCTTGGCGAAGGTATCCAGAAAGTGGAAACTGACTTCGCCGCCGAAGTTGCCGCCGCAGCGAAGAGCTGAGGAACAAAGAGGGACAACGCAACGATGACATCAGCGCCGATCTATCGCCGGGTTCTTTTGAAAGTGTCCGGCGAGGCGCTGATGGGATCGGGGTCCTACGGTATAGAACTCGCGACCGTGAACCGGATCGCGGAAGACGTCAAAGCGGCCATCGATATCGGCGTTCAGGTCTGCCTGGTCGTCGGCGGGGGGAACATCTTCCGCGGGATGCAGGCGGCGGCCTCGGGCATGGACCGCGCGACGGCCGACTATATGGGCATGCTGGGCACCGTGATGAACGCGCTCGCCATGCAGAACATTCTCGAAAAGGTCGGCGTGAATACACGGGTGCAATCCGCGATCCCGATGACGTCGATTTGCGAACCCTATATTCGCCGGCGCGCGATCCGTCACATGGAGAAGGGCCGCGTCGTGATTTTTGCGGCGGGCTTGGGCAGTCCGTTCCTCACGACCGATACGCCGGCCGCGATGCGCGCGGCGGAGATGGGCTGCGACGCGCTGATGAAGGGCACACAGGTCGACGGCGTCTACTCGGCCGATCCAAAGAAGGATCCGGCGGCGAAACGCTATGACCGGCTGACCTATATGGACGTGCTGTCGCGCGATCTGAAGGTGATGGACGCGTCGGCGATTTCGTTGGCCCGCGAGAGCGGCATACCGATTATCGTATTCAACATTCATGAGAAGATGAACTTTGTCCGCGTGCTGCAAGGCAAGGGCCTCAGCACAGTGATTTCGAACTAGAGCTTGAGCGAAGGCCGACCTTCGCCGGGAGGAGCCAATGGCGCAGAGCAAACCTTTTGACATGGACGATCTGCAGAAGCGCATGAAGGGCGCTGTCGCGCAGCTGAAGCACGAGTTCGCTGGACTGCGAACGGGACGCGCTTCGGTGTCCTTGCTGGAGCCGGTACACGTGGATGCGTACGGCAGTGCGATGCCGCTGACGCAGGTGGGTACGGTCAACGCACCGGAACCGCGGATGCTGACGGTGCAGGTTTGGGATCGCGGTCTGGTTACGGCGGTCGACAAGGCGATCCGCAGTTCCGGGCTTGGTCTTAATCCGCAGGTCGACGGGCAGCTGCTGCGGATTCCAATTCCGCCTCTGACCGAAGACCGCCGAAAGGAACTCTCGAAGATTGGCTCAAAGTACGCCGAAGCGGCGCGGGTCGCGGTGCGAAACATCCGCCGCGACGGGATGGAGCATCTGAAGAAGCTCGAGAAAGAGCATCAGATGAGCGAAGACGAGCACAAGAAGC
>CAZJOM010000183.1:0-1129 GCA_964547645.1 uncultured Flavobacteriaceae bacterium
GCCAGGTGCGCGAGCGCCGGGATCGCGCCTTTGACATCGGCGGAGGTCGCGACGTCGTTGTGCTTCGTGCCCGCGCCAATGGTGACGATGCCGCCCGCGACCTTGATGCCGCTCATGGCGATGCCGCCCAGGTCGATGAGCGCCGTCGGTTGCGCGAGGCGCTGCTTCAGCGTTGGGATCAGTGTTTGTCCGCCGGCGAGGAACTTTGCGTCGCCATTGTTCTCATAGAGCTTGCGCGCTTCGTCGAGCGACTTCGGGCGGAAGTATTGGAATTGATACATGGGTTCGTTCCTTATTCGGCGGCGGCGCGGGTGCGATGAATCGCTTCCCACACGCGCATCGGGGTTGCGGGCATGTTGAATTCTTTGAGGCCAAGCGCGTCGGTGATCGCGTTGATGACCGCGGGCGGGGAGGCGATGGCGCCGGCTTCTCCGCAGCCTTTCATGCCCAACGGATTGGACGGGCAGGGCGTGACGGTGAAGCCGAGCTTGTAGTGCGGCAGGTCGTCGGCACGCGGCATGGTGTAGTCCATGTAGGAGCCGGTGATCAGCTGACCCGAGTCCTTGTCGTAGACGCCGTGCTCGAGCAGTGCTTGGCCGATGCCTTGAGCGATGCCGCCGTGGACCTGGCCCTCAACGACCATCGGGTTGATGACGTTGCCGAAGTCGTCGACGGCGGTGAAGTTCACGATGCGTGTCACGCCGGTGTCCGGGTCGATTTCGACTTCGCAGATATGGCAGCCGGCCGGGAACGTGAAGTTCGTCGGGTCGTGGAAGACGCTCTCCTTCAGACCCGGTTCGATCTCCGAGGTTGGGAACTTGTGCGCGACATAGGCGTTGAGCGCCAATTCGTGGAAGGCGAGCTTGCGATCGGTGCCTGCGACTTTGAATTCGCCGTTCTCGAACACGATGTCGGCGGCAGAGGCTTCAAGCACGTGGGCGGCGATGCGTTTGGCCTTCGCTTCGATCTTGTCGAGCGCGCGGCTGACGGCGGTGAGGCCGACTGCGGCGCGTGAGCCGTAGGTGCCCATGCCGAACTGCACCGAATTGGTGTCACCGTGGATGATCTCGACGTTTTCGAGCGGAATGCCGAGGCGGCCGGCGACGACTTGAGCGAACGTGGTCTCGTG
>CAZJOM010000183.1:1229-2485 GCA_964547645.1 uncultured Flavobacteriaceae bacterium
GCCGCGTTCAGCGAGGCATCGTAGTCGCCGGCGTCGTAGTTCATGATCACCGGCGTTTGGTGCGGGAACTTGCGGACGAAGTTCTTACGGCGGAACTCCGCCGGGTCGAGCTTCAACTGGCGGGCCGCTTCTTCGACGATGCGTTCGATGACGAACGTCGCTTCCGGACGGCCGGCGCCGCGATAGGCGTCGACCGGCGCGGTGTTCGTGTAAACTGCGTCGACCTCGGCATAGATCGCGGGCAGATCGTATTGGCCCGACAGCAGCGTTCCATAGAGATAGGTCGGCACGCTGGACGAGAACGTCGACATATAGGCGCCGAGGTTCGCGATCGTCTTGACCCGCAGGCCCAGCATCTTCGCGTCGGCGTCGAGCGCGAGTTCGGCGTGCGTGACGTGATCGCGGCCATGCGCGTCGGAGAGGAAGGATTCCGAGCGTTCGGCCGTCCACTTGACTGGCCGGTGGACCTTCTTCGACGCCCAGGTGCAAACGACCTCTTCGGCGTAAATGAAAATCTTCGAGCCGAAGCCTCCGCCGACATCGGGCGCCACGACGCGGAGCTTGTGCTCCGGCGCAAGGCCTATGAACGCCGACATGACAAGCCTTGCCACGTGCGGGTTCTGGCTCGTCACATATAAGGTGTAGCCGCCGGTGCCGTCGTCGTATTCGCCGACGCAGGCGCGCGGTTCCATCGCGTTCGGGATCAGGCGGTTGTTCGTGAGGTCGAGCTTGACGATCGTGGCAGCCTTCTTGAAGGCGGCCTCGGTCTCCGGCTTGTTGCCGAGTTCCCATTGGTAGATCGCGTTACGCGGGGCTTCCGCGTGAAGCTGCGGCGCGCCGGCGTCGCTCGCATGCGCGGGATCGACCACGGTGGGGAGTTCTTCGTATTCGACCTTGATGAGTTCAGCGGCGTCTTTCGCGAGGGCGTGGGTTTCGGCAATGACGATCGCGACATGGTCGCCGACATAGCGCACGCGATCGACGGCGAGCGCCGGGTGCGCGCCCGCCTTCATCGGTGTGCCGTCTTTGGAGTGGATCATCCAGCCGCAGATCAGACCGCCGAGCTTATCGGCGGCGAGGTCCGCGCCGGTGAGCACGCCGACTACACCTTTCAGGGCGAGGGCGGCGCTGGTGTCGATGCTGCGAATATTTGCGTGTGCGTGCGGGCTGCGCAGAAAATACGCATGCGCTTGACCCGGGCGGTTGATGTCGTCGGTGTAGCGGCCCTGTCCCGTAATGAAACGGTGGTCCTCTTT
>CAZJOM010000184.1:0-2485 GCA_964547645.1 uncultured Flavobacteriaceae bacterium
GCGGTGTTGGCGATCCCGATGGTGGTGTGGAGCATGATGGGCTTCGGAACCGGCACCCGCGCACGCATGGCGCAGCTGGGCTATGCGATCCTGACGATCGCAATCCTCGTGTTCTTGGCGTTTGCCTGGCAGTGGGGCTTGCACCCGCTTGGGCTGTTGGCAGGAAACTAAACCCTCAAGCCCTCGGTGCCGGCCTCCTGCGGATGATCGCGCAGATAGTCCTGTTTGATCATGTGCGAATCCTTGCGGCTGGCGTCGTGGCTGAAGCCTGGGGGTGCGAACAGATAGCGGATCCGATCGAGCAGCGGGACGCTGGGTTGAATGACGTCCTTCGCGATGCCCCAGTACTCGCCGAGCGCGACGGAAAAGGGGTTGTAGGTGTTGACGTTCTTCACCAGGCCGAACTCAGGCTTGTCGCGGTCGAGTTCGGGGACGAACGTGCCGAAGAGCCTGTCCCAAATAATCAGCGTGCCGGCGTAGTTCGCGTCGAGGTAACGCGGATTTCGCGCGTGATGAACGCGATGGTGCGAGGGTGTGTTGAACACGGCCTCGATCCAAGTGGGCAGGCGGCCGACCGCTTCCGTGTGCAGGAAGAATTGATAGAAGAGATTGAGCGAGGCGCAAAACGCGATGAGCGCCGGGTGAAAGCCGAAGTAAGCGAGCGGCGTGGCAAGCAGTACGAGGCCGGTGATCTGGCCAGTCCAGGGTTGGCGCAGCGCGGTTGAGAAATTGTAATACTCGCTCGAATGATGCACGACGTGTGCGGCCCAGAACCAGCGCGAGCGGTGTTGAATCCGGTGGCCCCAATAGAAGCGCAGATCATCCAGCACGAAGCACGTCACGAACGCCCACCAGGCAAAGCCGATCGTGGTCAGGCGATGCTCGTAAGCCCACAACACGACGCCGATGCCGAGACCTCCGACCACGATGCCCGATACGACGCTGCCGATGCCCATGATCAGACTGATGTGCGTGTCCTCGCGGCGGAAGTGACCGCGCAGGGCGCCGTTCCGCACCAACAAGAACTCTGTCAGCAGGAAGACGAGATAAAGCGGGGCCGCGATCTCGTGCAGTTTGGGTAGGGTTAGAATGTAGGGCATTTGCATTGGCGGCCGACTCCCCGGCCCACGATAACCACCGGGCTAGGGGGGGCGGAAGTGGGGGAATTTCCTGGGGTTAGGGCTACCTTCATAGGCTTCGGCTATTCAATCGCAAGCCCAATGGCATTTTCCTTGCCGCGCGCGGCCTGCGATGGTCCTGGCATAGAAGACCGCCAAACCCTCGAGGTACTCATGAACGCGTCATCGAAATCGCCGGAACGTGCCCAGATGCTGGTCCCGCCGCCTCGCCCGTCAAATTACGACAAGAAAGTCGCGTTGGTGCTGCAGGGTGGCGGCGCGTTGGGCAGCTATCAGGCTGGCGTTTACGAAGCTTTGTCGCGCTCGGAGTATCTGCCCGATTGGGTCGCTGGTATTTCGATCGGTGCGATCAATTCCGCTATTATCGCCGGCAACGCACCCCAAATGCGTGTCGAGCGGTTACGCGATTTCTGGGACGGAATCACGGCGTCGACCAAGTTGTGGCCCGACGCGCTGATGGGCCCGTTTGCGAACACGCAGCGCGCGGCAAGTTCGATGAGCGCGCTGATGTTCGGGCAGCCCGGCTTCTTCCAGCCGCGGCCGCCGACCGCATGGATCGGCCGGACGAAGCCCACGAGTTACTACGACACCGCACCGTTGAAGAGCACGCTGGAACGGTTGGTCGACTTCGACCGCATCAACGCCAAGGAGATGCGCTTCAGTGTCGGTGCGGTGAATGTGCGGACCGGCAGCTTCTCCTACTTCGACAACGCGACCACGAAGATTCGCGCCGAGCATGTGATGGCTAGCGGTTCGCTGCCGCCGGGGTTTGCGCCGGTCGAGATCGACGGCGAGCATTATTGGGACGGCGGTCTCGTTTCCAACACGCCGCTTGAATACGTTCTGGACTACATCCCACGGCGCAGCCGGTTGACCTTTCAGGTCGACTTGTTTCACGCGCGCGGCGCGGTGCCGACGAACCTGGAAGAGGTGGCCGAGCGCGAGAAGGACATCCGCTACTCCAGCCGCACGCGCACGGGCACGAACGCGTTTCACCTGAAGCACAACGTGCGCCACAACATCAATTCGCTCTATGACCAATTGCCCGACGAGCTCAAGGAAACACCGGAAGCGAAGTGGCTCTACAACTTCGGCTGTGTCACGACGATGGATATCGTGCAGTTGATCTATCGGCCGCACGACAGCCAAGGCGCAACGAAGGACTTCGAGTTCGGCCGGGCGACGATGAATGCGCGCTGGGAGCAAGGCCTGAAAGACGCATCGACGACGCTTGCCGCCTCGCCCTGGCTGGAACCGATGCCGCGCGAAGCCGGCGCTCGCGTGTTCGACGTGATGCACGACCTGCTAACCGGCAAGGCCGCGCATACGCACGACGAGCACGATCG
>CAZJOM010000185.1:0-2467 GCA_964547645.1 uncultured Flavobacteriaceae bacterium
TCTTCGGTCAGGTCGGACCCAAGATGGGGTCGGTCGATCCCGGCTTCGGCACCGCTTATCTCGCGCGTGTCGTGGGCGAAAAGAAGGCGCGCGAAATGTGGTACATGTGCCGGCGCTACAGCGCGCGCGAGGCGCTGGCGATGGGGTTGGCCAACGCGGTGGTGGCCGACGACAAGCTGGACGAAGAGGTCGACGCCTGGTGCGCCGAATTGGTCGAGCGCAGCCCCACGGCCATCGCCATTGCCAAGCGTTCGTTCAACGCCGACAGCGACAATATTCGCGGCATCGGCGCCTTGGGGATGCAGGCGCTGAAACTCTACTACAACACCGCGGAATCGAAGGAAGGCGTGAAGGCGCTGAACGAGAAGCGCAAGCCCGAATTCCGCAAGTACATGAAATAGCAAGGCGGCGTCCCGTGGATTTCGCCTTCTCTGCCGACCAAGAAGCGATCCGCGACACGGCGCGCCGCTTCGCCAAGGAACGTCTGGCCGCGGGCTACAAGACGCGCGAAGCGTCGGGACGCATCGACAAAGCTCTGATCCGGGAGATGGGCGGGCTCGGCCTGATCGGCGTCGATCTGCCGGAGAAGGCGGGCGGCTTGGGCCTGGCGAGCGTCACGGCCGGCGTCATCATCGAAGAGATTTGCCGCGCCGATATCAGCGTCGGTTACGTGCAGCTGCTGGGTTCGTTGATGGGCTCGATCATCGCGGCCAACGCCAGGCCGGAGGTCAGTCAAGAGATCGTGCCGAAGATTTGTTCGGGCGAGGCGGTGGTGGCGCTGGGTTTGACCGAGCCGCGCGGTGGATCGGACGCGGCCAATCTTCAACTCAAGGCGCGGCGCGAGGGCAATTCGGCCTATGTGCTGTCGGGCGAGAAGACCTCGATCTCGATGGCCGAGCAGTCGGATTATATCCTCGTGCTGGCGCGCACCGACGAAACCAAGCCCGGCGCGGGCGGCGTGTCGGCGTTTCTGACCAGACTCGATGCGAAGGGCATCAGCCGGTCGAGTATCGACGACGTCGGCTCGAAGGCGGTCGGGCGGGGTTCGGTGTTCTTCGACAATGTGCGGATCGACGACAAGGATCTCGTCGGTCCGGAAGGCGGCGGCTTCAAGCAAGTGATGCAGGGCTTCGATTACAGCCGCGCGTTGATCGGGCTGCAATGTCTGGCACCGGCCTTCGCGTCATTGGAAGAGACGTGGAAATACGTGACCGAGCGCGTCGCCTTCGGCAATCCGTTGGCGAAGTATCAGGGCGTGACGGAGCCGTTGGCCGAGGCCGAGACGTTGCTCAATGCGGCGCGGTTGCTTTGCTACAAGACGCTTTGGTTGCGCGATCGCGGTCTGCCGCACACGGCGGAAGCGGCGATGTGCAAATGGTGGGCGCCCAAGACCGCGTTCGAAACCATTCATCGCTGCCTGCTGACGCACGGGCACGGCGGCTACAGCACCGATCTGCCGCATCAGCAGCGGTTGCGCGACGTGATGGGACTTCAGATCGGCGACGGCACCGAGCAAATCCAGAAAATGATCATCGCGCGCGAAAAGATCGGCCGGGTGGCGGTGCCTTATGGCTGAAGCGGCTGTGTTGAAGTCGGTCGAAGGCGGCGTGGGCGTGTTGGAGCTCAATCGTCCGGACAAGTTCAATTGTCTGTCGTCGGCGATGGTGGCGGGGCTCGACGCCGGGTTGACGGCGCTGGAGGGCGATCGTTCGGTGCGCGCCGTGCTGATCCGGGCCAAGGGTAAGAATTTCTGCACTGGGGCCGATCTCGACGAGGTGTTGGCCGCGCGGGAGAACCGGAACGAGCTGTCGGCGTTCATCGCTGGCGGGCATCGCGTATTGCGCCGCTTGGAGGGTAGCCGTTTGCCGGTCGTCGCCGCCGTCCAGGGTCTTTGCCTGGCGGGCGGGCTTGAGCTGATGATGGGTTGCGATGTCGTGTTCGCGGCGCAGTCGGCGCGTTTCGGCTGTCAGCATGCGCGCTACGGTTTGGTGCCCGGCTGGGGCGGGACGCAGCGTCTGCCGCGGCTCGTGGGTTTACGGCGCGCGCTCGAGCTTATGTTTAGCGCGCGCTGGCTTTCGGCTACCGAAGCGCGGGAATGCGGGCTTGTGAATCATGTCGCGGCCGACGAGGCGCTGGCTAATTCGGCCTTGGCCTATTGCGCCGATCTGGCCGGTAAAAGCCGCGGCGGGCTTGCGGCGATGAAAGGTTTGGCACGCGCGGGGATCGACCTGCCGCTGACCGATGGGTTGGCGCTGGAGCAGGGCGCGGTGGTGGACGCATTGTTGAGTGCGGACGTGTCGGAGGGGTTGGCTGCGTTCCAAGCCCGCCGCGAGCCGGTGTTCCCGTGAGCGAGATCGGAAGATGAAACACGAAGCACAGGTCGAACAGGCGCGTAAGCTGTTTCGCCATCTGGACGACGGCACCACGGCGGTGGGCGAGAGCGTCTATCGCAATCCGGTGAGCGATT
>CAZJOM010000186.1:0-2434 GCA_964547645.1 uncultured Flavobacteriaceae bacterium
GCAAGTCGGCGCGCGTCGTCGGCGACGTGATCGGTAAGTACCACCCGCACGGCGATCAATCGGTCTATGACGCGCTGGTGCGCATGGCGCAGGACTTTTCGATGCGCGTGCCGCTGGTCGACGGCCAGGGCAACTTCGGCTCGGTCGACGGCGATCCGCCGGCCGCAATGCGGTACACCGAAGTGCGCATGACGAAGGCGGCGGAAGCGCTGCTTGAGGACATCGACCTCGACACTGTCGATTTTCAACCGAACTACGACAATCAGGACCAAGAGCCAATCGTTCTGCCGGCTCGGTTTCCGAACTTGTTGGTCAACGGATCGTCGGGCATCGCGGTCGGCATGGCGACGAATATCCCGCCGCACAATCTGGGCGAGGTCGTCGATGCGTGTCTTGCCTATATCGCGGATCCTGAGATCAGCCTTGAGCAGTTGATCGACATCGTGCCGGGGCCGGACTTTCCGACGGCGGCACAGATCATGGGGCGCAATGCGGCGCGGTTGGCCTTGGTGCGCGGGCGCGGCGGCGTGATCGTGCGCGCGAAGACGCATATCGAAGAGATCCGCAAGGATCGCGAGGCGATCATCGTCACCGAGCTGCCGTATCAGGTGAACAAGGCGCACCTGCTGGAGCGCATTTCGGAACTCGTTAACGAGAAGCGCATCGAAGGTATTTCCGATGCGCGCGACGAGTCCGACCGGCATGGCATGCGCATGGTGATCGAACTGAAGCGCGACGCGATGGCGGACGTGGTGCTGAACCAGCTCTATCGTTTCACGGCACTGCAATCTTCGTTCGGCGTCAATATGCTGGCACTCGATCGCGGGCGGCCGGTGTTGATGTCGCTGAAGGACATGATCCGCGCCTTCGTGAACTTCCGCGAAGATGTGGTGACGCGGCGGACGAAGAAGCTGCTCAACGATGCGCGCGACAAGGCGCATGTGTTGGTGGGTCTTGCGATCGCGGTCGCGAATATCGACGAATTCATCCGCATTATCCGCTCCAGCCCCGATGCGGCGACCGCACGGGCGCGGTTGACGGAGCGGGATTGGCCGGCGCTCGACGTGGCGCCGCTGGTGGCGCTGGTCGACGACCCGCGGCACGCGATGCAGGCAGACGGGACGCTCCGCCTTTCTGACGAGCAGGCGCGGGCGATTTTGGAGTTGCGTCTGCAGCGCTTGACGGCGCTTGGCCGGGACGAGATCGGCAACGAGTTGCAGGGTCTCGGCAAGTCGATTGAAGAATACCTGTCGATCCTGCGTTCGCGCGAGAAGTTGATGACCGTTGTGCGCGACGAGCTTGTTGCCGTGCGCGCAGCGTTTGCGACGCCGCGGCGGACGGAGATTCTCGACGTCGATGTCGAGGTTGAAGACGAAGACCTGATTCAGCGCGAGGACATGGTCGTCACCGTCACGCATCAGGGCTACATCAAGCGCGTGCCGCTGAATGCCTATCGCGTGCAGGGCCGTGGCGGTCGCGGGCGCACCGCGATGGCGACGAAGGATGAAGATTGGGTGACCAGTCTGTTCGTCGCCTCAACGCACCAACCGCTGCTGTTCTTCTCCTCGGCGGGCATGGCCTACGTGCTGAAGAACTGGCGGCTGCCGCTCGCCACGCCGCAGGGCAAGGGCAAGGCGCTGGTCAATTTGTTGCCGCTGAAAGAGGGCGAGAGCATCACGAAGGTGCTCGCGCTGCCTGAGGCGGAGCTTGAGTGGGACAAGTTCGAGGTGATGTTCGCCACAAAGTCGGGCGACATCCGCCGGAACGCACTTAGCGATTTCACGAACGTGAAGGCGAACGGCAAGATCGCGATGAAGATCGAGCCGGGCGATGCGATCATCGGCGTTTCGATCTCGACCAAGGAAGACGACGTTCTGCTGACCACCCGGCTCGGCAAGTGTATCCGCTTCTCGACCGAGGACGTGCGCGTGTTCAAGGGCCGCGACTCGACCGGCGTGCGCGGCATCAAACTGGCCGAGGGCGACGAGGTCGTGTCGATGGCGATCCTGCGGCACGTCGAGATAACGGTGGACGAAGCGCGCGCCTATCTGCGCCAGTCGGCGGCGATGCGCCGGGCGGCGGGCGAAGAGACCGAGGTCTCGGCGGACGAGGGCGATGAGGCGAATGCGCCCGAGACCGCGCTTTCGGCTGAGCGGTATGCGGAACTCGGCGCGCTGGAACAGTTCGTGTTGACGGTCTCCGAAACCGGGTTCGGTAAGCGCTCCAGCGCTTACGAGTACCGGGTGATCGGTCGCGGCGGTTCGGGGATCGTCGCCATGGCAATGGCCAAAAGGAACTCGCGGATCGCGGATTCGTTCCCGGTCGAAGACACCGACCAGCTGATGCTGATCACCGACGCCGGGCAGACGATCCGTCTGCCGGTGGGCCAGATTCGGGTTGCAGGCCGCGCGACGCAAGGCGTGATCCTGTTCCG
>CAZJOM010000187.1:0-2301 GCA_964547645.1 uncultured Flavobacteriaceae bacterium
CCAAGGAGCACGAAGGTTCACCAAGACTGTTCGTCTTTGGCGCGGAGCGCCGGTCAGACTCTGACTGCGCGCTGACGCGCGCAACGAATTCCACTTGGTGTAACTTGGTGCTCCTTGGTGCCTTGGTGGTGAAAGCTGAATCGCCCCAACCCTTCCACGTCAAGTCAAACTCAGGCAGCGCAGGCCTTTTCCAGTACCTTCACGATGTCGCCCACGACCGTGGTCACCAGCTTCTCGTCGTCGCCTTCGGCCATGACGCGGATTAGGGGTTCGGTGCCGGACTTGCGGATCAGAAGGCGGCCTTTGCCGCCGAGGCGCGCTTCGCCCTTGGTGATCGCGGTCGCGACCTCTTGGTTTTCGAGCGGTTTGGCGCCGGCACGAAAGCGCACGTTCTTCAAGATTTGCGGCAGCGGTTCGAAGAGGTGGGCTGCGTCGCTCGCGCGCTGTTTGGTTTCGGCGAGGACGGCCAGAACCTGCAGCGCGGCGATCAAGCCGTCGCCGGTGGTTGCGAAGTCGCTCAGCACCAAGTGGCCGGATTGCTCGCCGCCGACGTTGAAGCCTTGCTCGCGCATGTGTTCGACGACGTAGCGATCACCCACGGCTGTGCGCGCGAGTTTGAGGCCCATCGCGTTCAGGTAGCGCTCCAGCCCTAGGTTCGACATCACCGTTGCGACGACGCCGCCACCTTTCAGCGTGCCGCCCTTCGCCCAGGAGCGCGCGATCAGTGCCAAGATCTGATCACCATCGATGATGTGGCCCTTTTCGTCGGCGATGACGACGCGATCGGCATCGCCGTCGAGCGCGATGCCGAGATCGGCCCGACTCTCCTTCACCTTTGCGCACATGGCGACGGGCGATGTGGAGCCGCATTCGCGGTTGATGTTGAACCCGTCGGGATCGACGCCGACTTTGATTACTTCAGCGCCGAGCTCCCAGAGCACCTCCGGCGCCACGCGGTAGGCGGCGCCGTTTGCGCAGTCGATGACGATGCGCAGACCCTCAAGGCTCTGCGTTGCGGGGAACGTGCGCTTGGCGAATTCGATGTAGCGCGCTTGCGCGTCGTCGATGCGTTTGGCGCGGCCGAGCTTCGAAGGTTCGGCGAGGTGGTCGCCGAGGCCGTTGTCCATCAGCTTTTCGATTTCGGTTTCGACTTGGTCGGAGAGCTTGTAGCCGTCCGGTCCGAACAGCTTGATGCCGTTGTCTTCATAGACGTTGTGCGAGGCGGAGATCATGACGCCGAGGTCCGCGCGCAGCGAGCGCGTGAGCATGGCGACCGCCGGCGTCGGCAGCGGGCCGAACTGCAGCACGTCCATGCCGACGGAGGTGAAGCCCGCGACGAGCGCGGTCTCGATCATGTAGCCGGAGAGGCGCGTGTCCTTGCCGATGACGACGCGGTGGCGATGGTCGCCGCGAGTGAAGTAGCGCCCGGCCGCCATGCCGACGCGCAGCGCGGTTTCCGCAGTCATCGGGGCGGTGTTCGCCTTGCCGCGAATGCCGTCGGTTCCGAAGTATTTCCGGCTCATTAAACCCCACAAATCGGCGTGTTCTTGTTGGCGTCAGGGATAGCACGAAATCCTGAAGTTTGCCGCCAGGCGCTACCGGCTGGCCCGGCTCTTGTTAACGAATTTTGGCGGAATTCAGCGCTTTCCAGACCGTCAGTGCGCGCTTCAAGGCGGCTACGTCGTGGGTGCGGATGAAGTCCGCCCCCTGGGAGGCGGCGAAGAGTTCGGCGGCAAGCGATGCGGGACCTGATTCGGCGACGTCGGCATTGGCAAGTTTGCGGATGAACGACTTGCGGCTGAGCGAGATCAGGAGCGGTAAGCCGTAGCGCGCTTTCAGTTCGCCGAGCCGGCGCAGAACGGCGAGCGAGACTTCCGGATCGGTGCCCAGAAAGAAGCCCATGCCAGGGTCGACGACGATGCGCTCGCGCGCGATGCCGGCGCGTTGGAGGCTGGCAAGGCGATCATCGAAGAAGTGGAACAGACGGTCGAAGATTGTGGCCGGGTCGGTCGCGATGCGCTCCGCCCTGCCCCGCGGCGCCACGTTGTGCATGACGACGAGGCGCGCGGACGACCGTGCGATCGCGTGGTAGAGCGACGCGTCGGGAAAGCCTTGGATGTCGTTCAGCCAGGCGACGTTTTGTTGGAGCGCCCAACGTTGAGTCTCCGGCGCAAAGGTGTCGATCGAGAGTTCGACACGGCCGCGCAATGCTTCGACGATAGGTGTGAGGCGTGCAATCTCGACATCGGCGGGCACGTGCGTGGCATCGGGGTTCGACGCGGCAGCGCCGAGATCGATCAC
>CAZJOM010000188.1:0-2297 GCA_964547645.1 uncultured Flavobacteriaceae bacterium
GGCGGGGACATATTGGAAGCCTGCCTGTTCCGCATGAACAACCACGGCCGCATCGCCTGCTGCGGCGCGGTCAGCCAATACGACGGTGCCGCCCCACGCTCCGGCCCGCGCGGGATTCCCGGTCTCATCGTGACCAAGCGCCTGACCATGCAAGGCTTCATCGTGATGGACTACAACGCCGAACGCGACAAGGCCCTCGGCGATCTCCAAGGTTGGGTGAAGTCCGGCCAAATCAAAGTTCCGGAAGACATCATGGACGGCCTGGAGAACACGCCGAAGGCTCTCATTGGCCTCCTCGCCGGCGACAACTTCGGCAAACGCATGGTAAGGGTGGCGTAGGGGGGGCCTCATGAGCGCACGCCATAGCCTGATCTTCATCGCCGCCGTCGTGCTACAAGCCTGCGCGACAGAAATCCCGCCACCGCCAGACTTCTCGCTCACTTGGGCGAAGACCGGCGTTTCGCTGGATGACTTCCGCGCCGATATCGACGCTTGCAACGCCGCCGCCGACAGCGCGGGAGCCGCCGTGCCAGCTGCCAAGCGTGTGCGTGCTCAAGCGAAAGCCTACGAGAAGTGCTTCGAGAAGCGCGACTACAGCCTGATCTACGTCCGCGCCGAAGACGCGAACGACCTGAACACGCTGACCGAGCGCGACTCCAAATTTCGCGAACTCCACGCCTTGTCGAGCCGCGCGGAATTCCAAGCGGCCGACGTCGACATCGACGATCAAAAGCTTCCTCTCTGCGCCGGCGTGCCGAGGCCGCAATGAGCATCAAATACGCCAACCCGCGCCCCTCGGAGACGCGTCGCTCATCAGCCCGGACTTCCTGATCGAAAGCGAAGAGATCGCCACATTGGATTGATATGAATGGAAACAAAGGTCCGGCATATCACGCAAGCGCCGGTTCAAGCCGGCACGCCAGGTTCCATCGCGAACTCGATCAAGCCCGAACAATTAGCGGGCAAGCACGAAGCGCAACTGAGCAAGCTCGTCGGCGTGACTCAGTTCGGCGTGAACCACGTGAAGCTTGAACCGGGCGCTATATCAAGCTTGCGCCATTGGCATGAAGGCGAGGACGAACTCGTATACGTCTTGTCGGGCGAACTAGCGCTCATCGACAACAACGGAGAGCATGTCCTGCAAGAGGGCTCATTCGTTGGTTTCCCCGCGGGCTACGCGAACGCACATCACCTCGTCAACAAGTCCACCGCGCCGGCCGTGTTCTTGGCCATCGGCACGCGGAAGGTCGGCGAAGAAGTCATTCACTATCCGGACGACGCCATCGGCCCCGTCACTGTTCGGCGCGATGCCAAAGGCAACCGCTTGGTTCCGTAGCGCCATCAGCCGTAGCATCGCCCTAAGCCTTGAGTGGGCGCATGTGCTTCAGGTATCTATGAAGGGTAACCGACATCGCGCCGAGACGATAAATCATGAGCGAATCGACATCTTATCTCGGCTGGAAAATCGACTACGCCCAACCCGCCGGCGAGCCCGCTTTGCATGGCCCGGACTCCGTGCAGTGGCGCATCTTCAAGAACCAAGTCGCGCTCGGCATCGGCGGGGTCGCGGCTGTGTTGATGGAGTTCGCCGACGCGCGCATTCGCTCCGGCGTGTGGGACCATTCGACTTACAAAGCCGACCCGATCGGCCGCTCGAAACGCACCGGCATCGCCGCGATGGTCGGCTGCTACGGCCCTGAGAGCGCCGCGCGCCGCGTCATCCAAGGTGTCACCAACATGCACGCGCGCGTCAACGGCGCAACGCCGAAAGGCGAAGCCTATCGCGCGCTCGACACCGAGCTCCTGGACTGGGTGGCGGCGACCGCGGGCTTCGGCTTCCTCAACGCCTACGACAAATTCGTCGCGCCGGTGTCGGAGGAAGACAAAGTGCGTTTCTATCGCGACGGCGCAATCGTCTCCAGACTCTACGGCGCGCAAGAGTGCCCGCAGTCATCGGCTGACTTCTTGCGCATGATGGAAGCGCGCGCTCACCGCTTCGAACCCCATCCGATCGTCGAGGAGTTCCTCGCGATCATCCAATCCGGCAAAGCCGCGCCCAGCGTGCCGAAGTTCCTGCACCGCGCACTCGCCCGCGCCTCGGTCTCGATCCTGCCGCCGCTCATCCGCGAAAAACTCGCGCTGGGTCGCGACTACGACCTCACCACTGCCGACTGGCTCGCCCTCAAGGCCGCAGGCACGCTCGCAGAAGTCCGAATGGACTCCAACTCGCCCGCCTGCCAAGCAAGCCTTCGGCTGGGCCTCCCAAAAGACTTCCTCTATCGCAGCGCCGCCACCCA
>CAZJOM010000189.1:0-2249 GCA_964547645.1 uncultured Flavobacteriaceae bacterium
CGCCGCCGCTGGCACACGCTTCGATCTCGACCCCCGGATGCGCCGCACGCAACCGGTCGATCAGTGCATAGACCGCGCGCACCTGCGCCCCATGGTCCGGCACCGCCGCACGCGAGACGCCGGTCACGTCGCGGTTCATGTCCCATTTCAAGTATTGGATCGGATGCTCGCTAAGCAACGCGTTCAAGCGCTCAAGTATGTGTTCGAACGCGTCCGGCACGGTGAGGTCCAGCACCGCCTGGTGCCGCTGTAGCAACAGCGATCCATCCGCCTCGCGCCGAAGCCACGACGGATGCGCCCACGCGAGTTCACTCTCGGGATTGATCATCTCGGGCTCGACCCAAAGCCCGAACTGCAACCCCTTCAACCGCACCGCTGCAATCAACGGACCAAGCCCTTGCGGATACTTCTTCCTGTCCGCCACCCAGTCGCCCAGGCTCGTGTGATCGCTATCGCGTCCCTTGAACCACCCATCGTCGAGCACAAAGCGTTCCGCACCCACATCCGCCGCGCGCTGCGCCAGCTCGACCAAATCCTTCTCGTCGTGCTTGAAATAGACCGCTTCCCACGTGTTGAAATTCACCGGCCGTGGCCGCCGCACATTCGAAGGCAAGCGCGTCCGCAGGTGCGCATGAAAGCTCTGCATCACCCCGTTCAAACCGCGGGGCGAGAACGCCGCATAAGCCCACGGACTCTCGTAGGGCTCACCCGGCACATCGCCATCCGGATGCAACTCGCCCGCCAGGACGACTGTCGCGCCCTCACGCAGCCGCTCGACACTCAGCCGGTGGCTCCCCGACCACGCCAGCGTAACGCCGAACACCGCGCCCTCGTCGTCGCCAAACCCAGGAACACCGACAAACACACCGGGAAAGCGATCATGCCCCGGCCGCCCGCGCCGGCTCTCGCTGACCAACGCGCCGCTGCTAAGCCGCTGTCGCTGCGCCGCGAACTCGCGCGCCCAATCGCCGCCGAACGACAAAACTTCGCAGGCCCACGACGGCAATACGAACGCCCCCGCCGCGATCGCGCCCAGGCCGTCGGGAAATCCGTTCGCCCGCATCCGCGTCGCCAAAACGCCGTCCGGCGACATCTCATAGTCGACCGCAATTGACGCCTGCTCCGCCGCCGAAAGCTTCAGCGTAAAACCCCGCGCCGTCAGGTCCGTACCCACGAACCGCCAACTTTCGCTCAGCGTTGGCACACAAGCGGGCGTACCGAAGTACCCGCTCTCCAACCCCGGCACCACGCAAGGCGGGCAGGGCGCGTCGAGCCTGGCGCCCCACATCACCACCGGCGCTGCCGCGACCAATGCCTCGAAGTTCGGATCGTCGCCAAGGTTCGCACCGAAGTGCAGCACGCGCGGCAACGCCGCCCCGCCCGGCGCCGTGTCGATCACCAACGACGCCTCACCGCCGCTTAGATAAAGAAAGCGCATCAAGCGTCCTTGTATTGCGGCGTGCGCTTTTCCAAAAACGCGCGAATGCCCTCGCCGAAGTCGGCGGTCTGCGCGCACAGAATCTGATTGCGATCCTCCATCGCAACCGCGGCCTCAAGGCTCCCCGCGTCGACGCTCATATTCAAACACTCCTTGGTCATGCGAAGCCCTAAGGGCGACGTCGTCAGCATCTCCTCAAGATAAGGCCGCACAGCCTCGTCCATCTTGTCGTCGGGCACCACCTCGCTGACGAGCCCCACGCGCAACGCCCGCTCCGCATTGATGAACCGCCCCGTCAACATCAACTCCGAAGCCACCGAAACCCCCACGAGCCGCGGCAAGAAATACGACACGCCGATATCACAAGCCGACAATCCGATCCGAATAAACGCCGCATTCATCCGCGCGCTCGCGCCTGCAATCCTCACATCGCTCGCCAACGCGAGAGCAAAGCCACCGCCGCACGCCGGTCCATGCACCAGCGAGATAATCGGCTGCGGACACCGCCGCATCCGCATCACGATCTCACTGATGCGCCGCTGCGACGTGAGCCCCGCCTGCGGCGTCCGCGGACCATTGTCTCGCTCCTTCAGATCAAGCCCAGCCGAGTACGCCCGCCCAGCCCCGCGCATCACCACAACACGCACCGACTTGTCCCAATAGAGCGCCTGAAAATAGTCGAGCAACTCATCAACCAACCGCTTGTTCAGCGCATTCAAACTCTCCGGCCGATTAAGCGTCACCCAATCGACAGCCCCCTCCTTACGCACCTGAATCGTCTCGTACATGGCGTCCCTCACACTGGCGATTT
>CAZJOM010000190.1:0-2105 GCA_964547645.1 uncultured Flavobacteriaceae bacterium
TCTCCGCCATGTTCTCCGCCGAGACGTCGCACATGGCGACGGTGCAACCTTCGGCAACGAGTTGCTTGGCGAGTTCGCGGCCCATGCCGGTGCCGCCGCCGGTGACGACGGCGATCTTTCCTGCGAAGTCTTTCATCGAATGTCTCCTTAGCCGGCACTCTAACAGGCACCGCCGCATTGTGCGCAAGAGAGAATGCGGGTAACTCTGACGCGAGGCATGGGGCGCGTTAGACGACCCGGCGGGAGGACGAATGGCCGAGGCCGTTACGGCGGCACCAGCGGGTGCCGTGCAAATTCCTGAGCAGGTGAAGCGTCATCGGACCTACGCGCTCATAATTCTCACTTTGGCGTACACGTCCAGCTATCTCGACCGCACAATCATGGGTGCGGTGGCCGAACACATCAAAAAGGACCTTAATCTCTCGGACACCGAATTGGGGCTTTTGACGGGATTCGCGTTCGCCGTTTTTTATGCGACGCTCGGCGTTCCGCTTGCCGTGCTTTCGGACCGGATGAACCGCCGCAACATCGTGGCCGGCGCGGTGACGGTGTGGAGCATCATGACGGCGGCTTGCGGCCTGGCGCAGAACTACACCCAGCTGCTGCTGGCGCGCATCGGCGTCGGGATCGGCGAGGCCGGTTCCTCGCCGCAATCGCATTCGATGATCGCCGACATGTACGCGCAACACGAACGATCGCGTGCGCTAGCGTTCTACGCGCTCGGCGTTTACATCGGCGGCATGCTGGGTTTTCTGATCGGCGCGCCGCTGGCGGAAGTTTGGGGTTGGCGCTCGGTGTTTCTTGTCGTGGGCTTGCCTGGCCTCGTGATCGCCGCGATGATCTATTTCACCGTGTCCGAACCGGTGCGCGGCCTTGCCGACGGACTCGCGTCTGCTCAACGTAAGGCGCAGACGTTCGACGAGGCGAAGCAGGCCTTGCTCGCCGGCTTTGCGTTTATCTGGAAGTCCAAAGCCTGCCGGCACGTCGTCGTCGGCCTGACGCTCACGTCGTTCGTAGGCTATGGCGGCGTCATGTGGGCGGCACCGTTCCTGAAGCGTACGCATAACATCTCCGGCGCCGAAATTGGTCTCATCTTGGGCCCGATTGTCGGCATCCTGGGCGCCAGCGGCGCATTGCTGGGTGGCTATCTCGCCGACCGTTTGGGCAAGAGCGACAAGCGCTGGAGCGCTTGGATCATCGCCGTAGGGAAGCTTGCTGCGGCGCCGCTAGGTCTCGCGTTCTACCTAACCGACGACTTCAATACCGCGCTGATGTTCTACCTGCCGGCAACAGTGCTTGGTGCGTTCTATCTGGGCCCGAGCTTCGCGATCGTACAGAGCACGGCACCGCTCGCCATGCGCGCAACGCTATCGGCGATCATGCTCTTTATTCTGAATCTGATTGCGCTCGGTTTGGGGCCGCTGGCGGTCGGGGCGTTGAGCGATGCGCTGAAGGATACCTACCAGCAAGACTCGCTTCGCTATGCGCTTATGATGACCTCGTTGGTCAACGTTTGGGCGGCGGTTCACTTTGTCCTCGCCGGTAATGCCTACGCCGAGGAATTCGCGGCGAAATCGAGCACCTGAGGTAGTCCTGGGTTGACCCGCAGGCTGCAATTCTCGCGGCGGGGGAGCAGGTTGAAGTCGCGCGGATCGCTGCTATGTTTCCGGCGATTCCAAAGAGGTTCTTCAAGATGATTTATGGTCGCGTTTTGCGCGCGGGTTTTCTGGCGACCGCAATGGTCGCGGGTCTGGGTTTGGCGTCTGCGGACACGGCGAAGCCGGCGCCGGCCAGCGCGTTGGTCAAGCTGATCGACATTCCGCACGACAAGTTCACGTTGAAGAACGGGCTGCGCGTGGTGGTGCACACGGATCGCAAAGCGCCGGTCGTGGCGGTATCGATTTGGTACGGCGTGGGTTCCAAGCACGAGCCGAAGGGTAAGACGGGTTTCGCGCATTTGTTCGAGCACTTGATGTTCAACGGGTCGGAGAATGCGCCGGGCGACTATTTCGAGCCGCTGCAACAGGTCGGCGCGACGGACTTTAACGGCACCACGTGGCTTGATCGTACGAACTATTTCCAGACGGTGCCGACGGGCGCGTTGG
>CAZJOM010000191.1:0-2054 GCA_964547645.1 uncultured Flavobacteriaceae bacterium
TTTTCTGGCGCCGCTTGCGCCGGAAGTGCCCAAGTGATCCGTTTAAGCTCCAATTCCCAGGCGGCGGCACGCCGTGCCGCAGCGTGCCGCGGTCAAAGATCCTGGGGTAACCGCTCGTCGGATGGGGGATGCATGAGCCTTGCTCACGCTGCGATTGCCGCCAACAGGTTCGGCCTTGGGGCACGCAACCAGGATCTCAAAGCCATTGCCGGCGACCCGCGCGGTTGGCTGAAGGCGCAATTGCGTCCGGAACCGGCGCTTCCGGCGCCGCTTTCCGTGTTGCCCTCAACCGAAGCCGCCACGACGGCGTTCGCGAACTGGTTGAAGGACATCGGTGTCGGGCCCGGCGGCGAAGGGCTGCCGCGCATGGGTTCCGGGGCGCCCGGCATGGGGATGAACGGCGGCGCTGGCGGCAACAAGCTTGGCATCGAACAATCCTACGTGAAGGCGTTTGGTCCGGGTTACGCCGCCGCCGTCGGTGCCCGCATCGCCGTTGCCGAAACGAGCGAGCGCCCGTTCTTCGAACGCTTGGTCAGGTTCTGGAGCAATCACTTCACCGTGTCGGCGGCCAAGCCCTCGGCGATCGTGCTGGCACCGGTTTTCGAGCGCGATGCGATCAGGCCCCACGTTTGCGGCAGGTTCGCCGACATGCTTTTGGCATCATGCCGGCATGCCGCGATGTTGCTCTATCTCGACAACTATATTTCGATCGGTCCCAATTCCTATCTCGCTAAGAATCCCGGGCTGCTGCCCGACTATGTGCGCAACCTGATGAAGGGGCTTAACGAGAATCTCGCGCGGGAGATTTTGGAACTGCACACGCTCGGCGTTCGCGGCGGCTACACGCAGGCCGACGTGACGTCGCTCTCCAAGATCATAACCGGGTGGGGGTATTATGGCCCCAACAATCAAGCGAACGGCACGCCGGGAAGGTTTCGCTTCCTGGGCGCCGCGCATGAGCCGGGCACGCATACGCTGTTGGGCAAGGCCTATCCGCAGCAAGGCGAAGCACAAGGCGAAGCGGCGTTGAGAGATTTGGCGTCGCATCCGGCGACCGCCGATCATCTGGCGACAAAGCTGGCGCGTCATTTCATTGCTGACAATCCGCCGCCGGGAGCGATCGCCGCCATTGCGGGCGCCTTTCGCAACAGCAACGGCGATTTGGCGGCGACCGCTGCCGCCATCGTCGACGTGCCGGAGGCGTGGGCACCGCAAGCCAGAAAATTCAAGTCGCCCGAAGAGCTTCTGATTTCCACGATTCGCGCGCTCGGCGCACCGAGGTTGGACGGCCAAAAACTAGTTGCTCTGTTGGACCGCATGGGCCAACGGCCGTATTGGGCATCCGGACCCGATGGCTGGCCGGATACGGAAGACCATTGGATCAGCGCTGACGCGATCTGGAAGCGCCTCGAATGGGCGGACGCGCTTTCGAAGGGCCTAGCCGCCGCCAACGTCGACCCGATGGAAATCGCCGGACGCGCGCTCGGCCCGCAGCTCAGCGCAAAAACGCAGGCCGCCATCGCGGGTGCCGAAAGCCCGGCACAGGGCCTCGCCATCTTCCTCGCCAGTTCAGATTTCCAACGCCGGTGACCGTCATGATCGATCGCAGAAATTTTTTGGGCACGGCGGCCGGTGCTTTGCTGGCCGGTCAGGCGCGGGTTGCCTTCGCAGCCGCCGAGACGGAAAAGCGATTTGTCGTCGTCGTCCTGCGCGGTGCGATGGACGGTTTGTCGGCGGTTCCCGCGTACGGCGATCCGAACTACGCGCGGGCCCGCACCGGATTGGCGATACCGCCACCCGGCGAGAGAGACGGCGCGCTGAAACTCGACGGGACCTTTGGGCTTCATCCCGCGCTCGCGGGCTTTGGGCGCCGCTATGCGAACGGAGAGTTGCTGGTGTTTCATGCGATCGCCTCGCCCTATCGCGATCGCTCTCATTTCGACGGCCAGAACCTTCTCGAAAACGGCTCGCCAAAGCCGTTCGGGCTGACGGATGGCTGGCTGAACCGGGCGCTCGCCGCGTTGCCGGGTTCGCTCAAGGGCGCGCGCCGCGAA
>CAZJOM010000192.1:0-2024 GCA_964547645.1 uncultured Flavobacteriaceae bacterium
GTGCGCGCTACGTGCGCGGGTGCCTGACGATAGGCCTGAGCATCTTGGCGTCTTGGCGTTTCAATTCTCTTTCTTCTTCGTGAACCTTTGAGCACCTTCGAGGCTTTGTGGTGAAAATCTACCGGCCGCGCTGCGCACTCCGCCGCACCCGGAAGAACACCGGATGACAACCCGGGGCAGGGCGCGCTAAACCCCGGCCACCATGGCCACACTCACCCAAATTCTCACCGCCCTCGTCGCCGACGCTTTCAAGGCGGAGGGGCTCGACCCCGCACATGGGCACGTCACCACCTCCGACCGCCCGGACCTCGCGCAGTTTCAATGCAACGGCGCGCTGGCCGCGGCGAAGGCCGCGAAGGCGAACCCGCGCGCGATCGCCGACAAGATCGTGGCCCGCCTCTCCACCGACCCACGCTTCGCCAAGATCGAGATCGCGGGCCCCGGCTTCATCAACCTGACGCTGACCGACGCCACGATCGCGCAGCACATCGACCGCCTGCGCGACGACCCGCGCTGCGGTGTACCCACGCGCGCGAATCCGCAAACCGTGCTGATCGATTTCGGCGGCCCGAACATTGCGAAGACCATGCACGCCGGCCACCTGCGTTCGCTCGTGATCGGCGACGCGCTCGCGCGCCTGTTCCGCTTCGCCGGCGACAAGGTGATCACCGACGTGCACTTCGGCGATTGGGGCCTGCAGATGGGCCAGCTGATCACGGAGTTGAAACGCGAACAGCCCGACCTGCCGTACTTCGACGAGAGCAACAAAGGTCCGTACCCGAACGCCTCGCCGGTGACGATGGAGGACCTGGAGCGCATCTACCCGCGCGCCAGCGCCGCGTGCAAAGAGTCCCCCGAACGCCTTGACGAAGCGCGCAAGGCGACGGCCGAGCTCCAGGCCGGCCGCCCCGGCTACCGCGCGCTGTGGGAACACTTCCGCGGCGTCTCGTTCGCCGGCGTGCGGCGCGAGTTCGACGCGCTCGGCATCCACTTCGACTGGTGGAAAGGCGAAAGCGACGTCGACAAGCTCGTCGCGCCGATGGTGCACGATTTGGTCAAGCGCGGCCTGGCGGTAGAGAGCGAAGGCGCGCTCGTCATCCACATCACCGAACCCGGCGACAAGAAAGAACTGCCGCCGCTGATCGTACAAAAGAGCGACGGCGCCGCCCTCTACGAAACCACCGACCTCGCCACCATCATCGACCGCGTGAAGACCTCCGACCCCGACCTCATCCTCTACGTCGTCGGCCAACCGCAACACGACCACTTCGAAAAAGTCTTCCGCGGCGCAAGGAAGGCAAACCTCGCAGGCCGAGCCACGCTCGAACACATAGGCTTCGGCACCGTCAACGGCCCCGACGGCAAACCCTTCCGCACCAGAGCGGGCGGCACGGTGAAACTCTTCGACCTCATCGAACAAGCCAAACAAGAAGCCCTGAAATCACTCGATGAGATGTTAGCCGGTCGCCGCCGGAACGACGCGTCCCCCGAAGCTTTAGCGAAGGGGGAAGCCGGCCTAGCGACAGACTACCCGCCAGCCGAACGTGAAGAGATCGCGCGCCAAGTGGGCCTGGCCGCCATCAAATTCGCCGACCTGCAAAACCACCGCCTGACGAACTACGTCTTCGACCTCGCCCGTTTCACCAAGTTCGAAGGCGAAACCGGCCCCTACCTCCAATACGCAGCAGTCAGGTGCAAGTCGCTGCAGCAAAAGGCGGTGCAGATGGGGCACGCGCCCGGCGCAATAGCGCGCATCGAAAGCGACGCAGATCGCGGTCTCGCCCTAACCATCGACCGCTTGCCGGGTGCGATCGACCAAGCCATAGCCAAACGATCTCCCAACATCATGTGCGCTTACGTCTTCGAGCTCGCCCAAGCATTCAGCCGCTTCTGGGCGGCCCACAACATCGTCAACGAGCGCGACGAGCAACTACGCGCCGCCCGCCTAAGCCTCTGCGCACTAACCCAAGCAGCGTTGATACGGTCGCTCACACTTCTGGGTATCGAAGTTCCGGAGCGGATGT
>CAZJOM010000193.1:0-1983 GCA_964547645.1 uncultured Flavobacteriaceae bacterium
CACCCCTGCCCGATCCGCGCCGCACTGAACGTCCATTCCACACCCTCGACTTTCCCTTTGACGTCGCCCTCGATCCGCGCGTGCAGCACATCGCCTTCGCGCCGGTACAAGATGCGCTGCGGAAAATCGTGTCCCTTGTTCTCGAACACGGCCCGCTGGCCCTCGTGCAGCACCATGTTAAACGCCGTCACCGGCGCGCCGTCCGGCATCGAGAAATAGGCAAGCCCGTCCTTCCCGTTCGCACCCACGCGCAGAAACTCGAACGACTCGCGCGTCTTCCCGCGCGTGACGTTGGTGCCGACAAGGATCGTCTCGCCCGCGATCCAATTCTCGACAACCTGCTCGCCGCCCGCACACGACAGCCAGTGCCCCGCCATCCACGTCGGCAGCGGAGCGCCCGCTTGCGCGGGTGCAAGCGACGAAAGCGCAATCAAACCAAAAGCAAACAAACGCATGCCGAAACCTCCTTGATCCGCGCTCACCCTAGCGCGCGCACACGCGGACAATCTTGTATCAATCCGACGCGCCGGCCGGCGCCGCCAAGGCGCGTGCAAGCCCGGCCCGCTGCGTCGCCCATTCGCTTGCCGTGCAACCGAGGAACCGCCGGAAGTCGCGCGCCATCTGCGGCTGATCGAAGTAGCCGGCATCGAGCGCCGCCTCCAGCCACCCCGCGCGCCGCGGCCGCTCGATCAAGTCGAACACATGCCGGAAACGCAAAATCGCGCGCAGCATGCGCGGGCTCACCCCGACCGCCGCCTTGAACCGCCGTTCGAACTGCCGCTCCGACAAAGTACTGCGGCTCGCATCGCGCCCGGCGAGCAGGTCGCGCACGGCCGCACGGACGATCGGATCGGGCACCGCCACATCAACGCGAGCACGCACGTAGCGCTGCACGACACCAACCATCGGCGCCGACCGCTTCGCACGCCGCGCCGCTTGCCCAAGTGCATCGGCCGCCGCGCCGTGCACCTCGACCAAATCGACCCGCTTATCGGTCGCCGCACTCACATCGCGCCCGAAGAAGGCGCGCGCCCCATCCGGCCGGAAGCGCACACCGACGACGGCGGCGGCACCCTCCGCCACGAGCGTCAAGGGCTTCGTCAGCTGTCCCGCAAACAGAACGCGCGGTTGCCGCGACCGCGCACCAACCTCGCGATAAGGCGTCCCCAAATGCACAATGAGCTCGCACCGCCCATCGGGCGCGATCGGCTGCGCGGAACCATCCGCCGGCGCCTCATAGGTCCAAACGCACTGAACGAAGTCGGCCAGCGACCGGTCAGGCGCTAACTCGCGGTAGGTCACGGTTCAAACCCTGCAGGGGGATAGTCCCCAGGCAAAAATTCGAACGAACAACCCCATGTACCCGGGAGTTGGCGGAAAAACCGGTCGCCGCGCGCCCCGAAAATCCAGGTCCCGCCGACAGCGCCGCCGTCCCGCCATGTCTCTGTCCGCCATCGCACCATCGGCCCCAATTACGTTCCAATCAGACTAGAACATAATAAGAACATTTGCAAGCGAATAGTGTGATCAAAACAACCGCCAACCCTGCAGCCATGAGCGCGCGCGGACCGCCGAGCCTTCCGGTATGGTATGCACCAACTTGGACACGCGGCCAGAGCGAGGATTTCGAAATGGGTTTGAACACGAACATCGTTCTGCCGACTCTTGTGGCGGCGCTGTTGGCATTGACCTGCGGAGCCGGCACCGCACGCGCCGATGCGCTGAACGACATTACGGAAGTTCTTCGCGCGGACGTCACCTTCCAGGCCTGCGCCCCGCTCAACAAAATATCCGTCACTGACGGACAGCTGACGTTGAATATGTGCACCGACCAATGCTTCGGCTCGCTTCAAAGCGCTCGGTTGGATGACCTCGACTTTGCGCAAACACGAAGCGTTCAACTCCCGGGAAAATCGGACAGAGCGTTCGTCGAAGTGCCATGTAAGGCGAAGGACAGGTGCGTTGTGATGGAGTACGGCTCGA
>CAZJOM010000194.1:0-1974 GCA_964547645.1 uncultured Flavobacteriaceae bacterium
GCGCTCGGCTTCATCAGCTTTAGGCGGCGGGCCGAGAGCAAGTGATAGGTCGCGGGCGTGTGGGGACAGTTTACCGAGACGATGTCCATGCGGGCCAGCATTTGATCGAGGCTGTCCCAGTACGTCGCTTCCAGTTCTTCTTCGACGGGCTTCGGCACCGGTTTGCGATTGTTGTAGTGGATCTGCAGGCCGAATGCCTTTGCGCGGCGCGCTACCGCTTGGCCGATGCGGCCCATGCCGATGATGCCGAGGCGTTTGCCGGTGATGCGTTGGCCCAACATCCAGGTCGGCGACCAGCCTTTGAAGTCGCCCTTCGAAAGGACGGCGGAACCTTCGACGATGCGACGCGGCACGGCCAAGATCAGCGCCATCGCGATGTCGGCGGTGTCATCGGTCAAGACGCCCGGCGTGTTCGTCACCGTGATGCCGCGGGCGCGCGCGGTTTCGAGATCGATGTTGTCGACGCCGGCGCCGAAGTTCGCAATCAGTCGCAGCTTCTCGCCGGCCCGCGCGAGGATGCGCGAATCCAGCCGGTCGGTGACCGTGGGCACCAGCACATCGGCTGCCTGCACTGCTTCGGTCAGCTGCTCACGCGTCATGGGCGTGTCGTCCACGTTCAGGCGCGTGTCGAAAAGCTCGCGCATGCGGGTTTCGATGGCGTCGGGCAGCTTGCGGGTGACGATGACGAGGGGCTTTTTCGCGGGCATTTTTCTTGATCGAAATCGGGAACAAATCACTCTCTAGCAGGGGCAGAGGCGGCTTCCTAGGGTGCAATCGTGCCTGGAAAAAAACTTCAGGCGATAACGCAGTGTTAAGCTCGATAGCGCTGATATTGCTCATCATTTCCTATCGTCCGAACGAACCCGGCCGCGCAGCAAGGCGCCCCGGGCATGAGGCACGCATTGCGCACAGTATTCCTTCTGGGTTGTTGGCTCTTGGCGGTGTGTCTGATGACGGGGGCGCGCGTTGACGCTGCGTCCGTGCCGGCGCCGAAGCCAAAGCCGATTGTCGAGGCGGCGCTGCAGATTCCGGCCGGTCCCATCACCCCGCCGCCGATCGTTGCCACCGGATTGCCTGTGCCGCGCTGGGTGACGTTGAAGGCCGAGCGCGTGAACGTCCGGCGCGGTCCTTCGACGGATCAGGAATTGCTTTGGACGTATGTGAAGCCTGGGCTGCCGGTCGAGATCATCGCCGAGTATGACGGCTGGCGGCGTATTCGGGACGAAGGCGGCTCGACCGGTTGGGTGCGTGCCGCGCTGCTCGATGGGCGGCGGAATGTGGTCGTTACCGGCGATGGGCAGACGGCGCTGCTGAAGGCGCCGAAGTCCGATGCTGACGCGATCGCCTATGCGGAGCCGGGACTGCTTGCCGAGCTCGTCGCGTGCGAGGGCGCGTGGTGCGAGGTTTCCACGCGTGGGTACGATGGCTATCTGCCCCGCGAGCGGCTTTGGGGCGTGCATGCGAAGGATAGTGGGCACTGAGCCTTCGTTCGGAGATAAGCTATTGAATTGCCTCGATCTTTCGCCGCTTGGCGTAAAGTCGTACGAATTTCACCCGTAACGCAGAAGCAGCGGCTGATTTCTGCGAAAAATCGTATGGAACATTTATAGAACGAACTGTTCCGTCGGTCAACGGTTTTCTTCCCGCAGCGGCGGGCATCAGTGCCGTGCGCTAGATCTCCAACGCCTTCAGCGATGCCTTCATTCCTTCCAGCCTTGGCTGCATATCGTCGAACAGGTGGGGTTGGGTGGGGATGTAGAAGAGGCCGAGGTCCATGCCCTTGAGTGCACGCTCGGCGCATTGTTCGGGCATGATGAGATTGATGGCCGGTGGGGCTTGGGCGGGGTCCGGGATCAAGCGTGCGATCAGGGGCGTGTAGACGGCACCCGGTAGCAGGACGTGGATCGCGAGTTGCGCGTCTTTCGTTTCGTCGCGGAGCCATTCGAGCATGATCAGGAGCGCGTGCTTCGACGC
>CAZJOM010000195.1:0-1922 GCA_964547645.1 uncultured Flavobacteriaceae bacterium
ATCCCGGACGCGGTCGAAGAAACGGCCCGCTTCGCCGAACGCCTCACCTTCAAGCTCGACGACCTGCGCTACGAATACCCGCACGAAACCCAAGAAGGTTTCGCCACCACGCAGGACGCACTCATCCATTACGCCGAAGAAGGCGCCCGCCGCCGCTTCCCGGCCGGCCTCGCACCCAAAGTCCGCCACGCGCTCAACCACGAACTGAAGCTGATCGGCGAACTGAACTACGCCCCCTACTTCCTCACCGTCTTCGACATCGTCCGCTTCGCGCGCAGCCAGGGCATCCTCTGCCAAGGCCGAGGCTCGGCCGCGAACTCCGTCGTCTGCTACTGCCTCGGCGTTACCGAGGTCGACCCGACGCAAGTCGATCTTCTGTTCGAACGCTTCGTCTCCGCCGAACGGCGCGAGCCGCCCGACATCGACGTCGACTTCGAACACGAACGGCGCGAGGAGGTGATCCAGTACATCTACGAACGCTACGGCCGCCACCGCGCCGGGCTCGCCGCCACGGTCATCTGCTACCGCGGACGCAGCGCCATCCGCGACGTCGGCAAAGCCTTCGGCCTCTCCGAAGACACAATCGGCGCGCTTGCCGGTACGCTCTGGGGCTGGTCAACGTCAGCACCGATGCACGACGAGGTGAAGCGCATCGGCCTCGACCCCACCGACCGAAGGCTCGCGCAAGCCCTCGCGCTCGCGCAAGAACTGACCGATTTCCCGCGCCATCTCTCGCAACATGTCGGCGGTTTTGTGATGACGCGCGGCCGCCTCGACGAGGTCGTCCCGATCTCGAACGCCGCGATGGAAGACCGCACCGTCGTCGAGTGGGACAAGGACGATCTGAACGCCCTTGGCATCCTGAAAGTCGACGTGCTCGCGCTCGGCATGCTCTCCTGCATCCGCAAAGCGCTGCAGATGCTCGACACGCATTACGGCCTAGAACCCCACCTCTCGATGATCCCGAAGGAGGAACCCGCCGTCTACGACATGATCTGTCGCGCCGACACGATCGGCGTGTTCCAAATCGAAAGTCGCGCGCAGATGTCGATGCTGCCGCGCCTGAAGCCGCGCAAATTCTACGACCTCGTCATCGAAGTCGCGATCGTGCGCCCAGGCCCGATCCAAGGCGGCATGGTGCACCCCTATCTGCGCCGCCGCCAAGGCTTCGAGCAGCCCGTCTACCCGAAACCCGAACTCGAAGCCGTGCTGAAAAACACGCTGGGCGTGCCGCTGTTTCAAGAACAAGCGATGCGCATCGCCATCGTCGCCGCGAAATTCACCCCGTCGGAGGCCGACCGCCTGCGCCGCTCCATGGCGACGTTCCGCCACCTCGGCACGATCAAAACCTTCGAAGACAAGTTCATCAACGGCATGATCGAGAACGGCTACGAGCACGACTTCGCCGTCCGCTGCTTCGAACAGATCAAAGGCTTCGGCGACTACGGCTTCCCCGAAAGCCACGCCGCGAGCTTCGCGCTCCTCGTCTATTTCTCCTGCTGGATCAAATGCCACTACCCCGACGTCTTCGCCGCCGCCCTGCTGAACTCCCAACCCATGGGCTTCTACGCCCCCGCCCAAATCGTCCGCGACGCGCAAGAACACGGCGTGGAGATGCGCACGGTCGATATCAATTATTCCGATTGGGACAACACGTTGGAACCCGCTCAACATCCAAGCCCTTCCCCCCTTGAGGGGGAAGGTGGCGAGCGGCGAAGCCGCGAGACGGATGGGGGGCAGTCAGCGCACGAATCCCCCCCATCAGTCACGCGCGTTCCGCGCGTGCCAGCTTCCCCCTCAAGGGGGGAAGCGCTAGCACTGAAGAGTCTCCACCCCCGCCACGCCACCATGGCCGCCGACATCCGCACCACGCACGCCATGCGGCTCGGCTTTCGCCAGATCTCCGGCTTCCGCGAAGACGA
>CAZJOM010000196.1:0-1903 GCA_964547645.1 uncultured Flavobacteriaceae bacterium
ATTGCGCGGCCGCTGTTCGTGACCGATCCGGGATTGGCGGGGCTCGCGATGACGAAGGCCGCGGTCGACGGACTGAAAGCCGCGGGGCTTGGCGTCGCGGTCTTTTCGGAGATCCGGTCGAACCCGATCGAGTCCAACGTCGCGGCGGGTGTCGCGATGCTGCGTGCGGGTAAGCATGACGGCGTCATCGCGTTCGGCGGTGGGTCTGCGCTCGACGTGGGGAAGGTCATTGCGTTCATGTCGGGGCAGACGCGGCCGATGTGGGACTTCGAGGATGTCGGCGATTGGTGGACGCGGGCGGACCCGAAGGGGATTGCGCCCGTGATCGCGGTGCCGACGACATCGGGTACAGGCTCGGAGGTCGGCCGAGCGGGTGTCATCACGCAAGAGGCGACGCACACCAAGAAAGTCATCTTTCATCCGAAGATGATGCCGGTGGTGACGTTGTGCGATCCGGCGCTGACGATCGGGTTGCCGGCACCTATCACGGCGGCGACGGGGATGGACGCGTTCGCGCACTGTCTTGAGGCGTATTGCGCGCCGGGATTTCATCCGCTCGCCGACGGCGTCGCCGTCGAAGGCATGCGGCTCGTGAAGGAGAACCTCGTCAAGGCGGTGAAGAACGGTTCCGACATCGAGGCGCGCGGCAACATGATGGCCGCAGCGGCGATGGGGGCGACTGCGTTCCAGAAGGGGCTTGGCGCTATCCATGCGCTCTCGCATCCGATTGGCGCGCTCTATGACACGCATCATGGGCTCACCAATGCGGTGTTCATGCCCTATGTGCTGGCGTTCAATCGGCGGGCGATCGAGGCGAAGACTGCGCGGCTTGCGGCCTATATGGGGCTTGGCGGCACGTTCGATGCGTTTCAGGGCTTTGTACTGAATCTGCGCGATGAGATTGGAATCCCGCACACGCTGAAGGGTTTGAAAGTCGACAATGCGCGCGCGAAGGAGATCGCGGAGATGGCGATCGTCGATCCGACGGCGGGCGGCAATCCGATTGCGCTTGATGTGGCGGGCGCGCGGCGTATCTTCGATGCAGCTCTCTCAGGTGATTTGAAAGCGGCATGAGTTCGCCACGCCTCCTCGTCGTCGAAGGCAATACGGCCGAAGGCCGTGCGCGGCACCAGGCCGTTGGTGGGCGGGTGGCGAGCGACGGGTATGCGGATTTGCTGCGCAAGCTCTGTCCAGGCGCGCGCGTCGATGTGTGCTTCCCGGCGGATATGGGTGCGAACTTGCCGGATCGCGCAGGGCTTGACGGCTACGACGGGATCGCGATCACGGGGTCGTCGCTGAATATCTATGATCTTGGGCCGTCGATCATGCGGCAGGTCGAGCTGGCGCGTGCGGTGTTCGAGACGGAGACGCCGTTCTTCGGTTCGTGCTGGGGGTTGCAGGTGGCGACGGTCGCGGCCGGCGGCACGGTGCGCAAGAACCCGAAGGGCCGCGAGGTCGGCTTTGCGCGCGGCATCATGCTGACCGATGCGGGCGAGGAGCACGATCTCTATTGGGATAAGGCGCCGGTGTTCGACGCGGTGACGGTGCATCTCGACGAGGTTGAGGAAACCGCGCGCGGCACGACGATCTTGGCGACCAGCGCGTGGAGTTCGGTGCAGGCGGCGGAGATCAAGACGCGGCGCTGTACGTTTTGGGGCGTGCAGTATCATCCGGAATATTCGTTCGGCGATATGGCCGCGGTGGTGAAGCGGTTGAAGCAGCCGATGGTGGAGCAGGGCCTGTTCAAGGGTGATGCGGACCATGCGAGTTACGTGGGCGAGCTTGAGGCGCTGGAGCGCAATCCCAAAGACAGCGCACTCGCCTGGCGGCACGGGATCAGCGCCGCCGTGTTCGACTTCGACAACCGCACGCGGGAACTCCGGAACTGGATCGAGCGGCAGGT
>CAZJOM010000197.1:0-1854 GCA_964547645.1 uncultured Flavobacteriaceae bacterium
TCGTCAGCCGCAAGAACCTGCACGAAACGAAATTCGTCGAAACGCCGCTCGCGCTCAAACCCGGGCAAGCGCTGATCAAGGTCGACCGCTTCTCGTTCACATCGAACAACGTGACCTACGGCGCGTTCGGCGATGCGATGATGTACTGGAACTTCTTCCCCGCCCCCGAGGGCTGGGGCCGTGTTCCGGTCTGGGGGTTCGGCGATGTCGTCGAGTCGCAAGCCGAAGGCGTGAAAGTCGGCGAACGCGTCTACGGCTACTTCCCGATGTCCACCCATCTGATCGTCGAGCCGGCGCGCGCCACACCGCTGCATTTCTTCGACGGCGCCGCCCATCGTCAGAAGATGGCGGCTGTCTACAATACCTACACCCGCGTTGCCGCCGATCCGGCTTACAACAAAGCGCGCGAAGACCAGCAAGCGTTGCTTCGGCCGCTGTTCGCCACATCGTTCCTGATTGACGATTTTCTGGCCGACAACGACTTCTTCGGTGGGCGCGACGTCGTGCTGTCCAGCGCGTCGAGCAAAACCTCGCTCGGCCTCGCGTTTTTGCTGCACGCGAACCGCCGCGGCCAAGTGAGCGTTGTCGGCCTTACCTCGAAGTCGAATGCGGCTTTCGTCGAGCGGACGAAATACTACGACCGCGTCGTCAGCTACGACGCCATCGCGCAAAGCCCGCGCGACAAGGCCGCTATCTTCGTCGACATGGCAGGCAGCGGCGACGTCCGCGCCGCGGTCCACAAACACTGGTCCGACGACCTGAAGTACAGCTGCGCTGTCGGCGCCACCCATTGGGACCATAGGGGGCCAAACGCAGACCTGCCCGGACCGAAGCCACAGATGTTCTTCGCACCCGACCGCGTGAAGAAGCGCAATCAGGATTGGGGCCCGGGCGGCTTGGAAAAAAATCTCGCCACCGCCTGGACCGGCTTCAACGCCTCGGTCGACGGTTGGATGAAAATCGAGCACGGCCGCGGCCGCACCGATGTCGAACGCGTCTACCGTGATATGGTGGCCGGAAAGGTGCAGCCCGAAGTGGGCCACATGCTCGCGCTCGGATAACCGGCGATTGGGGGGAGCGTATGCGTTGGACTATCGCACTGGCGTTCGCGCTGCTGGCGGGCGCGGCGGCGGCCGAACCGGCCGTCAACGTCCTCGAAACGCCGACGCTGAACGCGCTGGAGAATTCGGGCTTCACACTGTCCGAGCAACTGGGCGGCCCCAGAACCTCGCGTACGAGCGAGATGTACAACGCCAACCCGCTCTACCGCAGCCTCGCCGACGTCGTCGGCCGCCAGCTCCCGCACGACCAGCGTACCGATCAATTGCCGCAGATGATCCCGCCCAACGCCGGCGACATCCCGGAGATGGTCCGCCTCCTCCGCAACTTCGAAGACAAGGGCAAGCGCTCGGCGAACGATACGAAAGGCGGCTACTTCATCCGCCACCTCTCGAACAACTCGCAATATCCCTACACGATCGAATACGACGGCGACGAACCGCGCCACTTCGACGAACGCTGGCTCGCCTCGCCCTATGCCGAGATGAAACTGATCGGCGTCATCAACCGCATGGACCGCGCAGACTTCGACAGCGCGAGCTGCGGCGAGGTCCGCTTCATCTATCGCCTGTCCTACCGCACCGCAAAGGCAAGCTCATCGCTGCCCTTCTTTCTGAACCTCGTCAAAACCTATCCCAAGCAAGCCGATTGCGCGCCTTTCGCCCGCCGCTGGCTTGGCCCCCAAACCGCATCGACGCTGAAAGCCTCGGCGCTAAAGGATCTCGCTTTCAAGCAGATCGAATTAAACTTCCAATCGCTGCGCTTCACCTCCGGCTACATGCACGACTTCGGCGG
>CAZJOM010000198.1:0-1772 GCA_964547645.1 uncultured Flavobacteriaceae bacterium
CGTGCCTTCGACGTCGAACTTGCGACGCTTGAAGTCGATCACGCGGTAGAGCTTCTTGTGCCCGCCGCCGCGATAGCGCGAGGTGATGCGGCCGGCGTTGTTGCGCCCGCCGCTGGAATGCTTCGACTCAGTCAACGTCTTCACCGGCCGGCCCTTGAAGAGCTGGCTGCGGTCGATCAGCACCAATTGGCGCGTCGAAGGCGTCGTGGGCCGGAAGGTCTTTAGTGCCATTGGTCTCAGAGCCCCGTCGTCACGTCGATCGTCGAACCCTCATGCAGGGTCACGACCGCTTTCTTCACGTCGCTGCGTTCGCCCTTGCGACCGCGGAACATCTTCTTCTTGCCCTTGGTCACGAGCGTGTTGACGCCCTTGACCTTCACCTTGAACAGCTCTTCGACCGCCTTCTTGATTTCAGGCTTGGTCGCGTCGTGCGGCACGCGGAAGACAACCTGGTTGTGCTCCGACAGCTTCGTCGACTTTTCGGTGATGACCGGCGAAAGGATCGCCGCGTAGGCAGCTAGCTTGCTCATTTCAGGCGCTCCTCGATGGCGTTGAGCGCGGCCTTCGTCAGAACCAGTTTCTCGCGACGTAGAACGTCGAGGACGTTGATGCCTTGAACCTGGAGAAGGTCGATGTTGGGAATGTTGCGGGCGGCGCGTTGGAAGCCGGTGTCGAATTCCGGGCCGTCAACGATCAGCGCCGATTTGAGTCCGAGCTTGCCGAAGGAGAGTGCGACTTTCTTCGTCTTGGCTTCGGTTAGTTTGGCCGCGTCGAGAACGATGAGGTGGCCGTCTTTTCTTTTTGCGGAGAGGACCATCTTGAGGCCCAGGGCACGCACTTTCTTCGGGAGTTCGGTTTCTCGCGAGCGGAGGACCGGGCCCATGGCCTTCGCACCGCCGCGGAACTGACCAACGGCCGCCGCGCCGTGACGCGCCTGGCCGGTGCCCTTTTGCTTGTACATCTTCTTCGTCGTGCGATCGACTTCCGAGCGCGTCAATACCCGATGCTGACCGACGTGGCGGCGATTTTCCTGCCACTGCACAACGCGCGCAAGTATATCGGCGCGCGGGCTTACGCCGAACACGCCTTCGCTGAGTTCCACTTCGCCGGCAGCGCCGGCATCGAGGGTGAGGACTTTGACTTTCATAGCTGTCTCGCTCCTCAAGCCGCTGGCGCCGCAGCGGCGGCTTTACGAATGGCCGCGGGCTTCGGCGCTTCCTTTGGAAGCGGGCGCTTGACCGCATCGCGGACCATCACCCAGCTGCCCTTGGAACCAGGAACGCCGCCCTTGATCATGATCAGACCGCGCTCGACGTCGACCTTCGCCACTTCGACGTTTTGCGTCGTGACGAGGACCTGGCCCATGTGGCCGGACATCTTCTTGCCCTTGAACGTGCGGCCCGGATCTTGGCGGTTGCCGGTCGAACCCGGCGAACGGTGCGAGATCGAGACGCCGTGCGAGGCTTCGAGACCGCCGAAATTGTGACGCTTCATCGTGCCCGCGAAGCCCTTACCGATCGTGATGCCGGAGACGTCGACGATCTGGCCCGGGATGAAATGGTCGGCGGTGATGACCGCGCCCACTTCGACAAGGTTGTCGGGCGACACGCGGAACTCGGCGACCTTGCGCTTCGGCTCCACTTGCGCTTTGGCGAAGTGGCCGCGTTCGGCCTTCGAGACGCGCTTGACCTTGGCCAGCCCGGAACCGAGCTGGACTGCGGTGTAGCCGTCCTTTTCCTTCGTGCGTTGGGCCACGACCTGACAGCCGTCGA
>CAZJOM010000199.1:0-1763 GCA_964547645.1 uncultured Flavobacteriaceae bacterium
GTGCCGGTGAGCGATGGGGACTTCGACTTTTATCTGCTCGTTCTGTCGTGGTCGCCGACGCATTGTTCTTCGGATGCGGGGCGGGGACGGGACGACGACTTGCAGTGCCGGTCGGGGCGGCCGTTTGGGTTTGTGCTGCATGGGCTGTGGCCGCAGAACGAGCGCGGATGGCCGGAGTATTGCGAGACGTCCGAGGCGCGGCGTGTTTCCGCGTCGAACATGCGCGCGGCGTTGAAGCTCTCGCCGTCGGAGAAGCTGGTGCAGCATGAGTGGGAGAAGCACGGCGTTTGCTCGGGGCTTGCCCAAGACGACTATTTCGCAGCTGCGGCGTTGGCGGTGGACGCGGTCAAGGTGCCGGCTGCTTATCGATCTCCCGCCAAACCGCTGGTCACGAGCGCCGATGAAGTGCGGCGGCAGTTTTTGCAGGCGAACCGTGACTTTCCGAACGACGGCATTTCCGCCACCTGCAACCGCAATGAGTTGGCCGAGGTCTGGGTGTGTCTCGACAAAGGGCTGAACCCTCGGTCATGCTCGGCCGAGGTGCGGCGCAAGCATTGCGGCGGGCGGCAGGTCAGGATGTTGTCCGTGCGTGGGGACTGGCCGCGTTAGTTCAGGGGAGGCGTTGCATGGAAATCGCGCAGCAGATCGTCGATACGTTGGCGGCCTATTTTCAATCCGGCTTCTATCGCGTGAACGCGGTGCAGGGGCTCATCATCGCGGCCGCTGCGGCTTATCTGATGGGAAGCTGGCGGCGGATTTTCATTGTCGCGCTGGGCGCCGTGGTCGCGCATGCGGTCTTCGACGTCATGCTTCCCGTGCTCGCGAATGGCGGGGCGTTCCGCCTGCCGCCGCTGGTGGAGCTTGAATACTGGAAGTATCTGCTGCGCCTCTACGCCGGGTATCTGATCGTGATCAGCGTGCTCTATGTCGTGAAACGCGTGGTGCTGCGCGGGGGCGGGCATTGACAGCCTAGCGGCGCGGCGCGCGCTGGTGTAGTTGCTTTCGTAGCAACGCGCTGGAGGCGGACCCATGAGCGATTCCGATGAAGATGTCGTCCTTTTGAACACCACGCGGGCGGGTGTGGCGGTCGTGACGTTGAACCGGCCGAAGGTACACAACGCATTCAATCCGCAGGTGATCGAGAAGCTCTCGGATATCTTCGAGACGTTGCGCACGGCCGACGGCGTACGCGTGGTTCTGGTTGAGGGTGCGGGGCCTAGTTTCTCGGCGGGCGCGGACCTCGCTTGGATGCGGGCCGCGGCGGACTACTCGGCGACGGACAATCGCGAAGACGCCGGCGATATGGCGGGGATGCTGCACCGGTTGCATACGCTGCCGCAGTTGACGATCGCGCTCGTGCATGGGGCAGCGATGGCGGGCGGGTGCGGGATCGTTTCGGCCTGCGATGTGGCGATCGCGACGAAGACAGCTTCGTTCGCGTTGTCCGAAGTCCGGCTTGGGATTATTCCGGCGGTGATTTCGCCCTATGTGCTGCGCGCGATCGGGGAGCGGGCGGCGCACCGGTACTTCTTGACGGCGGAGCGCTTCGATGCGGCGACAGCGCAGCGGCTCGGGCTGGTCCACATTCTGGTCGACGACAACAACGCGCTGGCGCAGGAGTCGGAGCGGTTGGTGCAGCAGGCGTTCACCTGCGCGCCGGGGGCGATCCATGCAGCGAAGGAATTGATCGCCGCAGTGGCTGGACGGCCGATCGATAGTCACGTCATGGCGGACACGTCCCGGCGGATCGCGGAGCGGCGCGC
>CAZJOM010000200.1:0-1681 GCA_964547645.1 uncultured Flavobacteriaceae bacterium
GGCGCTGCTTGAGCGTGTGGGCGATCCCGTGGAAGCGGGGCTGATCGCGGCTTAGGCGATCGGGTTCAAATCCAAGGACGAGGACCCGCCGTATGTCCCTTGACACCGCGCGGCCATCGCGACGGCACCGGGGGAGTTCATGCAGCGACGGCATTTTTTGGGATTAGCGGGGGCGGCTGCGGCCGGTTCGTTCGCACCAGCACTTGTGTTCGCGGACGCGTCGCCGGCCAAGGCTCTGAAAGACGACATCGCGATCCTGCGCGAGGCACTGAAGATTCATCCTGGGCTCTATCGGTACAGCTCTCCCGTAGAAATCGAGGGCCGCCTGGCGGCGCTTGAGTCCGCCTTCGTGGCGGCGCCGGATTTGGCGGCGCGTTATCTGCTGTTGTCGCGATTTCTGGCAACGATCCGATGCGGGCATAGCTACTGCAATTTTTTCAATCAATCGGACGTGGTATCTGCGGCGCTTTTCGGCCGGCCGACGCGCTTGCCGTTTTGGTTCCGCTGGGTGGATGGGCAGATGGTGATCACGCGCGACACAAGCGCGAGCTTGCCTGCCGGTACCATCGTGGAAATGATCAACGGCATGCCGGCGCGAGACATGCTTGCCGCACTGATGCCCTACGCGCGCGCTGACGGGGGAAATGACGGCAAGCGGCGATCATGGCTGTCAGTGCAGGGGTTTGAGAGCGTCGAAGCGTTCGACGCCTTTCAAGGTCTGCTCTACCCACCGCGTAGACCTTCGCATGAGGTTATCGCGCGCACGCCGGACGGCGCGGTGCGCACGCTAAGCCTGCCGGCAATCGGTCTGGAGGAACGGCGGCGAACGCTGAGGCCGCGCTCGACCGACGATCGACCGATCTGGCGTTGGGACATGCGCGACGACGGCGTCGCAGTTCTTACGATGCCCGACTGGGCCATGTATCAGAACAAATGGAAGACGTGGCGCGAGTGGCTGGCGGAGCGGTTCGCCAGTTTGAAGGGCGCGAAGGCTCTGATCGTCGACATTCGCGCATGCGAAGGGGGCGAGGATTGCGGTGATGAGATACTGGCACGCCTTGCCGATCGCGATCTTCGTTTCCCCGCCGATCAACAGCGCGTCCGCTATCAGCGGACGCCAGCGGCGTTGAACCCCTATCTCGACACCTGGGACAATAGCTTTCGCGAGCTCGGCGTCGGCGGCAAGCCGTTGCCTGGCGGATTCTTCGAACGGCCCGGTGTCGGCGGTGATGCTACCATACCGGCGAAAGGGCCGAAGATCCCGGTGCCGGTCGCCGCGCTGATCGGGCCGGTGAACAGCTCGGCGACCTTTCAGTTCGCCATGCGAGGCAAGCAGACCGGATTGGTGAAGTTGTTCGGCAGCGAGACCGGCGGCAATCGACGCGGAATCAACGGCGGCTGCTTCTTCTTTGTGCGCCTGCCCGCAAGCGGGATCGAGTTCGATCTGCCGCTCGTCGGCTACTTTCCAGGGACACCGCAACCGGATGCGGGCGTCACGCCGGACGTGCTGATGCCGGATACGGTCGCCGACATTGTAGCCGGACGTGACCGGACGATGGAGGCGGCGCTGGACTGGGCGAGACGGGTTTAGGCGAACACGAGGATCACGGCCCTGCGCCGGGTTCGCCTTCGATCACGATGAAGCGCGGGCCTTCCTTCTCGCCCAGGACGACGGCGGCGA